>NZ_CP109179.1:0-600000 GCF_036248255.1 Streptomyces sp. NBC_01717 | reverse complement strand
CCCGGACTACCGCCCGTGCGAGCGGGTTGGTCGTCCGGCTCTCCACGAAGCCGCGTGCGGCTCCTGCGATCTTGGGACCGAAGTACGGGATCCCGTGGAAGATCATCCGCAGCATCAGCGCGTCCGCCGCGACCAGGAGCACGGCATCCATCACGAGCGAACCCTTGACCATCTGGACGAACGGGCTGACAAGCAGCAACGCGAATGGGGCGAACATCAGCCCCAGCAGACGCATCGCCCAGGCGCGGACTGCGGACGTGTCACCCCCGCGAGCCATAGAGGCCAGGACCAGGGGGGCCATGAGCACGAACGCGAGGATCCCGAGCTGGCGCGTCATGAACACCAGCGCTGCGAACGCCAGCGCTACGACGAGTGCGGAGATGATGATCAGGATCGCCACGGGATTCCCCGAATCTGCCCCGTGATCCAGGTCCTTGCTGATGGTTTTGAGGAGGGTCGACTGGTTGCTGTCGAACGCGGTCGTGAACGCGGAGCTCACGGCCTGGTTCAGCAGCATCACCACCCCTGGGACGGACGCCATGCCGGCGACGGCGGCCAGCGTCCATCCTGTGGATGCGCCGAGTTGCTTGAGGCGGGGTGTGCCCTGCCATGCGGTCAGGGCGCACACGACGATCACGCAGATCAAAATGGCGATGGCCAGATGTTGCCCGAGCCATAAGAACTGCTGGTACACCGGATTGTCGGTCTTCTCCGGCGCCCACGCGTGCTTGGGGGCGAGCAGCCCCTTGAGCGTTTTGATCAGCGTTTTGGCGAGGTGGTTGACGTGCTCGGAGGCCCCTTGGGTGATTCCATCGCCACCGGTGTCGGAGGACCCGCCTCCCTCGGGTTCCCAGTCGTTCTCGCACATCTTCTTGGCGATGCCCGTGATCAGGCCGCAAGGGTCCTTGTCGGGCATGTTCAGCCCTTCGCGTTCGTCACGGTCGAGAACAGGGTGTCGCCGTAGAGCGCGAGGATGACGGCGACGAAGAGAGTGCCCAGCGCCATGCTCCCCTTCTGCAGGGCGCCCTTGGGGTCGTTGGACAGTTGGAGCAGCATGCGAATCGCGATGATGGCGATCACGGCGGCGATGCCCTTGGTGACGAGCCCGCCGCCGGTGAGGCCGATCGTGTCGAAGAAGTCCTTGAAGCCGCCGGACATGTCGACGGGCTTGGCGAGGAAAACGAGCTTGCTCACGGGTCAGATCTCCTTGTTCGCGTGACGTAGGGGGCGTGCGATCGCATACAGGTCGGACATTGAGTCGATGGAGGAAAAGCGAACTGACGTGCCGGGCCGGGGGGCCTCGATCATGTAGCCGCTTCCCACGTAGATGGCGACGTGGTGAATGCTGCTGGGGCTGTTTCCGTAGAAGAGGAGGTCTCCGGGGCGTTTCTGTCCGGGCTTTACCGGTTCTGAGGCGGCATATTGCTGTGCTGCCGTGCGGGGCAGGGTGATTCCGGCCTTGGCGTAGGCATAGAGCGTGAGTCCGGAGCAGTCGAAACCCTTGAGGTTCTTTCCGGAACTCCCGTTGGGGGAGCAGCAGGACCCGGTACTGGGGCCATTTGTATTGCCTCCGCCCCATGAATAAGGGGTTCCGAGTTTTCCGCTTGCTGCGTTGATGGCGGTGGCGGCTTGTTCGGTGGTCGTAATTTTTCCGCCGGACGGAACGTCAGCGAGTGCGCTGATGGACCGGACGTAGTTCTGTGTTTCCCGGTAGGGAGGGACGCCGCCGTATTTGTGGACGGCGCTGCTCCCGGCGTTGTAGGCGGCGAGCATGTTGTTCCGCTTGTTGCCGGGAACGTCGTTGACGTCCTTGGCCATGTCGCACAGGTATCCGGCTGCTGAGGGGATCGCGTCCTCCGGGTCCCACACATTGCGCTTGCCGTCTGAGTTGCCGTCGATTCCGTGGGTCTCCCACGTGGAGGGCATGAATTGCGCGATGCCTTGAGCGCCGGCCGGTGAGGACGCTTTCGGGTTGAAGCCGGATTCCTGGGTGAGGAGGGCGGCTAACAGGTTCGGGCTGACCTCGGGGCAGGTCTTCCCTGCCTCCTCGACCAAGCTCCTGTATTTGGTGGGCACGGACAGGCTGAGCACCTTCCCTATGGCGGGGTTCTCGTTGGCGGCCTGTACGAGGCCGGCCACGAGAACGGCCGCAGTGGCACCTACACCGATGGAGACGGCTGCAGCGGCACGCAACGGCCCCACCTCCTTTCCTGGAGTTTTGAGTGTTTTTGCTGGTCAGGGCCGCCACGGGTGACCGCCCGGGGAGCGCCGGACCACCGCCACCGCACCGCCACCGATGAGTGGGGGTGGCGGTGCGGTGGCGGTGGCGGTGCGGTTGTCTGGCGGTGCCGGGGGCGGTCACGATCGGGACATAGCGGCTGCGGTGAGGTCGGCCAGTCGATACCCGCGTACGCCCTTCGGTCCTTTGTCCGCGGGAACGTCGAGAAGCGCTTTCAAGCGTTTACCGCGTTCTGTTGGGTCGGTTTCCGTGATTCCGAGGGACGCGGCCAGGTCGGGGGTGGGCATGAAGTCCACCCCGTTGTTCTGCATCAGGTTGATGGCCTGCTTGAGTGGGGATTCAGGGATTGCTTTTTCTCGTCGCGTAAACGCTTCATCGACTGTCTCCCAGATGAATTGGTCCGGGAAGTTGAATCCGCGAATCAGGGTGGACGTCCCATTGGCGAAGAGGACTCCCTGACCCTTGATGTTTGCGTCGAGGAGTGCCGGGTGGATCGGGGCCACCGTGTCGAAATATGAGTCTCCGAGGGCGACTTTTGCGCTGCCTTCCGATGCCACGTACAGGCACATTCGGTAGAGGAATTGGTCGCGTACCTTCACCGGAATTGCATCGTTTGCCGGGCGCTGGGTCAGCATCACCGTGGAAATGCCGGATTCCAGAGACTTCGCGACCAGGGACCGCGACTTGTCCTCTACACGGCGCACCAAGTCTTTCGATTCGTTGGTGCCGTTGTGGGTGAAGAAGTCGGCAGCCTCATCGATGATGAAGAACACCGGCTTAAAGACCGGTGCAGGCTGCCGAGACCGGATGGCGTTCTGCAACTCCGTATACCGGCTGTCCACACGGGCAAGCAGCTCATCGAGAATGCTCTCCAAAACGACCGGACTATCGGACGCCTCATAGCGGACAGCAAGCTTCTCGAATTTTGTCAGCCCACAGAGTTTCCCATCGAGCAGATACAGATCGAACTCGCCGTACGCGATCAGCAGGCATGTGATGAGCCCGTTGACCAGCGTCGTCTTGCCCATCTGGGTCATGCCGCCAATCAGCAGCGACGCCTTGTCGAACGTCGCCACCCCGGCGAGCTTGCCGGTTACCTCATGCCCGAGCGGAACTCCCGCGAACGTCTGGATCTCGCTGCGGGTCGGCGCGGGGAACGAGCGGCTGAACGGAGGTTCGTCCAGCACCAACAAGCGCACACGGCGCTCGGTTTTTCTGCTCGCCTCCAGCTTCAGATGCAGACGGGTAACGCCGAACATCGACGCGACAGGCCCCAGCTTCTTGGCGACATCCTCATGCGTACGGCCCAGGGGCACCAAGAAGTCGTAGAGGGTCCCCACCTCGGGCAGCTGCTCGGTCCTGACGTCATCCGCGAGAATGACCTCGTCCTTGCCGATGGCCCCGGCCCGGCTCAGAACCGTGGTCAGGCCCGGATGAGTCGGGACAGCCTCGGCACCCACAGGGGCCCTGTCTGCGCCCTTGTCGGGCGCATCATGGCTCAGGGCCACGACAGCGTTCGCGTCGCCCGCCAACAGACGAGCGACGGCCGTGCGGAGCCGCCAGGCCAGATAGCCGAGCGCGACCAATGCCCCTGCGGTAAGGAGAACAGTGGCCGGCCAAGACAGGCCCAACTTGTCTTTGATGGCGGCCAGAACGCCGAACATGATGACAAGGCCACCGATCGCGCCGGCCAACTGCCCGTATGTGTCCTCGTTGTTGTGCTTGTACTGCTGTTTCTTCCCCATATCCCACCCTATTTTCGTGTCACCTGAGATGAGAACTGGCGAGCGCAAATCGCGTCCCTGACAATTCCGTTCGGGTTTTCGCGGTGCTTTCCGGATCTGCTTTCCGGGTCTGCGATTGATCGCTCTCGCTCCCCGGATCACTCACCGGTTCTGCACCGTTCGACTGCGTTGTTTTCCGGCAGTCACGACACAGCCCAGCCGTCGTGATGGCTGGGCTGCATCGGTGGTGCCGGACAGATGTCCGGTGTCCGCGGGTCAGGCGCCCGCGTCCTCGGGCTCCTCCTCCTCGGCCTGCTCGGCTCCCCCGTCCCTGTCGACCTGAGGGCCGCCGACCTTTTCCTTCGCCATCAGGGCACTCCAGGCGCGGCGCACCCGCTCCTCGGAGCCGATGTAGCCGTTGTCGCGGAAGCTGTCGCGGGCTTGGCGGTAGGACTGTGGCGGGTCATCGACGTACCGCAGGTGCCGCAGCACGACGTCAAGCTGACCGTCGGTCAGCGGTTCGCCGGGCTCGGGGACGGGCACACCCGCCACGGCTGCGAGGTCCGCGAGGGCGGCGGCCCGTGCCGTTCGCTGTGCCGGTGTGCCGTCAGGTGTGCCGGACGGTGTGCCGTTTTCGAGTGGCAGGCCGCTGACCTGCGTGCCGAGGGCGTGCCGGTTGGTGACGGCTGTGCCGGGCAGGGCGGGCGCGGTCGGCTCCCAGCCCTCCAGCTCCGGGAGCCGGATCGCCGCGACCGACGCGGGAAGGGGCTTCTCCGCGATGGTCTTCTCGGTTGTCTCGGCCTGCCCGTGGAGCTGCTGGGTCATGTCCTGCTGGGCCTTGAGGACCGACACGCGGTAGTTCGTTTCGGCTGCTGCGACTCGCGTCTCCAGCGTGGTGGCGAGCTCCAGCAGTTCGATGCGGTGCGCGGCTTCCGCCTCCATCTCCTCCAGGCGGTCCGCCACAGTCTGTCGTTTGGTGGCGAGGTTCTGCCGTGTCGTGTCGGACACCGGACGGCCGAGCGAGGGTAGGGCCATCCACCAAGCGCCCTTGGTCGCGATGACTGCGATCGGGGTGATGACAACGGCCAGGTCGAGCGGCGCGCCGCCCTTGGCGGCCAGGATCAGGTGAGCTGTGGGGACGGCGGCGTTGATGAGCGTGAGTGCCAGCCCGGCGTACTGGACGCGCCGGGCGCGGGACTTGTTGTTGCCGGCCAGGATCTCCGTTGCCTGGAAGACGACCCACAGGGCATCCAGGGCGCCGACGGTGGGCACGGCCCACCCTCCGAACCAGGGCTCGAGGATGTCGTAGGTCACGGCCACCGATAGGACGGCCACAGCCAGGGTGATCACCCCCAGGATGGAGAGGACCATCCCACGCGGCTTCTGTAAACGCTTCGGCATTTCCATGCCTTCTCCTTCTGATCAATTCAGGTGCGACGGCGGTTCAGGTAGGCGTCTTGCAGGCGCTCGAGTCGCTGGGCAAGTGGGGCACCGGCCTCACAGGGGGTGCCGTGCTGGCAGGTGGGGCAGCCCATGCGGTGGGCGCGCCAGGTGTCGGTGGCGCGTATATAGCGGGCGTGCAGGTCGTCAGCCATCGGAGGTGGTGCCTCTCGGGGCGAGGGTGGATATCGGTGACGGAGTGGCCGGCGCCCAAGGCCCTCGCGGCCGCCGTGGCGGCGGCCGCGAGCAGGGCGAGGGGGAGTGGGTGGGCCAAACCGTGTGCGGTAATGGCCCGCACCGCCCCGTGGCGGGCGATGCGGGCACCGCGTATCTGGAGGTCCAGGGCTCAGTCAGCTCGTCTGTCCGGAGCCGTTGCAGTCGGTGCAGGTCTGCATCTCGACGCCCTGGTAGGGGGTGCCATCGGCACCGACATGGTTGACGGTGACCATCTGCTGGCCAGAGCCGCCGCAGGAGGTGCAGGTGGTCATCGGGCCGCCCCTGTACTGCCGCAGCGGCACGTCCAGTAGCCGCACAGCACGCAAGCGTCGTCTGCCGCCCGGAAATTGAGCGGGAGGATGAGCCGCTGGACCGGGTGGCGGGTGTAGCCCGGCGCCATCTCGGCGAGGGTGCGGCATGCTCGGCGGCTGGCGGCCCGGGCACGGTCGTTGACGTCGGCGACCAGCTGGCGCACGACTCGGTGGAGCTTGTCCGTCTCGTCCCGCTCGTATCCGCGGCCGTCGTCCCCGCCGCAGTCGTCCTCGCGCCGGATGTCGTCGATCGTCCCGGCATACGGGGTGAGGGTGATGGCCATGCCGCCACACCCCAGCCGGCGTGCGCCCGGCGGGCGGTACGGATCTGGCGGATGCTGGCGGCGAGGGCCCGGATCGGGAGGTTCTGCTCGGTCCGGTTCTCGTCCTGGCGGAGACGGCCTCCGTGGCGGCGGCCGTCCGGGTTGAGGCCGGCCTGGGTGCGGAGCTCGATGGACAGGTCGTCGAGCAGGCGGCCCTCGGTGTCCCGGTCCCCGTCGACTACGGCGGTGAGGCGGTCGGCCTCAGCTGTACGGGCGGCGGCGAGCTGGGTACCGGAGAGACCACCACGCACCATGTCGTCGACACGGTGGTTGCCGTCGCCGTCGCGGAGCGCGAGTTCCTCACACGCGGCACGAACCGGGCAGCCGTTGCAGACCCGGATCGCCTCGGCACGGCGGGCCTGCCAGGTGATTTGGGGCTCGCCGTCGGTACGGAACCATAGGTCCGGGTCGGCGGTGGCGCAGTGGGCGCTGGCGTCGATTGCGGACTGGAGTACGGCCCGGCGTGTATGCCGGGCCTGAGTAGATGTCATCCTGTGCATGCGTAGGTCGTCCTTTCAGGTAGGTGACCTGCGAAGACGGACCCCCGGGGTTGCACCCCCGGGGGTCCGTCGCATTCAGGGCCAGTTGGCCCCGTGACTGCTGTACGAGCAGCCACGGCCGCCGCCACCCGGCATGTGCGGGTGGCGGCGGCCGTGGTCGTTCGTCGGTGTTCAGCTCAAGTGGTCAGCAGTGGAAGGCCGAGCCGCGGAACTCGGAAACCGTCTCGGCCGGGCGGATCCGGCATGCGTTGTTGGCCTCTTCAACGGTCGTGCCGCTGCGCTTGGCTGTGGCCTTCTTTGCGTCGACCGTGTCTTCGCGGTGTTTTGCCCACTCGGCTGCGGTGTTCTTCGTGGCTTTGGCCGCCCGGTAGCGGGTGAGCAGTGCATCGACGCGGGCATCGTCTTGGTGCTCGCGGTCTCGGTGTGGCTGGGTTCGCTTCAGCTGGTCGTACAGTGCGGCGAGCCGGGCGCCGTCTGCGCAGCGGTGGGTGCTGCCGCAGCGATCGACCGTGTTCCTGGCCTGGCACTTCTTGAGGTGCTCGCGGTAGGCGGTGAGCGCGTCGGCCGCGTTCACCGGTGCCGGAGTCATCCTGGCGACGGGCTTGGCCGGCGCGGGGAGCGGTTTGTAGTGCTGCCGGGCGGAGCGGAGGCCGGTCGCCGTGCTCTCAGCCGTGAGTAACTTCTCGCCCCACTGCTCGACGGTGATGTCGATAGTGATGCGCTGTGCGCTGCCGGGGCAGCGGCGACCGCCGGCCGGTTTTTCGCCGAAGAAGCGCCGCGGCCTGTCGTTGGAGGCGATAACGCCGTCGCTGGAGCGGTGCGGGGTAATCATTGAGCGGGTGAGGCGGTGCCAGGTCTGGCAGTCGGGGCAGACCGCCATGCGGGGATCGCCTTCGCGAAGGTTGAGGTGTTCGGGCCGCATCGTGCTCGCCAGAAGCGGGGTACGTCCGTTGTGACGCATCAAGTTCTCCCTTGCTGTTGCGTTCTCCGTCGGTCAGGAGCTGGACGGGGTCCCGCTCCTGACCGACGGGCAGCGCAACGGCCGCGGGTGGCACAACTGGCTGCTGCTCTCGGAGGACCGCGTCGTACTCGTCACCCCGGGCCGGCATGTAAGCCGGACAACCAGACGTATGAAGTTGAAGGAGGGGCTGGGTTGTGAGGTCCGGCTCCCACATCCGGCGCCGCCGGGGCAGTTCCGGGTGAAGGAGCCGGGTCCGAAGACCCAGCGGGTCAAGCCACGAGTTGCAGCCGCTCGGCGGCCCGCGCAAAGGCGTCGGGGGTCGGGCGGAGCATCTGCGCGCCGACGGAGTGGGCAGCGCCCATCAGCTCTTCTCGGATCCACTCGGCAATCGACGGCTTCAGGGCCTCGAGCAGCCGCTCGCGAACCCGCTCGGTGATGGAGGGGTCGGTGGCGACGATGTCCTCATCTGCGTCCTGGCGGGCCCAAAGCTCCGCTACGACCTCGTCCCGAGCCTTGGTGCCGCTGCCCGTGGCATCAAGGCGGGCCAACTTGCCCGGCGTGAAGTACTCGTCCATCTCCAGCGGCGTATCGAACACAACGTCCAGGTCGATGTCGCCGAAATCCGCAGCTCCACATCGATCGCGTCCAACAGTTCCTGGGTCTCCGTGTCGAAGTGCTCGGTGGCGAGGCTGACAGCGGGACGGCGGGTGACGTTCATGGGGGTGGTGATCCGTTCGGTAGGAGCCGGCACAGAGGCAGGTCAGGTGTATTCGGGCAGGCCAAATAGGCGCCTTCTGGCGACCCGTCCCTTGCGGGGAGACCTCTGGACCATAAGGCTATAAGGCTTAAGGTGGCAAGGATGTGATCGCGCCATGCTGGTTTAAGCGAGAGAGGATTATGGTTTGGAGCAGGTCGAGACGAGCCGAGGGGATGAGTCGTGAGCAGCGATGATGCATGGATGGGTGAAGCGCAGCCGTATCTCGCACCACGCAAGCCAGGAGAGCGCGACGCCTGGAGTGTGGAGGCCGCTACGCGCGGCAGGAGAGGCAGTCAGCGCCTCCTTGCCGTGCAGGAGGTAGACGCTCCAGAGCCCGTGCGTGACTTCTTCGGCCTCGACACCAGCACGAAAGTGGTGGTCCGCCGCCGCCTGATCACGTTGGACGACCAGCCGGTCGAACTTGCCGACTCGTACTACCCCCTGCACATCGCCCGTGGCACCCGGCTTGCCGAGATGGGAAGGATTCCTGGCGGCGCGGTAACCCTGCTGGCCAAGCTGGGATTCACTCCCGAAAGCGAGCCCCTTGAAGATGTCGCCGCCTCCACTGCGACTTCGGCCGAGTGCGGACAGTTGTGCCTGCCGGTACGCACGCCCGTACTGGTTCTGACTCGATTCACTACGTCCACCAACGGCACGCCGATGGAGGTCAGCATCATGACCATGACGCGGCACCTCCAGTACCGACAGAGGAAGCAGGCCAGCTGATCCATGGCGAGAACATTTGACGACAAGCGGTCGGCTCACCAGAAGATCGCCGCGGGCTTGCGACGCCAGATCACGCGGGGAGACTTGGCTCCCGGTACCCAGCTGCCTTCGACCCCTGCCCTGATGGAGCACTACGGCGTTGCCGGAACCACCGTCCAGAAAGCTCTCCTCATGCTGAAAGACGAAGAGCTCCTGGTCGGTCAACCCGGCAAGGGGGTGTTCGTCAAAGGCAGCACCCAGCAGGCCATTTCGCCAGCTGTGTACATGCCCCTTCCGGCTGCCGGAGAGCCTTACCGATGGATCAGCGAGGCCGAGAAGCGATCGCAGCGAGGCTCGTCCAAGCTGATTGAGGTAGCAGTGGTGACACCACCGAGTGAAGTGGCGCAGGCACTCAGACTGGAGCAGGACTGTCAGGTCCTTATGCGCAAGCAGGTGCTGTTCTTGGACGAGGAACCCACCGAGCTCACGAGGTCGTACTACCCGCTCGATCTGGCCCAAGGTACGGCGATGATGGAGCGCCGCAAGATCCGTGGTGGCACGCCCACGCTCCTCAGCGAATTGGGCTACCCACCAAGAGAGTTCACGGACGAGGTCTCCTCGGAGATCCCCACGGAGGACGAGGTGGTAGCACTCGAACTTCCCAAGGACATGCCAGTGCTGTTGACCTTCCGAGTCGTCTACTCGGACAACGACCGCCCGATCGAGGTGTCCCTGCTCGCGAAGGCTGCGCATCGGTATCGCATGAGATACCGGCTCAGCGTCGCCTGAAGCTTCCATCCAAGTGCGCCTGGCCTCAAGGTGACGGTGGGGGCACTTTTCTGCGATCCCACCCTTAAGTCGACCCGCCTTAAGGTGATACGTTGATCGAGTGAGACCCAGCGGCACCTGAATGTTCTCTCGCACGGACAGCATCATCGCTAGGAGGAACCCGTGTACGTGTATGTGATCGGCGTTCCAGGTGTACTCACAGCAAAGATCGGCGTGACAAGCGACCTCCAGCGTCGGCTGCGCGAAATTCAGAACATGTCCCCCGTGAAGCTCGAGGTTCTGTGGAGCTGTCCTGGCAGCAACGCTCTCGAGCAAGCCATCCACGCTCACTTCGCCGAAGCTCGATCGCACGGGGAGTGGTTCGTGTTCGAGAGGGATCCGGTGTCTACGGTGCGGAACGCAGTTGAGAGCGGCCTGGTAGTAGTAGTCGAGAAGACCTCGCCGACGGTGGAGAGCATCGAGCAGCCTCCTCCGCTCGATCTCAGCCGAACTGCGCATAGAGCGATCTGGAAGTCCTACGCCGACACTCGCTTTACTACCGTGGACGCAGCATCGCGCCTCGGATACACCCTCGTCACGCTCCTCGGTCATCTCGACGAGCTCGTGGACCGTGGGCTTGCACGGCAACGGCTTCCAGTCCGATCGGACCGAGCCCATCAGCTCTTTACTGTCCGACGCCCGGTGTAAGAGCTGGGTACTGCATTCGCGATGGAACTCTCCAGCCATAGCTCTGTGCCCCCTTCGACCGCTTCGTTGTCTGGGGGCAATCACACCGGCGGCGAGGGAAACGGAACATCACAGCGGCTTGTCGAAGCCCGTGCGCACTTCCATTCACGGGTTTTCAACATCCACGTACACATGGGATTTGGGGCCTGAGTCCTAGGCTCGGGGCCATGACGATGACGGAGGGGCAGAGGGTGGGGAAGCAGCGTGCAGGGTGGAGGCCGGACCGGCTGCGCGAGCAGCGGGAGGGACACGGCCTGACTCTGGAAAGGGCCGGTGAGCGTCTCCGGGAGGTCGCCGAGCGGGCCAAGTTGAAGGGCATCCCCGCCGCAAATCCTCAGACCTTGTGGCAGCACGAGCAGGGCGAGGTCTTCCCTGGTCCTCACTACCGGCGCGCTTACTGCCTCCTGTACCGGGCCACCGAGCCCGACCTCGGTTTCCGCACTGCCCTGCCGGGTGAGGAGACGTCCTTCAAGCTCACGCCGATGGACGACCGCTTCAACGGCGCGTATGTCCTGGCTGTTGAGCGGGCGATTCATCGCATTGCGCCGGGCTCGGGCGAAGCCGACCACTTCGACTTGCAGCAGCGCATCATCGACGCGTGGAAGCGCAGGCACACGGGCGGCGACCCGCACCGCCCGGTGCTCATCCTGGTCGGCGGGTTCGCCGGCAGTGGGAAGACCGAGCTTGCCCGCTTCTTCGTTCAGCTCACCGGTTGGCCGCTACTCGACAAGGACCCGCTCACCCGCCCGCTCGTGGAACGCCTTCTGGTCGCGCTGGGCGGCGACGCGAACGACAGGCACACCGATCTCTACCGGAAGAAGGTCCGGCCGGTGGAGTACGACTGCTTGATGCAGTCGGCCATGGCCAACATCAAGTGCGGTATCAGCACCGTGCTGACCGCCCCGTTCATCGCGGAGATGACGGATCCGGCCTGGATGCAGCGCCTGAGCAACCGCGCGGGATCGATGGGTGTCGACGTCTTCCCGGTGTGGGTTCGCTGCGACGAAGAGTCGATGCGCGAGTACATCGGATTCCGCTCCGCGGCCCGGGACGCGTGGAAGCTGGCGCGGTGGGAGGAGTACATGGCCACGATCGACCTGGAGCTGCGCCCGGCGGTGCCGCACCTGGTCGTCGACAACCGGCTGGGGACCGCGGTGACGCTCGCGGACCAGGCCCGGCAGGCGATGGGGGCGATGTACGCGTGAACCCGAAGCAAGGCGTGATCCTGTACGGCCCACCGGCGGCGGGCAAGGACACCGTCACCACCGCGCTCACCGAGCTGAACTCGAAGTACGCGCAGTTCGCGCGACTCAAGGTTGGGACGGGCAAGTCCGCCGGCTACCGGATGGGCACAGAGGAGCAGCTACGCGAGCTGGAGGCTGCGGGCGATGTCGTCTACGCGAACGCGCGGTACGGCAACACGTACGTGATCGACCGGCCGGGCGTCGACGCGGCGTTCGCGGCCGGGGTGCCGGTGGTGCACCTCGGGCAGGTCGATGGCATCCGGGCTCTGGTCGGCGGCTACCCGGCCGGCTGGACCGTGGTGGTGCTGTGGTGCCCGCGCGAGGTGACCGCGCAGCGGTCTGCGGGGCGAGGAGACAGCGACACCACGGCGCGCTTGGCCGCGTGGGAGGCGACCCGTGAGGACCTGGACGCGCACCCGGATATGAACTGGGATCTGACCGTGGACACCGCGACGGCGTCCCCGCAGGACGCGGCGCGGCTCATCGACCAGTTACTGACGCAGCGGGCAGGAGTGGCGACGGCATGAACGCGGGCTACGGCTGGACGAGTCGGTCCAGGGCATCGGTGAGCGTGAGCTCGCTGTCGTCCTTGACGTCGTGCCACCGTGCCAGCGTGGACGCGGCCGCGCGCAGCATCTCCGGCGGAAGGCCGGCGGCAGCGAGCGTGTCGGCGGCTTCCTCCAATTCTGGTCCCCAGCGCCAAGCGCGCGCTGCGGTCTTAGCCACGTACTCAGGCTCCGCGAGGTACGAGTCGGTCCGCCGGGAGGCGACCTCAATGAGCTCGTGGTCGACGCCGTGCTCGCGCGCCATGCCGAACGCGAGCGCCACCAGCACGCGTGAGGTCTTCTGGAAACTGGCGTACGACAACTTCAACGCCGACGCCTTCCCGATCTCCGGGCCCAACGTCGCCGTCCGCACGGCCGTGCCCGCAAAGAGCGCTTCGATCCGCTCGGTCGCATCGGCCGGGCCGGACAGATACAGCGTCGGCGTCTTACCGCGGACGGGCGGGGAGCCGATGACGCCGCCGTCCACGACAGTCGCGTCCGGTCCAAGCAGCCCGGCAATCCGCGTCGTCCGAACGGGGTTGATCGCGTTCGCCTCCACGTACACCCCGGTGAAGCCATGCTTGGCCACGTCGCGCGCCAGGTCCTCGGCGGCGGCCGGCGGGCAGAGGCTGATGACAATGTCGCTGCGGTCCAGCAGTTCGGTCAGCGTGACCACCGACGTCAGGCCGAACTGCTCGGCGCGCGCTGCGGAAGCGGTGCTGCGCCCGGCCTCGCACCACAGGACCGCGGCTGCGTTGGCCACGGCGCAGCCGGCGACGGCGGCGCCCATGCTGCCGGGGTGGAGGATACCGACGGTCGGCTGGTTCACGGTGCTACTCCGAGGTCTCGTTGAGCAAGATGGTGATGGCGCCGATGACGTCGTCGACATCATGGTGTGCGACCGCGAGGTCGTCCGGCCATGGGCGGCCGCGGAGCCAAATGGTGCGCAGGCCAGCCCGGTGTCCGCCGCCGATGTCCCCGGCCGGGTTGTCGCCGACCATCCAGCCGCCGTCCGCGAGGCTCACGCCGCAACGGGATGCCGCGAGTTCGAAAAGGCGCAGGTCCGGCTTGCGGATCTCCAGGTCGCCCGAGACCGCGACGCCGTCGACCAGGGCAGCGAGGCCGGTCGCGGCCAGTTTGGCGCGCTGGATGTCGCCGGCCCCGTTGGTGATGACACCGATCGTCCACGCGGCAGCGCGCAGACGGGCCAAGCCCTCAAGAACCTCCGGTCGGCAGGTGACGGCGGCCGACATGAGGCTGACGTACTCCTGCCACAGCTGCGCGGCGGGCACCTCCAGGTCGAAGACTTCCCGCAGACGGGCAAAGTCGGCGGCGTTCGCGCGGTCGACCAGCTCGGTGCGCAGCCACTGTTCAGCGTCTGGAGCAAGGGCGTTGGCCCGACACAGGCCGGTCACGGCGTCGCTGAGCGCCGACTTCCGGTCGGCCAGCGTGCCATCCAGATCGAAAAGCGCAAGTCCGGGCATGGTTCTGAACCCTACCGGCCGTCGATCGCAAGGCCGTTCACCGTGGCTGCATCCCCCAACTCCGCCTTGCCGCGGGTCTCACGCAGTTGGATGTCGCGGAGGCGGTCGGCGTGAAAGGTCTTGTCGGTGTGCGTTGGGAGCTGGGGAAGAGCAACCCTCGGCGTCCACAGCGAGATGCCTGCATCCACCTGCTCAAGCGGCTCGCTGAGCGTTTCCCCGAAGCCGCTGAGCTGAATGAGGGCATGCCGACGCCGACCTCCGAAGGGGGATCGGGATGACCTAGTGGCCATCGGCCGCGCGCGCCAGGAAGCGGATTAACCACCCGCTGGCCTCGCGCGGCCCGTCTACCGACCGGATTGACCACCCGCGTCGGCCGCTCAGGTCCCGGTTCACTCCCGGTCCTGAGCTGCGGCTCACCGAGCCGCACATTCCTCTATCGGCCCCTAACCAGGACCACACCACGGCCACTAACCACGGCCACCACAGCCACGGACAGCGCCGCCGGTGTCACCGCGGGCCCCCACCACAGGGGCTTCGCGGTTCACCAGAACCGAGAGGAGAGGAGAAATCTCCCCCCACCCGATCGGTGTTCGCCCGCTTCTCACGAAGGGGGCTTCACCTGACACATCCACACATCTGGTTCGGCCAGCCCCGAGGGGATCTGGTCGGTCCAGCTATGGAAGGTAGGTCGTTCTCATAGTGCCTGAGAGTGGTGTCCCCTGTCAGCTTGACCCTGTCCGTTTCACCCCGGTTCGGGAGCAGCGGACTTTCCGTGTGACGGGATCGGCGTCCCGTTCATATGATTTTGTGTGCTTCGTGCCGGAAGTTGGATTTCCGGTAGGAAGCTACAAGAGCAGCCCTTTCGGGGTGTCGATGAGCGCGGTTGCGGTGTCGGCCGCCCCGCTCGTGCACGCGCAGTTCGGTGCATTGGACGGTGGGGTTCGCGAGGGTGTCGTCCCGTGTGGCGGGACGGGTCTCAAGGTTGTTGCCTGCCGTGCGGGAGCACCGGCTGAGCGGGCTCTGTCCACAGGCGACCTGGTCCATGGGCGCCGGATGGATCATGTTCTGACGTTCCCTTGGTTGGTCCGGTGAGCACCGTGGCGGCACCGGCCGCTGCTCTGGACCACTCCCTCTGGGACTCCGTCGACGGGGCCTCGGCCCAGCGTTCGCGGCGTCAGCTGCGGTCGGTTCGGGCGCAGGCCCGTCCGGTGGCTCCGCTGGAGCTGGGCAACCCGCTCCAGCTCTCGAAGACGATGCGCGCCCGGCTGCTTGCCGCGGTGCGTGCACTGGTGACGTCCCCGGCGCTGGCCGGTGCGTCGGACGGCGCCCGCTTGGCTTCGGTGGTGCTGACGGCGAAGTCGAAGGCCCGCAACGACTACCAGGCGTCCATCTGGGCGGCGGAGCTCGGTCGGTGGTTGGGGGTGTCGCAGTCGACGGTCGCGCACACGGTGCTGCCCGAGCTGCGCGGCGCGGGGTTCCTTGGCTCAAACGTCGCGACGAACGCCTTCGGGCACGCGACGGGCCTGGAGTGCTGGGTGATTCCGATGTACCGGGCGCAGAAGGCCGGCGACCGGCGGCACGCGCTGGCGTTGTCCCGCTCGGAGCTGGCGGTGCTGCTGAGCCTGATCGAGGTGTTGTTCGGTCCGGGGTGGGCGCCGAAGGACAAGGCGCCGGTCCCGGCCGGGCTGCTTGCCGGGCGTACGGGCCGGGGGGCTGCGACGGATCGGCTCGGGCTGCTGCTGATGGTGCTGACGACGGGTTCGGCGGGCTGGCTGCAGCTGTGCCCCGGGTCCGTGGGCACCCATCGGGGGCGTCCGGCGACGACGGTCGCGCGGCTGCTGGGCTGTACGGCGGCGGCCGGGGCGAAGGTGCTCAAGCGGCTCCAGGAGCACGGCGTCGCGGACGTGGTGCGGCAGGAGACCGGCTCGGGCCTGTGCGCGCGTTCGCGGGTGCGCCTGGTGCCTGTGGCTGAGGCCCATGGGGTGGCCATGCGGGAGGCCCGCCGGGTGGCGAACGCCGTGTTTTCAGACCTCGCCGGTACTGCATCCGGAGATCTTGATCCCGTCAAGACGGGCGAGACCCGTGTGACGACTGGGGTGGAGGGCACCAGGCAGGGCAAGATGGCCGGATCGGCAGACCTCGCCACAACTGCACAGCACCACGCTCTCCACGCTTCTGTAGTTACTCGCGGTGGGTCTCTCGCGCTCTCTGGTGGCTTTTCCGGCGAAGGCCGTGGTGGGTCCGGTGAATTGCCGGACCGCGTGTGCGTGCGCGAGGTCGGCGGCCCGCTCCGCGGGGAACAGCCAAAGAAGTCCCCGGTCGTCGAAGGCGGGAAGGACGGCCGCGGGCCGGTGGCCGGGGCTTCGGTGCGGGTCGTGGACGGTTCGGGTCAGGGCAGGCAGCAGCGGGGGAGGGTTCCTCTGCCGCCGGAGGATCTGCGGGCCGTCCTGGCTTCGGTCGACCTGGTGTGGGCGCGTTTGGAGCGTCCGGCCGCCCGGAAGCTGGTGGTGGCCGCCGCCCGTAGCGAGCTGGACAGGGTGGTCGGGCTTACCGGCCGTACGGATGCGCCGCAGGCCCTCGCCGACCGGGTCGCCCGGCGCCTGGAGGACCAGATGCGGCTGGCCGGGCCGATCAAGGACCCGGCGGGCTGGCTGATCGGCCTGGCACTGCCCCAGCGCCAGCGGTGCGGCGACGTGCGGTGCGACGACCGGGTGCTGCTCGACTCCGGGCAGGACTGCCCGCGCTGCGCGGAGAGGCAGGACGACCGCCGCGACCAGCGACGTGCGGTCGCGGCCGCCGTCGACTTAGCGATGCCGAGCGGCTCCGAGACCGAGCGCCGTGCGGCGACCGAGCAGCAGCTGCACCAGGACGTGACCGCCAGGGCGTGGGCGAAGGCGTACGAGTGGGAGCAGCACCGTTCCTGGAAGGCCGCCGCAGCTCAGGACCGTGCTGAAGCCGCGGCCGAGCAGCTGGCCGACGACGTCCCGGCCGCGCCGATGGTGCCGGTCGTGCTGCCCGCGCCACGTCCGGCCGCCGTCGTCTCTGCTCCGGCACCGGAGCCCGCCGACATCGACGACGACCAGCAGCTTTTCCTCGAGGAGCTGACCCGCGAGCAGGTCCTGGACTGGCGCAACCGCGCTGCCGCCGATCACCAGCTGGTGTTCGACCATATCGACCGGTACGGCGAGACGTCGGCGCAGCGCTTGTTCACCCGGGCGTTCGTTGCCCAGGTGCAGCGCCTGTCCGGCCTCGGGCACCTGGACCTCGGCTACACGCCGTGGGGGCAGGCATGAGCGACAGCGAGACGCACGGCGTCGACCTGGCCCAGGTCGCGCTGCGGGCCGCGATGGAGCGGGCCCGGAAGAGCGGCAGCGGCCAGAAGGCGAAGCAAAGGCCGCGGCCGGTCCGTACGGCGCGGCGCGACGGGCGCGATCCGATGGACCTCGGAGCGACGATCGGCGCGCTACTTACCGAGCGGGCCTGGGAGGTTCCGGCCGCCGGCGCTTCCCTGCGCCAGCGGTGGGCAGCCATTGCCCCCGAGCTGGCCCGGCACGTCACCGCCGTGTCGTACGACCCGGACTCCGGCCAGTTCACCGTGTGCCCGGAGTCGGCAGCCTGGGCGACGCAGACCCGCCTGGAGCAGACCCGCTCTCATCGCGGCCGCCAACAAGGTAGCGGGCCGCAATGTCGTGAGCGCCCTGCGAATCCTGCCGCCCGGCGCCGCGCCTGCGCCCGGTCCCGCCGACGTCGCCCCGGCGGACCCGGTCCCGGCACCGGTCCAGCGAGGACCAGGGAGACGGCGTGCGAGGGCTACCGCCGCTCGCTGCCGCGCATCAGTCTGTCGCTCCTGCACAGCGGCTGGAGCCGGGGATCACGGAGGCGGTGGAGAGGGAGACCAGGGCGATGCGCTAGTTGAGCCAGTGGGCGTTCCCGGAGCCGTAGACCGTGCCGAAGGATGCGCCGGTCCCCTTCGCCGCGGCACGCGTCCAGCGCCGCCGTGAAGCCGCCGCCACCGAGGCGGCTGCCCTTCGGCGGGCGCGTGCCGAACGCAATGCCCAGCAGGCTGGAACCGCGGCTGTTGTCGCGCACCCTGCCTCGCTGCGAACGACGGCTTGTTCCCGGCGATGACCTGTTGGACCAACGTCCGAACTGAAACGATGAGTTGGGACGAAAGACGGGGGTTCGTGCAGGGTGACAGGCGGCAAATTCAGACGGCGGTGATGGGAAGTGCGGACTCGGACGAGCCGCTGACGCTGCCGCTGGAGGCGATCGAGCTGGACGCCTTCCGCCGGCGGCACGGTGACGACACATTCTGGTGCGGGCTGCTGCTCGGCGGCTGCGGCGGCCAGCTGACGACGAAGCTCTACACCGACCGCGTCTGCCACTTTGCTCACCACCCGGGCACGGACGGACTGCCTCACGTCTGTGGGCGGCGTGCCCGGGGCGTTGCCAGCGCCGACCACTTGTACGTGAAGTCCGCGGCCGCGGCCTGGTTCCGGGGCCGCGGCGATCAGGCCAACTTCGACTTCGCCCGGCCGGACGGCGCGGCGATCGGCTCCGTGGTCGACATCCGGTTCAAGGCACGTGGGCTGCGCGTGCACCTGGACCAGGCGGTGGAGCCTATGTGGGACGAGGACGGCCTGGAGCCGGTGCTCGGGGTATCGGTGCCGGTGGACCAGGAAACGCTGATCCGCCGCTGGTATGTCCACCGCATCCGGCTGAACAGCGAGGGCACGGCCCGCCGGGTCAGCATCGGCACCGAGGCGTTCGCGCGGCCGACCGAGTGGTTCGGTCTGGACGAGTGCGAGATGACGGAGCGCGGGCTGTCGACACCGATGGTGGAGCAGATCGTCCGCTCGCGCAGCACACCGCCCCCGTCCCGGTGGACCGCTGTGGAGACCAAGAAGCGTGTGCCAAGTACCGAGGCACGCCGCCGCCTTCTGTTCTTCCACCTAGACAAGGCGGTGACCGCACGGGACACCAAGCAAGTCCGCCGGCTTTTGAACCGCGCCAAGGTGACCGCAGGCAGCGACCGGACCGAGAAAGAGAACAACATCGCGGACGCAGCCGCTGACTACCTTGCCGCGCGCATCCAAAACAGAAGGAACCGGGCGACAGTCCGGAAGAGCAACGCGGAGGTCACAAACGAGGCGGAGACCACGCTCAAACGCCCCCGGCCGACGCGGACGGTTCTTCTGCACGAACAGGTTGCCCGGCGGTTCTGGATCCGCCGGGCCTGCCCCGTCTGTAACGCCCGGCCCGGCCAAGTATGCGTGGAACAAGGCGAGGACAACGGCAAGGAGGTCCAGCGGGAGCACGGCCACGATCAGCGAATCATGCCGATCGTGAAGGAACGCCAGGCGGCCGCGAAAGCCAAAGCGACACAGCGAGCGGAAGACCAGCGAACGCTCCGCGGGACCGCGAGCATGGTGCCCGGCTTCCGGCTGCACAACGTCTCGTGCCCCGTGTGCCAGGCCAGACCTGATCAGGAATGTGCCCTGCCTGTGGGAGCCCACCAATTGAGGAAAGACATCTTCTTCCGTCGGCTTCGCGGCAGCGACCGCCGTCGGTAACCAATCCCTTCTGCGACTACCACCGCGTCGGGGACTTGTCTGTGTCCGGCGTGGCCGTTGTCCCCCGGTGGGCGGCGAACTCGCCGGTGGAGGCCATGCTGGTGCGCAGCCAGCTGACCGCTCACCCGGCTCTCCCAGCCAGAACTCGTCGAAGCCCTGCCGCCGGACCGCCGAACGCGCGCTGGGTGGTCCATCGTTGATTCAGCAGGTCAGCCCACGCGGATGCGGTGGATCTCGTACGCGTGGCCGGAATCCGTGATCAGTGGACCCGCCCGCACCCCGACGACCGCCGGCCTCGGGTGCGGGCGGGAGGTCAGTGGGGCAAGTACGTGTACGTCCTCGGCCGGGGCGGTGGTGTGCAGCGGGCTTTGTGGACGCGAACCGTGACCCCTGGCCCGGTCGCGCCCGGGATGTCGTACGCCGCCGACTCTTCGTCGGTCATCGGCTGGTCGCAGCGTGCACAGATCATGCCCGCCCCCGACGCCACGCCCGGCCCAGCGCGCCCGCGGTCACACACGGGGCCCCGGCTCGGCACGCCCCACAGACCGTGGTGTGGTCCAGAAGCACCCGATACGACAGGTCCGCTGTCTCAGCTGCCCGGCACCGCGGGCACTGGCAGTCCGGGTAGGCAGAGCTCCGGTCAACGGTGGTGGCCGGTACCACCGCAGTCTCCGGGCGCAAGACGCGCGTGAGGCCCTGCCGGTCGACCTCGTACACCTTGATAGTCATCGTCACGGGTATGCCCCCCGCCGTCGGTCGGTGAATACCGCTGACGGTAGGGAGCCGATGTGCACTACAGCAACTCGTGTGCAGAAGTGTGCACACACGCCGCTAGCGTGGTCAGTTGGCCATTTCGCACCCTTGACCGCCTCGGCCCGCTGCAGGATTGTGATGCACACAACTGCACACCACATGGATGGAGACCGGCATGTCGTTACTGTTCATCGGGATCGACCCGAACACCGGGGATCACGAGAGCCCCACCGTGTGGGTCGACCAGGAGAAGAAGGAGCTCGTGTTCCAGGGATGGAAGCCGGGCCCGGAACTCGAAGGCGAGTGCGCCGCGCTCGAACTCCCCGGCCACGCCGTGGGAATCCCGGAGAGCGAGGCCGTGATCCGAATCCCCGCCAGGATGGTGCACATGATCAGGGAGGCGTGCGATGCCGTCGAACGTACAGCCCACCTTCCGTGACCTGATCTCCAGCTGCACCCGCTCCGCCGTCCACCTGGAGATGCGGGACGCCTACGCCGTCGACTACGAGAGCGGCCCGTTCGCCGACTGGCGTGCCGGCTTCCGCCACAACCTGGACGACCGGACGTCATGGTGGCGGCCTTGGCTCGACCTCATCACCGAGACGGTAGGCCGCGGTGTGGTCGTGCGCCGGGCACGGATCGTGTCCGAGCCGGTCAGCGAGTACATCCAGTACGAGCACTCCGGCACCTTCACGAACCTCGCCGCCGGGGAGCAGGTGCGATGGCTGCCTCGGCGGCAGGCGTCGGACCTTGCCCTGCCCGGAAACGACTACTGGCTGTTCGACGGGCAGTTGGTCCAGTGGAACCACTTCGCCGGGGACGGCTCATCTCAAGGACCGGAGCTCACCGAGAGCCCGGCCGCGGTGAAGCTGTGCGCGGACGCCTTCGAGGCGGTGTGGGAGCGGGCAGTACCGCACGACCAGTACAAGATCCGCTAGCAGGAAGCACCGGACAGGCCAGCCCATGACCATCTCTCCCTCCTCCTCCGCCCAGGCCGCCCGCGAAGTCGTCGCGCGACGGCTGAGGGACCTGCGTAAGGGGGCAGGGCTCACGGTCGTTGAGCTGGCCGACGGGTGCGGGTGGCACCACGCGAAGACGTCCCGGATCGAGAACGCCCGCACCGCCCCATCTGCCACGGACATCCGGCGGTGGTGCCGCACCCTCGGAGTGGACGACCAGGCAGAAGACCTGATCGCTCAGTCGCTCCATGCCGAGTCGATGTACACCGAGTGGCGCCACCAAGTCCGCAACGGGCTCAAACAGCTGCAGGACAGCGCCGTCACGTTCTTTCATCAGACACAGCTGTTCCGGGTGTACTCCTCCTCCCTCGTCCCCGGTCTCCTACAAACCGAGGGCTACGCTGCCGCCGTGCTCGGCATGAGCGCCCGCTTCCGCGAACTCCCCGTCGACGACAGCGCGGCCGCGGCACGGGCACGCGTCGAGCGGTCCCGCATCATTCACGAGCGGGGCCATCGCTTCGTCCTCCTCATCGAGGAGGCCGTGTTGCGCTACCGGATCGGAACGCCCGATGCGATGGCGGCGCAGCTCGGCTACCTGCTGACCGCAGGCGCCCTGCCGGCCGTTTCACTCGGCATCATTCCGTCAACGGCGAGCCGGGGGCAGTGGCCGCGCGAGACGTTTCACGTCTATGACGATTCGCTTGTGTCCGTCGAGTTGGTGTCCGCTCAGGTGCGGATTACCCAGCCCAGCGAGATCGCCCTGTACGTGCGGGCGTTCGAGCAGATGCGGCAGATCGCTGTGTATGGGGCGAATGCACGGGCCTTGATCGTGAAGGCGATCGACGCGCTGGGCTGACTCGGGTTGCGTGGCTTCAGCCGCGTGAAGCATGCATACGGAGAGCCGTTGAGTGAAGCCCCAATGGCTCCCCACTGAGTTTCCACAACAAGGGGCAGGAGTAGCGATGAATCTCGTGATTGATGTTCCAGAATGTCGGGCTGGCGAAGGTTTGCGTTTTTCCTGGGATGATAACCGACCACTCGACGCCGGTGAGGCCGTCGCGGGAGGCGATGTACTGCTTGCCCTGCGGGGCAGGGCAGCCACACCCCCAGCACGCCTCTCGTCAGCTGCGATTCGTGGTGTTGCCGCGGACAGGACCGGCGCCGACTTTGATCGATAGAGCCCGGAGATCACACGGTTTCGATACCGTCATGGGCAGTCGCCGTTCATGACGTCGTTGTACCGGAAAGTGGCGAATGTTCATCGAGAAGCTCGTGCTGGAGAACTTCAAGTGCTTCGGGCCGGGGCGCACGTCCCTTCGCCTGGACCGGGGCATGACTGCCTTCATCGGCGCCAACGGTTCGGGCAAGACCGCGGCCTGCGAGGCGCTGCTGCGGTTGTTCGGGATATCCGGGCAGGAACGGTCCGTACGTGTGGACGACTTTCACGTGCCCGTCGGCGAGACCGACCTGCCCGCCAGCCGCGAGCTGGCGATCGAAGCGGTGCTCGCCTTCCCCGAACTCGACGACAGCGGGGAAAACGACGAAGTCGGAGAAGGCGACGATGGCGATGCCGCGGAGGACGCGGAGCACCAGCAGCAGGCCGGCGCGTCCCGAGCGGTCCCGGAGTTCTTCCGGCGCATGGCCGCCGCGGAGGATGGCGACCTGAAGGTCCGGGTGGCACTCCGGGCCGAATGGGTCGATGACGGCACGGTGGAGGGGGCGATCACCGAGTCGCGCGTGATCGTCAACACCCTTGCCGAGGAGTACGGCGAGGACGACTACGTACAGCTGACTGCTGCGGAGCGCAGCCGTATCCAGATGATCTACATCCCGGCCTCCCGTGATGGCGTGCGCCAGGTGACGGCCTTTCTCCGCAGCCGACTGTGGCGAGCTGCGCAGTGGTCAACTGGTCTGCGTGACCTCGTCAGTGGCCAAGCGGCCGAAGTCGCCGAGAAGTTCACCGAGGAGCCCGTGATCCAAGCGGTCGAAGGCGCACTGACGGCCCGATGGCAGGAACTGCATGACGCGGGGATGCACTCGGATCCCAAGCTGCGACTTCTCGACGGCGACTTCAACCAGCTGGTCCGCAACTCCGAACTCGTCTTCGAGCCCGACCACAACGGTCGGCCCAGGCCAGGCCGCATGCTGAGCGACGGGCAGCGGTCGCTGCTGCACCTCGCCCTGGTAGCGGCAGCTATCGACGTCGAGGCCGCGGTCTGCGACGGCCAGCACATAGATGACTTCACCCTGCAAGCGGCTCACCTGCCGCACCTAACCCTGATCGCGGTTGAGGAACCCGAGAACAGCCTTTCGCCGTTCTTCCTGTCCCGGATCGTTGACCAGCTGCAAGATCTGAGCGGCACCACAGCGACGCAGACGATCCTCTCCAGCCACTCCGCCAGTGTCATGCCCCGTATCCGCCCCGAAGACGTCCGATACTTCCGTACGGAGCAGGCCGCCTCGACGGCATCAGTCCGCGAGATCACCCTCCCCGACGACACCACCGAGGCGGGCAAATACATTCGGGAGGCGGTGCGTGCCCACCCGGAGCTGTACTTCGCCAAGTTCGTGGTACTCGGCGAAGGCGACACCGAGCAGCTCGTCATCCCCCGGATCGCCCAGGCTCACGGTGTGCAGCTGGACCCGTCGTTCGTGGCGATGGTGCCGCTCGACGGCCGGCACACCAACCACATGTGGAAGCTGCTCCACGACTTGGACATCCCCCATGCCACCCTGCTGGACCTCGATTACGGCAAAGTCGGCGCGGGCCCGGCCCGGCTACGTGATGCCTGCAACCGCCTCATGGACAACGGGCTCGACCCACTGGAAGGTCTCGCCGACTACGACGACGTCGACGAGATCCACGACGGCCTCCGTCTCAAGCACATCAAGCCGATCCTGAAACACCTGCGTACATTCGCCGTCTTCTACTCCGAGCCGCTTGACCTCGACTACGCCATGTTGTGCGCGTTCGAGAACGCCTACAGACACCTTGAAGGCAACCAGCGCGGGCCGGATTCCACTGATCCCATCACCACGGTCCTGGGAGAGAAGGGGACCAGGCCAGGCTACTGGAACGAGACACGGGCCGAGTGGCTGGGCTGGTACCGCTACCTGTTCCTGTCGCGCTCGAAACCGAGTACTCACTTGAGCGCGCTCGGCCGGCTCAGTGACGAGGAGATCCGACTGAATGCACCGGAGGTGCTCGTGGCCCTCGTGGAGCACGTCCGGAAGGAGATCTCACTGTGAGCGTCTCCGACCGTCTCGCCCCGACGAGCACGCCGACGCTGCGCCCAACGACCCTGATCCCGGTGGAGGATTGGCGCCCGGCGGGTATCGAGGATCTAGAGCCAGCCGCGTGGGGGGCTCTGCGGGACACCGGCAATGTGGCGGTCGTGGCCGGCCCGGGCGCGGGCAAGACGGAGTTCCTCGCTCAGCGCGCCGCCTATCTCCTGCAGACCGGGCTGTGCCCGTGGCCGCAGCACATTCTGGCGATCTCCTTCAAGCGTGACGCTGCCGCCAACCTCGGCCGCCGGGTCGCCGCCCGCGTTCCGGACCACGCCAGCCGCTTCGCGTCGATGACCTTCGACGCGTTCACCAAGGGACTGGTGGATCGGTTCGCGCCAGCCCTTCCGCCGGACTGGCGAATGAGCCACGGATACGAGATCCGCATGGCGCCGGACTCCGAAGTGAGGACCCTCCTCGACACCGTCGCCTTCTCAGCACCACAGACGCTGGCCGGGCAGCTCGGGTTCCAGCCCGGACGCTTCGTATCCGACATCGTCGGGGGATGGAACCTGCCCGAGAGCGTGCCGACGGACGGCGCCGTCGACGCCGTCTCCTACGCCGTACGCGAGTGGTGGCGCGCCCGCTACCTGCGGCCGGGAAAGGCGGAAGTCGACTTCGTCATGCTCAACCGGCTCGCAGAGTTGCTGGTCCGTGCGGTGCCGAAGCTCCGACGCGCCCTACGGATGACCTACCCCATAGTGTTCGTCGACGAATTCCAGGACACGACCAGCGCGCAGTTCTCCTTCCTTACCTCAGTGTTCGGCGAGGAGACCGCGGTGACCACGGTCGGGGACGGCAAGCAACGGATCATGGGCTGGGCCGGCGCTGTGCCCGAGGCCGTCCAGCGCTTCACCAGCACGTTCAACGCCACCACCTACTGGCTGGTGTGGAACTTCCGCTCCAGCGACGCCCTGGTCGAACTACAGCACGTGATCGCCAGCAAACTCGATCCGACCACAGTGCGGGCCACCTCGAAAGCAACTGCCGAGGACGGGCATGAGCCGGCCGTGCTGTGGACGTTCTCCGGCGGAGATAAGGAGGCGAGGTTCATCGCCGAATGGATCGCCCGGGACATTGCCGACTCGGACCGCACACCGGCAGACTTCGCGCTCATCGCACGACAGAGAGTCAAAGACTTCGAGCCGCTGTTCCGGGCTCGCCTCGCCGCGCACGGCATCCGAGTCCGCAACGACGACGCGCGGGTCGGCAAGATGTCCCTTCAAGATCTGCTGAAGAGTGAGACGACTCGCCTGTTCGTGGGGCTGCTCCGACTGGCGCACCAGCCTCGTGGCCTTGCCGCGGTGTGGCGGGAGGTATCGGCGACTCTGGAACGTGTGCACGACGCAACCGACGACGAGGCGGCCCAGCAGCGTGTCGGCGAGGACTTGAGCGACCTGACCACCCGGCTTCGTGCCTGGCTTCAGGCCCACTCTCCGTCGACCACGTCCGCGGCCGACGTCATCCGAAAGGTGCTCGATCTCGTGGACAGCGCGGCCCTGCGCCGCTATGTGGAGGCCACGGCACCCGGTGAGGAGTTCGATGTCATCACCGGCGCATTCGAGGCGCGCTTGGAGACGGTGCTTGGCGGGGCGGCCGACTGGGGTGTGGTGCTCGACGAGTTCGAGTCCGCCGATGCCGTCGTCTTGCTCACCACCCACCGCAGCAAGGGCCTCGAATACCACACCGTGTTCTTCCTCGGTATTCACGGCAGACAGTGGTGGGCGCTCGGAAGTGACCCGCGCGAAGGAACATCAACCTTCTTCGTGGGTTTGTCCAGGGCTGCTCAACGGCTGGTCTTCACCACGGACCGGTCCGAGCGCAACGGCCCCATCGCGACCTTCTTCGCGATGCTCACCGAGGCGGGCGTGCCCGAGATCGATCAAGGATAGGGGCAGGGCCGTGAGACTGCCCAATCGGACTGACCGGGCGCGGTCTACAGCGCGGGCGGCATCAGCGGTCCTCGTCGGAGAGCATGATGCGTGCACCATCGCGGCTTCCGTGTTTACCGATTGGCCCGTCGGTCACGAATATCAGGACGACCCCTGCCTCGCGGGCTGCCTCCCGCAGCACGGCCAGCGTGTCCGCCAGCGGCGCGCGTGGGCCCCCGCGAGGGGTGGTGGCGAGGAGGCAGGGCATGCACCGGTCCAGTCACCGCCGGCCGTGTCCGGGCGCGTCCACGACGCCGGTTGCTCTCGCGGGCTTGCCACAGCGCGCACACGGAAGGCTGCCCTCGAGCCGATTGACGCTTGCGAGCTGGCGCGGCGTCCACGGTGCGGCGGGGTCCAGCTCAGACGGGTCTACGCCGAGGGCCCGCAGCAGGTCAGCGTCGTTCATGCGGCTTCTCGGTAGGCGCGCGGCGTAGCGCAGTGTCGGGGGCGCGGACGTCGACGAGCGGGCGCCGCAGCGTCTGCCTGCACCAGGCGGGCCGGACTGCAGCGACGCCGGCGACAGCGCCCGCTGCTTGGTCGGGAATGATCGGGGGATGACCGATGACCTCCCTGCCGGCCCGGCCCCCGAACCGGCACCCCGCGGCCAGGACGAGCTTCGCGCGCTCTCGGCTCCGCGCCGGCTCAGCGTGGACGACCACATGTTCACCGCGCTCAGGTTGCCGGGGACGTTCCGGCTGCAGCTGTTCACCGCTCCCGGGGCGCGCCCGGTCGCGGTGGCGACCCAGATCGCCGGCGCGGAGGGCATGGGGCTCATGAACGGGGTGGAGAGCTTCGCGGGCGCGGTGTGGGAGCAGCACTGCCCCGCCGAGAATCAGCCACCGGTGTGGGTGGAGCGGCAGCTCTCGCCGGAGCAGTCACCCCAGGAGGCCCGCTTCCGGCGCGTGGTGTTCGCCGAGGCCGATCGCTACCGGCCGCGGGGCCCGCGCTGGTCGGTGATCACCCACGAGCAGCTGCAGGACCTGGTTGGCGCTCCGGTCGCGACGGACCGCGGCGCCGGCTACGTGCCGCGCCCCAAGGAGCCGGAACCGCAGATGGTGTTCGAGGAGTTCGCGGTGGCCCTTCTCGCCCGGCCGCGTCCATTCCGCGAGCCGGTGTGCATGCCGACTGGCGTGCCCTGGTGGCGGCGCTGGGTGCGTCAGGTGCTGCCGCGCCGCAGCGTCCGCACCTGCTGCTGGTACCACGGCGGCGACTGGCACACGGTCAACGCGATGGCGCTTCAGGTCCTCGAGCGGGCCCGGGCGCAGTCCGTGGCCCCCGACGACATGGAGGAGTTCGCCACCGCCCACGCAGCCGCGGCAGGAGCCACCCGGTGGCAGACCGAGGCACTGGCCACCCTGTTCAACACCGCGGACGCGATCCAGCCCGCCAGCGAAGCCGGCTACATCAACGGCCAGCACCGGGCCCAGGCCATGCTGGAGGCAGGCGTACGCCGCACCGTCGTCCTGCACCACGTCTACGAGACGTAGCCGTGGGCGCCCGGCTTCCACTCGCTCCCTCCGTGCCGAACCCGCCGTCCGATCCACGCTCTGTCAGCCGCGCAACGTGACCCGGCGGTTCCGCCCACCGCCCCTTTCGGGGAGGGGAGCTAACCAGCTCGCACAGTACGGGCTTGCTCAGGATCCGTAGGTGCTACTGGAGCGTGCTTGGTGCAGTCATCTCGTATGGGGAGGTCCTGTTCCCGGGTACGCGAACGACGACGGCCCACCTGTCTCGTTGCTCCGGGATCGGCGAAGGAATGTGGTCAGCCCACATGTCGTCGCGGATGTTGGGGATCCAGGTCTTCTTCGGCCTCAGGTCGAGGACGACCAGCATGCCCAGGGTGATACCTCCAGCCTGGTAGGCGACTGTCTGACCGAGGTAGCGCCGTAGTCCTTTGCGTGTGGTCCTTCCGGTTGTCCGCTTGCATTCGATGATGGTGCTGAAGCCGGGGAAGCGGACTTCGATGTCGGCGCGGCCTCCGCTGCGGTCGGTGACTTCGATATCAACGTCCTCCAGGTTGCCGTCCAGATAGTCCTGGAGGTCCTCCTGGACCGTGTTCTCCAAGGGGAGCGTCTCGCCGGCTTCGGGGGCGAAGAGGTATGCGAAGCGCGGTGTGTGGTGGGCCCGAGCGCGGGTGGTCCTGCTGTGCAGAAAGCGGATGGTCTGGATGATCAGGCGGATGAAGTGCTGCCGGACGACGGGATGCCGGAAGTCGCCACAGCCGTCTAGCACGGCGACGACATTGTTGTAGATGTCCTGCTGAGCGATCGGCAGGCTGCTGACCGGGATGGCCTCCCTATCCGAGAGGCTGGCTTGGAGGCTGTCGAGCATTTGCGTGGGCAGGCTTGCGAGGACCCGGCTACCGATCTCGGCGGCCAATTCCGGGTAGGAGGCCGCCGCGGCTTTTCCCGGGCCTTCTGACTGCGCCTGGGGGGCGCCGCTTTGCAGACGGTCGTCAATGGCCTGGAGAAGTTGGTGGGCGGCGTGGGCGTCCCAGTCGTCGGGTGCATCGGCGACCAGGGCGCGCAGGTGCAGCAGGAGTCCTCGGCGGTTGACGAAGGCGTTTTCGATGCGCGGGGCGACCAGGACTTGCAGGCCCGGGGCAGCGTGCAGGGGCTGGAGCCGGACGCTGCGGTGAGCGGTGTATACGTTAAGGATGTGCTGGATGGTCTGTTGGGGCCAGCTGGTCAGGGGCTGATCAAGGTGGGCGTTGGCGTGGTCGAGGTCGAGGCTGAGGGTGTACCAGGCGGCCTCGGTGTCATAGCGGCCGGCTCGCCAGTGGGTGCGGGTGCCGGTGAGCCACACGGTGTGCTCGGTCAATGAGCGGCGCAGTTGGCAAGTGGCGGAGGTCAGGGTGGTGGTGTTGCCGGTGTCGAAGGCGAGGACGGCGTCGAGGGCGGCGAGGTAGGCGGCGGCGTCTGGACGATCTTCGTCGGCATCGATGGCCTGTTGGAGGAGGCTGCGAGCGGTGGTGAATGCCTGCAGGAGGGCGGCGCGGTCGGGGGCGTTGGCTGCGTCGGCGAGGTGACACATGGCGAGCTCATAGACGGCGTCGCTTTGGACCGCGGTGTTGGTGAAGTGCTGCAGTGCGGCGAGCAGGTCGCCCTCTCGCCAGTGTTCGTAGGCGGTGCCCAGAGCCCGGACGGTGCGGCGGGCGTAGGCGGCGGGGGCCGTTCTGGCGTCGGCGTCGATGAGACGGTCGAGGAGTCCGTAGCGCTTGGTGGTCCCGGGGAGGGCTAGGCGAAGGGCAGCTTCGAGGAAGACGCCTGCCAGTTCGGCATCACGGGGCGTCGTGTGACGGCGGCTGCGATCGAGGGCCACGGCGTTGAGCTGGCTAGCTGCTTGTTGGAGATAGCCAGGGTGCTCGACGAGCTGGTCGAGTATGTCGTCGGCGGCCGCGGGGCTGGTGGTTGTCGTCAGGGCACGGG
Organism: Streptomyces sp. NBC_01717; assembly: GCF_036248255.1. Classification (NCBI taxonomy): domain Bacteria; kingdom Bacillati; phylum Actinomycetota; class Actinomycetes; order Kitasatosporales; family Streptomycetaceae; genus Streptomyces; species Streptomyces sp. NBC_01717. The sequence goes on along the minus strand of NZ_CP109179.1, from coordinate 570,107 downwards.
TGATGAAGGTGGCGGCCCGGTCGGGATGGTGCAGAGTGTCCCACTCGGCCAGGAGAGTTTCGGTAGCGCGGAACCACAGCGGGGATGCGGCCAGTTGATTAGCGTGCAGCCAGAAACTGTCCTCGCCGCCGAGGTCGGTGAGGGCGGGTGGGTCGCCGTCTTGGGCGAGGCGTGTCTCGAGTGGGGTCACGGTGGTGGCCTTTCTCGAGAAGACGGGCGGGCGGCACGGACAAGTCGGTTACCCTAACGGGCTCATCACCACACGGGTTCGCCTGGGCCTGAAATTTTGAGACGGTCGGCGGGTATGACGGCGGTGGCCAGATCGCGTTTGGCAGTAGCGGTGATGACTTGAAGGTCTGGGGTTTCGTCGCAGATGTCCTTGAGCTGGCTGAGGACCTCAGCGAGATCGACGTCGATGGTCTCCTGCGCGCCAGCGGAGTCGAGCAATAGCAGCCCCGGATGGCGGCCGACGCCGGTTTCCTTGCCGACGCGCAACAGGGCGAGAAGGGTGGCGATACGCAAGCGGACTTTCTCGCCGGGAGTCAGGGGGGTGAAGGTCGTCTTGCTGTTCCCTTTGGTAATCTGAAGAGGGCCGTTGGCCTGCAGTTTGATGGACTGGAGTTCTTTCATGCCCAGCCGGATCGCCAGCTGGCAGATCTCCGTGCTCAGGGTGTCCAGGAGCTGGTCTGAGGCCTTCTTTGCGCGTTTGTCTGCCTCTTTCGTGGCCATCTCCAGCACTGTCTCGTCCGATGACCTCTCGTGGGGCTGCTCGGCGCGGCGCTCGGCTGCCTGGCGCTCGGCAAAGGCACCTTCGAGACGGGCGACCTCCAGATGGGCGCGCAGGCCGGACTGGTGAGGCATGGCTGCCTGAGCAGCGGCCAGCGCGGTGCGGGCCTGGGCAAGGTCGGCTTCACAGACGGCCACGGCTCGGATGGCCTGTCCGGCCGCCTTCTTGGCCGTGCTGTGGGCGGTCTTGAGAGTCTGGATGGAGGCGGCGAGTTCGTCGGCTGCGGATGGGTCAGCGGGCACCTCCGTGGGAGCTGAACCACAGATGCGACAGTGCGCCTCGTCCAAGGCGGCGTGGGGCAACTGGTCCAGCGCGGTGGAACAACGCGGGCAGCAGGTGGGCTTCAAGGCGCCGAAAAAGCGCTGGGCAACCGCAGTCTCGCGCAGGTCCCGCAGCCGGGCCTGGTCGAGGACGAGCGTTTCATGGAGTTCTTGTTCGGCTTGTTGACCCTGATGCATCTGCTGTACCGCAACGGTGTACCGGGCGGTCAGTTCGGCTAGACGGGCACCGGCCTGCTCCACGGCTCCGGCCGCCAGCTCCACGCTTGGGCCATCATCCGCCTGCGCGGCTGACTGGCGGGCGCGGGCCAGTTGGTCTTGGAGTTCCTGCAGGGACGCGCCTCGGGCTTGGAGGTCCTGCTGGGCGCGGCGGCGCTGCCCTCTCAAGGATTGCTGCACCAGGCCCAGGGCCGCTTTGGCGTCGCGTCGCGTTGCTGTCCAGGGCAGACCGACGAACATCTGCAACAGGCTCACCATGGTGCCGCCACCAGCGCTCTGCCCCAGTAGAGCGTCGCTCTCCCGGTTGCGACACAGCAGAGCGTGGCTGAAGGCAGGCCAAGACGTGGCCACTACCTGACCATCCGGGCTCTCGGCTCCCTCCTCGTCTCCAGCGGTGTCTTTGCGCCAGCCGCGCAGGAACTCCAGACCGAGCCGGTCCATCATGAACGCGTCCATCACCGAGGCGAACTCGGCCTCGCCGGCGAAAGGCGTGACGTGCCTCTGGGCGCCGACAGTGAGGGAGCCGGAGAGCTGGCTGCCGGTGGTGTCGACGCGCACAGTGAACGGCTCGCCATCGACCTCGGCATCCAGATGTACGTGATGGAGCCAGTTGCGCACGTCGGCCTGCAGGGCGTCCGATCCACGCAGGCACCACCAGGTGATCTCTAGGATGCTGCTCTTGCCCCGAAGGTTGTCCGCCGTCACGCCCCAAAGGCCGGGCCCAAGGTCCCAGGAGAAGTCCACCGACCCGGCCGACTTCCCGCTCTTTTCACCGGCGAAGGCCAGGCGCTTGACGAGCAGCTGATGGGGGCGTGGCAGGATGCCGCTCTCCCGTACTCCGTGCCGCGCCAGGATCTCCCCCGCCTGCTCCACGTCGACACTGGCCCGGTGGGCTACCGTCTCCACGAAGTCGCTCATCCGCCTGCTCCCACCCTCTGCCCCGTGATCTGCGTAAGCCGCTGGCGCACCCGTTCGGTGATGCCGCTGATGCTGGCCTTCCACACCGTGCGCTCGTACTCGGCTTGTTTGTACTGCAGTTCCTTCAGGTAGCTGCCGCTACTCTGCCCCGCTACTGCCAGCACGACTGCGGCCCGCTCGTCGTACCAGGCCAAGTCCGGGGCGGCGGTCCGCAGCTCCGCTGCTAAGGCCCGACCAGGGGCCAGCAGGTAGTAGTCCCATCGATCCACCTTCGCAGGTGGTTCGCCCACCGCCACGATGTCGATCAGACCGTGTGAGTACAACAGCCCCAGGGCGTCGTCCAGAGCCTCCCAGGCTCCGAACCGCCAGCGCACCATGGGATACCGGGAGATCTCCGGCTCGTCCCCTTCCAGCAGGACGCCGGCCCGTTCTAGCGCCCACGCTGGATCATCGGCCGTGCCGACCTGGACCTGGTTGAGCAACTCATCGGCGAGGTAGTCCGGATTCCGCAGCCAAAAGTCCAACGCCTGCAGGCGCTTCTGCCCTCGGATCACCATGACCACGCCCCGGGGATCTCCTGCGGCCTGTTGCTTACCACACGGCGCACCACAGCGGTCTAGCAGGAAAAGCAGCCGCACTGCGTCCTGTGTCCGTGACGCCCGTCGTATTCCGGAATCCGCCACCCGATCCCCCTCCCCCAGCTGGATCAGCAAGATCCCACAACTAGCACATGGTGGCAGCTCTGCGTAACCATTTGAACACTGAACTCTCGACTGGTGCGGACGATGTCGGTTCGGCGTTCCCAACAGAGTCCGTGCGCGATATGCGTAAGATCGCACGCCTATCCAGCCGGGCCGCCACGGCAAATCCCAGCCGGAGCCCGGACCCACCCGTTCGAAGGGGGCACTGCGTGAGCCGTGCCGCCAGCGTCGTCGACTGCGGTAACACAGTTGGATGGCTGGCCGCCAACACCGTCGCAGTCCGCGCTCAAGGCCTCACCCAGCCGGGACTGATCTCGTGACCAAGATGACCAAGCCCACCCACGCCATCGCAGTCCGCGCCTGCGCCGTCATTCTTGGGGGCGACAAGATCTGCCTGATCCACCGTCGACGCTCTGGCGGAGACCTGTACTCCCTCCCCGGCGGGCTACTGCATCCGGACGAGGAACGGTCGGCCGCGCTCGCCCGCGAGCTCAAGGAAGAACTCGACCTAGACCTCGCTGGTATCCCCGACTGGCCCCAACTGCGCTGGGTCCAGGACCAGGCGACCTCGCGGCCTGGCAGCGATCAGCTCTTCCGCCGGCGCCACCTCATCTACGTCCTGCCCATCCCTGTCGGTGTTCGGGACGCCATCGCGACCACCGAGCAGGACGCCGAGGACAGCACCAGCGTGGTGTGGGTGCCCCCGGCAGAGGCAGCTTCCTACCACCTGTACCCCGCCGTCGGGGAAGCGCTCAGCCAACTCGCAGGCCCCATTCCCGCACCGGGCCCCGCGATGCTCCCTGCGATCACTGACATGACGTACAGCTGGCGCTGATCGTGCTCACGCCACCCGCTTTCGTAGCCGTCCTCACGCGCAGCGCCGTTACTTCTGCTCGACAATCACGAGCCGAGTGATCACCTCCTAATGACGTTGTCAAGCCGCGACTGTGACAGGGAGTTCGCTTTGGAAGCACCGTCCGTCACGAATCAAGGCCCACAGCACGTTGACCCGTCGCCGGGCCAGTGCGAGGACGGCCTGGGTGTGCCGCTTGCCCTCGGCGCGCTTGCGTTCGTAGTAGCGGCGGGACGCGTCGCAGCTGCGGATGCTGATGAGCGCGGAGGTGTAGAAGACGCGTTGCAGGCCGCGGTGGTAGCGCCGGGGGCGGTGCAGGTTGCCGATGACGTTGCCCGAGTCGCGGGGCACTGGGGCGACTCCGGCAAGGCTGGCCAGGCGGTCGGCCGTGCCGTAGCGGCTCATGTCGCCGGCGGTGGCGGCGAGGAACTCGGCGCCCAGCAGCGGGCCGATGCCAGGCATGCTGGAGATCACTTCGGCGAGTTCGTGCTCGCGAAACCGGGTCGCAATGAGCTTGTCGATCTCGGTGATCTGCTCGTTGAGACTCATCACCTCCTTCGCCAGGGTGTGGATCACCTGAGCGGTGATCTTCTCCCCGGGGACGGCGGTGTGCTGGCGCTCGGCCGCCTCGACGGCGGTTTCGGCGAGGACTTCGGCCCCGCGGACGGAGCGGTTGCGCAGCCAGGTCTCCAGCCGCTTGCGGCCGGTGCGGCGCAGGGCGCCCGGGGTCTGGTAACCGGTCAGCAGGACCAGCGGGCCGACGTTCCCCAGGTCCAGGACTCGCTCCAACGCCGGGAAGATGCCGGTGAGTTGCCCGCGCAGGCGGTTGATGCGGCGGGTGCGGTCGGCATTGATGTCGGCCCGGCGGTTGGTGAGGACCCGCAGCTCGATGGCGTGCTCGTCGTCCGGGCGCAGGACGGTCAGGTCCCGGCGCATCCGGGCCTGGTCGGCAATGACGGTGGCGTCCTTGGCGTCGGTTTTGCCGGTGCCCCGGTAGCCGGCGGATGCCCGGTTGACCGCGAGGCCGGGGATGTAGAGCAGCTGCTGTCCGTGGTTGAGCAGCACACTGATCAGCAAGGTGGCCATACCGTCGGCGACATCGACCGCCCACACGGCGTCCTCGTCGATGGCCAGCACGTCGGCGAGCAGGGCCAGCAGTTCCGGCTCGTCGTTCAACACGCGGCGCGACAGCAGCCGCGTGCCCTCGGCATTCAGGACCACGCAGTGGTGATGGGTCTTGCCGATGTCCACGCCTGCCCATATCTGGGGCACGGGTTCCTCCGGTTCCGTCGGTGTGCGCTGTTTTCCCGAACGACCTCGCCAGCGTGGTCCTACTCAGCGGTACACCCGCAGGTGCCCGCAGCTCCTAATCAGCGGCCGAGTCGTCGTGAGACACCCGGCGGCCAGGTGACGGGAACCATCGAGGGCAACCAACTGAAAGCCATACCCGGTGTCTCTGGGCCTCTGGACCTTACGACGGCCCGTCCAACCCACCAACAACGTAGGACCAACTGACTCGGTTCCGTGATGCGCGCATGACGGGGTGCGGTCGATCGCCGGCCTGAGGTGGTGTCACGTGCTGGCGCTGTGGCGCGTCCGCGGCAGTGGGCGAATGCACTGCAGATCTCGTTCATAGACGTCGCCCAGGACGTCGGTGACCTGGATTTTGATGTCGAGCACGGCCAGACGCTCAAGAACCTTCGAACCCAGAGCGAGCAATTCCATACCTTCTCGGCCATACGGGCTGCATGGTCTGGGACAGCTGCCTCCCCCACCACCAGCCACGGTCCTGCCGCGGCGGCCATCCCGGCCGCCGATCCGGACGCGGCTGCACCGCAGACCAGGACACGGCCCGCGGGGTATCACAGGCGGTGACCGCCCACAGAGCCGCATGGGACATCGTGAGGCGAGCCGATCCCAAGGTCGCGGCCGTAGCCCTGCGGCAGATTCGGGAGCAGGCCCGCGAGCCGGAGGAGCGTTTCGGTGACGGCCGTCAGGCGTTGGAAGAGCTGCGAGCATGGTGCCCGGCTTCCGGCTGCACAACGTCTCGTGCCCCGTGTGCCACGCCAGACCTGACCAGGAATGTGCACTGACTGTGGGAGCCCACCAGTTGAGGAAAGATATCTTCTTCCGTCGTCTTCGCGGCAGCGACCGCCGTCGGTAACCAAGCCTTTCTGAGCACGCAGACGGTCTCTGCCGTCAGTTGCCCGGGACCAGCTCGGGGATGGAGGAGGCTGCGGTCTGCGACTACCACCGCGTCGGGGACTTGGCTGTGTTCGGCGTGGCCGTTTTCCGCCCGGTGGGCGGCGAACTCGCCGGTGGAGGCCATGCTGGTGCGCAGCTAGCTGACCGCTCACCGGCTCGCCAGATGCGGTCCAGCCGCTGGTGCCGGGCGCGGTTCTCCTGGGCGTCGATGACGAGGTTGGTGGTCACCACGTAGATCTGTTCCTCAGCGTCCCGCCTGCGGGTGTGGGCCAGGTCGTCCGCGTCCGGGAGCGGCGGGGCGCGTCGACTCTGCCCTGCGCATCTTGCTGGGGCGTGCGGGGTGCCCGTGTCGGGGGCCAGCAGGTGCGAGGTGACGGTGGGGTGTCAGGTCTCCCGGTGCCCGCTCAAAACAGTTCTAGGTCCTTGCCGCTGGTGTCCGCGATGACTGGCCGGAACTGGGCGGGGAGGTCGTCCAGGCGGTCAGGACCGGCCGCGGCGGCCACGGCAGGGGCCGTCTCGGCCAACCAGGTGCGAAACCGCTCGGCGGCTTCGCGGTAGGGGACTCTTGTTAGGACACGGTGCTCGCCGGAGGGGCAGAAGTCGACGGCGACCGTGAGCAGGCAGGAACGGGGCGCGTTCTGACTGCCCGTCCAGGACACGTGCAGGACACCGCAGGGCTTGCGCCCGCGGGGGGCGCGGTGGGTGGGGCGCAGCGATCGGCAGGCTATGTGGGCGGTCCATGCGGCGAGGTGCGGCAGGGGCAGGGTGGTGCGTGCGCGGCAGCCGGGGCAGCGGTGCCAGTGGCGGAGCCAGTCGTGGGTGTCGGTGTGGAAGAGGCGTGTGTAGCGGTTCGCTACGCGGATGTCGTTGCTGTACAGGTGGTCGGGGCGTTCTTGTGTGTTGCAGGAATGGCAGACGGGGGCGCGGACGTAGCCGTGTTCGTGGCAGTGGTCGAGCACGGTGGCGGGCGCGGTGCGGCAGACGGCGCACGCCCACCCGGCCACCTTGCGGGAGGTAGCGGGCTTCCTGCTGAGCACCGAGTACAGCTGGCCTTCCAGCTCTTTGTTGTACGGGCGCAGTGAGGTGGTGGGGCCGTCGGGGCTCGTCGTCTGCCGACGGCCGGTGTCTCGGGCCTGCCGGGGGTGGGAGGGCGGCTGGGTGACGGTTGCGCTTGCCTGGTGGGTCCGCGTGGCTTGCACCCACTGCGTTTCGGCGTGCTCGGCCGCGTCCAGCAGCCTGACGACAGCGCGCGGCAGCCACCACGTGCGCTGCGTCCCGTCGCGGGTCTGCTCCACGAGTATCTGTCGCCAGTCGATCCCTGCCAGATGGTACGGCCGGCCGACTTCACGTCGTGCTGCCCGCTCGGGGCCGCCCAGATCCTGCAGTTCCCCTGTGATGCGCTGGCGCCAACGCAGCGGCGTTTCCTTGTTGCATTCCTGCCTCGGTGCCCTACGAAACGGACCGATGCGGACCAGGTCCTGCCGATCCATCCCCACCGCGTTCAGTTCCGCGGCCGCTCGGCGCACCTCAACCTCCGGAACACTCCACTGATCGCCGCTGGCCCTCACCGTCGCCACCACATGGCTGCCGAGCAGGACGTACCCCACCCGGGCACGGGCAGGCGAGCAGGTGAATGCCCCAGAAGCCGTCGGCACAGCACTGGCGGCCGTCAAATCGACCCACAGAGCGTCCGCGGCAACCAGGGTGATCAGGCCGTCCGTGCGACCGGGCATGACACGCTCTGACATACCGACAGGCTAACGGCCTGCAACGCGGCAACTGGTCCCAAGCGCCTCGGTCAGTTGGGCCGCCGCCCGCAACTCCGTATTCCTGAGCATCTGGTTCGTCAGCACTCCCCGTGCGCGTAGCCTCACCACCAGAACGTCAAGAACCGGGCAAGTCGCCCTCGCGCATCAGCGGTCCCCGAGCCCAGACGAATGGAGCAACAGAGTCCGCGTCGTCGTCAAAGGTGCGTGCCACGGGCTCAGCGGGCGCATGCTTCGGTCAGCCGCACGCTGTAGCCGCCCTCTTCCATCAGCACGACGGTGACGCCGAACGGGTCGGCGTGGTCCAGCTCGATCGGGGTGAAGGAGAAGTTCACCGCGGCCTGGATAGGCGGCACCAGTTCGCCGCCCAGCTCCGGCGCGGGAGCCGGCCTCCAGTCGGGAACAACCGACGCCCAGCCCTCCGGACTACGGGAGATGAGCTGCTCGCTGTAGGGGAACTGGTGCAGCAGACTATCCGTTCCACCCCGGTGACCAACGGGATCGACTTTCTTCGCAGTGTCGTGGGCCACCTGGGAAAGGGCGCCCACGAGCTCCGCCACGAGGACCTCAAGCACGGCGTGCTGCACCTTCACGCCGAAGGACCGCGTCACCGAGCGAATCGCGATCATCGAGGAGCTGACCGAGTTCAAGAAACTCGTACTGTCCCGGCTCGCCGCCCAGCACGACGAGATCACGCACCTGCGCAGCCCGCAGCCGTCCCCCGAGCCGCCTTCGCCCGCCAAGCTGGCCACTGTCCCCCGCGTCAGGACCACCGTCATCGGCACCTGCAGCTGACGGCCGAAGAGCGCCCTCTGGCTGTCCGCCCTACCGGCGGGTCGGAAATGGAGTTGCGCCTCACGATTCGGGCGCAATAACGTGCCGCACGTGGCTTGATCTCCCATGCCGCTGGCCTGACCGGCGGTCGAAGGTGCACTCCGCCGCCGTCGGCAGCCGACCGCGGCTCATGGACATGCCTAGGAGATCTCACTATGGCCCCGAGCCACATGCCTGACCGAGCCGACACAGGAACTGCATTCACTGTCCTGAAGGAGGCCAACCAAGCCCATGGCACTGACTTCCAGCTGGATCAACGATTTGATGACGGATTCCAGTCGGGAGCCTGGCTGCTGACCGACGGCACAGGACAACAGGCGGTGCTGAAATGGAGCCCTGACCGCGGCTGGGCCTCGCAGATCGAGCGCGCTGCCAGAGGCGTCGCGAAGGTCCACTCGATCGGATACCCAACCCCAGCATGGCTTGTCGTCGGTGTTACTACCGACGGTTTCGGCTACCAGATTCAGGAACTCGTGCCCGGACGCAGCCGGAACCAAGTGACCGCACGCGAGGCCCAGTTGCTGATCGGCGTCCTGGAGACGCACGCGGGCCTCGACCCCGACCCGCAGCGGTGCTGGTCTCAGTTCGTGACGGGGCAGATGACCGACCATCGTGACGAACTGTTTCAGGGGGCAGCCGAGACAGGCCCAACGGGGCAGAAGCTGGTCAACGCCTGCGAGCGACTACTCGCTGCCCACGGGCCTGTCGTTCTGCCCACGGGTGATCTGGTCCACGGAGACTTCCGCCCCGGCAACATCCTCTTCCACGGAAACCACGTCAGCGGCGTCATCGACATCGAAGCGTTGGGCAGCGGCACCCGCGCCTTCGACTACGCAACGCTGCTGAGCGCCCATGACATCACGCCCGAAGCGCTGGAAATGCTCTGCAGCGCCGGCGAGCAGGTCGCTGGCCCCGGCGCTCTTGCTTACTGCTTCGCCCAAGTTGTCCTCGACCTCACCTTCTTCGTCCATCAGCGAGAGCTACAGCCAGGCATCCAAAATGTGAGCAAGCTCCTCGATCGCGTGGTGATCCTTTTGAACCGCGCTAATGGGACCTATGCCCTAACAAGATGCTCGCGACGCTGAGACACAGAGCAGTTCCGATAGCTCATCGGCGCCCCTAGTGCTCTGACCGCATAGGACCGCCAGGTTGCCGGCGTCGGTGCTCGGACCGGCTGGGCTCGGTGTGGGAACAATTTGAGAGGTCGCGGAGCCGATCAAACTAGGCTCCCAGCATGTCTGGTCCGACGTTGGTGATCGAGTTGGCGGAGCCGCTCTCCCCGGCTGCGCTGCGGGAGTTCCGCGCGTTGATGGTGGGGCTCTCCTCCCACTTCGGTGAGAAGCGGCCCGGGTTCTTCGACGTCAACGTGCCCGCAGAGCGACTGGGCGTCGAGGACAGGCGAGAGGGGGACTGGCGAAAGCCGTTTCCGCTTCCACTCCTCGGCAGCCACTCCGCGGACGAGGAGCTCACGGCCCTGGTGGGATTCAATCCGCAGCGCGAGGACTGGCGTCGGCCCTTCCTGGTCTACTTGATGGGGCCGGGTGTCGGCGATGAGAGCATTTTCGAGGCTGAGCACGCGGACGAGCCGGAGGTGGAGGCCGTCCTCGATTTCAGGCCGACCCATGCCGTCAATGTCAGCGCCTGCTGCAATCGCAAGATCGACCACGTGGCCACGGCCCTGCTGACCGCCGCTGTCATGGACATCTTCGGGGGTGTGGCTAAAGCCGAGCTGATGGACGAACCGGCGTCGGTCGTCGCTGGCCTTCCAGGGGTGTTGGGGATCGTGGATGACGACTGGATGGCGCTGGGAACGGCGGATTTCCTGCGGGCCTGGGTTGGACACCCCGCCTTCCGGCTGGTCAAGTAGCCCAGACAGATCCGCGGCGGCCCGTTCCGTGCCCGGCCCGGCGGGACCTTCCGGTGACTCGCGGGGAACAGCGGCGAAAGCCGCGCTCCAGAGCAGGTCAGGGACTCGGCAGGTCAGCCGCGATCCGCATACGTGGTCTTCCAAACTAGTGCTACTGATTCCCAATGAAGTTGTCAATCTCGTCCGGTGACGCGCTGTGAGCGATTCATCCGAGGACGGCAGGGTTGGGCGGAGCGGTGATCTCGAAGACTCGGCCGTCGCGTATGAGGGCCCAGAGAACGTTCAATCGACGCCGCGCGAGGGCGATGACTGCTTGCCTGTGGTTCTTGCCTTCGGCTCTCTTGCGGTCGTAGAACGCCTTCGAGGTAGGGCAACAGCGGGCAGCGACCTGCGCGGACATGTAGAAGACCCGCAGCAGGCGCCGGCAGTAGCGCCGTGGGCGGCGCATATTGCCGCTGACCCGTCCAGAGTCCCTGGGAACCGGGGCCAGGCCGGCGACGCCGGCGAGGCGGTCAGGGCTGCCGAAGACACTCATGTCTCCGCCGGTGTGGGCGATGAACTCCGCGGCTAGAACGGGCCCTATGCCGGGCATGCTCAGGATGACCTCGGCATACGGGTGCTCACGAAACCGGCCCTCGATCAGGACGTCGGTTTCGGCGATCTCCTCATCGAGGGCCATCACTTCCCTCGCGAGCTTGGCAACCATGGTGGCGGCCAGCTTCTCCCCGGCGACGGCAGTGTGCTGGGCCTCAGCGGCTTCGACGGCGGTGGCCGCGACGAGCTTGTAGTTGCGGACCTTGCGGTTCTTCAGCCACTCGGCGAGGCGGTTCTTGCCGATCCGCCGGAGGGCGGCTGGGCTCTGGTAGCCGGTCAGCAGCACCAGGGAAGCCTTTGAAGTGCTGTAGTCGAAGGCCCGCTCCAGAGCGGGGAAGTACTCCAGCATCTGGGCCCGCAGCCGGTTGATGCCCCGGGTCCGGTCCGCAGCCAGGTCCAGCCGCCGCGAAGTGAGAATCCGCAGGTCAAGGGCGATGTCGTCGCCGTGGCGCATCGGTTGGAGGTCGCGGCGCATCCGAGCCTGGTCGGCGATGACGAAGGCGTCTTTCGCGTCGGTCTTCCCATCGCCCCGGTAGGAGCCGGAGGCGTGATGGACGGTGCGACCGGGGATATAGAGGACCTGTTGCCCGTTGCTGGTCAGCAACGCGATCATCAGCGCGGCACCACCAGCGTTGAGATCAATCGCCCAGGTCACCGGCTCGTCTTCGCTCAGAGCGAGGACATCGCCAATCAGATTCAGCAGCGCGGTCTCGTCGTTGGCCACCCGCCGCGACAGCTTCCGCTGACCGTCGGAGTCGATCACCACGCAGTGATGCTCGGCTTTACCCGCATCCGTACCGGCCCACAGTTCGGGCATGGCCACCTCCGAAGTCGTCCAGTACTTGTCCCAGCAGACGACCTCGCCAGCGTGTCCTTACCAAGCGATCTTGTCGCGCGCATCCCAATCAGTGGCCGAGTCGTCGCGGGGCACCGGGCGGCCAATCAGTAGAAGCCACTCCTGCGGCATGAGGTTGACAGCCACACCCAGTGCCCCTGGGCCTCCCGATCCTACGAGTGACCGGAATCAACCCACCAACAACGTAAGGAGGTTTTCAAGGTGGGGTCGGCGGGTTGATGGACAGTCTTGTGGCGGTGAGACAGCCGTCGATGAGACGGGGCCGGAGTTGGATCCTGCGTAACTCGCTGCGGAGCTTGCGGTCGAGGTCGTCGGGTGTGGTGAAAGCGGTGTTGGCCATTGCTCTGCGCACGAGTGACCAGACAGCCTCGACGGGATTCAGGCCGGGTGCATACGGCGGAAGCCGGACGGTGGTGAGCCAGTCGTGTTCGGCCTCGTACCGCTTCAGCCCCGCGGCCAGATGGGTGTTGAGATTGTCCCAGACCACCACGATCGGTCCGTCGAGCTGGATGTGTGCCCGCACCAGGAGGTCGCGATAGTCCTGCCACGAGAAGCTCTTGCGGGCGCCCTAACGGCTACCGAAGCCGTGGTGCCGCTGTCAGGCAAACGGCTCCGACATCACTCAATCAAGTTCAGTAGCGCGGACAGGACGCAGGGCCGTAACACACGCCCCCCCAGGCGGTTCCTCTCCGCTCTCGTGGAGAGGACCCCTCGGGCAGATGCGTCAGCATCTGTCACTGCTCGGGCTGCTCTGGGCGCAATTCCCGTGCCTGCTCGGCCCGCTCGGCGGACACTCCATCAGGCAACGCGGCTACCTCGGGGCACGCGTCGTTCCCCGATTCCAAGGCCGGTCGCTAGCCGGGAACCCGCCAGGCCGCCGGACGCGACTGCGCCAATGACTTCCGGGCTGCACTGCAGCGGGGCAAGTCCTCGATCGGCTCCCGCAGTACCGGCGTTCCTAGGGTGAGCCTCTCGTTGGACTGGAGCGCAGCACTCTCTGCGTGCGTGCCGCGGCGGCGCAACTCGGAGGGTGGGGAGTTCGCGCGCCGGGTCGCGTCGCTGAGCGTGGCTGGCTGCGATCGGATCACCGGATGCAATGACGCCTGGCACGGCAGGTGCTTCACCCGGAAGCGGGAGGCCTTACCCAACGCTGACAGAGAATCGATCAACCTGGGTCATTCGTTGAGTGGCATCACACCGTCGGCGCCGGCGAATACGAGCTGTGTCAAGGGGGACGTGACGTAATCCGCCTCCACCGTGACCCGGTACAGGCCGATCCTGGGAACCTTCATGCTTGCTCCGAGTGCGTCGCCGTCGCTCGCGTACAAGCGAGCTTCCCGTTGAAAGTCACCGTCAACCGAGGCCACGGTGCAGTCGACACCGGAGGGATCATCGGTGCCCGCTACGCGGATGGCCCATTCGGAGTTGGGTACTACGTAGTCCGGGACCTTCAGGCCAAGGCCCTCGTTGGCCTGGTCGGGACCGAGATGATCATCTTCCAAGAGGAAGTCTGCGACGGCTTGCAGTGCCGCTTTGCCGCTGGCGAGCGCACCGTGTTGCGAGGCAATTGGCAGGGTACGACGTGTCAAGGATGCGGACTCCCGGTGCACTGTTCCGTCGCCCCAGACTTGAAAACGACGCGGGGTCCCATTTAGGTCGCGCATCGCCTCGCCGTCCGTGTTGCTGCGGAAGCAGTACTCGGAGGCAATGACCGTGCCATCTTCCAGCCGCATGGACTGCACTGTGTCCTGACGAATTCCTACGACTGGGCGATGGTGCGGGAACGGTTGCGAGTAGAGGTTGTCAAAGAACATCTGCGAGTTCCTGGCAAGATCCTTGTCACCGCCCAAGGCGGCGACATCCGTCGGTGTGAGGCGACGGACATTGAGGCCTTCCTCGAGGCAGACGAAGCGGGGGAGCAGGTCGTGGACACCTGGCATCGTTGCGGCGAGAGCAGCGAGCCGGTTGTGTGGCAGGGGCAGTGGGGCGCCTTGGATGGAGTTGAGAATGCTCGCTGCGACGACGGATCCGTGGAACGGGGTGCCGAGCGTCATGGCCCCGCGAGTGTCTGCCGCGAGATCATTATCGAATCCGAGCGTAAGTGCTGCGTACGTGACCAGACCGCCCATCGAGTGGGCGATGAACACAAGGCGGGCCTGGCGCTCATCCACTGCCTGACGGCGAGCCGCTGTGTGGGCGGGATGTCTGCGCCACTGCTCCAGATGTTCACGAGCGGCGCCTGCTAGCAGGCGGGCGTTGACCTCGACAGGCAGGCGCCAGTCGTACGGGAACGGCATGACCGCAGCGGGATCCGCGACGGGGTTCTCGATGGCTCGGGTCAGTTTGTGGTACGGCTCGATGCCCCGCAGGAATGGGCTCCAAGCGGGTGTTTGTAGGAGCCGCCGCGCCTTGATACGGCCGAACTCGCCGGCCTGTTCCTCGGCTGTGAGGTGCAAGGGAGAGAGGCCGGGCTTTGTCAGCCAGGCTTTGGCGAGCCACTTGGGGTTGGCTAAGCCCCAAAGCACGTCGCCGGTAGTGGTGTCGTACAGCTCGCTCCCCATGATTCCGGGGACGATGACGACCGCGTCGTGCGTGATGGTCGGGGTCAGCCCGGGTGGAGTGTGGGGCCAACTGCCTGGGCTGTGGCCCGGCAGATTCTTCTGCGGTGGCTCGGTCATGACTGGAACACTAGAGAGATGCAGAAAGCGGCGGGGGAGTTCACGCAAACACAGGACCCTGAGGTAGCTGTTGCGGCACAACGGACTCTGCTCACCGTGGCGGTGCGTGACTACGAGGACGACGATGACGAGTTCACTGCCGGCATCGACGAGCAGCTGCAGGTCGTCGCGGAGTGGTGGTCCGCCCACGACCCAGGGACCGCCTTCCGCCAGGTCCCTCCGCCAGAGTTGAAGACCCGCGACGACATCGAAGACTTCCTGCGTCGACACCGCGTGCGGGAGATGGAAGGCCAGGCACTGGTCCTGTTCATCACGGGGCATGGTGTTTCCGGCTCGCGGACGCACTTTCTCAAACTGCCAGACTCTGTCAAAGGGCGTCATCTCAACACCTCGATGCGCACCACGGAGCTCATCACCGCTGCCCTCGACTCGCACGCCGAGAACGTCCTCGTCATTGTCAATACTTGCTACGCCGGAAAGATTCACAGCGAGGTTGCCAACCTGTATGAGGATATCCGGGCTGACCGGAAGGCCAGGTGCAGCCTCGACGTGCTGGTCACTTGCGGGCATGACAAGCCTGTGCAGGTAAGGAGATTTCCCACACTGCTACGTGGCGCCTTTCACCGCTTGCGGACAACCGCGGGGATCACGACCCCCCATCTCAGCGTCGCTGATCTCATGGAGGAGTTCGAACGCGGGTTAGGCACGCCGGAGGCCATAAAGCAGCACCGTTTGCACCGCCTGATCGATGGCAGTGGCCACCTCACCCCCACGCCTTGTATCCCTAACCCCGGATACCGTCACGTACGCGAGCTGGTCGGGGTGGGCCGGCGGCAGGCCAGCACTCCTACTGACGACTATTGGCTTGACCGTGCAACCGGACGAACACAGGACGACGATTCTGGGTGGTACTTCCGCGGGCGCGAAGACCTCAATCGCAGGGTCGCAGAATTCCTGAGCGGAGCGCGTGCACGGGGGGTCCTGCTGATCACGGGGAGCGCCGGCAGCGGCAAGTCCGCCCTCCTTGCTCGTGCCGTTGTGCTGAGCAGCCCAACCTTTCGTGACGAGCCCATCTTCAAGACGGCCATGGACCTGGTCGATGCCGAGACGGTGCCAGCTCCTGGCTCAATCACCGCGGCAGTCCTCGCGCGCCACCGTGGCGCAGCAGATCTGGCCGGCGACATTCTCCAGGCCCTGGGCGTGGCACCCGAGCATCCCGGATCGATTCGGGATCCTGTCGTCGAATGGACGCAGCAGATTGTCCAGACGCTGCGCGCCCGTAGCGAGCCAGTGACGATCCTCATTGACGGCCTTGATGAGGCAGACGAGCGTCATCGCATTATCGAGGACGTCCTGGCCCCGCTCAGTGAATTCTGTGCACCGCAGCTCGCTCATGTTCCGAACCCGCGTCAAGACACCGACCCGCCACCCCCAACCTCTCCGGCCGGCCTGCGCCTGCTCATCGGGGTGCGCTCCAGTCGGCCCCTCAGCGCGTCGAGAACTGCGTTACCGGATGAGGAACAGGGACTAGTCGAGGCACTGCAAGCTGTATTTCCGGCTGCGGAAGAGCAGCGTACGGACGACGAGGGCAGCAAGAAGGACATTGAGCTGTACCTGCATGCGCTCATCTGTGATGGCGGACACCGCGATACGGCTCAGGAAGCAGCTGAACTCGTGGCGCCCGAAGTGTGGCCATCCTTCATCGACGCCCGCCTCGCCGGCGAGCAGTTGCGCAGGGCAGACGATCCTGCCGCCGTCGCACGACAACCCGAGTGGCAGAAGATGCTGCAGCGGGGGACCACCGGGCTTCTTAAGCGCGATCTCATGCTCGTCGCAGCGGACGGCCTTCCCGCCGATGTGGCGCTGGCGCTCTTGCGCGCATCCGCGTTCGCCGAGGGAGCTGGAATCCCCTGGTCGAACATCTGGCCGCAGATGGCGAGAGTCTTACTGAGACGCTCACGCGACGACTGGGACGAAATGATACAAAAGCTGCTCAAGAGCCGATTGAACGGCTATCTTGCGCACGATCACGAAGACAACCGGCGGGTCTACAGGCCTGCCCACGAAGCGCTCGCCGAGGCCCTCCGCGACCTCGACCCCAACCAGCTCGATCTGGGTGACACCGCATGAGTCAGCGACCGAGCGGCGACCGGCACGCCGAGATCCACCGCCAGCTCGCCGCCGCACTGGCCGAACTGGTACCCGACGACCCCCACATTCCCCCCCATCCCTACCTGCGCCGCCACCTTGCCCAGCACGCGGCTCAGGGTCGCGTGCTGGACGACGCACACGTACCCCCTGCCCTCCTGCCATGGGAGTCCAGCTCCGCGCTCGGCCGCCTGCTCGCCGTAGGAGACAGCCCTTCAGCACGACAGCAATGGCTCCAGGCCTGGGCAAAGCTGGAGCCCTATTCACACAACCTCAGCCCCATGTCCCGGCTGACAAGTCTGCACCTGGCCCACCACGCCGCCACCTCACGCCACAAACCTCGTATGCACTCGCACTCCAAGCCCACGCCGTTCGCAGGCTCGCCTGTCTCCCCACTCTGGAGTGACTGCGCGAGCCCGGACAACGTATGGGCTCTCAACGACGCTGCCGTTACGTCCCTCACCACGGTGGCCCCAGGGCGCCGCTCAAAAAGCCGGACTCTGCTGGTCACAGGAGACGACCATGGTGTCGTCCGCGTCCTCAGGCACGACGGTTCCACGGCCGTTCCACCGATCGCCGTACACGAAGGCGCAGTCGACCACTTGCTGCCCCTGCACGAAGGCCTTCTCGCAACAGGAAGCACCGATGGCACCGTCACCATCCTGGACGCACCCCGC
Source organism: Streptomyces sp. NBC_01717 (assembly GCF_036248255.1). Taxonomy (NCBI): domain Bacteria; kingdom Bacillati; phylum Actinomycetota; class Actinomycetes; order Kitasatosporales; family Streptomycetaceae; genus Streptomyces; species Streptomyces sp. NBC_01717. The sequence goes on along the minus strand of NZ_CP109179.1, from coordinate 552,726 downwards.
GGCCGAACCATCGGACAGATTCACCAGCGCCCCGGCACCTGGGTCAGCTCGCTGACCCTTTACAAACCCCAAAACCGTGCGCCGGTGCTTCTAGCCGCCTTCAGCGATGGCTACATCGCCGCCTTCAACACCGCGGCGTTCCAAGAGGTCGACATCCCTCTTCCCAGGCTGGAACGAGCAGCAGCCCTCCTCCGCGGCACGACTCTGCCAGACGGGTCCGGACTCCTGCTCTACGCCCAGCACGACACCGTCAGCTGCTTCGACGGCCGTGCGGCACTCACGCACTCCCGCCATCCCGCAACCATTCGCGCTCTCGTCGCCCTGCCCGCACCCGGGCACTACGCCGGCGGCGACACAAACGGCAACCTCTTCCTTCATGACGCCGCCAGCACGAGACATCCCCGAATGGCCAGAGCCGACAAGGCGATGAACGGACCCATCACGGCCTTGGCCATGGTCACCGTCGACGATCGGCAAGCCCTCGCCTCCGCGGGAGCTGACGGCACCGTGTGTCTGTGGCAGACCCACCCCCTGGAGCCCATCGGTGAATCTCTGCAGGCACACTCCGCTCCGATCAACGCCCTCACGTCCCTGTCCGGTCGCTCGGGTGCCCGCCTCATCACAGCCGGCGCCGACCGCACTGTCCGAAACTGGCCTCTGACCGGAAACACTTTTCAGCACGGACGCCCCGCCTGGAACCCCATCACTGCAAGCGCCCTGTCTTCAGGTCCCGCGCACCTCCTCGCCATCAGCGAGGGGACCCGCACCCTCACATGGGACATCGACACCGGAGAGAAACGACCTGTCATCGACCATGAAACGGTCACCGCACTGGCCTGGGTACGCGTGCACCAGCGAATGCTCGTAGCCGCAGCCCTGAGCGACAACAGCATCGTGATTCTTGACCCGAACGCCGAACGTCACTCGTCGACAGAAGTGAGACTGAAAGGTCATTACTCGCCAGCACTGGCCCTCGAAGCGGTACCCGGTTCAGGTCGGTCCAGCCTCCTGGCCAGCGGCAGCGCAGACGGTTCGGTGCGCCTGTGGGACCTGCACACGCACGAACCTGTAGCTGTCTTCACGGACCATAAGTTCAGCGTCCGTTGCCTCGCCTCGACCCGCACCGCAAGTGGCGCGTTACTCGCATCAGGGGGCAGCGATGGCAACCTCCGGATCTGGGACACCACAAGCCTCACCCAGCACGGCCCCACGATCCGATGCGATCAGAACATCGTCAACGACGTTGCCTTTGAGCCATCTGACGACAGAACAGGTCGGCAACTGGTGACGGCTGGTCAGGTCGGCACGCTCAAACTCTGGGACTTGGAGTCAGTAGCCAAACCTGTGCACGAGTTCAATCCGCGCGACGGTGATCTCAACGCCGTGACAGCCTTCCGAATCCATGGTCGGCGAGTCGTCTTCGCCGCAGCCGGAAGCACCAGCATTCATCTGTGGGACGCCTCCGCAAACAGGCAACTCTTGCAGATCGTCATCGGGTATCCCGTCAACGCGCTACGCGTGGCCCCGCATCAGCACAGCAGTGAACCTTCCACTGTCCTCCTTGCAACGGGGGAAGCAGGAACAATGATCTTTCGCGTCCACCACGACCGCTTGTGAGACCGCGTGCGCCGTCCGCATGCTCCCGCGCTCCGTGCGCGCGCCCGCCAAGTGTCTACGAAAAACCGACAAGCAGACCGCAGCTACGCGACAATGATCAGCCCACACTGCGCAACGCCATCACGCCCGCCGTGCTGGCGCGAAGAACTGCTGACCCACAGGCACCCACATTCACCATCGAGGACCCGTGATCGCTGTCTTAGCCCAAGTCTCCGGCCTCGTGCCTCGCATCGCACTGAAAGTCTCAGATGCACGCACCCCGCTGCAAGGGACTGCTCCCGCTCGAAGGAGGTGGCAGGGATGACCATGTCCGTCCCCCCTGTCGCACTCGTCACTGCCCCCGAACGCGGGGTTTGGCGGCTGGGCAAGTCAAGCGCACCGCTGAAGTACAACCAGGTCGAACCCGAGACCATCGCAGGTTCCTCCGCCGGCCGCTTCAGCCTCTTCACCTACGGCATGCTCTACTGCGCCTCTGAACCAACCGGTTGTTACGCCGAAGCACTTGCCTACTTCCGGGTCCAGCCCATGATTCGGCAACTCCTGGACGACGATGGACCCAGCCAGCACGGCCGCATGAAGATGGGGCACCTCGCCTCCAGCTGGCGTGAAGAGCACATCCTCGTCCGGTTGAAGTTGTCGTCCGACGCCCGGTTCCTCGACGTAGACGCAGAAGCCACTCGTGAGGTGTTGGCGAAGGAGCTGGAGAACGAGTTCAGCGAGTGGGGGGTCAAGGGGCCGTTGAACGACGAGCACATTCACGGACGAGACCGCCGAATAGCTCGTCAAATCGCCGCGTGGACCGTTGCCCAGCGCAACGACGAAGGACACCAACTGGCCCAGGGCATTGCTTACCGATCAGGCTACGGTGGCCGCCGATGCTGGGCCATCCTCAGCGGCACCGAGCTCGTCGAAGCCGAACGACGCCCCATCCTCGCGGAGGCCGTCGAGCTGCAAGAGGTCGCTCGGGAGTACGGCCTGACCGTGTGGTGAAACCTGATAGGCCGTTTAGCCGTGCGAAATGTCCCTCGATCTGGTGTCTGTGCGATTCGTACGTCACGTACCTGTCACCGAGTGCCAGCAGAGTTCCCTCAGAAACATGCAGCTCACAGCGTCACGGGACAACGGGAGGCGGGATTTGAGTATCTTTTAAGGTGGGAAAACTGTGGAGTAAGCAGGGTGTAAACGGGTACCATTTCCTCAACACCACCAGGGAGAAGCCATGTTGAGTGACGCCACCATCTGCTTACCAGACGCTGCGCCCAGCCGCAGAGACAGAGCGCCAGGCACGCCCAAGCACTCCGGTCACCTCCTCCAGGCTGCAGTGGTGTACTACGCGGTCGCGATGACGCCCACTGCTGATGGGTCGCGCGCCTCCCATGCATATGGCTGACGAACGGCAGCGGTACGCGCCCCCGTCCAGCCTTCGCGCATCCAGCGCAAACCTCCTCCGCTAACGCACTCACTGCGAGCGACGAGGAAACGAGGAGACCATGCAGACTCAGCGAGAGACCGCCGCCGAAGCCCGCGCCCACCGCGACACTGCGCAGCAGGCCATCGCAGACATTGCGCGCTTCCTGCAGGACAACTTCAGCCAGCGCGTCACCGCGTACGTCGCCGGCATTGAGGACGCCAAGCAAGTTGGGAAGTGGTGCAAAGCCCAGAACGCTCCGCGCTTCGATTCTGAGGTTCGCCTGCGCACCGCCTACCAGATTTTCAGGATCATCGAAGGCGCCGAGAACTGCCACACCGCCCGGGCCTGGATGATTGGCATGAATCCGCAGCTTGAGGATGACTCGCCCCTGCAGGCTATCGCCGAAGATCGCTTCAAGGACGTGATGGCCGCAGCCCGCTCGTACCTTCAGGGCGATCTCTGATACGGCCCCGAGCACGTTGGAGAGTAAGAGGTCCTAGGACGTGTTTGAGATGTTGATCAAGGTCGTGAAATGATCTTCAGATGTCTCGTGGCGATCTGACGGATGCGCAGTGGGAGCGGCTGGAAGCGGTGTTGCCGCCGATACCGAAGATGGGTCGACCTCCGAGGGATCGGCGGCAGGTGTTCGACGGGATCTGGTGGCGGGCCCGGACCGGCTCGCCTTGGAGGGATCTGCCCGAGCGATACGGCCCCTGGGAGACCGCGTATGCGGTGTTCCGACGGTGGCAGATCGACGAAACATGGGCCCGCGTCCTGAAGAAGTTGCAGGTCAAGGCAGATGCGGATGGGATCATCGAGTGGGAGGTCTCGGTCGACTCCACCGTCTGCCGGGCTCACCAGCACGCCGCCGGGGCCCGCAAAAGGGGGCTGACGATCCGGGCCGGACGCGTCCGAACGGCCTCGCGGCCGAGCCGGACGACCACGGCCTGGGACGCTCGCGCGGCGGACTGACCACCAAGATTCACCTCGCCGTCGACGCCTCCTTCCACGTCCTCGCTGCCGTCATCACCGCCGGCCAACGAGGCGACGCGCCCGCCTTCGAGCAGGTGATGGACCGAATTCGTGTCCCCCGGATCAGCGGTGGACGCCCCCGCACCCGGCCCGGACATGTGCTTGCCGACCGGGCGTACTCCTCCCGTCAGATTCGCTCCTACCTGCGCAAACGCGGGATCGCGCACACCATCCCGGAGAAGCGAGACCAGGCCGGACACCGACTCCGCCGCGGTTCCGCCGGAGGCCGTCCGCCCGGCTTCGACCGCGAAATGTACAAGCGCAGGCACAAAGTCGAGTGCCGGATCGGCCTTCTGAAGCAGGCGAGAGGCGTTGCGACCAGGTACGACAAGCTCGCCGTCCGCTACGAGTCGACCGTCCAACTCACCCTCATACGGCAGGCGCTGTGACCACATCTCAAACACGTCCTAGGAGAAGTCTCTGATGGTGTGACTGTCGGCTTGGGTGCACGTTGGTCTGTTCGTGGGCAAGAGGGAGTCGCCCCTTGGATCGTTTCGGACGAACTGTGGTCGCTGATCGAGCCGTTGTTGCCGGAATCTGGGCCGAAGTTGGTGGCGGGGCGGCCGAGGGTGCTGGACCGGCAGGCGCTGCGCGGGACCAGTGGGCCCGGGCCTTCTGCTCTGCGCATGCTTGACATAGATGCACCGGATTGAGGCGGGCAAGTCGGCAGACAGCGTGTTAGTGCCAGCCGGGCCGCCAGGTGGGCGGTGCTTGGAGCAGTTGTTCCTGCGGTGTCCCGGTGAGCAGATGTTCCAGTGCCCATCGGTTGGCTGATTGGGCGATCACGAGGATTCTGCTGCCGTCCCATCCGGTGGCGAGGTCGTGGAGGAAGATGCGGGTGGCCGTGGCGACCTGGCGGTAGCTCTGCCTTCCGGGAAATGGTTCGTGGATGTGTCGGGCTCGTTGGGCGGCGATGAGGGAGAGCGGGCCCGGGCGGGGGCAGGCTGTGGCAGGTCAGGCTGCGGGAACAGCCTCCGGCTGAGCCGAGACAGCCGGCCTCAAGATCTGCGACGAGCGCATGGCCAAGAACCAGTACGGCCCAGGGCAGGCGGGGCTGTACTCAACGTCGTTCTGCCAATGCGAGACCCACGGTAACGTCGCCGCCACGACCGTTATCAAGATCGCGTTCGTCCAAGTCACCGCCGCAAGCTTGGTGTTGGCGGATGCTGTTGCCGCCGCCGTCGTGCTGTAGCCCACGCCGGCAGCACCTACGCATGACCAGATCTCGGAGCAGATCAAAACCTCCGCGCAGACCCACGAGGACACCTCGCTGCTGGATGGCCGCAAGGCGCAGCTGGCGATCCTGAACCTAGGGGAGACGCCCAGCAAGGAGCTGTGCCACGGACGGTGGGACCGCAAGACCACCGCCGAGCAGCACGCCATGGATCCATACATGTGGATGACCGGCTGCGTTGAGGCGCCGACTCCGTAGCCCACCGCGCAGTAGTAGCCTGCGGGCATCGTTCAGGGTCGGACGCTGGGGGACAGCACGTGATCGTTCGGACTATGGCGCCGAAGGGAATGCCGCGCCCCACGGGAGACGAAGGCCACGTCCTCCTCGACGCGGTCTGGGCATACCTCAGTGAACACCATCGGTGGCCGACTTTCGACGAAGTCGATCGCAAGCTGTATGCGCAGGGCCTGCAGTTCGAGGAGGTCGTACAGCAGCTGTGCCCCGCCTTGCTGCTCGGACTTGCACCCGACCTCTCGCCGTTGCCGCAGGGCTCGCAGGAGCTGTCGCTGACGGTCGCCGGAGCCGCGAACTGCATCAACTCCTCAATGGCCCTCGGGCTATTCCTCAGCATGGTGCGGACAGCGGCCAGAATGGAGCCGACCTGGCGGCCTGCGGACCCCGGTGTGCAGCCGCGGCTGACGCGTGGAAGCCAGACACTCCTCCAAGGGCACGATCCGAAGTACCTGCCGGGCATGAAGGCCGAGTACTTCGCGGCCGCCCTCGCGGTGCGGGAACCCTGCTTCCGCGGTGGCAGCATCAACGCAGAGTTGCTGGACTGGTCGCTGAGCTTCGACCGGACCATTCGGCCGTACGCCGCTGTGCGCCAGATGGACGAGTACTGGGGCGTCCGCGAGAAGGAGCTCGGACCGACGAGGGTTGCGGTAGACAGGCGGCCCTTCCTCAAGCGGCCCACAGAGCCACCCCCCTTCCCCGGAGCCAGCCCGGTCTTCCCCGGAGCCCGCCACCCCGTCGTCAGCCCGCCCAGCCCCATGTCGGTCACCTGTGTTCTGCATCCGCTGATCGAGGAGGTCGCTGCCGAACGGTTCGAGAAGGGGTTCTACCGAGACGCGGTGAGGAGCGCGTTCCAGGCGATCGAGCACCGCGTGCAGACGCTGGCCGGCACCGGTGAAGTCGGCGAAAGGCTCATGGGCATTGCCTTCGGCGCCAAACCAGACCCCCCGAAACTCACCGTGACCCGGTCCACGGGCGGCTCGCTGGAGAGCGAGCAGAACGGCATGCAGTTCCTCTTCAAGGGCGCAACGGGCGCGCTACGTAACCCTCGGATGCACGGGCCGGACGACAAGGACGACCGCGACGAGGCCGAAGAGATGCTGGTCTTCGCCAGCTTCCTCATGCGCCGTCTCGACATCGAGGACGACAAGCGCAAGGCCGCCGCCGCCCCGTAGCGGGCCCGGGCATAGGGGGTCCTTTGTGGATCTCGTCTCGGAGGCATCCACTCGCGTGAGGTCTACTTTGGCAGGACCTGACCTTGCTCCGTCACATAGAAGGAGTTCGTGCACTCCAGGAGGGCAGCCTCTGACACGTTGTACGGACAGCCAGCCTGCTGGTTGCAGAACTTGCTCAGGATCTGAGACTTCTGCGCAGCGGACACTCCAGCAGGTTGGCCGCCCTGCCGTTGGGTTGACGACCGCTCGTCCTGAGTCGCGCTGCCGCCCAGGCGGCCGAACCCAACAATCTGCATGAGCCGGCGCCCTCCGCTGTTCGCCTGTCACCAGAGCGTGGGTGCCTCTTCTGGTGCGCCGGGCATGCCGGGCGGAACGGCCGCGGCAACGAGCTGATCCCAGGTCTCGTAGCGGCTCGCCATCGCGACGAGGAGCTGTGCTGTGGCGTATGCGTCGTAGGTGGCACGATGCCTGTACGCGGGGGCTGCTGAGAGGTCCGGCTGAATATGCTCGATCAGGGCGTCGAGTCCGTATGACGGCATGTTCGTGTACGTGGCCTTGGCGAGGCGGAGGGTGTCAATGACCCCGGCCGGCGCCCACTTCGGCAAGTGCGCGGTCAGCGCGCGGTAGTCGACGTGCGCGTTGTGGGCGCAGATCCACGCTGAGCCCAGGACGCCGTGGACCTGATCGGCAATCTCCCGCCATGCCGGGGCTTTCGCCAGAACCTCGTTGGTCAGGCCGTGCACGCGGGCCGCATAGGGCGTGACAGGGCGGGGCGGGCAGATCAGCCACGCCCCGGCTGTGCTGGTGTCCAGATTCCCGTCACGAACAGGCAGCGCGGCGACTTCCACCAGGTCCGGCGGATGGGTGCCGTTGCCCTCAACGTCCACAACGAGCAGTGCGGGCCAGGTGGAGAAGTTCATCATGCAGACGTCTCTCAGTTCTTCCGTGCGGCGAGGGCGGGTCAGACCTGCAGCTCTGCCCGCGCCCTCTTCAGTTACGCCACCGTCACCGTGCCCGCGCCCGTGAGGGCTGCGCCTTCCCACGCTCCCTGAGCACGGGCCACGACACCAATTGGGGAGTCACTTTGCCCCAGGGCGTGTCGGAATGTTCACGAGAACTGGTTCTGGCTCAGGTTCCGTGATGCGCGCATGCCGGGGTGCGGTCGATCGCCGGCCTGAGGTGGTGTCACGTGCTGGCGCTGTGGCGCGTCCGCGGCAGTGGGCGAATGCACTGCAGATCTCGTTCATAGACGTCGCCCAGGACGTCGGTGACCTGGATTTTGATGTCGAGCACGGCCAGACGCTCAAGAGCCTTCGAACCCAGAGCGAGCAATTCCATACCTTCTCGGCCAGCGTTCGTCATCGGGATAGCTGCGCCGGAACCGAGGTGAAGGAGGAAGAAGTCTTGGTCCCAGTCGAGCCCAAGTGCTGCAAGCGAGTCGATGGCGTTGCGCCAGGACATCCAGCCGGAGGGGATGGCAGCACTGCCCACGTACGGCCCGGATGCCCGGATCCGGTAGGCGACGGAGCGCACCACGGATCGTCCCCCGCCAGCATTGGCGAGGGAGACCGTTCGTAGTGAGTCCGTCAGTTCGTGGCTGCGTCCCGTGAACCCGGACCAACTCAATACGGGCTGCATGGTCTGGGACAGTTGGGATCGGGTCACAATGATGCCCGTCAGCAGAGCGACCACGGCTGCGCATGTGGACGCGTCAAGCACCGTAAGTCGCCACGGCCAGTCTCCGCGGACATGGCTACTCAGATTGGCCTTGACGATTTCCCAGGCCAGATCGACGAGGGCGAAGGAGAGCAACGCTCGAGGTAATCGCAGTGTCTTGTTGCTGGTCGAGACCCGCCGCTGAATCCACTGTGACTCTTCCACATGGTCTCCCAAGCCTACACAGCCGCTGGGTCTCACCATGCAGGGCGCCGCGTCACGAGGGCAATAGCCTTAGGTCCGGCCAGCCTGCGGGTGACGTGGTGCAGCGTGCATTTCGCGTGATGAGCGGCAACATCAAGCTCTGCGCCTTGGCGGGGCAGCGGTCGAAGGCTTCGGCCAGGTGCACGGTGTAGCCGCCATTGGTCTTGGCGAAGTGTGCGGACCCGCGCAGCGCCTAGACGCTCGCCTTGGTCGATTCGGGACCGCTCGTCCGGATGATCTGCGGGGCCGGCGGCTTGGAAGCCTGGCGGGCCACCTGCGCTTGTCGCGCTTCGCCTGGAACTATGGCTGGTGTGACGCCCCACGTGGGGACTGGCCGGTGAGTTAACGATCACTGCCGGGTGGTGTTCGCGGACCATCTCGCGGCCGCGGGCGTACTGAGGGCCCGCCTCGGGTTTGGAACACCTGATGCATTCCGAGGCGGGGAAGCTGCGCCTGGCGTGCCGAGTGCTCGATCTGGCGGAGACTGACGGGGAGAACGTGGTGGTGCAACCTGCCCGCCAACGAGGCGATCTCCGTGGCCCTGGTCGGCTCGTCGGCCGCCGCCCGGGCACCCTGGGCGCGGTCGGCAGCTGAGCAGGCGCCGGCAGGCAGGCCCGTTGGGCCCGCAGCCCGGCGGTCAGAGGTGCAGGGTGCGCCAGCCTCGGGTGATCTCCTCGCGGACGGCGTCCATCTGTGCCGACTCGTGATGAGGGCTCCCCTGGGACGTGAGCAGGTCCACTAGGGCCGCGCCGTCCGCCGGGCGGCCCGCCGGGTCGTTGATCAGTGCCCGTTCAACGGCGGCCGCGAGCTCCGGGGTGAGGGCGTGCACCGCCGCCATCGCGGCCGGCTCGGGGCCGGTGTCTACGATCCGGCGGATCACCGCGCCCGGACTGGTCGCCGCGAACGGGCTGGTGCCGTGTGCAGCGCAGACCACGCAGCAGGCCCACGCCCACACGTCGGCGGCCGGACCGACGCGCTCCTCACCGAACTGTTCCGGCGCCATGTACGTCAGGGTTCCCGGTCCGGCGCCGGTGCGGGTGAGCCTGGTGCCGTCGACCAGATCCGCGATGCCGAAGTCGAGCAGGCGCGGGCCGGCCGTGGTTAGCATGATGTTGGCGGGCTTGAGGTCGCGGTGGACCAGGCCGAGCCGGTGGACTCCGGATAGTGCCACGGCCAGTGCGAGCGCCAACGACCGCAGCGCGTCGGGGGTGCGGATCGGCCCCTGCTCCCCCATGTGTGCGTCGAGGGGCCGTCCGTCCAGCAACTCCATGACCAGGTACGGTCGTCTGGCGTCAACGCCAGCGTCGAGGACGCGGGCCGTGTAGGCGCCGGAGACCAAGGACAGCACCTCGGTCTCGCGCTGGAATCGACGTAACAGATCGGCGTTGTCGAGGAGTTCGGGGTGGATGGTCTTCAGCGCGACCTGTGTCGCTGCCCCCTCCCGCCGGGCGAGGTAGACCGTGCCCATTCCGCCGGCGCCGATGCGGCCGAGCAGCTGGTAGCCACCGATCGTCCGCGGCTCGCCCGGGCGGAGTTGCTGGTGGGCGATGGGCGGCAGGGTGCCGGCGACCACGTCGGGCCGCGTCGGCACGTACGAGGGGGGCCGAGCTGGCTGCGGAGGCTGGGCGAGCGGCCCGACGTGCAGGGCGGCAGTCGCGGACCCGGGCCCCACCGTCGGCGTGTCGGCGACGGCCTGCCCTGCGCGGGCCGGAGCGCCAGCCACTGGAACCCCGGCCCCGGTCTGGTACTTCCGGCTCGCCACGTACGCGACGACCTGGCACGCGACGGCCGCCAGCACCAGACCCGCCGGCAGGAACAGTCCCAGTGCGACCCGGAGGGCCACCAGGCCACCCAGCCGGAACCGCCCCTCGGGTGACGAGATCCACGGCCTCGCGGGCACACCGGCGGTGAGCAGGGTGCGCTGCGTCCGGAACCACATGAGCGGCCAGACCACCGCTGCCAGGACGACGATGACGAAGTACAGGGTCCACGACATCGCCAGGGAGAGGCCGTAGTACTCCGACAGGAAGGTCCCCTCGTCCAGGGCGACCGGGTGCAGCAGGAAGTAGTTCCGGGGGAGGAAGTCCAGGTTCATCAGGATCCACAGGCCGATGCCACCGGCCACTCCCAGGGCCAGCTCTCCCGCGACCGCTCCCGGGACAGCCCGCGGCGGCGCGGACGGGTCCGCCGATGCCTGTTCCCGCACGGCCCGCTGAGTACGCGTCAGCAGAGGTAGCGTTGCTGCTCGCAGCACCAGCGCGGGTCCGACCACGGCCAGGACGTCCATCGCCAGTGACGTCTGCGCAGCTTCCGCCATGCTTCCCCCGTGTCTCCATGCCCGTCCCACTGGTAGAGCACAGGGAGTATAGAGCGGCGGCTGGAATCCCCCTACCGGCGGCCGCATTTGCATCGGGCCCGCGACCACTCCTTGTTCATCGCCGTGATCGAGGGCAGCGGAGTCCCCTTCGGGCAGGCGGTCGCGCACTCCCCGGTCAATGGTGCAGCCGCCGAACCCATCGGCGCCCAGCAGGCCCAGTGCGCACGGACGCGCGGAACCTACATCCGCCAGACGCGCAGCGCCTTTCCGGGCACGGAACTCTGGGTGCGTGCCCGGCTTGACGTCCGAAGCGAGGCCGATCTGGCGCTACAGAACTAGGCACTGACCGAGCAGTTGGCACCTGCACGCTCCGTTGCCGCGGCCGGGTAACGAGACCGCTTACGGCTCGGCTCGGCGCGCTGGCCAGGACCGCAGGCGATCGGCGATGTCGAAGGTGTCCAGCCGGAGGGCCTTGATGTCCTCGATCAGTTGAATCCACTGGGCTTGACTTGCGTCGACGGTCTCGCCGGAGGCCTCGATGTACGCCACGGCGACCGCGTACCCGTATAGCTCGTTCCGGGCGGGCAGTGGGCGCTGCAGCACGATCGTGTCGAGCAGGGCTGCGGCTCGCCAGTAGGCATCGGGGTCGGCCATGTCCAGGTGGGGCGTGTTGACGCGATGCCGGGCGACGGCCGCGACGAGCCCTGAGTAGTCGCGGACCTGCAGGTGTTTGCCGAGCACGCGCTCTTGCCGGTCGAGGAGCCACCGGACGTCGATGTGCAGTTCCAAGATCAGGCCGCCTGGCTACCGGCGGGCGCCTCGGGGAGGCCGCCGAACGCCTTGTCGAAGGCGTCGATGAAGCCCGGACGGCCGAGCGCGGCGTCGAACGAGGCGGTCGCTCGGCCGAGCAGCGCCTGGTGCTCCTCTTGATGGGAGAGGTCGTCGAGGTAGGCGGCGAGGCTCATGCCGCGGGCCTTGGCGAGAGCCGCGAGGCGGTCCCTCGTGTCCGTGGTGATTCTTACGCTCGTGTCAGCCATGCCACCAGTATGCACCTGTGTATGCGTCTACGCATACACCCCGCCTTGACCTGCATCTTTATGGCTCGGCAGGGTCCTCCCTGAACTTGCCGAAAAGCGGCACTGCGTCCAGTGGTCGGTCTCGGTGGCGTCCACGGTGTCATCCGGCCGGTTGTAGCGCGCACGACGCCCCCCGTCTCAGTCACAGAGGGCGGCGTGCTGCGAGGGCGGTGTCGAACCCAGCTTGAGGCCGCCCCCTCCCGAGTGTGGGGGCGAGCCGCCCGGCCACGGCCGGGGTGAGGGTTCCGAGGACCGGACGACTCATCCACTCAACCAGCCCACATTCCCCTGCCCCAAACCTCTTGTAGACCATCCGGCGGTACGGTGAGGTCGATCTACGTCGGTCACACTCGGCGGGGCGGCGGGCATCATCCAGCCTCGCGCCACTCGGCGAAACGCAGCATTTCAGCGCGGTAGGCCCGGTTCGGCGCATGCGAGGTGCCCGCTCGACATCGTCTCGGCCGGTCAGTCCTCATCCGGGATCGCCCGAGCGCCGTCCCGCCCAGGCATCCGGACAAAAACCGGGTTGGTCGAGATTGCCGAGGACTCCATGCCGTCGGCCTCATCGGATGCTCCATCGGCGCGCAGTGCACGGATCAGGTCGTGCAGGACCACCGCCTCGTTCCACTCGTACGCCCCGCCCCCGTAGATGGCCAGCGTCGCCTCCAGGTCGCTGCGCGCCTTGTCCAGCTGTCCCAATTCGCGGTGGGCAACGCCCCGCAGGTGTCTGGCCATGGCCTCTGCATACGCGTCGCCAGCCCGCACAGTCACGTCGATCGCCTCGGTGAGGGGAGACAGCGCCTCGCCCGGGCGGCCCTGTCGCAGGTGCAGCCAGCCGACGTCTCGCTGGGTGTGGCTGAACCACATATCGTGCCCGAGCTGCCGGAACAGGGCGAGGGCCGCCCGGGCCGAAGCCCAGGCTTCGTCGAACCGTTCCATGCCGGCGTACACGCGGATCCGCGCGTTGTCGATTCGGCCGATCCATAGCCGCTCGCCCATAGGACCGAAGATGTCCTCGGCCTTGTCATAGGCCTCCAGGGCGTCCTGGCGGCGGCCGAGCAGCCGGTAAATCTTGCCCAACGCGTAGAGGCTCGCGCCTTCCCAGACCCTGTCGTTCAGGAACCTGAAGTCGTGGACGGCTTGCTCCAGGAGCGGCGCAGCCTCCTCGGGCCTGCGCAAGTACCCGAGCGTCTCAGCCAGGGTGCGCCGAAGTCGCGCCTGTGCCCTCCTGTCCCCGAACTCCTCGGCAAGCCGCAGCGCCTCCCGCTGACTCTCCTCCGCCTTCTCGGGCTGACCGCGCCACCTCTGGAACTCGCCCAGCTTCTCCAGCGAGGACAGCAGATGCCACAAGTCGTTCTCCGCGCGCAGCTCCTGCACGGCTGTGGTCATCTGCTCCAGCGCCGCCGAATAGTCGCTCTTGGCCGCGTAGGCACGCGCCACAACCATCCGGTCCCGTGCCGTCAGCGCAATGGCGGGATCGGGAGATCCGCCCGGCAGGAACAGTTCCATGGCCGTGTCCGGTGTCCCGTTTCCCAGGGCGGCCACGGCGCGTCCGCGCCGCAGGCTCCGGACCACCCGAGCCCGCTGCTCGTCCCCCTCGTCGAAGAGCCACTGGGCGGACTCCGACGACAGGTTCACGTCGTCGAGGAAGTACGACAGGCCCTCGGCGATCTCGGCGCCCTCGGGCTCCATGCCCAGGCGTCGGGCGCGGGCGATTGCCCACTGGATACGCTCGACCTCCCCGGCCACCCAGGGCCCCGCCGACTCGCGGTCCAGGTTTCCCCGGCGCTCTCGCGACGCCTCCGTTCCCAGTTCCGGGGCACGCCCCGTGGCCAGGTACACGATGGCATCCCGGTAGGCCCGTACCAGGCGCTCCTCGGCGCCACGGCGCTCCTCCGGTGGTAGACCTTCGTACTGCTCTCTCGCGAAGACGCGCACCAGGTCGTGAAAGCGGTAGCCGGGATCCAAGGCGCCACTCCCGTGCGCCTCCATCAGGCCCACAGCGACGAGTTCGTCGGAGACGCCTCCGGCCATGGCCGCGGTCGGCAGGCACCACCCGACATGCCAGTCCGTCAGCTTTCCAACGGGCAGGGAGGACATCAGCCCGACCGCCCGCCGGGCCGCCTCCGGCAGATCCCGGTATGTGAGGGATAGACAAGCCTGGAGGCTCAGATTCTCATAGACCAACTCGTGCAGCCGCGCGCGCTCGTCCTCGAGCCGCGCCCGCATCCGCTGGAGTGTCAGGTCCTCACGCATCCCGATCTTTCCGCCCACGATGCGTAGCGCCAGCGGAAGCCGGCCGCAGAACTGCACGATCTCCAAGGCCGCGGCGGGATCAGCAGCGACGCGCTCCCGGCCCGCGTACACACTGAGGACCTCCAGCGCCTGGTCCTCGTCGGGGAGCCGTACCTCCAGCCGGTGACGCCTGGTGATGTTTCCCGCCGACAAGGCTCTTCTGCTCGTCACAAGCACCGAGCAGCCGGTCCCCACGGGCAGAAGCGGCTGAATCTGTTCGGTGCTGTGCGCATTGTCGAGCACGACTAGCAGGCGCAGGTTGTTCGTGAGGCTGCGGAAGAGGGCGGCCCGGTCGTCCGCCCCGCGAGGGACATCGCCCTGGGCCGCCCCCAGGCTCCGGAGGAACTCCCCCAGGACCTCACCGCTTTCGCGCGGTATGTCGGCGTCACCCCGCAGGTCGACGTAGAGCTGCCCGTCCGGGTAATGCTCCTTGACACGGTGCGCCGCGTGCAGAGCGAGAGCCGTCTTCCCCGTGCCAGCCGCTCCGTGCACAACGATCACGGTGGCCTGCCCGGCTGCCGGGGCCCCCGGCAGCGCGCCGCTGGTGGGGGTCGGCACGTCCCGGAGTCGCTCGACGAGACTGCTGCTCAGGATGTCCCGCCCCACCAGCACGGGCTCCTGTGGGAGTTGATGACGCAGTTCCAGCCCCGCCCTGGCCGACACGGCCAAATCGTCCGCTGAGTGGCGGTACATGAACGCCGACAGGCCGCCCACTACAGCAGCAACGCCCACGAAGCTGCCCAGCGCCCACTTGTCCTTCAGGACACCGAAAATCAGGTCCCCGGACATCCCGCCCACGGCCACAATCCCCGCGGTACTCGCAAGCAGAAGCCGCTTGCGACGGGTCTGAACCTGAATCGACACCATGCCCCCCCCGGAGTCAACGTGGCCAGATGGTCGCATGGATCACACACCCGGGATGTGAGGAAGCACGGAATCGAGACAGTCAGTCCACGCGGGCCCAACCGTATGGCTCCGTGCGCGACGACGAACAGCGCTTCGTCAGCAGGTCGGACGAACAACGGAGGCTGGCACTTCTCGGAGGTTCACGACGACGAACAGCAGAGACCGGTGTCAGGAGGGTCTGGCCGGCAACCTACGCCAACGCCCCCCGGCAGACCGAAGTCAAAGGCACTGGCTACGCGCGCTTTCCGTTGCCCTCGTCGAGGGATCGAATCATCCGTGGAATCGCGACGATCGCACGTGCGGGTGATCAGCTTGGGCGGCCCGTGACAAGACCGTGGCGACGGCCGGTTGAGCCGAGCATGCGAAAACTGCTCTCGTACGCCCTGGCCGCATCCGCGCCACTGTGCACACTGATGCCTGCGGCCCATGCCCTGCCGGTCGCGGCCTCAACGGTCGTCGTGGCCTGGGACTTCAACTCGTGTGGCTACCAACCGAAGGGGGCCCTGCGGCTGCGAAGCGGCCCGAGCACGAACCACACGACACTGGGGGTGCTCTACCCGGCGGACTCGATCAGCGCCGACAGGGTAAGGGGGACCTGATATCGGGTGAGCCTGCAAGACCGCTCCAATTCCGGCCTGAAGCCTGGCACCACGGGCTGGGTCGCGAAGTCCGGCATCAAGCCCCAGGTGTGTATGCAGTTGGACTGATTAAGCGATCGGCGAGGTGAGCAACGAAAGGGGTGAGCGGAAGAAGCCCCGCTCACCCCGAGTGCCGCCTGTTGCACCCGCCGGGGGATGGCAACGACGGGCCTGGCATGCGCCGATGGTGTGCTCGATGTCGCTGTCGGTGATGTTTCCGAAGACACCGCAGACCAGAACGAGGTCCGCGGGGCTCATGCCCCGGTACTGGTCGATGAGGGAGGCGTCGCCCGTCACCACCTCGACCTGGTCCAGCTTTGCCAGGCGGGCCGTCTCCAAAGCCGCGGCGGTGTTACGGGCGTCCAACTCGACAAGCCGCACCCGCACCTCGTGGCGGCGCGGATGATCGGACAGGACGTGGAGGAGGTCGCGACCGTCCCCGGCGCACAGGCTGATCACCTTCAGCGGGCCGGCCGGGGCATCGTCCAGGGCAGCCCGCGTCTGCGATTGAACGGTCCGCAGCCTCCGTGCCATCCAGGAGTCCTCTACGTCGTACTTGTGTCATGCCAGGCGTTCCAGTCCATCGCCGCACCCTATGGCTGACCACGAGCCGCAGACGATCCAATTTCCATCACCGCAGGGCAACCGCTGCAGCAGCCAAATTGAGTCACAGCCTGTCAGGTCGCGGTGGTCACGTCCTCCGGCATCGGGACAACCGTCGAGCGGCCATCCACAGGTCTTGACAATTACTCTGGTGGAGTCCCCGGGCTGCGTGAGTACGGTTCCGGCTCGCGAGATAAAGATGACTCTGCCGAAGGGGACACGGCGTCAGTTGGCCCGTCCGTGGGTGCTAGCGGGTCCAGCTGCGCGGTATCCGAACCGGGATCGAGCGCGGTCGATGGCGGCTTCGAGGTCGCGTGTCCGTTCGTCGGTGGGATCGAGGGTGAGCTGCTGGGTGGCGGTCTCGGCGGGCTGTAGTCGCTCGGCTCGTACGGAGATGGCCCGGACGCGGGCCCGTTGCAGGCCGAGGGATGCGAGGAGGGCGATGCCGATGTCCGCGAGCGCGCGGGAGTGGGCGGTGGGCTCGGTCAGGGTTCGGGTGCGGGTGGTGTGTGTGCGGTCGGCATAGCGGACGGCCAGCGTGACGGCGCAGCAGACGCTGTTCTCGGTCCTCATCCGGGCGCCGAGTTCGTCTACGAGGCCCAGGACTGCCCGGTGGTGCTGATCGGGGTTGAGCTCGTCGACGTCGAAGCGGTGCTCGGCGGAGGCAGAACGAGGTACTGCCTGTGGGACGACGAGGCGGTCGTCTCGGCCGTGGGAACGGTCGTGGGCCTGTCGGCCGGCGGCGGTACCGAGGAGCCGTTGGAGGGTGGTGAGCGGGGTGTCCGCGATGTCGCCGATGCTGTAGATCCCGTACCGGGACAGGGATCTCGCCGTCGAGGGCCCAACTCCCGGGAGGGCTGCCGCGCGCTGGGGTCGCAGGAACGCGGCGATGTCGTACGGGGAGTTGCCGACGACGGTGACAGAGCCGGGCGGGGACAGAGCGGCCGCCATAGCCGCGACCATCCTCGACGACCCGATACCCGCGCTCGACTGGACCCCATACAGCGCGAGCGCGCGCAGCCGAACCACCGCAGCGAGCCCTTCGGCATCGCGCTCCCAGTACCGCAGGGCGCCGGTGAGATCAACGTCTGCGGACCAGTCCGCATGGTGGGCCTGGACCCGCGGGGTGATGCCTTCCAGGAGGGCCAGGAGTCTCTCGTACAGCTCCTCGTCCGGCTGTGGGAGGTGGAAGTAGATGCGCATCACGGTGCGCGGGCTGGTGGTCATCCGGCGCTGCCGGGGCTGGTGTGGCCGAGCCGAGTGAGATCGGCGGAGCGGGTGCCGGCGGGCTGGAGGTCGGCGTACGGGTGGAGCTTGGCCCCGGCAGTCCCGTTCGTGAGCGTCCGGGCCGGTGTGTCGGCCGGCTGTGCGGGAGTGGGGGCGGGTTCGCGGCGGCCGAGGATGTCGAGGACGGCCTCGGGTCCGTGATCACGTCGGGCCGCGGCGAGCTCTTCGAGGTCCCAGACCATGTGCCCGACAACCGTCCGGCGAGGGCCTCGGGCCTCGACGGTGCCGCGGACAAGCAGCAGTCCGTTGTGGAAGATGGTGTGCGCGCACGCCTCGTGGGAGTCCTCGAAAAACGCGATGTCGACCAGTCCGAAGCCGTCTTCGAGGGTGACGAAGATGACGCGCTTGCCGGACGGGATGGGCGGCGTCTGAGTGGAAGCGCGAACCCCGGCGACCAGGACCTGCTGCCCGGGGTGCATCGCCTTGAGGTGCTTGGCATCGGTGGCACCGATCTCCCGCAGCAACCGGTGGTGGTGCTCCATGAGGTGCTGGGAGACGTCGATCTTCAGCACGCTGAGTTCGGCGTCGAGAGTCTCGCGGCTGCTCATCTCCCGCAGCCCGGACGGCCCGGCGGTGATGAGGGCGTCATCGATCGGGAGCTGTCCGGCACTGGGACGGGTACGAGTGTGCCGGTGGAGCTCGGCGGCCTGGAGCAGCAGATCGCGCCGCGTCTGGTCGCCCTTGAGCTGGTTGAGCGCGCCGATCTGGATCAGGCGTTCGGTGATCGGCAGCGCCGGGTGGGCCCGCTGCCAGAAGTCCTGCAGGGAGTTGTAGGGCTGACCGGCAGCAATCCGGGCAACCTGCTCCTCGCTGATGCCCTTCACAGAGGACAGCGAGAGCCGTACGCCGAAGCCTGTGTCGGTCTGCTCGACCTGGTGGGCGGGCGCGGATTTGTTCACGTCGACGGGCAGCACGGGCACGTTGTGGCGGCGGGCGTCGGCGACGATCACACGCAGCGGCCACATGCCGGGGTCGTGCTCCAGCAGCCCCGCATACAGCGCGGCCGGATGGTGGGCTTTGAGCCAGGCCGACTGGAGGGCGGGGACGGCGAAGGCGACGGCGTGGGCGCGGCAGAAGCCGTATGCGCCGAACGAGGCGACGATCTCCCACACCTCGTCTAGGACCTTCGTACTGTAGCCGCGGGCGCCGGCCTCCTCCCGGAACCACACTTCGAGCTTGGGTAGGCGCTTCTCGTCGGCGAGAGCGCGGCGGGCGACCTCGGCCAGGGCACGGTCGCAACCGGTCATCACGGCCAGGATGTCGATGATCTGCTCGTGCCAGATCGTCACCCCGTACGTATCGCTCAGCACGGGTTCGAGATCGGGGTGCGGATAGACGGGGGCGGCGCCGTGCCGGGCGGCGACGTAGAGCGCGGGCATCCCGCCCTGCACT
Organism: Streptomyces sp. NBC_01717; assembly: GCF_036248255.1. Taxonomy (NCBI): domain Bacteria; kingdom Bacillati; phylum Actinomycetota; class Actinomycetes; order Kitasatosporales; family Streptomycetaceae; genus Streptomyces; species Streptomyces sp. NBC_01717. Next base: position 533,592 of record NZ_CP109179.1, on the reverse strand, counting down.
GGGCCCGGCCGGAACAGGGAGATGTCGGCGATGACGTCCTGCGGGTCGCGGGGCTGGAGCCTACCGACCAGGTCCTGCTGACCGGGCGACTCGAGCTGGAACATCCCCACGGTGTCCGAGTCCTGGATCAAAGCGAAGGCGAACTGGTCGTCCAGCGGCACGTGGTCAGGGTTGTCGAGGTCGATCTGCCGCCCGGTCGTGCGGCGAATCTCGGTGACGGCGTGCGCCATCGCCGACTGCATCCGCACCCCGAGAACATCGAGCTTGAGCAGGCCGAGGTCCTCGACGTCCTCCTTGTCGGCCTGGACCATCGGGTACTGCCCGCCCGGCGTCGGCTGCACCGGCAGCCGGTCCAGCAAGGTCGCGTTCGACAGGATCACACCGCACGGGTGCATCGCGATCCCACGCGGCAGCGCGTCGAGCCCTTCGGCGAGCTCCCACAACGGACCGTACGAATCAGCCTCGGCGGCGAGCTGCCGCAGCTCGGGGAGCTCCTTGAGCGCTCCGCGGATGTCGCAGGCCCGGATGTGCGGGAAGGACTTCGCGATCCGGTCGACCGTCCGCGGCGGCAGACCAAGGGCAAGACCGGTGTCACGAAGCGCGTGACGCGCCCGCCAGGTCTCCGGCATCCCCGTCACCGCGACCCGCTCCGAGCCGAACCGCTCGAAGATCCGGTCGTACACCTCCAGACGACGAGCGGACTCCACATCGACGTCGATATCCGGCAACGAGGCCCGACGCTCCGACAGGAACCGCTCGAACAACAACCGGTGCTCCAAAGGGTTCGCTGTAGCCACGAACAAGGAGTGATTGACCATGGAACCGGCGCCGGAACCGCGGGCGGCGACCCGGATCCCCATATCACGTACGTCGGCAACCACTTGAGCAACCGCGAGGAAGTAGGCCTCGAAACCGAGCCGGCCGATGATGCCGAGCTCATAGTCGAGCTGCTCGACCGCCCGCCGGTCACGGTCCAGACCGCGGGCAACCATCCCGGCCTCGCACCGCTGCCTCAGCAGCCGCATCGGCCCACCCGCACCGGGCTCAGCGCCGACCACGGTCGGCTCGGGAAAATGCGGGGTACCGAGCCCGAGATCGGCGACCGGATCGATCACACACTGTTCAGCGGTCCGTGCGGTCTCGGCGAGCAACTTCGCCGCGCGGCCCGGGCCGGCACCGGCGGCCTCACAGATCTGCTCCGCCGCAGCCGCCAGCTCGGCCGGGCCGTTCAACCACCGCTCACCACAGTCCAATCGCCGGCGGTTGATCGGGCGCAGCAGCCGGGCTGCGTCCAGGACGTCCGCGATCCGGTGCTGAGCGGGGTCCGCGTAGCGCACCGCGTTCGTCAGCACCGTGGGGATGGAAAGCCGGTCGGCCAGCCCGAGGGTGTGGGCGGCGAGCCGCAACGAGCCAGGTCCGAGGCCTTCCAGCCCCCAGTGAAGGACCTCCAGACGCAGGCTCGCCCCCGCAAGCTCCCGCCACGGCACCAGGAGTTGCTCGGCAATGTCCGGCCGCCCGGCCGACAACGCCCGGATCGGCTCCGCCGCGGGCCCGAGCAGGATCGTGAGGCCCCGGTCTGCGTGCTGCTGGAGTACTGGCCAGGACACGACCGGCGGGCCGCCGGCGGCGTTCGCGTGGACGGCCGACACGATCCGGCACAGATAACCCCACCCGGACGGGTCCTGGGCGAGGAGCGTGACTCTCAGCGGCGCCTCGGCCACATGCGCGCCACCGCGCACCGGTGTCCGCACCCTGGCGGCGCTGCCGGCCGGGCTGCGCGGCGCGACCGCGACGTCGACGCCGAAAACCGGCCGTACGCCCGCCGCCATGGCGGCTTTCGCGAAGCGGACGATGCCCGTGACGGTGTCGCGATCGGTCAGCGCGAGCGTGGTGATGCCGCGCTCGGCGGCACGGGCGACCAGGTCGTGCGGGTGGGAAGCGCCGTAGCGGGCGGAGTAGCCGCTGGCGACATGCAGATGCACACCACCACCCATCGGGACCTCCGGTCACATACCCCCAATTACGTCCTAACCACCCTGGCTAGATCTCCACCATACTCGAACAGAAATCGAACACGCGATTATGCTCTCGAGGTCCTCGTGTCGCCGACTCCCTGTCCAAGCCAACTGACTGACCTGCGACAACGACCACCCGTGACAGGCGGTAGTCGCCGGAAGCTCGGCTTGCCAGTGCTGGCACATGCGGACCGGCCCGTGGCCGAAACGGACCTCCAGGCCATGAGGTCGACTCCGGCAGAGGCGCACGCACGGCAGCTGCGGATCCAGGACTCCCGCTCCAGCGCCCTACTGAGTCGTTTCGGTGTGCAGAGCCTGGGGCGCTGCGAGTTCACGGCGAGCAAACGGACGGCCGGTTGTGGTGCCAGTGACTGGCGGACCCGCAGGCCAGCTCCATGCTCGGCGGGTCAACTCAATTCTCCGAGTCGACCCGCTGGTCCCGACGGCGCCCGCGCCGTACGGTCGCGGTGGTGCCGGCTGCTGCCGAGGGCGCCGAGCCCGTCACCGTCAGAGGCTGAGGCAGCGCCCGAAACGCTAGTACCGCAACGGCGTTTGTTCTGACTGGTGGGCAGGTGTTATGGGCTGTGTCCTCGTCGTTTGTGGCGACTGACGCGGGCTTGGTGTTGTCGTCGGCGTCGCCAAGTCGACCAGTGCAGGATGCGGTCGACAGGCGGGGGCTGCCGGTGGGTGAGGCGAGTGATCAGGCGTCTGATCTCGGCGAGGCTGAGGTGGATGAGCTGGGAGGATCCGTTTCTGCTTTCTCCGTATCGAGTTCGCGGGCCCGCAGGACAGTCAGGCACGCATGGGCGGCCATGGACAGCGTCACGTGGCGATGCCAGCCGGGATAGCGGCGGACTTGGCAGTCGTCCAGCGGAGACTTTCCGATTACGCAAAGCCGCGGATTTCAGGCTCCCGGGCCCAGTACCGGGCCGGGCGGCGCCTCGCCGACACGTAGCGGGCGCCAAATCTCCCATTTGATCATCTAGTGCACATATACACATACATTGGTGAACAAACTGGCTGTGCCCCGCCGCGCTGCCGTACGGCGGGCCTCTCCTCAAGCCCGGACGTCAGGAGACACCGTTGATCAGACATCACGCCCCAAAACAACCCCCCGCCGGAGCGGGGAGGAGACGAGGCCAAGCCCGCACAGGCGTCGGCACTCGTCAGCAGTGGCGACGGGCAGGGGTGGTGGCAGGACTGTGCGTGGCATTGTCCGGCACCGCACTGACCCCCGCGACCGCACAGGTGAGGGCCAAGCCGGCCACCATCCCGGTACGGGCACCAGGGACTGACCCCTCGTCCACCTTCGGCTTCACCGGGACCCCGCAGACCCTCACCGTCCCAGCAAATGCGGTGGTCACCATCACCGCCGACGGCGCTGGCGGCGCCAGCGCTCCTTGCACACCGCTGACGGCTGGGACCGGGGCACGTGTCGTTACCACCCTCCCGCAAACCACCGCACCCACGACCTACACCATCAACGTCGGAGGCACCGGCGGCCAAGGCTGCAACGGCAGTACCGGTGGTGCCGGTGGGTACAACGGCGGCGCGCCGGGCGGGAACTCCGTGAACGGTGGCAACGGGGGGGCCGGTGGCGGTGGGGCGTCCAGCGTCAGCACGGGCACATCCTTGCTCGTGGTCGCCGGTGGCGGAGGCAGCACAGGCGCCTCCGGCGACGGGGGCCTGGGAGGGTCAGGCGGCAACGGCGGGACGCCGGATGCCTCCAGCGGCTCCCCGGGAGGATCCGCTGGAGACGGTTCGCCGGGACAGGGCGGGGGCGGTGGCAGCACCAGCACCAGTACTGGGGGTGCCAGCGGGGCCGCCGGCAGCGTGACAGGCTGTACAGCAACGAACGGCGGGACGGGAGGCGGGTTCTCCGGTGCCACGGTCGGAACCGGTGGTACCGGGGGCAGCAACGACGGCGGCTGTACCACTTTTATCGGTGCCGGTGGGGGCGGCGGGGGCGGGTACTTCGCCGGCGGAGGCGGCGCCAGCGGCACCACCGCACCCCCGTTCTTCGCGGCCGCAGCTGGTGGTGGAGGTGGGGGAGGCAGCAGCTTCGCCACCCCGTCAGGCACCGGGACGACCTACACGGCCTCGACGATCGGGACACCGAACAACAACGGCCAGGTGACCATCTCCTACACGCTGCTCACACCCACCCTGGCCATCACCAAAACCCACACCGGGAACTTCACCCAGGGCCAGCAGGGCACCTACACCATCACGGTCGACAACAACGGGACCGGACCAACTGATGGCAGCACGGTCACCGTCAACGACACTCTCCCGGCAGGACTCACCGCCCGCAGCATCGCCGGCACGGGATGGAATTGCACCCTGTCCCTGTCCACTCTGACCTGCACACGTAGTGACGTCCTGGCCGCCGGAAGCAGCTACCCGCCCATCACCCTCAAGGCCAAGGTCTCCCGCGACTGCGACGCACGCCGCCAGGTCACCAACACCGCCACCGCGACCGGCGGCGGCGACACCGCCACCCACACCGCCACCGACCCCACCACCATCAAACGCGCTGAGCACTGTGATCACGACGAGCACTGTGGTCGCGAGCAGCACTGTGATCACGACGAGCATCACCACTCGTAGGTGATTGGTCGCGGCACCAGCTTCCAGGCCGCTATTAAGGCCACCCTGCCCAGCCCCCTGCCGCCCTCAGCCTGCGGACGTCTGCAAGGCGCTCGTCCGGCCGGGCCGCCACCCCAGCTGCCTCCGCCCGCCAAGCAGATCGCTGAGCGGACGGTCAGCAGCGTCGGCGGCTTCATGGTCGCCGGACAGCGCATCCAGCTCGGCCGCGGCTATGCCCACCAGGTCGTCACCGCCCATCTGGACGAGGAAACGATCCGGGTCTTCCACGGCCAGGAACTGATCACCACCGTCCCGCGCGTTACCAGGAAGGAAATGGTGGTCCGCAAGTCCGGCGAACACAACCGCCGGAAGATCGTGTGATCGTCGAGTCAGGAAGGCTCGGACGCCCCCGCGGACGGCCACTCGGCCAGCCGAACACGGGCTTCCTGCGCAACGACCGGCCACGGGTCGTCAACCAAACGCGCAACTGCCGAGCGCGGCGAGCGTGGATGGCCTGCAACGAGCCTCCGCACAGAGTCATGCGGATCGTCGACCAACCGTTCCAACAACCCAGACGGGCAGTTGCGCTTGCTCGCCACCCGGTCCCGGACCCGCCAGTCCGAATCCTTGATCAGCTCGGCCAGGATCTCCGGCGGCACCGTCCTGTTATGCGCAGCCCAAAAACGCATGTCGGGATGGTTGCGCACCAAGTCCCACCAGACGGGCAGCGGCAGCGTTGCCCACGCCGAGCGGTTGTACTCCGCCGGGTTCTCACTCTGCCGCAGCCGGATGAACTCCTCCACGGAGGTGATCTCAGGGAAACGGTCCGTCATGGCAGCCAGTAAGCCACGATGTCTAGGTCAGACGTCAAGCATCACCTGACGCCGAACCGTCAAACATCAACCGAGACCCGACAGGGCGTCGCGCTGGGCGTGAGTAGAAACTTTCTCTACGGGTTCAAGGCTCCTCGCTCCGCTCGTCGCGCGCTCCCCGGCTCACCGCCGGGGCCCTGCGCTCCTGTCTCCGCCCCGCTCTGGGCCCCGGCTACGCCGGTCGCGCAACTAGAGCGAGAAAGCCTGGACGAAGGGAAACGGAAGGCACAAGTCATGCCTCCGGCGGGGGCGCTCAGACTCCGGGATGGGAGGGGCGCCGTTCGCGAGTGCCGGCCGGATCGTGGTGAGCGTCGTGGGCTTCCATCCCGACCACCTTCGCCCCAGGCAGAGCCGAGCAGTCGCGGCCCAGGGCGTCAAGGTCGTTCGTACAGTGGTGCGCTCCACCTTGACGCCCTGAACCACGCCCGCTCCACGGTGTGTGGGCTGAAGGCGGACGGGATGGGAGCTGGGGTGAGTGGTGGGTTGAGGAGCGCGCAAGTGCGGCGTTCATCCTGCTCTTCACTAGGTCACGAAGCCTGTCAATCTCAAAGGCGACGGGATCTCGTTAGTCCCGCTAAGCGGCGCATGCACTGGATGCCTGACAGGGAACCGGGTAGGTTGCCGCCATGACTCACCACCGAAAGGGCAATGCCGCGTAGGCGCCCCTCTGACGTGTGGAACGATGTTCCCGTACGTACTTTCAGACGTCGGCCTCGCTACCCCAACATCGACCGCCTGCCTGGCGGGTGCCAGGCACAGATCCGCAGACTCGATCGCACGAGGTACTGGACAGAGGCGACTGCTGAGGCTTTCTGGCACTGGGCAGCGCTGGCACATGGCCCCTTGAGAAATATTGCGAACCCATTCACGGCGACTCGTTGCGGTATTCCCGAGTGCGGTTGTGCCCCGACCTTCTTCCGGGACCACTTGGAAGAAGTGCTGCACGCGTTGCCGACGAAGTCGGCCAGGGAACTCCGCAGGCTGGTACGAGACCTCGACATCAAGATCCTCAACAGGGCCGAGGTCATCCGTGCTGACTCGCTCGACACACCCTGGTGGCGTGGCCAGCTCTAACGAAGTGACATCGGTAGCTGACATCAACAGCCCCGGACCTCAACGGATCGAGCCATACATCGGCGGCAGTTCGCTCCCTCTGTAGAGGGGTGTAGCCAGCATCTACGGTGGCCCGCGACTGACCTGATAAGGATGACGTAGGACCGCAAAGTCTGTGGCCAGCGCGGGCGCCGTCCTCACTGATGGTCGGCGTCCGTCCCCTTGACTCATTCATGGAGACTCCACCGGTCTCCGCTGCCGCTACCAGGGGCGGACGAGGATGGTGCCGACCTTGCCAGGCTGTACCGCGTGCGCCACGGCGTCCGCCAGCTCGCCGAGGCCGTACGTGGCGGCCACGTCGAACTGGTCCGTGAGCGCCAGCGCGATCTGCTTTGCGGTGGCGATGTCGGATGCCCGCTTCTCGGGGGATGCCTCCGAAGGCCACCCGCTGATGATGTTCTTGCCCCGCAGCGTCAGGGACTTACTCACCAGCGTTGACGCATGCACCGAGATCGGCTCCTCGGCGATCATTCCGTAGCTGACCAGCTTGCCGCCCGGCGCCAGGAGGTCCACAAGGCTCCCCGCCGTCTTCCCCCCGATCGGGTCGAGGGCCACACTCACCGGACGGCCTCCGGTCGCCTTGCGGACCTCGTCGGCCCAGCCCGAATGTTCCGTCGCCACCACCGGCACATCCGGGAACCGCTTGCGCAGCTCGGCGGCGCCGCGCTCGCTGCGGACGACGTTGATGAGCGCGAAGTTGTGGAACCGGGCTACGCCTGTGACCAGCCGCCCGACCGACGAACCCGCGGCAGTCTGCACCAGAAAGCCGTCGTAGCCGAAAGCAACATGCTCCTGTGCCTCACGGCGCAGCATCACCGCGGTGAGCGGGTTCGCCAGCATCTGTGCAGCGACCTCGTCCGGCAACCCTTCTGGAACGGCGACGACCGCCTCGGCATCCGCAACGAACCACTGGCACCAGGACCCCGGCTGGGGGAAGACCGTCGCCCGGCCGCCGACCTCGACACCGGGCGCCACGCGCGTGCCCGGGCCGATCGCCTCCACCACGCCGGTGGCCTCAATGCCCGGCGTCACCGGTTCCACAACCTCCCCCGGGTAGGTCTCGATGGGGTGGAGATCACCAGGGTGTACCGGGAAGGCCGTGGTGCGGATGAGGACCTGGCCTCGCTCGGGCGCTGCCGGCTCCGGTTCCTCGATGACGGTCAGGACGTCGGCGGGCGACCCGCCACGCGTGTAGACGACACGCCGGTTCATGGCTCTCCTCCTGCGCGCTGGGTACGTGAGCTGCCTGGAGGGGCATCAGCCGACGTCCCACAGCAGGTGATGGCGCTGAGTGCACCGTCCAGGCGAATCAGCCGCCCTCCTTCACAGAGGCCCCCAGCCCACGCTCGCACGGTGGGCAATCAGCAGCACAGCCGAATAGGCCGATCGGGTTCTGGGCCATGTAAGGCATCCCTGGCGCCGCACTCTGTTGTGCCACTCTCGTGCCAGAACGGACGGGGACTCACGGGGAACCGGGGTCCCCAGAGTGCGTTCGGCCGACTCAGGCCGAGACAGGGAGTCCGCAGGTTGCGCCTGTGATCACCAACCTCGCTCCTAAAGCGGATGTCGAGCAGTCTGGGTCGTCACTTGCTCGATGGACTCCATGATTGCGGGCCAGGGCAGCTCTCGAACTTCTGGGCCCTCGCGGGGTTCATACAGTGGCCAGACATCGGGCTGTTGCAATGACCCAGATCACCGGGCTCAGCCCGCGCCACCGACCCCGGAACGGAGGATCATCGTTGGTCAACAACGATCTGTGTCGCCGGGCGTGCGGTGGCTGCCCTCAGTGGCTGTGTGACCGACTCGTTCGGCTCACCTGTCGGCCCTGTCGACGGCGGCGACATTGGCAGTCAGGGCACCGTGGACGATGGAGGCCACCGGGGAGTCCCTCGCACGTCGACCGGCGGACCACTTCGAGGGGGATCTTCGTGACCGGCCTGCTGATGGCGACGTGCGTGTGACAGTTTGCAGGGGACCAACAGATGACTGATCGACTCGGGCCTTTGGAGCGCGCGAACGGCTCCTGGGTCGTTGGCGATCCAAACGGAGATCATTTGCGGTTCGAACGGGACGGAATCTCGCATTGGGTTGAAGGTGTGGCGTCGCCATTAGGGTCCGTCTTCAAACGGATCTTGCCCAGAGCAGGAACGACGCCAGGCTGACCGCTGCTTCGTAGGAGGCGGCGGTCTTGTCGTACCTGGTCGCAATCCCGCGGGAGTGTTTGAGGGTGTTGAAGCAGCGCTCGACGGTGTTGCGTCGGCGGTAGATGTCACGGTCGAAGCCGGGCGGCCGGCCGCCGCGGCGGCCCCTGTTGTGCCGGTGCCGTTTCTGGTCGGTTTTCTCCGGGATGATGTGGCCGATGCCGCGTCGTCGCAGGTAGGCGCGGAATCCGCGAGAGCTGTATGCCTTGTCGGCGATGACGTGGTCAGGTCTGCAGCGTGGACGGCCCAGGCCGGCGCGGGGAACTCGGATGCGTTCCAGCAGGGGTTGCGCACAGATGCCGTCGTGGCGTTGGCCAGGCGTGAGGAAGATGGCCAGGGGTCTGCCGCGGCCGTCGCAGGCAAGGTGGATTTTGGTGGTCAGGCCTCCTCGGGATCGACCGAGGGCGTGATCGTCCGGTTCGTCCTGCCGATGGTGCCCCCTTTTCGGCCGGTGGCGGCGGCGTGCTGGTGTGCGCGGACGACAGTGGAGTCGATCTGGACCAGCCAATCGATGTCACCGGCCGCATCGGCCTGGGCCTGGACTTGCTGAAGAGCGTGGGTGAAGACGCCCTCCAGGGCGTATCGGCGGAAGCGGGTGTAGACCGTTTTCCACGGGCCGTAGCGTTCGGGCAGGTCACGCCAGGTGATGCCGGTGCGGATCTTGTAGACCATGCCGTTGATGACCCGACGGTCGTCAACCCGAGGTCTTCCGGTCACGGCCCGGGGTATGAGGGGAGCCAGTAACTCCCATTCCTGGTCTGTGAGTTCATGTCGGCGTAGCACCACACCATGATCCACCACTCGAATGACCTATGAAGACGGACCCTAGTGCCGGCCGGAGCGTGGTGAGCGTCGTGGGCTCCCATCCCGACCACCTTCGACCCAGGCAGAGCCGAGCAGTCGCGGCCCAGGGCGTCAAGGTCGTTCGTACAGTGGCGCGCTCCACCTTGACGCCCTGAACCACGCCCGCTCCACGGTGTGTGGGCCGAAGGCGGACGGGATGGGAGCTGGGGTAAGTGGTGGGTTGAGGAGGCGGTCAGGGTGGGGGCATCAAGACTCCGCCGACCGCGCGGTAACCTCCCGGCGGAGGGGTGCCATGACAGCGTGGATCATGTTGGCCTGCGGATGCTTGATTGCAGCCGGGGGAACGTTGACCTTGAGCGGTTGGAGAGCAGCGCAGTACCGGCATCCCCGGAAGGCTGGTTGGGGTGCCATCGCGATGGGCGGCGGCCTGGCCTTGAACGGAGTACCAAGGTTGGTCGGATGGTCCTATGAAGTGGCCGCGGACCTCGCCACCGTAGCCCTGATTCTCGTCGTGCTCGGCGCGGTGCTTCAGGTCCTCGGCAGGCCCGTAAGAGCTCGAAGGACTACAAACGGGGATACGGACGCACGTCAAGGGCAGCCCGATTCCTGACATCAGCGCGTGACACCAACCGGCACGAACGCGCTGGTCCACGCCGAACCTCAGCAGCCCACCGGTCGAAGTATGGGGCGGGCTGACCGACATCGACGGGCCCCAAGGCCGTGCCGGCGGGGCGCCACCGCCGACCGTTCTCGTTAGAGCTACGAAAGCAGAGGTTCCCCGTGCCACAACCGCGCCAGATCGGGCGGGGACTCACGGGGAACTGCGGCTGCTGGCGGTGGCCGAGGCCAGCAGACGCCGAAGTCGGCATTCCGCAGGTCAGACCCCAACTCGCCTCACCACGCTCCTAAGAAGTCATCTCATTTGGTGGTGTCGGTAGGCTGTCGGTCATGGTGGGGATCGTTGAGCGGCTGGTGCCGGATGAGTTGTGGGTGTTGTTTCAGCGGGTGGTGCCGGAGGCGCCGTCGCGGCCTCAGGGTGGTGGTCGGCGTCGGCATGGTGATCGTGAGGTGCTGGCCGCGATCGTGTTCGTGGCCACGTCAGGCTGCACGTGGCAGCAGTTGCCCACTGCTTCGTTCGGGCCGTCGGGGGCGACGGCTCATCGGCGTTTCGCCGAGTGGACGAAGGCCAGGGTGTGGGCCAAGCTCCACCGCCTGGTCCTCGACGAACTCGGCGCCCGCGGCGAGTTGGACTGGTCGCGCTGCGCGATCGACTCGGTGAACATGCGGGCCCTGAAAAGGGGGATCTGACAGGTCCGAATCCTGTTGACCGGGGCAAGTTCGGGTCGAAGATCCACTTGATCACCGAGCGGACCGGTCTGCCCCTGTCCGTCGCAATCTCGGCGGCGAACCTGCATGACAGCCAGGCTCTGATCCCTCTCGTGCAAGGGATACCGCCGATCCGCTCCCGCCGCGGACCGCGGCGCCGCAAGCCCGCAAAGCTCCACGCCGACAAGGGCTACGACTACCCCCAACTGCGACGATGGTTACGCCAGCGCGGCATCCAGCACCGCATCGCGAGGAAAGGAGTCGAGTCCTCACAGCGACTGGGCCGCCACCGCTGGACCGTCGAACGCACCATGGCCTGGCTCGCCGGCTGCCGCCGTCTCCACCGACGCTACGAGCGCAAAGCTGACCACTTCCTCGCCTTCACAAGCATCGCCTGCACCCTCATCTGCTACCGCAGACTCACCAAATGAGATGACTTCTAAAGCGGTGGTTCTGTCGCGGCACCTTCTCTACCTTGTCAGCATGTGCCGATACGCGATCCCCTACAAGCCGCATTTCGTGTGTCTGGCGTGCCGGTCGTCGTTCAAACAGAACCCGCTACCGCAGCGAGCGCATCCGTGCCCACGCTGCCGAGCCCCGATGATCAATGCTGGGTTCGACCTTGCCATCCCTCGCCGTAGAGACAAGGGGGCTTGGGAAGCGCTTGGGGTCACGCTGCGTGCTGGCCTCACCTTCCACTCCTGCGGTTGTGGCGGTCCCGGCTACCGGCCGCGGTCGACTGCAGAAGTCCGGGAGCGACGCCGGGCGGCGAAACGGCTCGGGCTGCCGGAACAGACGACTTTCAAGCGCTACGACCCGTGGGAGGACCCGGCACAGTGAGGTTGTGCTGTACGGCAGCGAAGTACAGCAGCCAGCGCATCCCCGGCCGACCACCACCGGCCCCAGACGACCGGTTGACGTGCCCTGGAGACCGCAGCGACCGTCCCGCCCGTAGTTCGAATCGAGGGGGCAACCAGGCGGCGGTCGGCCGTATCGCGCGTCCCTGCGTGGCGCCGCGCGTGCCAGATCCGTGCCAGATCGAGCGGTCAGTCACGGTCAATCGGGGTGCGAGGCGGTGCAGAGACCCACTGACAGGCTGGGCGCTGTTGTACGGCTGCTGACCAGCCAAGAACGTCCTGTGATTGGCGCCGCCCTTAGAAGCTGTTGTCTTTCCGTACGTGATCGGTAGGTTTCCGCTGGTCAGGCATGGTGTCCGGGATCCTGTGGCAGGGATGGCGTGTCGTGTTGTCCCGGCTTGGAAGGGTGCTGTCGATGCCGTCGGTGATGGGGCTGTTGGAGGACGAGGAGCGTGCCGCCCGGCAGCGGGTGGAGGTATTGCGCGAGCAGACCGACCGTCTGCTTGCCGAGCTGCATGAGGCGGAGACCGACTGGCAGGAACTGGTGATCTCGCAGCGGCGGGTCAGTGGGGTGCTGGCCGGGCAATATCCAGCGGAAGGCTCGGAGTTGGCTGCGCTTGTGGTCTCCGTCGCTGAGCCGGGGGTGTCCGACCCGGCCGTGGCGGCGGAAGGGAGGTCGGCGAAGCCAGTGGTGGCGGCCCGGCCGGGATCGATCGTGCCGCGGTGGCGGGCGGGTTTCGACGTTCGTGCGCTGGCGGTGGAGCATCAGCGGATCCTGGCGGTGCTTGCCGAGGCGAGGAGTGCAGGCCATGAACCCATGGCCTGCAAGGAGATCGCGCAGGCGATGGGGATCGAGCTGACGCCTTCGAAGATCGAGGGGTGGTGCGCTCGCGGGCCCGTCGGCTGGCGGAGCGGGGCTGGCTGCAGCGCACGCAGTCGGGGAAGTTCAGGCTCGCGGACGGGCCAGCTGCCGCGTCATCAGCCTGATCATCGACCAGTGGACCATCGCTTCGGCGGTGTCGCAGCGGCTCTCGTAGTCCCGGGCGAGCCGACGGGAGTTGAGCAGCCATTCCAGAGTGCGCTCCACCATCCACCGTCTTGGCAACACCACGAACCCCTCCATGTCGTCGGTGCGCTTGACGATCTGCAACGCGAGCTGGAGTTTCCTCTTCGCCCAGGAGACGAGCTCGCCGGTGTATCCGCCGTCGGCCCACACCAGGCTGATCTTCGTGAACCGTGTCCGCAGGCGGGGCAGGAGCAGTCGGGCCGCGTCCCGGTCGGTGACACTGGCCGCGGTCACCATCACCACCAGGAGCAGGCCGAGGCAATCGGTGACGACGTGCCGCTTCCGACCGTTGATCTTCATTCCGCCGTCGTAGCCGCGTGACGCAGCCGCAACAGTCGCCGCCCCCTTCACCGACTGAGAGTCGATGATTCCGTTCTACGTCGTCGACAACGGCATCAAGTGGCGGGCGATGCCGGCCGACTTCCCGCCCTGGGACCGGGTCTACGCCTTTCTGCGCCGCTGGCGCGAGCGCGGGCTCATCGCCGAACTCCACGACCGTCTCCGCGGCAAGGTCAGAGAGTACGCCTCGGGCTGCCCGCCCCGGCCCTCCAGCCAGGCCGGGACTGGCAACGCGTCCCGGACCTCGCCCCACTCGGCGTCCGCCATGTCCGTGCCGTACGCCCGAACCCGGTCCGGATGATCGGCCGCATTCCCGAACCGATGCGCGAGACAGTCGCACACCGACGGCCTCGAGTTGAACTCGGCCGGCGACACAGCGTAGAACTGCGACAACAGGGCCTCCTGGGCGGGTACTTGGGCGTCAGCAACCCTCGTACTGCACCGGAGGCCCTGCCTTCGTGCGCCCGCCAGCGAAGATCACCCGGCCCGACATTTCGATCACAGTCGCACTCTTGATCGATAGAGATACAGGCGCTTACTGACGCCAGCAGATTGTAGGATCCGCAGGGTGGCAGAACTGATCAAGACCAGTGCGACCCAGCCTGACAGTCACTCGGGCCAGCCCACCCGCGACCAGGTCATTGGCCGGATCGCTGACCACCTTGCGGCCCGGGACCCCGGGCATCCGCTGCGGGTCGCGGTGGACGGTATCACCGCCGCAGGGAAGACGACCCTGGCTCGTGCGCTGGCATCTGCGGTCGCCGGTCGCGGCCGACCCGCGATTCACCTGTCCATGGACGGGTTCCACCACCCGCGCGCCCACCGCCACCGGCAGGGCCGCGACTCAGCAGTCGGCTACTACCAGGACGCCTACGACTTTCCCGCGTTCGCACGGACGGTACTCGCACCGCTGGGCCCGGGCGGCGACCGCCGCTACCGCGGTCGCATCATTGACCTGGCCAGCGACCAGCAGATCGACGAACCCCCAGTCACCGCGCCGACCGACGCTGTGCTGATTGTGGACGGCAGCTTCCTCCAGCGCAGCGAACTGGCCCACCTGTGGGACGAGGTCGTATTCGCTGACACCAGCTTCCTCGTCGCCCGCCGGCGCGGCACTACGCGGGACGCCGCGCTCTTCGGTGGACTTGAACAGGCTGAGGATGCCTTCGAAAACCGCTACCACGCAGCATGTCGGCAGTACCTGGCCGAGACCGACCCGGCCACGCGAGCAGGCATCGTCATCGGCAACGACGACGTCGCCCACCCTGAACTACGCCGCATCGGCTCTGACGACCTCAGCAGGCTGCACGGCAGTCCAGCCAGCTGATCCTCGAACCGATGTCCCCCTGATCGGAAAGATAACAGCTTCTTACAAAGCAGCGCTCCGCCTTCCCAAGCTCAGGTGAAGGGTGAAATCTGCCGGCTCGCCAAGTGCTCGAGTGTGGCCTCAACGCACGCCTCGGCGGACGACAGGTCAGTCCTGAAGAACCCCTCCGCCCCCAGAGTGCCGCCGGAGACGATCACCATCCAACGGTGCCCCTGTCCGCGCTCTCACCATCAGCCTTGAAGATCACCGAGCATCCTCGCTCGGCCAACCACTCCATCAGTTACACGACGTCCACGACCGCCCCCTCCCAGGCCCGTCGAGGACGAGCCGTAGCGCACCAGATTGGCACCAGAATGACCGGTCAACAGCGGTCACCACGAGCCACTCAGACACTACTCAGCTCACTCTAGATGGGGCCGTTTCCCCAGGTCAGAGCCTCAATCGCTCTCAGGCGATCCGTGATTCCCAAGCTCAGGTCTCGTTGACCTTGTCATAGGGAGGACGTGTAGCCAGCGGACAAGTCAAGGTGGAACGGGGAGCCCGGGGCTGTGGGGGTCCAGCCTTGACCGAGTCCAAGTTGGATCGCTCTGGCAACGTCGGCCGGCCGTACAGGTTCGGCTTCCCGCCCGAACCAGTTGCTCGCGTGGGGCTGATTCGTGGTGACTACGAGGGTAGTCCCGGGGTGACCCGCATGCTCCACGGCGTAGGTGCACGGAGACCAGCACAGAGCCTGGCTGTAAGTGGGCCTGCGTCGCAGGCGCCAACGGTAGATCGTGCTGTCGACGACAATGCGCCGTGATCCCCTGTGTCCCACTGCCATGACTCCCCCTCGATACCCGGAATGCTAGCGAATCCGGCTTCGGTGGCCGTCTCATTGCTTTCCGATCACGGCCGCTTTGGGCAGACCCGAAGTAGCTGAAGGCGCTGTGAGTGTCCCAGCTGTCCGGCCCCTCTCCGCGCATACCCGGCGCGAGCCCGTATAGCCACCAACCTGACATCACCAGCTGACATCAACGGCGGCGTACGCAGGCAGCCTTGAGCGACCGCGAACGCTGGACCAGTAGGAGCGCCAGGACTCCATGTAAGCCTCGCGATCGAACTCCTAAAGCGGGTGTCGCCGAGGTGCCTTCTACGAGCGGCCGGCCAGACGGCGACGTTGAGTGTGGGAGACGATGTTTCCTATGCGCTACTTCAACCTGACGGGCTGGCTCGCCATCTTCAACGGCACGGAGTTGGCGATCGGGCGCACAGTGGCTGTGGAGACCTGGGACGAGACCACCGGTACGGCTCTCGTCGTCGACCCCCAGCGTGGTGCGCTGCGCCCGGTCACGGACTACCCGGACTTCTCTCACCTGGAGCGAGCCGACCGGGTCGTGGCCGCTGTGCCAGGTGGTGGTTGGCGCGCCCACTGGGAGGACGAGGGGCCCAACGGGACACCGCTGACCGAGCAGGTGCTCGCATGGCTGATCACAGCTACGGGCCGGGCCACTCCTATCACCGTCGACGCCACCGGCCATGTGGACGACGCAGAGGGAGCCGACCGCCTGATTCCTCCCGAAGAGGACTGACGACGAGGGGGAGCCGGTGCCCATCTCGTGGCAGCCGTGCCAGATACGTGCCAGAACAGGTGGGGAAGAGGGGGCAACAGCGGTTACTTCGACGCGTAGCCCAGCTCAGTAAAGGCACGCTTACGCACAGGTCAGGGCCCTGGGGTAGCTTGATCGGCCGGTGATTCCCAAGCTCAGGTCTTGGACGGGCCAGGGCGCTGGGACGATCCCCTGGAATCCTGCCCATACCCGCAGTTGTTCCGATCCTGACATCGATGGCTGATCAACACTGGGGTGCAGTGGCACCCCTGAGCGACTTGGCACAGCAGTAGGGCGGCGTCGGTCAGCGCGCCAGGGATCGAACTAACGCGGGTGTAGAGCAGGCTGGTCGGTCACGTGCTGGATGGATTCCGTGATCGTGGTCCAGGGGAGCTGTCGATCCGCTGGCCCTTCGCGGGGTTCATAGAGCGGCCAGACGTCAGGACCTTGGATGAGTTCTACGGGCGCCTTCCGTAGGGTTGCGACGTGCCCATCCCATGCCGGGTGCCGTACGTGTGCTGCGTTGACCCGCGGGAACAACACGATGGGGACGCCGATCGTGCCCCTCGCTCACCTGTGTCAGTGCCTGGTTGTCCGCGATGCCCATTGCGAGCTTGGCAACGTAGTTCGCGCTGGCCGGGGCGACGACGTAGCAGTCGACAACCGGGTGGGGGCGAGTCTCGGCCGGCAGGCGGGGAGTGTCCCGGACCGGGAGGCCGGTCAGCTGCTCCAGGCGATCCAGTTCGCCGTTTGCCCGCAGCCATCGGCCGGCATTCGGGGTCAGGGTCACTGCTACCTGCCAGCCGAGGGCGATCGCTGGTTCGACCAGACCGGTGCGTAGTTGCTCTACCCCATCGGCTGCCGTACCCACGACTCCCAGCACTCCGCGACTGCCTCGGCTCACCGTTCCACCGCCCCGTATCGGCCCGTCCCTCGGCCAGCAGTACAGCAGAGAAGTACCGCAACCACAGCAACCCCTCCCGGTCGGCAGCACCCTCCAGAGGCCTCAGAGTGGCCTGTATGACCGCCATTGACCGAATCGGCTAGAGCTAGGCCTCTGACATCCAACGCTGACATCAACGACAGCGGACACCAGCAACCTTGGGCAGTCGCAAACGGTCGTCCGATACAGAGAACTGGCCTCCACGCGGGCACTCGAATTGAACTTACAAAGCAGATGTCGGCGGTTCGAGACAAGCAATTGTCAATTCCTGTGGATCGGTGCTGCCGCCTGGTTATGCGCTGAGGTGTTCGTGGAGCATCTGCCAGGTTCCGGCGTTGTTGACGAGCACGTTGGTGCCGCGGCCTCTTCCCGATCGCGGCTGGCCGTTGATGGTTCCGGTCCAGGTGAACCGGTAGCGGCATATCGCGTGGTCATCGCTGTGGGCGATCCACTCCAGGTCGTCGATCTGGTAGATCTCGTCGCGGATGGTTGCGAACGTGTTGGCGATGGCGGAGAGGATGGCTTCGCGGCCGCGATGCGATCCGTCGGAGAACCAGTAGACGGCTCCGGGAGCGATCAGCGGGACGAGCTGGGTGATGTCGTGGCTGTTGGTGGCCTGCTCATAGGTGCGCATGAACTCGGCGAGCGGGGCAGTGTGTTCGGGCATGGACTGGTCCTCTTCTCTCTATCGCGGAGCGACAAGCGGCAGGGGCTTTCAGGCCGCCGTGGTTTGCTCTCGCTCGACGAAGATGCCGTTTTCGAACTTGGCACCGGCGCGGACCAAGGCGACAAGGTGGGCGCCGTTGACCGCGCGCCGGCGAGTCTGGGCGGATTCGACGAGTTTGAACACCATCGCCAGGGTTGCGGTCGGGCTGCCGGTGCCTCGGGTGACCTAGGCACTGTTTCTCGGATCTCCGGACGTGAGTGGGGTGTTGGGGTCAGGCTGGCTGCATGGGCCGTGGGGATCTGACGAATGCGGAGTGGGATCGGCTGGAGTCGTTCTTACCTCGTGGTGGTGCGCGTGGGGGTCGGTGGAGCGATCATCGGCGGGTGATCAACGGGGTTCTCTACAGGGTGCGGACGGGTGTGCAGTGGCGGGATCTGCCGGAGCGGTTCGGGCCGTGGGAAACGGTCTATAAGCGGCATCGTCGCTGGTCAGCTGATGGAACCTGGAAGATGCTGCTGTCTCGCATCCAGGCTGCCGAGGACGCCGCGGGCGGGATCGACTGGGATGTGTCGGTGGACTCGACGGCGGTGCGGGCCCACCAGCACGCCGCCGGCGCGAGGAAAGCGTCGGCGGCCGCGGTCCCTGAAAAGGGGGCCGGCCGGGGGACGAACCAGGTCGATCCGGTGCTGCGGAGACTGGCCGTCCGGCTGGAGGAGGTGGTCAGATCGGCGAGTGTCTGGGACGTTCCCGCGGCGGCTTCACCACCAAGATCCACCTCGTCGCCGAGGGACGATGCCGCCCCCTCGCTTTCGTCCTGACGCCCGGACACTACGGTGACGGCCCGCAGCTCGAGCGTGTGTTGGAGCAGGTCTCCGTGCCCCGCACCGGAGTCGGACGGCCCCGCACGCGACCCGACCATGTCTTGGCGGACAAGGCCTACACGTCCCGGAAGAACCGCCGTTACCTACGACGACGCGGAATCCGGCACACCATCCCCGAACGTCTCGACCAGCAAAGACACCGGCAGAACCGAGGTTCTCGAGGCGGCCGGCCCACCGGGTTCGACAGCGAGCGCTACAAGAAACGCAACACCGTCGAACGCGCCATCAACCGACTCAAAGGCTTCCGCGCCGTCGCCACCCGCTACGAGAAACGCGCCTACATCTACCTCGGAACCGTCACCCTCGCAGCCATCATGATCTGGCTCCGAACATGATCCGAGAAACAGTGCCTAGGTGCGGAGTTGACGGTGGAGAAGGTCGACTCGATGGGGTTCGTGGTCCGCTGGTGGATCCAGAGCTTGGCCGGGAAGTCGTAGAAACGCCAGCAGGTCCTCCCGGTCTTCGGTGATCTTCGCGAAGGCCTCGGGGAACTTGGCGCCGTATGTCTTGGCGCACGGCTCGACCGCCTACTCGGCGTGTGCGCGGTCCTCGGCGTTGTAGATCTCCTGCGGGCAGGAAGTCCCCGGACGACAGTCCGTGCAGGTAGAGGAGTGGCGGCACCTCGCTGACCTTGGGTGACTTGCTTCACCACGGCGGCAGGATCTTCGAGGAGAACCGCATCCGCTCACCGGTGGCCGCGTCCACCCGCTTGTCGTTCACGTGCGGGGCCGTGACCTCGACGGACCCGCGGCGATGGTCACCGCATGGGACCGGTGGTGGCCGTTGCGGACCGAGGCGGCTCCCGGCCCATCCGTCTCTGCGGCCAACTCAGCTATGCGCTGGTTGACTTCGGCATCCAGCGCGGCGGCGAGCATCCGCCGGGCGCCCTCCCGGACGATCTCGTCGATCAAGGATCCGGACTCGGTGGATCCGTCGGCGTTCACTACGCTGAGCAGGGGCGTGCCTGGCTCGGATGCGGGTGGTGAGGGCAAGACCGACGCCAAGGACGCGGCCGTCATCACCGACCAGGCTCGCGTCCGTCGCGACCTGCACTGTGAACCCGTGTTGCAAAGTCGCCGCCCAATCTCATCGAGTTGCATGGCGACGACTGCGCCACCGGCCCGCAATCGCACCCCCCACCAGAGGGGCACTGACAAACCCCAAGGCCAAACCGCCCACGAAGGCGACCGCCACCGAATCCGATGAATGGACGTCGGGATCGCTGAAGGACGTGAAGTCGAGTATCCAAAGGGTCGGCCCCAAGGCGCTACATGTTGCGAGTGCCCAGCAGGCGCGAGCACGTCCGAGGAGACCCCCCAACAACAAGGAAGACACAATGCCACAGAGCAGCATGCTCAGAAGGACGGTAACGCCTGTCAGATCCGCGATGCCCATGGTCGCTGGCAGCCAAGGGCTGAAAGCAATCACTGTCGCCCACAACAGGGACGCCGAGACGAGCCCAACTGAGCTCCCTACACTCGTCGCTCCCTGACACGCTGCCTTGTTCCACATCCTCGCCCTCCCGGAACAGTTGAGCAGGATGTTCCCACTAGATTTGAACGGGTTCAACCCGCAAGGGCGAATCAACGACGCCCCAACCTGGCGAGACCGCCTGGCGCGGCAGGAATAGTGTCCTACTCGCCACTACAGCCATCGGTCAATCTGCCGGCGGCTTGACGAGCCACACTAGGAATCGGTGAAACCGGTCAAGGTCCGATGAGGCAGGACACCAGGCTGTCCAGTCGCCTGACGAGTCGCAGCGGGCCTTACCGCGGTAGAGAATCCACCCACCGGGGCAGCGCACGACGGAACAGGTCGTTACGGCCCCGACGGTTCGCTGACGAGCGTGCCTATGCCAACAGCCGCCGAACGAACAAAGCACGTGGGTTTCGGCAGGTGAGAGCAAACGATTCCTGGCGCGGCCGGCAGCGTGGGTGGAGGAACATCGCCTACTGTCCCGAGCCGGGGATCCATCCCGACGAGCCACTGCCCGTTGTCATTGAGCGGGTGTTCCGTCCGTCGGACACGGCCGTACTCGGCGAACGCGGCGACGAGTGGGGTCCGTTCTGGCGTTGGAAGAACTGTGGGAAGCAGGGTACTGGCTAGCACACGGTGTTCTTGCGGCCTCTGCGTATGACTGGCAGCGGAACGAACTCCGGGCTCTGATCGGCCCCGACCGGGGTCTCGGTGACCGTGAGCTACGCCAGGAACTCACAGCCCTGCTGAACCAGCCGCTACCCGACCCCAGCCCTACCCATCGACGGTTGAAAGGGATCATCGGGCACGTTCGCGCCGGGTGTCTGCAGCGCTGGGCGACGGTTAGCGCTCCGATCGACAAGCGCGTCAAGCCCGAGCAGCTCTCCCGCACGGTTGCCGCACATTGGCTGGATCCGGGGTGCAGCTCGAGCCATCTGCAGCCCCTGGGAACGCTCCAGCCCGCGGGCGCGGTGCTCCGAACAGTGAGGGGCACGGCCCGCGGGCCGGGGAGGAAGGGCTCGGGCCAGCCGCCCAGGATGCCGGCACCCGGAGGCCGCCGATTAGGGCCACGTTTGCGCAGTACGAGAGAAACGCGTGGGGCACGCCGCGCCACTGCAGCCAGGGCTTGCCCACAGTGCCGGGCTAGTTGATGACGCTTTCTTGCAGGGTGCCACCCGCGTAGGAGCTGCCGCCATCCTTTGCCTTCACGAGGACGTAGCGGAGCTTGCCGTGGTCCAGCGCCTCCTTCAGGTCGTTCGCCAGCTCGCCGTCCCGCGGGGACTTCTTCTCACGCTCTTTCATCGCCTCGATGATCGTCTCCGCGTACTCCCTGGTCATCTGCTGGACCATCTTGTTCTTGTAACGGCCCTTCCCCTGACGCCAGCCGAGGGCGCTCGATGGCGCCTTGGCCTCGACGATGAGCAGCGTGCCGTCCTTGAGCAGGTACAGCTGGTCGAACCTATCGGCACCATTGGGGGTTTTGGGCACGGGGATCCACTGGGCTCCCGGGAATTCCTCCGGAATGACGTGGTAGCGTGCCGCGCTCTCGCCGAGCCGCTCGGAGATGGAGCTGTTGTTGGGTGTGACGCCTAGCTCTTTCCGGTAGCGCTTCAGTGCCTTGTCGCGTGTCTGCCCATTGGCCGCGGTCTCATTCTTCTGGAACTTCCGCTCCGCGTTGGTGAGATCCACCGACGTCTTGCGATGGTCAGCGACCTTGTTGAGCAGGTCGCTCCGTTTTCCGTCGCCGACCGAGCCCGGGCCGACGGACTTCGCGGGGGACAGCTTCGCCCCGGGGGCCGAGGGCAGCTTGTCCTTGGAGATCCAGTGGTTCTCGTTGTCCTTGGCGAGTTTCGGCAGCGCGACGCCGTTCTCCGTGGTGGTCTCGCTCCTTCGGCGGCCGTCGCTGATGTAGTTGCCGGAGTACCAGACCGGGTCGTACCTGGCCTTCCAGACCATCTCGTCGTGGATGTACTTGTGGTGGTCGACGGCGCTGCTCAGCAGCTCGTTGCAGGTGAATACGCTGTTCGTACGCTGCGGGGTGCCATCCGGGCCGGGCGGATAGGTGGTGAACACGGCCGCGTCGAAAGCGGGCCCGCCCGCGCCGTTGCAGTACTTGTCGAGCTTGAGCCTCTTGAACTCCTTCGCCAGTGCCTGCCGGTCACTGCCGGCCAGGACGGTGGAGGCGTTCGGGTCGATGTCGATCCAGGCGACCTTGTCGAAGCCGGGCGGGACCACCCCGGTACCGGACAGTTCGCCGACCGCCTTCGCGAAGTCGGTCACGACCGCGTCCGTGCCCCCGGACACGGCCTTGTACTGGATGGTCTGTTTGCCGGTCAGGTTCTGGAGGTCGGCTTTGTACCCGTCCGTGGAACCCTCGGGTTTGTAGGTGTTACCCCAGACAACCTGGTTCCCCGCGCGCGCCAGATCGCTCGCATACTGCAGCGTCCGCCGGTCGGAGAAGGAGAGCTGGGCGGTCTTGTCTGCCAGTTCGGTAATGCCGCTCTCGCCGGAAACTCTCAGGTTGTCGGTGTTCACGGCTAGGTCGTAGAACGGCTCGAACGCTCCCTGCTGCTTCAGATTGGCCACCGTCTTGCCGACATTGCTGAGCCGGCTCTCGCGGACCTCGGGGCTGGTCCGCGGGCCGATATCGGCCGTCATGGCGTCGAGGAGCTGCAGGACGGACTTGCCTTTGCTTCGTTGGCCCGCTGGTCGCCCAGTGGCTCATTGAGCTTGAAACCGCGGCCCATCAGCCTTTTGACGAGCGCCGGGTCGTCGCCCATGACGCTCGCTTCGTAGAAGACTGCGGACCAGTTCACCTGGATCGTCTGGCCGGGCGGTGCAGTATTCGTCGCCGTAGCCGTCAGCGTGCGGCTTCCGCCGGGAGGCACGGAAACAGGACTGTTCAGCGGCGTCTGTCCGGCTACGGTCAGGATCACTGTGCCGCTGGTCGGAGCGGTGCCCTGGTTGGTCACGTTCACGGTGGCCGGGCAGCTCGGAGTGCTGCAGAACGATGCCGTGAGCTGTACGGCCACGGCCGTCTGGGCCGCCACACGTTGGCTCAGTGGTTCGGCCTGCTCGTGCGAGGTGTCGACCTGGCGTACGTTCTCCGTTGTGCTCTGCACCTGGGCCGCGTCGGCTCGCTGACCGCGGACGACAGGGCCGGGGCGGGCGAGGGCTCACCGGCCGCCGCCGGCACGTGACCTGCGGACTGCACATGGCCCACGGACCGTGCGGCACCGTCCTGCGGGCCGGAGCGGAAGACGGCAGTGCGCGCATCCGAGGCGTCCGGCGCAGGTTCGGGTGTGGCGGCTCCTTGAGATCCAGCGGAACCCGGCAGGCCGACCGAGAGCGGCTGGTACGGAGGGGACGCACTCACCACGAAGCGCAGGATGCCGTCGGTCAGTACCTTCTCCGGACGGCCGTTCACCGACGTGGCCCCGCTCTGGCGCCACGTGGACGGCCGCCCGGACGGACCGTCGGTGTCCTTGCCCGAGAGGGTGTCGGCGAGCGCCGTCGGAGTCATCCGGGACAGCTCGGCCAGGCCGATCACCCCCTGCGGCGGGTCGGCCACCCAGATGGTGGCCAGCGCTTCGGCGCTGCCCGGCTCGTGCTCGAACCACCACTGGCTGTTGCCGCGCAGAAGGGTTTGCTTGGGGCTCACAGCGAGCTCCGCGTATGCCCCCGAGTCACGGCTCAGGGTTTCGTACGTAGTGCCGTCGCGGGCGACCGTCAGACGGAAGCCGATGATCGCGCCGTTGCCGTTCACCGTGGTCCCCGCATAGGTGACCCCGCGCCAGGCACGCAGGCTCTTCGTGGCCGCCGAGGCCATCTGCGGGGGCGTCTTCTCGCGTGGCCAGAGCACAAAGGTCATCAGACCGGCGACGAGCACCATGACCAGCGCTAGGACGCCCCAACACCAGTACCAGCGAGTGGACTTAACCAAGCGGACAAGCGCTCCAGCCGCCCAGGACGCCCGACTGCCCGCTGGCGGTGGCGAGAGGTGCGGCGCCTGCGCGAGAAGTGGTGGGAAGACGCGTCGCCGGGCGGGAGGGTGTCCAGCGGCAGCGGGGTGGCGCCGTCCAGGGCTGCGATATGTCGCCGGCTGGTGACCATCACGAGGCAGCCCCCGGCTCCGGGCTGGTGCGCCGCGCCATGTCCCGTGCGCGCACCGCATCGCCGTGCGTGCTCAGCTCTTGAGGGCTTGCTCGATACGCTCGAAGTTCTCAGGAAGGCCAAGGACTGGGAGGGCGGTGTGTACGGGATCGGCCGCGACGATTGCGAATGGTAGCCAGAGCGACGGCACGGTCACGTACACGCCTCGGACAGAGTTCCGGGGCGAGGACGAGATCCGGTACTCGCTGAAGCTGAAAGGGAAGCCCGAGGTCGTTGAAGGCACGTACACCATCACGGTCGATCTGAGTCCTGGCGGCAGATACCACGAGCAGAGAGAGCAGTTCGCGAACTGCGCCGAGGCGCGGGCGGCCGGTGCCGCCCCGGTGCGTGAGGGAGAGCCTGGCTACGGCCCGCACCTGGACCGCGATGGAGACGGGATTGGGTGCGACTGGGGGTGACCCGCACTCGGTTGGACAGAGGGGGGCTCTTCCGTCCCCAGTTCGTCAGTGGGCTTGCTCTGTGGCGCCTGGTAGGGCCACCGCCTGCATCCACGAACACGCTTGTGTCAGATGCTCACTGCTCCGACCTGACCCGGATCAACGGGGCCGACTGATCGACATTCACGACAACCTCATCCGCCTTCTTGCGGGGCTTCATCTCGTGGACGGTGGCGTGTTCGTCCGACGCGCCGCGGGACTCTTTAGCCCTCTGCACGGACGCGTTCAGGGCTGCCAACAGATCGACGACCTGGCCGGGCTGCTGCGCCTGGCCCCAGTCGGCTGGGGTAGTTCCTGGCCGTCCGATTTGGCGGCGATGAGCTCTTCCAGTGCCTCGCGGTAGTGGTCGCGGTAGCCGCTGATGTCGTCGGTGGTCATGGAGTCCATCAGTTCGATGGCCCGCTGGATCTCGTCGTCGTCCAGGTCGACGGCATCCGGGGTCAGCCCGGAAGGCGAGCGCACCTCATCCGGCCACTTCATCGAGTGCAGGACCAGGGCATCGTCGCGGACGCTCAGCAGACCGAGGCGCTCCCGGTTGTGCCACGCGAATTTGGCGATGGCCGCCTTCGAGTTCCGCTCCAGGGCGCGGCGCAGAAGCACGTAGGGCTTGGCGGCCACGGCGCAGTCTGCCGAAAGATAATAGCTGTCTGTGATATGGACGGGGTCGATCGATTCACGGTCGACGAATGCCAGGATCTCGATGGCCTTCGCCGTGGGCAGCGGCATCTGGTCGAGCTCCTCGTCCGTGACCGGCAGCCCCGACGGGAAGCCGGTGACCCACTTCAGCGTCGAGCAGACCAAGCGCCTGCACTCCTACGCCATCCGCAGCGAGTTGACCGGTTTTCAGCACGTCCACCCGACCATGGCCGCCGACGGCGCCTGGAGTGCTCCCCTGGCCGCGCTGAAGTCCGGGACCTGGCGCAGGTACGCGTCCTTCACCCCGGCGGGCGGTCCGGGGATGGGCAAGGATTTCGTCCTGAGTACCACGGCGACTGTCCCCGGCACCGTGGCCTGCGTACCACCGCTCACGGACGCCACAGTCTCAAGACCGAGTAGATCGCTACCGAAGAGTCGGTAGCGGACCAGGTCGATCGAGCGACGATACTCGCGCACCGCGTGAGCGTCGTAGCACGTGAAATCGCCGGCGATACAGATCAGGCGCGGTCCGCTCCACAGCACCTGGGACGCGGCCGTAGCCCCGAGCCGGTCACGGACCAAGTGCTCGAACTCCGCCCGGTGGTCCATCAGCCACGAGAGGTAGAACAGGCCCTGGTTGATGACCTGTTGACTGAACTAGTGGCGGAGTTTTCGCAGGTCAGTGACCTTGTGGACGAGACCTCGTTGCGTCGGCCATGGAGGTATCTCGAGACCTGGCGCCCCTGTCCGTCCCCCTGGTCGGGGCGTGCCCGCTTGCCCTTGGTGCGCTTGTCAGCCAAGCCACCGGGTGCAGGGGTTGTCTGGCGCCGCACGGTCCAGATCCACTGGCTGGTGTCAATGTCTCCGACGCGGCATCCGGAGGCGTCGCCGATTCGTGCGGCAGCGCACGCAGTGAAGAGGACGACGTCTCCCCAGCAGTGTTGCTGGTCGTGGGCAGCCACGAGAGCTTCAGCCAGTTGGACGAGCGGCTTGCTTGTAGAGCTTTTGCCAGCCGGTGACACGGGCTGGGTTGACCTTGATGATGCCGTCACGAACCGCCTGCTCTATGACGCGGACCAGAACGCCGATGGCCCCGGCGCCGGATGCGCCCGTGGCGTCGGCGGGCTCGACGGGGGGCATCGCCAGCTCGGTCATACGGGCCTCCGAGCGGAGCGGGTGCCCGTTGCGCAAAATTATGGGTTCTGTCATATTCAATATAGATGGAAGGAGGCACCGATGCCCCAGGGCAAGGTCAGTAGTCGGGAGCGGATGGTCAACAGCGCGGTCAAGCTGTTGGCCACCCGCGGTGCGGCTGGCATCACGATCGACGGCGTGCTCGCCGACAGCGGGGCGCCGCGCGGGTCGGTCTACCACCACTTCCCGGGCGGCCGGGAGGAGCTGATCACTGCCGCGGCCCGCGCTGCTGGTGAGCGCATGTCCGCGTTCCTCCAGCAGGACGACGGTCCGGTGCACCCGCGGAAGGCGCTCGCGCACTTGGCCGAGTTCTGGCGGTCGCTGCTGACCGCCAGCGACTACGGCTCGGGCTGCCCGATCGTCGCGCTGACCGTCGGTGGCGGCGACCAGGTCCCCGCCGCCGCCGAGATCGCTCGCAAGGTGTTCACCGGCTGGCACGAGCAGTACCGCGACCTGCTGGCCGCGCACGGGGTCCCGCAGGAGCGAGCGGCCGCGCTGGCCACGCTCACCGTCGCCTCCATCGAGGGCGCGGTCATCCTGGCCCGCGCGCAGCGCAGCACCGCGCCGCTGGACGAGGTCATCGCCGAGCTGACGGCGCTGGTCTGACCCCGCCACCGCACCTGTCCCAGCACCGCACGCCGGTGCGCCCCTCAATGAAGGAGTTCCCCATGCCCATGCTTGACGTCTACATTCCCGCCGGCGCGATCGCCCCGGACGCCGAACGCACCCTGATGGACGAGCTGACCTCGATCCTGCTGCGCGCCGAGGGCGCCGACCCGTCGAACGCCTTCGCGCGCCAGATCTCCTGGCTCTTCCTGCACCGGCCCGAGGTCTTCGTCGGCGGCGCCACCCCCGACAAGCCGCACTACCGGGTCATAGCCAGGGTGCCGGAGGGGCAACTGAACGGCGCAGACAAGAAGCAGCAGCTCATCTCCGAGGTCACCGAAGCCGTCGTGCGTGCCGAGGGCTCGGGGGACGAGGAGGCCCATCACCGGGTCTGGGTCTTCCCGCTGGAGATTCCCGAGGGCCACTGGGGTGCATCAGGCAACGCCTCTGGCCTCGGCGACATCCTAGGCGCGGCCATCGGCGATGCTGAAAAGGGCCGTCGCGTCGCGGAGTACCGCATCGCCGAGAGCCGCCAGGAACGAGGCGTCCTCACCGCCTGAGCACCCGCCAGGCCTCGACCTACGTCGGCAGGTCGTACTGACGCCCCTCTCTGCTGCTTGCCGCAGAGGGGCGTCGCAGCAGGTGGCGGAGTGGGAGGTCGCGGCCACCTCGGTGTGGACAGATCACTATCTCGATGTGAAATCCCACGCAGGTGGATCAACGACGACGTCGCGACCTGCGGGTTGTCATTTCGGGAGAACCCCAGAACGCCCGAGCACACCACCGCGGCGAACCTGATCGTCGCGCGGTGGGCGGTCAGCGCTGTCGCCCTGCTGGGGCAAGGCCGGGCTGACCGGCTGGCTGCTGCGGCGTGGTGTGAGCAGCCGGTGGGCCCGCGCGCGGGTCGGCGGCATCACGCTTCGCGTGTGCGCGCCGGCCTGCCTGGCGATGCCGGTGTTCCCGCGCGGCCCGGTGACCGTAGCGCTCCTGGTGGTCGGGTCCGGGTTATGCGGGGTGATGGGGAGTATCGCGGCGACCACGATCGCCGTACTCGTGCCCGGCCGACGGTTCGGCGGCGCCCCGGGGCTGATGAGCGCGGTGGTGACCTTGGCCGGGCCGATCGCTCCGACGCTGACCGGCCGCCTGGTCGGCACTCAGAGCGCGGTCGGTTACCAGCACACCGTGCTGCTCACGGGAGTGCTGCTCCTCATCGATCCCGCCCGCGACGCACGCCGCCTGCTCGCGTGACATCCCGCTCCGTTTCCACCTGCTCGCCATCACAAAGGAGTGACGTGAACAGCAGCATCCTCGACACCTCTGCCCTCGACCGAGCCCTGAGCGAACTGCGCCAGAACGCCGTGTCCTGGGCCGAGACACCGCTCGCCGAGCGGATCGGCCTGCTGGAGCGGCTCATGCCGCGGATATTCGACGGCGCGGCCGAACTGGCCGCGGCCGGTGCCCGCGCCAAGGGGTACGCTCCCGACTCCCCGTGGGCCGCCGAGGACTGGGCGGGTGGCCCCTGGGTGCTGGCCCAGATCGTCGGCGCCCGCCTGCACGTACTGCGCCGGATAGCCACCGGCCAGGATCCGCTGCCCGCCCGCGCGGTGCACGAGGAGGGCGGCCGCACCTGGGTGGACGTCTTCCCCGCCACCGGCTGGGACCGCGTCCTGCTGAACGGGTTCTCGGCCCGGGTGCGGATGCTGCCCGGCACCATCGCCGAGCAGGTGCGGGACCGGGCCGGGCAGTGCCGCGGCCGTGCCGAGTCCGCCGGTGTGGCGCTCGTCCTGGGCGCGGGCAATGTCGCCGCGCTGACCGCGGTCGACATCCTGCACAAGCTGTACGGCGAGGGCCAGGTCGTCGTCGCCAAGATGAACCCGGTCAACGCCTATCTGCGTCCGCACTTCGAGCGGATCTTCATCGAGTTCATCGAGCGCGGCTGGGTGCGCTTCATCGACGGCGGTGCCGCCGAAGGTGCGTACCTCACGACCCACGACGGCGTGGACACCATCCATGTGACCGGCAGCGACCGCACCCACGACGCCATCGTCTGGGGCACCGACGAGCAGGCCGACCAGCGCCGACGCGACGACCGGCCGCTGATCGCCAAGCCGTTCACCAGCGAGCTGGGCGGGGTCAGCCCCTGCATCGTGACCCCCGGCCCCTGGAGCGCGGCGGACTTCCGCTTCCAGGCCGAACACATCGTCACCAGCAAGATGAACAACTCCGGCCACAACTGCATCGCCAGCCAGATCCTCGTCCTGCCCCGGGAGTGGGACGGCACCGAACGGCTGCTGGAGGAGATCCGGCAGGTGCTGCGCGAACTGCCGCCGCGCACCGACTACTATCCCGGCGCCGAGCAGCGGCTGGCCGCGGTCCTCAAGGCCCACCCGGAGGCCGAGAGCCACGGCGACGGCTGCCGACTCCTGATACCGGACATCGCCGACCACGACGACTCGCTGCTCACCGGAGAGGTCTTCGCCAGCGCCCTGGGCGTGGTACGCCTCCCCGGCGACACCCCGGCCGAATTCCTGAGCCACGCCGTCGACTTCGCCAACGGCACCCTGCCCGGCACACTCGGTGCGACCCTCATCGTCCACCCGAGGACCGAGAAGAACCACCGTGCGGTGGTGCAGCGGGCAATCGCGGAACTGCGTTACGGAACCCTCGGCGTCAACTGCTGGTCCGCCGTCAACCTCCTGCTCGGATACACCCCCTGGGGTGCCTACCCCGGTCACACCCGGCAGGACATCGGCAGCGGCATCGGATTCGTCAACAACGCCTTCATGCTGGAGGACATCGAAAAGACCGTGGTGCGCGCCCCCTTCGCCCCCGCGCCACGCGGCCTGTTCACCGGATCGCCGTCGCTGTCCCCCCGCCCGCCGTACTTCGTCACCAACCGCACCGGCCGCACCACCCTCGAACGCGTCACCCGCTTCACCACCGCCCCCGGCCTCGCCCAACTGCCGGCCATCTTCGCCTCCGCGCTCCGCGGCTGAACAGGAAGCGCTCCGAACCATGAACCTCAACGACTTCCTCGCGCGCGCCGCCGACGAGCACGGCGACCGCCGCGCGGTCGAACTCGGCGACCACGGGCTCACCTACACCGAGCTCGACGTACTTTCGGGCCGGGTCGCCGCGTTCCTCGCCGCCCGCGGCGTCGTCCCCGGGGACCGGGTGGGCCTGATCCTGCCGAACCTCATCGAGTTTCCCGTCCTCTACTACGGCATCCTGCGCGCCGGCGCCGCCGTGGTGCCGATGAACTCCCTGCTCAAGGAGCGCGAGATCGCGCACCAGGTGCGCGACTCCGGGATGGCGCTGCTGCTCGCCTGGGCGGACGTGGCGACCGAGGCCGAGGCCGGCGCCAAGACCACCGGGACGCCGGTGGTGCCGATCGTGCCCGGTGGCCTCGCGGAGCTGCTGGCCGGGCACCCGCACCCGGCGCCGGTCGTGCCCCGGGAGGACGCGGACCTGGCCGTCATCCTCTACACCTCCGGCACCACCGGCATGCCCAAGGGCGCCATGCTCACCCACGCCAACATGGCGCGCAACGCCGAGATCAGCGCACGTACCCTGCTGCGGCTCACCCCCGACGACGTCATGATGGGCTGTCTGCCGCTGTTCCACGCCTTCGGGCAGTCGTGCGCCATGAACGCCGCGGTCTGCGGCGGCGCCCGGCTCACCCTGCTTCCGCGCTTCGACGCAGCCCAGGCCCTGCACACCGTCGAGCAGCGGCAGGTCACCGTCTTCGAAGGCGTGCCGACTATGTACGGCGCCGTGCTCGCCGAGTACCAGCGCGGTACGG
This sequence comes from Streptomyces sp. NBC_01717, assembly GCF_036248255.1. Classification (NCBI taxonomy): domain Bacteria; kingdom Bacillati; phylum Actinomycetota; class Actinomycetes; order Kitasatosporales; family Streptomycetaceae; genus Streptomyces; species Streptomyces sp. NBC_01717. Next base: position 502,682 of record NZ_CP109179.1, on the reverse strand, counting down.
AGAAGTACGACACATCGTCACTGCGCCTGTGCGTCTCCGGCGCGGCCTCCCTTCCCGTCGAGCTCCTGCACAGCTTCGAGAACGCCTTCGGATGCGCGATCCTGGAGGGCTTCGGCATGTCCGAGACCTCCCCGGTCGTCTCCTTCAACCACCCCGACCGGCCCCGCAAGCCCGGCTCCGTCGGCACCCCCATCGAGGGCGTCGAGATGTGCCTCCTCGACCCCGACACCGAGACCGGCGTCGGCGAACTGTGCGTGCGCGGCCACAACATCATGGCCGGCTACTGGGGACGCCCCGAGGCGACCGCCGAGACCATCGTGGACGGCTGGCTGCGCTCCGGCGACCTCGCCACCGTCGACGAGGACGGCTACTACTTCATCGTCGACCGCAAGAAGGACCTGATCATCCGGGGCGGCTACAACGTCTACCCGCGGGAGATCGAGGAGGTCCTGTACGAGCACCCCGCCGTGGCCGAGGCCGCCGTCATCGGCATCCCGCACCCCACACTCGGCGAGGAGGTCGCCTCGGCGGTCGCCCTGCGACCGGGAGCTGAGGCGAGCGCGGAGGAACTGCGGGACTTCGTCCGCGACCGGGTGGCGGGGTACAAGTACCCGCGTTGGGTCTGGCTGGTGGACGCTCTCCCGAAGGGGCCCACCGGCAAGATCCTCAAGCGGCAGATAGCCGCCCCCGAGGCCCGCTGAGCCGGGCCCCGGCAGCCGTCCGACGCTCCGGGGCCTGACACCGGTGCGCGGCAACCACGCGCACCGGTGTCAGGCCCTGCCGTCTGTCCGGCCGCTGCTCACCGCTTCATCCGAGGAAGCGCTCTGCCCACAGGCACAGAGCATCCGGTCGTCGAAGCCCGGGTCCTCGCGCAGCACACCGGTCAGCGCGTCCCCCGTCACCAACCTCCCTGGTCAGAACAGCCAGTGGAGCAGCTCCGTCGTTTCCTGTTCTGAGCACAGCGTTACAGCAGCGCTGTACCGCGACCCCCCAGCAACGCACGGTTGTGGGGCGTCAAGGCAGGGCTTGCTCAGTCCAGATGGTCTTGCCGCGTCCGGTGCGGCGGGTACCCCAGTGCTGGGCCAGTTGCGCGACCAGGTACAGGCCGCGACCGCCTTCGTCGTCGTCCTCCGCGTGTCGCAGCTGGGGGGCGGCGTTGCTGGTGTCGGAGACTTCGCAGATCAGCGCACGGTTGTTGATCAGCCGGAGTTCTGTCGGCCCCGTGGAGTAGCGGACGGCGTTGGTCACCAGTTCGCTGGCGATCAGTTCGGTGCTGAAATTGAGGTCGTCGAGGTTCCAGTCGGTGAGCTGGCCGGTGACCAGGCGGCGGGCTTCGGCGGCGCTCTCGAGGTCGTTGGGCAGCGTCCAGGAGGCCACTTGGTCCGGGCCGAGTGAGTGGGTGCGGGCCAGCAGGAGCAGGGCGTCGTCGGTGGGGTTGTCGGGGAGCAGTGAGGTCATCAGGGCGTCGCACATGTCCTGCAGGTGGCCGGTCAGGCCCGTGGGTGTGCTGAAGGCGTTCTGGAAGGCGGGAAGCTGGTCTTGATCGGTGTCCTGCAGGAGTTCCGCGTTGTGGAGGGTGAGGATGCTGCCCTCGGGCAGGTCCACGCTGGTGGACCGGTAGGAGGCCACGCCGCGTCCCAGGTTCGGCCCCGCTGGGACGTCGATGACGTGGATGCTGCCGTCGGGCAGGGCCAGGACGGGTGCAGGATGTCCCGCCCGGGACAGGGTGCAGGTGCGCGTGACCGGGTCGTAGATCACAAAGAGGCAGGTCGCCGTCAGCTCCGACTCGTCGGAGTTCTCGACAGGCGGGTGCTCACGGGCGAGCTGCTCGGTCAGGGCGTGGAGGTGTTCGAGGAGTTCGTCGGCCTGCAGGTCCATCGCGGCCAGGGCGCGGACTGCCGTGCGCAGCCGGCCCATCGTGGTTACGGTGTGCAGGCCGTGGCCGGACACGTCGCCCGCGACGAGCGCGATGCGTGCACCGGAGAGTGGGATGACGTCGTACCAGACGCCGCTGGAGGCCACCGGCAGGAAGGTGAACGTGGTCTCCGCGGCGGTCTGCGAGGGCAGCCGGTCGGGCACCAGGGTGCGCTGGGTGAGGCGGGCGATCGTGCGCTCACGGGTGTAGCGGCGGGCGTTGTCGACGCACACCGCGGCCCGGGCCACCACATCGGTGGCGACGCCGAGGTCGGCGTCGTCGAAGGGCAGTGATCCGGGGCCGCGGTAGAAGCTCGCCATGCCGAGCACCACGCCGCGCGCGACCAGCGGGACGGCGATCAGCGAGTGTACGCCCGCCTTACGCGCGCTCTCGGCATGCGCGGGATGGCGGACCAGCCACGGATCGTCGGCCTTCAGCTGACGGACGAGCCGGGGCCGCAGGTCGCTGAGGGCCTGCGCATACGGGGTGCCCCGGGGAATCACCCTGACATTCCCGATCTCGAACATGGCCGGAACCGTGATCGCCTCCACTGCTCGGACGCCTGCCTGGCGCACGGTGACCGGGTCGATCAACGGTCCCGGGCGCGGCGCCTCGCCGTGCAGCACGGAATCGAGGACACCGACCGTCACCAGGTCGGCCAGGTCGGCCGGGTCGGCCACGGCGACATCGGCGAGTTCCTGCGCCGTACGGAACACATCCAGGCTGCTCCCGATCCGCTCACCGGCCCGGTACAGCAACTGAAGGCGCTGCTCAGCGCGATCCCGCTCGGTGATATCCACCACCGTGCCGGCCACCCCCAGCGTGCCCCCCTCGGCGTCCTGAAGACGGAATGCCGAGACCGACAACACCTTCTCCACACCGCCCCAGACGGCCAGACGGCCCCGGTACCGGAAATTGGTCACCGCCTCGCCCGTCTCCAGCACCGTGCGCAGCATGGTCTCCACATCGTCCGCACCAAATCCCAGCTCGCGCCAGGTATGGCCGACCGCGTCACTCAGGTCGAGGCCTTGGACACCGGGCGCGGCAAAGTTGAAGCGCACGATCCGCAGCTCCGGATCCAGTACATGCAGGCCGATGGATGGCTGAGTGAACAGCGCGTGCAGAATCGCCGCATCGAAGCCAGAGTCCATGCCTACGACAGCCTCCTTCGCGCGATGACAGCCAGCATCAACGACACGCCGCCCTTCAGCGCGGCGACACCACCGCCCGGTTGCCTGACATCACCCCACCGCCCGACGCGCCGGCAGCTTGCGGAGCCATGATCACTCGCCCAAAGCAGCTCCAGCCCGAAGCCGCTCCGCCGACCTTCTCTGTTGCACGTCTGTGATCGGACCACACCGCCGCGCGTGGGTAAGCCCGTCAGGAGGTGAGGATGGAGATGCCGTCTCCGAGCAGTTTCAATCCGAGGACGAAGAACAGGACGGCCATCACGGCGACGTTGTGCTGGGCTGCCCAGTTTTTCCAATTGCCGAGCGTGGTTTTGGCTCGCTCTCCGCCGAGTAGGAAAACTCCCAGTGGGGCCAGAAGGCCGAGGGTGGCGATCAGGACGAAGATTGCCATCGATGCGATCTGCTGCCCGACCGGCAGTCCGGCTGAGCCGATCGCGGCGCCTGCGGCGATGGTCAGCGGGGCGTTCTTGGCGTTGAGCGCGGCCAGGGCCAGTCCGAGTGCGAAGACCTTGATCGGCGTGAGGCGATCGATCGCGCTCATCCACTTCGGCAGCTTGGCTTGTGAGGGATCCTTCGGGCGTCGGTGCCATTGCCGGGCGCCGAAGAGGACGAGGAACAGGCCCAGGGCGAGCTTGAGGGCTCCCACCCAGGTGGCCGGGTGATTGTGGGAGGAGCCGCCTGCGGGGGAAGCGATCGCCAGCATCACCGCGCCCAGTGCCGAGAGTCCCGCAATCCAGCCGACGGTGAAGAGGACTCCGTTAAGGCGTCCCTGAGGCGTGGCGAGTATGAGGATGATGGCGATGATCGGGAGCGGGCTGACCGCGACGGCGGCGGCGAAACCCAGGACGTCACCGAGAACTTCGCCCATGGTTGCCTCCGTGTGGGGTCAGGGTGGCGATCCAGTTGAGCGGGGCTTGGGGGCGAGCGGGCGCCACGGCCGCCTCAGCGGCGCAACGGGTTGTTGTGCGATCGGCTGCGCCACTGTCCTCACAGCCGCGCGAAAGAGGCTGCCCGAGAACGGCGCCAACGACGTACTCGGCACGTCCCAGTTCCATCTTCCTGCGCCTTTCCGGATCTGTCCTCGGGAGCTTCTCAGGACGCGAGGACCTTGGCCTTGGCCTGCCGGCCACCATCATTGCTGCCTTCCCGGAACTGGACGGCAAGCCGGCACCCGAGGCTGCCTTCGCTCGGCACCCTGACGGACAAGGCACGTCCCTACGGTCTATCGGGCACGGACCGTGCGTGGCCGGTGGTGCGAGGCGAACAGAAATCGAACACGCGATTATGCTCTCGAGGTCCTCGTGTCGCGACTCCCTGTCCAAGCCAACTGGCTGACCTGCGACAACGACCACCCGTGACAGGCGGTAGTCGCCGGAAGCTCGGCTTGCCAGTGCTGGCATATGCGGACCGGCCCGTGGCCGAAACGGACCTCCAGGCCATGAGGTCGACTCCGGCAGAGGCGCACGCACGGCAGCTGCGGATCCAGGACTCCCGCTCCAGCGCCCTACTGAGTCGTTTCGGTGTGCAGAGCCTGGGGCGCTGCGAGTTCACGGCGAGCAAACGGACGGCCGGTTGTGGTGCCAGTGACTGGCGGCCCGCAGGCCAGCTCCATGCTCGGCGGGTCAACTCAATTGTCCGGGTCGACCCGCTGGTCCCGTACGGCGCCCGCGCCGTACGGTCGCGGCGGTGCTGGCTGCTGCCGAGGGCGCCGACCCGTCACCGTCGGAGGCTGAGGCAGCGCCCGAGACGCTAGCTAGGAACGGTGTCAGGTCTCCCGGTGCCCGCTCAAAACAGTTCTAGGTCCTTGCCGCTGGTGTCCGCGATGACTGGCCGGAACTGGGCGGGGAGGTCGTCCAGGCGGTCAGGACCGGCCGCGGCGGCCACGGCAGGGGCCGTCTCGGCCAACCAGGTGCGAAACCGCTCGGCGGCTTCGCGGTAGGGGACTCTTGTTAGGACACGGTGCTCGCCGGAGGGGCAGAAGTCGACGGCGACCGTGAGCAGGCAGGAACGGGGCGCGTTCTGACTGCCCGTCCAGGACACGTGCAGGACACCGCAGGGCTTGCGCCCGCGGGGGGCGCGGTGGGTGGGGCGCAGCGATCGGCAGGCTATGTGGGCGGTCCATGCGGCGAGGTGCGGCAGGGGCAGGGTGGTGCGTGCGCGGCAGCCGGGGCAGCGGTGCCAGTGGCGGAGCCAGTCGTGGGTGTCGGTGTGGAAGAGGCGTGTGTAGCGGTTCGCTACGCGGATGTCGTTGCTGTACAGGTGGTCGGGGCGTTCTTGTGTGTTGCAGGAATGGCAGACGGGGGCGCGGACGTAGCCGTGTTCGTGGCAGTGGTCGAGCACGGTGGCGGGCGCGGTGCGGCAGACGGCGCACGCCCACCCGGCCACCTTGCGGGAGGTAGCGGGCTTCCTGCTGAGCACCGAGTACAGCTGGCCTTCCAGCTCTTTGTTGTACGGGCGCAGTGAGGTGGTGGGGCCGTCGGGGCTCGTCGTCTGCCGACGGCCGGTGTCTCGGGCCTGCCGGGGGTGGGAGGGCGGCTGGGTGACGGTTGCGCTTGCCTGGTGGGTCCGCGTGGCTTGCACCCACTGCGTTTCGGCGTGCTCGGCCGCGTCCAGCAGCCTGACCGCAGCGCGCGGCAGCCACCACGTGCGCTGCGTCCCGTCGCGGGTCTGCTCCACGAGTATCTGTCGCCAGTCGATCCCTGCCAGATGGTACGGCCGGCCGACTTCACGTCGTGCTGCCCGCTCGGGGCCGCCCAGATCCTGCAGTTCCCCTGTGATGCGCTGGCGCCAACGCAGCGGCGTTTCCTTGTTGCATTCCTGCCTCGGTGCCCTACGAAACGGACCGATGCGGACCAGGTCCTGCCGATCCATCCCCACCGCGTTCAGTTCCGCGGCCGCTCGGCGCACCTCAACCTCCGGAACACTCCACTGATCGCCGCTGGCCCTCACCGTCGCCACCACATGGCTGCCGAGCAGGACGTACCCCACCCGGGCACGGGCAGGCGAGCAGGTGAATGCCCCAGAAGCCGTCGGCACAGCACTGGCGGCCGTCAAATCGACCCACAGAGCGTCCGCGGCAACCAGGGTGATCAGGCCGTCCGTGCGACCGGGCATGACACGCTCTGACATACCGACAGGCTAACGGCCTGCAACGTAGCAACTGGTCCCAAGCGCCTCGGTCAGTTGGGCCGCCGCCCGCAACTCCGTATTCCTGAGTATCTGGTTCGTCAGCACCTCCCGTGCGCGTAGCCTCACGACCAGAACGTCAAGAACCGGGCAAGTCGCCCTCGCGCATCAGCGGTCCCCGAGCCCAGACGAATGGAGCAACAGAGTCCGCGTCGTCGTCAAAGGTGCGTGCCACGGGCTCAGCGGGCGCATGCTTCGGTCAGGCGCACGCTGTAGCCGCCCTCTTCCATCAGCACGACGGTGACGCCGAACGGGTCGGCGTGGTCCAGCTCGATCGGGGTGAAGGAGAAGTTCACCGCGGCCTGGATAGGCGGCACCAGTTCGCCGCCCGGCTGCGGCGCGGGAGCCGGCCTCCAGTCGGGAGCGACCGACGCCCAGCCCTCCGGACTACGGGAGATGAGCTGCTCGCTGTAGGGGAACTGGTGCAGCACATGCCCGTCCCGGGTGGCGAGCACCATGTGCACTCCTCGCGCTCCACCTGCCGGACATGGAATGGGTGGACCGCACGATCCGCGAGTACGGCGAAGATCACCCGTACGTCGAAGCGAAGGTGTATGCCCGGTTCCCCAAGGGCGGCGGTGGCAAAGGCATCCCCGTCACCTGGGTTGAGGACGCCCAGAAGAACGACGCCCCCAACGGGCCCGGCTGGATCCGACTGTGCGACCTCGGGCTCAAGGGGGAGACCGCCACCCACACCGTCAAGCGCGGCTCCTGGGTACGCCTCGGCGTGGACATCGCGGCCGACGGCGGCGACGAATTAACGATCTACCGGATCGTCGGCGATGCCAACCGCGACGCCCCCGACGCACCGCCCATGCCGCCCGAGCCGCCCGCGGGCGACCCGAACCAGCTCAGCTTCATCTGACCCGCAGGGCGGGGCGGCATCACACTGCCCCGCCCTGCTCGGATCAGTCCCGGTCCCCAGCCGCCCTTTCACGCCGGCGGGCCCTGGAAAGCCGCCGCGGCGGGCGCGCCTGCTGCAGCTCCTCCGCAGGCGCACGCCAGGCGGAGCGCAGCCGCTTGGCCGCACCCACGAGTTCAGTCAGTTCATGCACCAGCCGGGTTGCGATCAACAGCAGCAGGCCCAGGCCTTCCAGGGCCACAGCCGCAGCGATCACCGGGTGTTCCAGCACGTTCGAGTCCTTCCAACCCAAGCGGTCGGGGACACGCGCTCAGGCCGCTCTCAAGACCCCCGGTGGGGTGCCCAAGCCGCCCGTGTCCCTCATGGCAACGCCAATGCCGGGAAGGCCCGGCCCCGGTGCTCGAGGAACGAGGGGGACGGCGAGACGGCGCACACCGCAGGCAAGGGCCAGCGGTTCGGATCTCTCCGGCAACGGGGGCCGTGCTTCACCCGTGACGGGCAGGTGGGCCGTACGCCATCGCGCGAGCGAGTCTTTCAGGCCCTGCAGCGAAGTGAACAGGTCGATGGCCCTGATCAGTTGCGAGCCACTGATCGCCGGAAGCTCACTCCTGGATGGTGCTGGCCTCGCCGATTCAAGCGGCTCAGGGCGAGCGGACAACCGGGGGTTGCCGCAGGAGGGAAGCACCCGGTCAAATCTGAGGGCCTTGCACTGCAATAGGAAATAGGTTGCCTCAGTCTTGCCTCCCCCAGCGGGGAAACAGACAATGTCGAGACCCTCGCGTACCCAGTCATCGAGGTCGACACCGGCCGTTCCCTGGTCTCTTCCCATAGGGTCGAGGCTGTCCCGATCCCGGGCCCAGCCAGACAGTTTGGCGAAGATCCTCTGCCAGAGGGTCGTCAAAGTCTCCCGGGGAGTCTGCGCCTCCGCGGGGGCCGCCCTGTACTTGGCCAACAGACCGTTCAGGTCCCGGGCCTCCGAAAGCATGCCGAGAACTGGGACGTACGGCGCCGACGGCAGCGCCTGGGGCGCTGAGGAGGAGGCGGGCGTCGTCTGCACACGCACAATGTATGTCCGGGATGAACCTGGGCGCCGGGATTCGGTGAAACCGCCCGAGTCGCCTCGGGCCGACCTCAGTCGACCCCATACGGGATCATGTGGGTGGGGCGCGGGGGCGCAACCGGCAGGACCGCCGCCCCGTGGGACGCCTCGACAAGGCCACGCCCGCCGCCAACTCGCAGCGTCGCGCGGATGCGATCGACATGCGCCTGGCCGGCGTGGACTGGCTCACCCTCGCCCGCAAGCTCGCCGCCGACCCGGCGACTAACACCGACCACATTGCCTACCCCCAGGGGTCGGCATCGAGCGGTACCGCAAAGGCCAGGAACCACCCACCGACACCCAGCTCATCCAGGCCGCGTGCAAGGACGTCCGCGAAGCCCTGAAGGAGCGGCGCACCGACCTGGACGCGAAGGCCGACGACCTGCGCGAGGTCGAGAACGCCCGCGTGGACCGGCTGTTCTTCATCGCCTACCGGCAGGCCGTCAAGGAGGGCAACTCGCCGCGATCGACCGGGCCCTGCGCATCATGGAGCGCCGCGCCCGCCTCCTCGGTCTGGACCGGCGCAACAAGACCGAGGTGACCGGCGCCGACGGCGCAGCGATCGAGATCACCAACGTCACGCTCGACGAGCTCGAAGCCCTCATCGGGATCGCAGAGGAGGCCGCACGTGGCTCCGAATGACCGCGAAGCCCAGCTGGTCGCCGCCTACCGGGTGTAACTCCCCGCCGTGCAGCGCGAGATGGTGGCCGCAGCCTCACCGGGGCTGCGCCTCCTCCTGGCCCGTGCCGAACGCCGCATGGCCATGGACGCCTTGCCGGGCGCCCTCGCCGCCGTCCTCACCAACCGCCGCGCGCAGGCCCCCCACCTCAACCTGATCGACTCCGCATGGATCGACATGGCAGCCGGCCGGGCGGACCGCGTCATGCTCACCAGGCCGCCACGGCAGGGCAAGTCCCGACGCGCCTCCCGCTGGGCACCCTGTGGTGCCTGCGCAAGTTCCCCGAACGCCGCGTCATCATCGGCTCCTACACCGCGTCCCTCGCCGATGAGCACGGCCGGTGGATCCGCGACGCCATCGAGGCGTGGGGCGACGACCTCGGCATCCAGCTGCGCCCCGGCTCCAAGACCGCCAACCGCTTCGACATCGCCGGACACGAGGGCGGTCTCGCCGCATCCGGTATCGGAGGCTCCCTCACCAGGCGGTGTACGGCGACAGCCCGAGGCCGCAGTACCAGGCCGCGAGCCCGTCGCCGCATGGGCCGCGTCGGCCGAGCAGCGTCCCCACCGGTGGCCAGAAGGGATGGATGCACCGACGGCCCCGTTGAGACCCCCGCCATCGACGGACATCACGTGACGTACTGGGGCGGCCTCCCACGGAGGCCGTCCCATTCGGTTGTGCTTCAGCGCAGGCGTCCGAGGTGGACGACGCTGACGCGGATCTGCTGGTCGCCGATCTCGCACATCACGCGGTAGACCCCGACGTGGATGCGCAGCATGTCGGTACTGCTGAACGCGCCCTCGGGTCTCGGTTCGTCGCGAGGCAGCCACACTCCGTCGGGATCCGCCTCAATTCCAGCGCTGCGCACGACTTCGTCGTCCGCGCACCCATAGTCGCCAGTGAGGAGAACACTTTCGACTATGCGATGCGGAACTACTCGGTCGAATACTTCGCCGCCCGCTGCCGGTACGGTGCGTGCCACTGCTGTCGCCGCATCACCGGCTGGCGGGATCTACCGACCAGGAGCAAAGCGGACTACCACGGCTTTGTCGCCCCCCACCTCATCGAGATCGACCACCGGGCCCGCACGGCGCTGGCCTCCCGCCAGAACGGGGCCCGTAGTGGTCGTCGCATGACAACGAATATGAATGGCAGGGCATTTGAGCTGCCGTAATGTGGCCGCTCGCCTGACTGGCCGTGCGGTCTGGGAGGTGACCCCCTGTTCCGCGCGACCCGGCACGGCCTGCCCGCTGCCGAGCAGCGGGCCGCCGACGGTGGCCAGCAGACTGGCCCAGCCGTTCCCGGTCCCGCCGAACACATCGATGCGGCTCGGCCTGGACTCCAGCCGCAGTGGATACCAGAGATCGATCTCCGCGGAGCGGAGGCGATGCTGTGCCTCGTGTTCGGCTACGAGCCTTCGCCAGTGCTCCACCATCTGCTGGTGGTCGCTCCACAGCCGTTCGCGCCGGCGCTGTGCCGCGCCGCGGGCGGCGGAGACCCGCGCATGTGGGGTCACGATGATCGCGATCACGGTGATCAGCAGCACGACGCCGTACTGCGCACTGATGAAGAGGCCGACGAGGAGCATCAGGGCTATGGCGCACCCGATGCCCTTGCCGTTTTTCTGCCCGGTCGCGGCCTCCAGCCGGCGCACCTCTTGGTCGTACGGTTCCGTCCACACCGGAGGCTTGTTCGCCAAGTGGTGCGGAATCAGGGCCGGCGGATCCACGTACTCCCAGCCCCACCGCTCCTACCCTCGAAGACCCGCACTGCCAACTGCGCGCCGGCCTCGACCCTGCCGAACCCGGCGCCCCCGTCACTCACTCGCTGCCCCTCCCCGTAGTCGGACCGGACTCGCAGGTATGCCACAAAGCGGCCTGGGAAATGGTGACTTGGCCCGAATATAATGCAACAGAGGTTCGAAGGGAGCGGTTAGGCCACTCCGGGGACCGTCCACTGGATACCTCCGAGGATGCCCCGTCGTTTCGGGCGGGGAGGGATCGGACTCCTGTGGAGCAGGGCGGAGGTAGCTGAATTGCCGTCAGGGCGATTCAGTCACCCCGGACGGTGGTGAGGGCGCCTGCGATCATCAAGAGTTCTCAACTGTCATACCTCCCGGATAGGTTGAGGTCGTGACGACGCAGGTGCAGGCGGGCGGGGTTTCGTCTGCGTGTGTCGTCCACCGCGTGCGCCGCGCTGTTGGCGCAGTGGGACCGGTGCCGATGGGTGTGGAACGAGTGCTGTGCCAAGTCGAAGCAGACCCACGTGTGGAACAGGAACCGGCCCGAAGGCGTGGATGAGCGCACCTGCGGACCGGCGCAGCTCGACAAGATGCTGACCGGCGCCCGGGGCAGCGAGCGGCGGAACTCACCGACCGCAAGCCGGTCCGGGTGGACTTTCCGCAGAAGGAACTCATCGCGAGACTTCTGGCGGATACCTGCGAGATCTGCGGAAGCAAGGGCAACGTGCGGGTGCACCATGTCCGCGCTCTCACCAACCTCGCACATGCCGGATGGCAGCCTTCCGACTGGGCGCGCGTCATGCTTCACCGACGAAGCAAAACGGTCGTGGCCTGCGACGTCTGCCACGATCGCATCCATTTCAGAACGGCCAGCCAGATCGCTCACGCAGTAGTCACTGGAGAGCCGGATGACCGGGAAACCGTCATGTCCGGTTCGGCGGGAGGCCGCGCGGAACAGGATTCGCCCCACGGCGAGCACCTCACCGCGCGGCCGACCCAACCGGCTGGCTCATGAACCATCGCCGCCCGTCCCGAGAATACGAGACCCATCGTCACCGCTCCGAAGCCATGATCCGCGTCGCGATGATCGACCTCAAGAGCCGCAGACTCACCCGTGAATCAACCCACAACTGGCGGGACAGCTGAACGGCGACAGAGCCGGACTCCTCTGAATCACAGCAGGTAAGGCCACAGGCTGACGCTGTTCCGCTCCACACGGACCTCGACCCATGTTCCATCGCTTGCAATCGGTGGCGGCGGGTCGGCGAGGTCGAACAGGATCTGGGTGTCGGCCACTTCCCGGACGGCCCCCCATCGCCCGTGAGACTCAGTCGGCCCCGGAAGACAACTTGACCACCGTCCTTGCCCAACGGGGGTGAGGACAAAGTGGCTGGCCGCGTGTTGCACGGTCTGGCCCAGATCGTCGAGGCGCGTGGTGAAGGCCGCTGCCTGGCGCTCTCGCCGATCCGGATCTACCCGCCGGCGGTGTGGGTCGACGAGTGCGGGCGCCAGCCCGACCGGTGGACGATCAGGGCGAGGCCTCGGAAGGGCCGGTCGCCATCGCCCTCGGGCCGGGGCGAGCTGGGCCACCTGACCACGCAGGGCAGCCGCGCCGTCGTCAGTTACGGTGGCGGGCTCCAGTGGATCCTGGAACGCCTCGGCTAAAAGGTAGTTTTACACTCCCGACCTCCAGTGGTCTGTGCTGGTCAGACCCCAGAGGTCTGCGCGGCGAACTGGATCGGGAGACTGTCCAGGCGTGCCTCCCAGGTGGAGGCGGTCGAGGTGAGGTCGTCGGCCGGCACGGCGAGGCGCAGTCCTGGCAGCCGGTGCACCAGGACGTCGACGGCCGTCTCGATGATGGCCTGGCCGATGTTCTGGCCCGGACACTCGTGCGCCCCTCCGCTGAACGCGAGGTGCGACTGGTTGCCCTGGATGGAGACCCCGGTGTCGGGACGGATCTCCGGGTCGAGGTTGCCTGCGGTGAGCCCGAGCACCAGCAGGTCGCCCTCCTTGATGTGGTGACCGGCCAGTTCGAGGTCGGCGGTGGCGAAGCGCCCGGGCAGGACGGCGAGCGGCGGGGTGTTCCACATCACCTCTTCGACGACCGTGGTGATGTTGAGCTGTCCGCTCACCAGTCCCGCGAGCCGGGAGGTGTCGGTGAGGATCAGCTGCAGCACCCGGGCCAGCAGATTGCTGGTGGTGGTGTGCGCGGTGATCAGCACCAGGCGCAGATGGCTGAGGATCTCGTCGTCGTCGAGGCCTGCTTCGTGTCCGAGCAGCCCGGTGGTGAAGTCGGAGCCCGGCTCGGAGCGCTTGCGCTCGGCGAGCTCCCCGAGGATCTCCATGATCCGGTCGTTGTGGGCAAGAGCTCCCTCACCGCCCTTGATGACCTGAGCACAGGAGACGGCAAGGTTGTGCCCCTCGGCCGCCGGGAGACCGAACAGCCTGGTCAGTACGAGCATCGGCAGGTACTCGGCATAGTCGCCCACCAGGTCGGCGCTGCCCGCGTCGGCGAACGCGTCGATCTGCTTGTTCGCGAAGTGCGTGACATGGCGGCGGATGCCGCGGCCGGCGAGGGTCTGCAGATTGTCGGTGACCGCTCCACGCAGCCTGCGGTGCGGCTCACCGTCCTGGGACACGCAGTCGGGGCGCCAGCCCAGCATCGGGATCAGCGGCGAGGTGGCCTCAACGCGTCCTTCCTTCCAGTCCCGCCAGATACGCGAATCCCTGCTGAACTGGCGGGGGTTGTCCAGCACCCGCCGGTTCTCGCGGTAGCCCAGGACCAGCCACGCCGGGACGTCGCCCTCAAGGAGTACCGGCGCCACCGCCCCGTGCTCCTTGCGCAGCCGCCCGTAGATGCCGTGCGGGTCCAGTGCCGCGTCCGCCCCGTACAGCCGGGCGAGATCGCCGGCGCCGCCATGCGCGACAGGGCACCCGCGGGGGGCGGAGGAGCCGTTGGTGAGCTGGTCGGTCATCGGGGCTCCACAGCAGCAGCGGTGGCGGAGCGTTCCTTCAGATGGCGTATCAGCGCGACAAGGACGTCACGGCTCGAGGTCCGGTCCCGGGCATCGCAGGCCACGATCGGGGTGTGCGCAGAGATGTCCAGGGCGTCACGGATCTCCTCGATCGGATGCTCCTTGGAATCGGGGAAAACATTCAGCGCGATGACGAACGGAACGCCCTGCCGCTCCATCTCCTCGATCGCCCTGAAACTCGACGCCAGACGACGCGTGTCCACCAACACCACCGCCCCCAGAGCCCCCTTGAACAGACCGTTCCACAGGAACCAGAACCGCTCCTGGCCCGGCGTCCCGAACAGATAAAGCACCAACTCGTCGTTGATACCGATCTTCCCGAAATCCAGACTGACGGTGGTCTGCGTCTTGTCCGCCACGCCGATCAGGTTGTCGACACCGACACTGGCCTGAGTCAGCGTCTCCTCGGTGGTGAGCGGCTCGATGTCGCTGACCGAGCGCACCATGGTGGTCTTTCCGGTGCCGAACCCGCCGGCGATCATCACCTTCACCGAGCGGGTGCCGCCGCCCGACCTCTGGTCGGGATGGTCAAAGCCTTTGAAGTCCACTGAGTACCTTCTCAAGGAGCGCGAGGTCGGGCCCGCGGCCGGCGCCTGACGCCGGGATGGGATTGCGGGCTTCGACGCGGCCTGCGTCCAGCAGATCGGCCAGGAGCACCGCGAGAATGTTGAAGGGCAATCCGAGATGGGCGCCGAGTTCGGCCACCGACAGCGGATCGCGGCAGCGTCGGAGTATCCCCTCGTGCTCGTGCTGCATGCCGGGTACGGCTGCGGCGCGCGCAACGACAAGAGTCGCCACGTCAAGACTCGCCGCGGAACCGCCCGGCCCGCTGCGGCCACCGGTAAGGACGTAGTAGCGCTCAAGACCGGACGGGTCCGTTAGACGGCGGGTAGCACTCATCCAGAGTGCTCGTCCAGGCGCGGAGTGGTGCCGAGGAGCTCGCCCATCCTGCGGGCCAGATCCCTCATCTGATGACCCAGAAGACCCTGGTCAAGGCCCTCCCTCGCCAGCACCCCGAGATACGTCTCCACACCCGCCCGCACCACGAACAAGTGACCCCCGTCGACCTCGATCATCGCGAGCCGCAGCTGCCCGGCGTACTTGGGGAACTGCTTGGCCACCGGCTGGGCCAACGCCTGCAACCCCGCGACCACAGCCGCGAACCGGTCCACATCATCGGGGTCCTCGGCACCATACGAAGTGATCGCCTTACCATCACTCGATGCCACAAGGGCGAAACGAATCTCCTTGATGCTCTCCGTCAGATCGCGGAGCGCCCAGCTCACATCGGCTCCCTGTTGCGTCATGGGACTAGTAGCTCTCTTCAGTGCGGTTGGACTCGCGTCCGGCAGCGGTCTCGGCGTCCGTGGCCTGGGCGCGGTCCGCGGTGTTCTCGCGCGGTGGGCCGCTTGCCTGTCCGGCCGTGGCGAAGGCGGCGAGGCCGGTGAAGGACGCGTCGGGCGGCACGGCGGCCACGCTTTCTTCGCTGCGCTCAGCGGCCCTGGACTGCGGTCCCGCGATGTCGTTGTGGATGCTGCGGCGCCTGGGCAGTCCACCGGGAGTGGTGTCCACCGCGTCGGTGATCTCCACGGCCGTGATCTGGATCGGCTCGCGGCCGGTCGAGGACCCCACCGCGGTTGTCGGGGCCGGCTCCGTGACGGCGGCGGGCAATGGGCTGAAGTACTTGTGCGGCACCACCACGACCACCGAGGTGCCGAGCCAGGGCGAGTCCGCGAAGGTGACTCGGATGCCGTAGCGGCGTGCCAGGGTGCCCACCACGCGCAGGCCCAGGTTCGCGTCCTCCGAGATGCCGCCGAGGCCGGGGCCCTTCGAGGTGCCCGCGAGGGACTGCTCCGCCTCGCGCTTCTTCTCGTCGCTCAGGCCCTTGCCCGCGTCCTGGATCTCGATGCCGACGCCGTTGGGGACCTCCTTGCCGGAGACGACCACGGGCTCGGTGGGCGGCGAGTAACGCGCCGCGTTGTCCAGGAGGTGGGCGAAGATCAGCGTGAGATGGTCCACCAGGCCGCCGTCGACGCCGAGTTCGGGCAGGTGACGGACCTGGACGCGGTCGAAGTCCTTGATGCGGCCGATGCCGCCACGGGCGACGCTGAGCAGTCGCTGTGGCTCCTGCCACTGGCGTCCGGGCCGGTCCGAACCGCCGAGTACGCCGATGCTGGCAGCGAGACAGTCGGCAGGGCCGATCTCCTGGTCCAGCTCCATGAGGCCCTGGGCCACCGCGGGCAGCCGCCCGTGCTCGCCCTGCATCTCGTGCAGCCGTCCGCGCAGCTTGCTGGTCAGCACATGGATCCGGCTGCCGATGCTGACCACTGCCTGCTCGGCCGAAGTGGAACGGTCGAACTCCTCTTCCACGCCTATCAGCGCGGTCCGCAGGACCTTGCGCAACCCGGCGCGCAACTCCGGGCCGGCATCCGTCTCATGGCCGACTTCCAACAGGATGTCGTCGATGGCCTCGCCGTCCCGCAACCGCTTCAGCGCCTCGGGGAGGTAGGTGTCACCAAGCCTTCCCACGACGGCCTGCTGACGGGAGAGTTGCTCGTGTGCCGCGTGGGTCTGCGCGGTCATGCCGGTCTCGTGGGCCCGCGTCTGCTCCGCGAGGCGAGCCTCGAAGGTCTTGGCCTGCTTGTCCAATTGTGCGTCCAGGCCGGAGCGCTTGGCCGCGTACTTACGTTCAAGTCCTGCCACATGTTGCTGCCACTGCTGGGAGTGCTCAGCCTGTGAGGTGCGGAAGTCGCCGTCGGCGCGGCGCAGTTGGGACTGGGTGCGGACGAGGAGCCGTACGCAGACGGCGCTGGCCGCCGTGGCCGCGGCACCGGCGAACGTCGCGGGTATCTGGACCTGGTCGGGTCCCGCGACCGCGGTGGCGACGGTTCCTGCTCCTAAAGCGAGCGGCATCAGCCACCAGCTGTACCAGGCGCCCGGTGCCCGCGCCGCCGGGGGCGGAGTGGCTAATTCCATCTGCATCCTTCGAAAGCAATACGATCGAACAGGGGGGTGTGCAGGCGCCGTACGCGTCGAGCACACAGCTCGAGACGACCGAGTGCGTTCGCGTCGACTCGCAGCGCCACAGGGGAGCCTATCGGGGTTTTCGATCAAAACGATCAACCCCCTCCGCATACCAGTGCGTATCGAGTCACGCTCCGATTGATTCCTAATGCTGTTTGTCAAGCTGCGAGAACGGTGGGCGGCACGGCTTCGTAAGTCCGTCCATCGCGCAGGAGGGCCCAGATGACGTTGACCCGGAGGCGGGCCAGGGCGAGGACGGCCTGGATGTGGCGCTTGCCTCGGCTCGCTTGCGTTCGAAAAACCGGCGGGAGTCCTCGCAGTGACGGATGCTGAACAACGCGGAGATGTGAAGACTCGTTGGAGTCGGCGGTTGTAGCGGCGCGGGCGGCGGAGGTTGCCGCTGATCTTGCCGGAGTCGCGGGGCACGGGAGCAACGCCGCCGAAGCCGGCGAGGCGGTCAGGAGTGCCGAAGAGACTCATGTCGCCGCCGGTCGCGGCCAGGAACTCGGCACCGAGGATCACGCCCAGGCCCGGCATGCTGGTGATCACTTCGAAGTCCCGATGTTCGCGAAACGCCTGATCGCGGGAGCGCCGGTAGCGGGGATACCTGGTCCGACCCCCGTGGTGAGGGTGTGGAAGGGGGAGCGGTGCCCGGGGCGGGCGGCTGGTGTATGGCGCTGGTGACGGAACGACCGCCCCGGGCATTTGCGTGTCAGACACCCCATGCCGTTAGAGGTCAAGCGGCTTGGAGGTGTGCGTGGTGCGACCAGGCGGTCGCCTCGTCGTAGCGGGTTCGGGTCTTGAGGCAGCCGTGAAGGATGCCAACGAGGCGGTTCCCGACTTGGCGTAGGGCGGGGTTGTAGTCGAGGTCGCGGGCGCGTTGCTGTCGTAGTAGCGGCGGGCGCCGGGGGATGCTTGCAGGGCGCAGAACGCCTGACGTTGGAGGGCGTCGGCGAGGCGGTAATTGCGGACGTAGCGAGCCTGGATGGTGCAGGTCTTGCCGGAGGCACGGGTGACAGGACTGGTCCCGGCGTAGTTCTTGCGTGCTTTCGCGGAGGCAGATCGGGTCGGGTCGTCTCCGAACTACTGGACCAGGGCGGCAGCAAGGTGGACGCCGGCGCGGGCGCTCGTAATCCGCGAGACCTCCACTCCCCGGATCGTCTGAGTCGCCGTGCTCTCCGCGAGGGCCAACTCTTGCCGGGCCCTGTGACCTCCCGACAGCTGGCGGCGCGGTTCACGGCCCCCAGGCACGGCGCCTGATCGGCCGCGCGAGGGCCACTCTCGACCTCTCATAAGCAACCCCCGCCAACCGGCCAGGCGGCATTTGCAATCCGGCGCAATCACCAAGCGGTACCGCAACCGTCGCTCCTACGGTGCTGTTCATGGCCTCACGGACACGCAATCCGGGCACAGACTGGCTGGCTTCCTGCGCCCCGAACCCTGTGCTGGTGCAACGCAAATGGGCAGCCGGCGAACTCGCTAACTTCCGAGCGGTCGGCTGTGGCTCGCTGTGGAGGCCGACATCCGTCCGTCGGTCGCCGCGCTGCAGCGCATCGGCCCCGAACGGCTCGGCCCGCTCCTGGTTCACCCCGGCGCCGACCGTGCGTGGTGGCTCGTGCCGCCCGGTGCCGAGGAGCTTCTCGCCGACCTGCCGCGGCTGACGGTCCACCCCGAGGCACGCTCGCTGCTCTGCCTGCCGGCCGACCGGTACCTAGACGGACTCGGATGGTTGGAGAAGCCGGACGGTACGGGGCGGCTGACGAATGCGGCCACGCTCGGCGCAGCGTTCGGCCTCGGCGGCAGTGGCCTGAGGCTTCCCGCAGGGGCGTTCTGTTGACGGCCGTGGATGCTCCTCGGGAGCTGCCCCCACTCGCGTCACTGTCTGATGCGCAGCAGCGTGGCGTGTGCTGCGTGTGGTGCGGCGTCACGTTATCCGCCGGAACAGCGGTCGACCTCGGGTCGCGCCTGGTCGACGTGTTCGCCTCTCAGTTCGCTGATTCCCCCGTTCCTGTCGGAAGGACGCCCCGTGATCGTACTGACCAAGCCACCCCAGGGCGCGGAGGCCGCGTACCGCGCGCTTCTCGGCCACACCGTGATGTGCAGCGCATGTCGGGTCGGAGCCGCGTGTGTCACAGCCGTGCGGCTCGGCCCGGCCTGGCGGGCAGTCCGCTGATCTGCGACCGATGGGACCGGTACATGACGCCCCACGAGGCGCAGCAGCTCGCCATCCACGGTGCGGACCTACCAAGGGGCATGGTCCACGTCCACAAGGCGCCGTGTACGCCACCGACGAACCGGCCTCGGACGTACTCGCTGACCCCTCGCTGATCGCCTGTCCGTTCTGATGCCCGACCGCGGCCGAAGGCAGACAGGGTCATCTACGCCCGGTGTACCCCCTTGGCGGGGTGTAGATGACACGGAACCCCGACCGCCCCCGAGAGGTCGGGGCTCTCGCACGCTCGGTCCCAATACGGACATCGGGCAGAATCCGGGCCCGTGGACACCAACGGCTGGATAGCCATCGCAGGAATCGCGGGGACTCTGATCGGTGCAGGCCTTGGCATCGGCGGCGCCATCCTGTCCCCCCGAGTCGCTGCAGATCGGCAAGCCCGAGCAACGCTGGCGGAAATAGGGCGCCCTGTTCGAACGCAGCGGCCTGTGTGACCGAAAGTGACCTTCTCCTGACGTGTTGTCAGTGGAAGCTGGTTTGATGGGTCGGTTGCGCGAAGGGGCGCAGCCCGTGGGGGAGGGGGGACGGCAATGCCGTGGGTGAACGGGTATATACGGCGGGACGGTACGAAGGTGCGGGGGTACTCGCGCTGGGCGGCGGGGGCCCGCCGGGAGATGTCCACCCTGGTGCTGTTTGGGGTGGCGGTCGCCTTGATCGGCGGCCCGCACAGTGGTGGCGGGGAGAGCGAGTTACCCCGGCCTGCTTCTACTGTGTATCCGGTCAGGTTCCCCGGCTGGAACAAGGTCCCGGCGCCTCGGCCACGGCCCACGATGTCCTACCCGATCCCGTGGGACCGGAGCAGCCGGTGAGTGGCCGACGCCCGTCCCGTTCGCGCAAACGCCGGCAACTGCGCACTGGGGAAGCCCTGCTGCTCGTCGCCGTCATCCTGTGGGTGGTCGGCCGGCTGCTGCACTGGCTGGCCGGGCATCTCTGGATCATCCCTCTCATCCTCGCGGTGGCTGCCGCCGCCGTTGTCCTGTGGCAGCGCACCCGGATCCAGCAGGCCCGGCAGCGGCAGGCGAGCGCCCGTACGCTGCGCTACCCGATGACCCGCCTCGATCGGCTGCACCACCGCGACTTCGAGCACGCAGTACGCGACCTGATGTACCGCGACGGCTGCACGGACGCCGTCCAGGTCGGCGGCGCCAGAGACAACGGCGCCGACGTCAAGGCCACCGACCCCTACGGCCGACGCTGGGTCATCCAATGCAAACACCGCCGCGCTGGCCTGGCCGGAGCCGCCATTGGAACTCCGGACCTACAGGTCCTCAACGGCACCGGACGCCCCGTCCATAAAGGCGACGTCATCGTCCTGGTCACCAACGGCCGCTTCTCCAAACCCGCCCAGGACTTCGCCAAGTCACAGCGCCTGCACCTCGTGGACCGGGCAACCCTCGCCACCTGGGCCGGCGGACAGCATCCGCTGTGGGAGCTGCTGCGCGCTGTCCCGCCTCCGCGACGACCGAACTCTCTGTCTTGACAGCACCGGAATATCCGCAACGTACCCGTGCCCGGCACCCCCCACGTCATCTGCGACAAGGGCCACCCAGGTCCCCTTCGGTCAGGGCACACAGGTGCTGCCTGGTGGGCAGATCTAACTCAAGGAGCACGTTCGGCGTCAGTCCTCACTCGCAGCCGTACGGAGCCATCCTCAGAGTCGGGCAGCCGTGAACCTGTTGGGCCCGCTGTTCGGCGCCCGTCGGTGTCGGGTTAATCGGGCGGCCGAGGGACGTCATCGAGGGCATGCGTGAAGGGTGGGGGCTGTGCGGGCACAGGTGCGTGCATTCATCGAACAGGGGCTGCGGCGCGAGGAGACGCTGCTGGACTTCATCGAGGCACGAGAAAAAGACCCGGCGCCAGATGAGTACCGGGCGGGCCCGGTCTGCGGCCGGATCACTTGCTCCGGATGGTTGTCGTTCTCGGCGCCGCTGCTGGAGTGGTGGCGGTACTCGAGGATGTCTCCGACGCACCTGTAGATGGTGAACCGTCGCCCCCGGCGGTTGCGACGTCGACGCCGAGGCGGACCCAGGAGCCGCGCCTGACGGTGTGGGCGGCTCACTCGCCGTTCAGGCCGAGGCCGCAGAGCCGCACGTACCCGGGGTCGGCGGGGTCTTCGACCTGCTGCGCGTACTTGACCCACAGAGTCGGAATGGCTTTGCCCCCGCCGCCCTTGGGGAACTTCGCCGGGACCTTCGCGGCCACGTACGGGCGGCCTTCGCCGTACTCACGCAGGGTGTAGTCGACCCAGTCCTGATCGGGCAGGTGGACGGCGAAGGAGTACGGTACGCCGCTTGGGCAGTCAGAGGTCCCCGCCGACACCCGCGCCACCCCGGTCCGCGCCCGGCGACAGGAGCCACGCTCAAGATGCGGGTGCTACCTCTGACCAGCGGTGAATGGCTGCGCCAAATAGAGACCTTGGCCGCCCGCCAGCGGTGCCACAGGCCGGAAGACCTGCGCCAGATCTCGGGCGGTGCGCTCGGCTTCGCTTTGGACCTGCGCAGGGATGTCGCCGAGCTCCCTGACGAGCTGGTCGTAGATCGGCGCCTCGTGCCGCACAGTCAATCAGTCCTTCCCGCACACCAGTTCGGCTCCCGCGCCGGGAGCGACTGTCGAGTCTAGGGCAAACCGGCAGGACATCTCCGCCAACTTGGTCCGACTCTCATCCGCGGCCTCGAGAAGGCAATCGCATGACGGTGCCCCTCTCGGTGATCCAACACCACTACGTGACAGCACGATCACGACGAGATCCGGGAACTGACAGCGGGCATGCCTCAGCAATCGGCCCTCCCATCGGCATCGGCCCCGCGGCTTTGATCAGCGACGTTCAGTCTCGTGGCTGACTGTCAGTGGGGCGGCGTAGCATCTGGGCATCTGTGTAGATCATTCCAAGATCGGACCAACCATGCCCGCCCTGACAGACCCGCTCGATGATGCCCAACTCACCCTGCTGAGGGTCATGGCCGAGCCCTACTTGAAGAGTGGGCAGTGGCCGGTCTGGCGCTACGTTGAACAGATGATGGATCACCTGGGGTACGACGATGCCGAACAGGTACTGAAGTCGCTGCCGGTAGTGGGGGCTAACAGCCCCGTTGGTGCGTGGTACGGCCTGTGTTGGTATGACCGGGCCCACTTGGCAGATGACAGCCGCCCGACTCTTACCGTGGCCGCTGGTCTCCACGCCCCCGAGTTGCGGCACCTGTTCGGCGACAACTTCATCTCTATCTTGCAGTACTTCGTTAAGCGCCAGCGGGCCGTCAGGCCGACCCCCGACCAAGCGACGGCCGCATACATCACCTCGGAGGATTTTAAGCGGGACTTTCCCGCTGTCACGGATGAGTTTGTGGCAGCTTTGCCGGGTATTTTCGAGCGTGAGCCCGTGATGCGGCGTGGTCATCGGCCGTGGGGCACCAATCACAGCGGTTGGCAATTTGAGCTTCATAAGTGGATCAAGGACTACCGAAACGTTGACGATCTGCCAGGCTATGTTGAGCGGGTTACTGAGCTTACTTTGGCAGCCAACACCCTTATCATCCCGGAAAGTCAGGCTCCTGCACTGGCGCAGGTTTTTGGCTCTTCCGGTAGCAAGATTAAGATCGGAGAGACGTTGGCGGCTGGTATGCCGACCGTCACGGGCACCATTACTCCGCGTGCTGTGACGCCGCCCGAACCGAAGCGATATGTCAATGAGGCACTTCGCTCAGAGCTTGCCGCGAAACAAGGCAAGACCACGCTGAATGTGAACAAGCTTCTGCAACTGCTGCTGGAGCTGGATGACGCATACGAGGACGACCACCCGTACTCGTGCCATGCGCTGCTGCGGGCCGTCATCGACCATGTTCCGCCAATTCTCGGGCACAAGTCCTTTGAGGCAGCCGCAAACAACTACCCGTGGAGCCGGACCGATAAGAAGTACATGGCTCGCTTGCTGGAGTTCAAGACACAGGCGGACGACGTGCTGCACCGGCAGATTCGCGCGAGTGCCGACGTCATCACTATGCACGACTTGCCGCAGGCTGCCGCTCTCAACGCGTTGCTGCGGGTGTGCATCGATGAGCTCTAGCGGTCTGGACGGTACGGCCTCGGCCACAACTGACGTTGGGACCGACAAGAATAGCCCATCGGTCAGAAATCCAGTGAGCGGACTACTCTAAAATGATCCGCCAGTTCCGGCGAGCGTCAGCAATCGATCGACAAGCAGAAGCTCGAAGTCTTCTGTCGTGCGAATGCCTTTGATCTGTTCCACCAACCTGCGCTGATACGACGCCGCTGCAGCACGATGCGGCATGCGTAAAGCGGCTTGTAGGGCTTCTCAGCGTAGTAGCACACAAGGTGAACGTACCCGGCAGGGTGGCAGCTCGACGAGAAGGATTTCGTGGTCCAGATCGTGGCTGGGTGAGGATCCTAGTCCGAAGGAGTTCGAACCGGTGAGCTCTTGTGTGGGCGCTCGCTCAACGACGGACCCGTGTATGGAGTGGATGCACGGGCCTTGATCGTGAAGGCGATCGACGCGCTGGGTTGACCCGGGCCGCGTGGCTTCGGCCGAGTGAAGCTCCTACGGTTTGTCGGCTGCGGCCATTGCTGTCAGCCAGATCTGGTGGCCGTGAGTGTTCGATGAAGTGGTCCTGGAAGACCGTTAGAACAGCAGCAGGCGAAGCTGATCAACGATGACGAGGGACGGAAGCGCGATGAACACCCACCGGTCAAGATTGCAGGGCCCCGAAAGCGCCTCTCCGTCTTCTGGTTCTCTGGAGTTTCGTAGGACGAGTGGCGAAGAACGTCCTGACGCCCTTGTAATCCTTCACCAGCGCCATGCCAAGAGCGATGAGGGGCGGGAAGACCAGCAGCGATATGAGGAGGTCCATGCCCGCACCGAAGCGACGGCGGGTTCGGGAGGTTGTTGAACTGATGGCTGCGCTGGGGGCTGCGTGACGCCAATGCCGCAGAGCGGGCCGCCGCCCGGATCGACGTGTTCCTGTATGCCGAGGAAGCGGGCATGAAAACGTCGGTACTGACGAGGTAGGTCAACCGCTCCTGACGCCTCATTGTCGGCGCTGCGATCAGTACCCCATCAACCGGAGTTCTCGTCCACGGCGTACGTCTGCGCACCCGCCCGCACATTGGCCTTCGCACGGCTGTAGGCACGGCGACTGGGCACTTCCGCCTTGGCGTTCTGTTCGTCGCGGCGCACGGTCAACGCCGCGAGCACCTCGCGCGCCTCGGCGAGGGCGCAGTCCGGCAGGTCGATCTCACGGTGCTGCCGGGCAGCCGTCTGGATCTCCAGGAAAGCGTTGGCGGAAGCGGCCGCGTGCCCGGCACGTTGGGGTGCGTTGACCGTGGTGAGCACCGCGCCGAGCCCTGCGGAAAGCAGGGCCAGAATGCCTGCGGCGGTGCTGCCGGCAGACTCCACCAGCGCCGTGGTCCCGGCCACCGCGGCCAGCAGGGTCGTAGGAATCCCCAGGGCCCAGTGCAATGCCCGCCAGCGCTTGGCCTGTTCGAACTGGGTCTGGGCACTGTAGGTGGCGCTTTCCTCCAGTCGCAGGAACTCGGCGTGGAGTGCACGCCGGCGTGCGTCCGTGCCCGTTCCCGTCGTCGTGGCCCCGTCCGTGTCCGGGCTCGACGGACCTGCTGGTGAGTCTGCGGTATCCACCCGTCCAAGGTAGCCGTCCTGCCATTGCGGCTGGTCCCGAACGATGGACTCTAGGTGGGGAGTTGGGCTTCGTAGGCGGCCAATGCGGCGTGGGCCGGGTGGTGTACGGGAAGCCCGTCGATCATGCGGTGCCAGCGGGACGGGCCGATGTGCTCGTTCCCGTGCAGCGATGCCAGGATCTCCCGCTGGGGCACCCGGTCGAGGAAGCGCAGTGCGACCGGTGGTGCGTCCAGCCCGATGTCGAACTGCCCTTCTGGGGCAGGTACGGCGAGGAAGCCGTGCAGCCTGTCGCCGGAGCTGTCGAGCAGCATCCAGTATCGAATCGGAGCACCGTCCTGCGCCATGGCTCCGACCGGGCTCACCAGGACGGGGTGGCACAGGGGGCCGTCGTCGGCCGCGGGGCGTACGGGTGAGGCGGCCGTGGTGGAGATCTCCAGCTCCACGACCACCGCCCCGCCTGGAGTCACCGCCACATCCACGGTCACCGGTCCTTGTTCCAGCAGGGCACCGGTCTCTTCTGGGGCTCCCGAGGAGGCACGTAGGACGAAGTCCGAGTCGAGGCGCGCCGTCAGCGTGAGGTCGAGCTCCACCGGCACGGATACGGGGTTGGTGAGCCGGGCGGCCGCGAGGCGGGCGCTGTGGTGGAGTGCGGGATCGGTGCCGAGCCGGCCGGCCAGCTCCGACAGGGCGGAGCGGGCGGGGGCAGGTAGCCGGGCCGGGGCCAAGGTCAACAGTCCGGTCAGCAGAGCGGCTGCCTCCCGGGAGAACCACGGTCCGGCCCGCCCTCCGCGCAGACCGCGGCGCAGAACGGACAATGGACCGGCCAGCGAGATAACGGCGGGGGTGAACCAGTGCCGCAGTTCCTCTTCGGCGGACCGCTCCCCGGCCCTGTTCGCGGGCGCCGACGCTGTGCCACCGGGGGTCAGCAGTAGGGCAGTTGTATGGGCGGCGGCTTCCACCCGCTCCCACGGCAGGCAGTGGAACAGCTCCGCCGGGGTCGTGGTCTCCCTGCCCATCCGGTGGAGAAGGAAGTACCGCAGCTCCAGACACTCACCGCGCAGCCGTTCCACCGTCGCCGTGTCGGCGGGGAGATCGAACCACCGCTGCTCCAGCTCTGCGACCAGCACGGCGCCTTCCGCCGAGACGGGGATGGGCCGGCCGAAGTCGTCGAGTTCGACCACGAGCGAGCCGTCCGGTGCACGCAACGCGAGCACCCGGCCGGAGACCCCGTCCCGTTCGGTGATTACGCTCGTCCGGGCCCATGCGGCGGTACGGAAGCGGGCCATGTTCCTGGCATCGGCCCGCTCGTCACCGTCGTTGATGACCCCCATGGCCGGGCGTCCGTCCGGCGGGCCCGGCTTCAGAAAGGCGATCCAGCCGCTCAGCGGGCGGTGCACTGCCACGGTGTCCTCCTGCCGGGCCATGTCAGTCACCGTCCGGCCCGGTCAGTCGGCTGACCACGGCGGCGGCTGCCGCGCCATACTCCTCTATCGCCTGCGACAGGGCCGGGGACGGTTTGCCGGGAGGCAGGCAGGTGGCGGCAAGGGCCCGCAGGCGCCGCCACACGGCGTCGCCGCCGTCATCCAGCCGGGCCACGAGGTCCTCGGGCAGGGCGGCGGCCCAGTCCCGCAATGCCGTGTCGTCCAGTACGCTCACGCGGTCCGGCCCGCCGCCGTCCGGGTCCCAGCGCAGCCGGAATTTCAGGGACCTTAGCACTACGGCGGCGCAGGTCTCGGGGTTGTCCGGGAATCCCGCCGGGACGAGACGGCGGCTGCCGCCCTGGTGGGCGAGGTCGTCCAGAGCCCGCTCCAACGGGTCCAGCACGAGATGGCAGACCGGGTCGTAGAGCAGTGTGTTGACGGTGAGGTCACGCTGCCGGCCGTCCAGGCGGAGATCCGTTCCGGTGGCCGGCCAGGGCAGGCCGCCGACGCCCAGCCCGCGGTAGTCCAGCACGAGGCCTTCGCGTTGCGGCGGCAGAATCGAGCAGACCAGGCTGTGCGGGCTGAAGCGGCGCGGGTGCTCGTCACTGAGGCCGTCATCTCCGAGTACCTGCTCCGTCACTTCGCAGAAGATGCCGGCCGGCGCTGTGCCCGTGGTGTCCAGATCTTCTATCGCGCCCGGGCGGGCACCGGCCACGAGATCCCTGGGGGCGCCTCCGGCCAGCCAAAAGCTGTGTCCGGTACCGGTGAGCTGGTCGATCAGCGGGGCGAGGTAGCGGGGGGCGTCGGGCCCGTACACGAGTTCGTCGAAGGCGTCGGCAAGTCCTGGGGCGAGCTCGTCGGCACCGTGAACGTGTTTGGCTTCCAACTGCCCGCAGGGATGAGACCCGACGCGTTCCACGCCTGGTTGCCGGGACACCGCTACGACACCGAGGTGCGGCAGCGAGCCGGCGTGGTCGTCACCCTCGAACAGGAGCAGATCGTCCGCTGAGTTCGGCAGGCCACGTGCCGGACAGGTAAAGCCGAGGACCTTTCTGCCGTCCAGCAGGTCTCCGGTCATCAGCGGGCCGTTGGGGGCCCGCAGCCTGCCGTCCGGGACCGTTCTGTCGTGGCAGGCCACCGTGGCGGGCGGACCGTAGTCCTCGGAGGGGCCGGTTATCCCGCCGCCAGTCCGGTCCAATGGGCCTCTCCGTTCTCCTCGAAGGCCACGGTCAATGGCACGATCCCGACTGCCGAGGGGAGATAAGTCCACCCGCCGAACTCCGAGTCGCTCTCGTGTTTCATGCCGAGGACGGCCACGTCCCGCAACTGCTGCGGAGTACAGGTGGCCTCCTTGCCCGGCTCGTCCGCACAGAAGGCGAGGCCGGGGTAGACCACGGCGTCGGCGCCATTCCGGCCCGGGTGTGCCCGGATCGCTTTGAGGATGTCCGATGGTCCCGTCGCGCGGCGAATCCAGTCCTGCACCGAGGGCCGGCAGGAGTCACAGAGCCGCACGAGTGCTTCCGTGTCACCGGCGGCCGCTGCCTCCTCGATCCGGCGGGCCAGCTTCAGCACGGAATCTTGCAGCGGTTTGCCGTGATCGTCGGTGGTGACCACGGCCGCACCGGGCGGCTGTCCCACAGCCGCCGGAGGCTTCGCCGCCGCGCTTTCCGCCGGTGTGAACAGGAACGTGGAGACCCCGTTCGCCAGTCTGTGTTCCTGCCCTGCCGAGACGAGGGTGAGGGTGCCGGTGAGGACACGGGTGGCGTCGGCTTCGGCGTCATCGCGCAGCCGGGCCGTACGCCCGTCGGCCCCGAGGGCCACACCGAGCAGCCCGGTGCCGAGGAAGGTCCACTTCCCGTCGCTGACGTAGTAGGAGACCGCCCGGCCCGGGTACGGGGCGTTGCAGCTCTGGAGGCCGGAGAAGGTGACGGTCATCCCCTTTCCGGCCCAGGCGGCTGACGTGATCGAACGCTGGTCGTCGATCAGCGCCTGCCGGAACGCGGTGTCGGCGGGCAGCAGGCGTCGGGGCCGGCCGGCCGCGCCGGAGTGGCTGTGCAGCGTGGAGACCGTCCAGCAGGCGCCGCCACTGTCCGAGTCGGCCCAGGCGACGGCTTTGCCGTCCGGTGCGCGCCAGGCCTCGGCAAGGGTGGAGGGGCTCTTCGCCGGCAGCAGCGGGCGGATTCTCCCGCGCCGGTCGACCGCGTCGATGGTGCCCTGCCCCCGGAAGACCCCCGGGCCCTCGGGGAGAGGGGTGAACACGATGGCATCGTCGGAGCCGCCCGTGGCGAGGAGGGCGTACGGCCCCTTGCTCCGGGCCAGCGGGATGCGCTGCGGATCGCCCGTCGCGGCGAAGGTCAGCAGCGCGCTGCCGTCGCTCGCGAGGCTGACGGCGTCCGCGCCGAGGAAGCCGATTCCGTGACAGGGGCAGGCGTGGGAGACCTCCTTCCCGGTGGTGACGTCGAGGATGTGCAGCCTCCCGGTGGTGTCCGCTTCCACCGGATCCGTCCAGGCCAGGCGCCGCCCGTCGGGAGACCAGGCGAAGTGGTCCGGCGCCTTAGTTCCGGTACGGACGGCCTGCCAGGTACGACCGGTGGCGTCGGCCAGCATCACCGCACGCTTTTGCGGCTGGACGTAGGCGAGGACGGGCTGTTCGTGGCCGCCCGCCCGGGAAGCGCCCGGCTTACCGGGGTCGGGCGTCGACCGGTCGGAGACCGTGGAGCACGCGGTGGCCGCGAGGACGAACAGCAGGAGGGCGGCCAAGGAGCGCAGAGCGGGGGTGAGGGACGAAGGTGGCATGGTTCGGGTCATTTCTCCTCGGCGCACAGGTCGACGTACGGATGACGGTTGCCGATGTGCTCGTCCCACTCCTGTGGGGTGAGTCCTTCTCCGCCGGTCCACCGGCAGATGCTCTCGCGCCAGTCGATGCCGCCCACCGGCCACAAGTTCAGCGGTCCGGCGGCGTTGTCGGTGCGAAATGACCGGGTGGCGGCGGCGAGCGTCCGGTCGTCCGGCGACCAGTACAAGTGGATGATGTCCCCGTCTCCGGTCCTGGGCAGTGCGGGCATGGCCTGGAGCCCCGTAGCGGTGTCGTGGACGAGGACCTGGTCGGCAAAGCCGGTGGCGATACGGCTGCCGTCCGGGGAGAGCGCCACTGCCGTCGCCGTAGTGGTGCCACCGGGCAGCCGCAGCGGGGTGCCGGTCTTCCGCAGACCGCTGTCCAGATAGCGCACGGTGTTGCCCTGGACGAGCAGGGCGAGGCGTGAGCCGTCGTGGCTCCACACGAAGCGATAGGTATTCGGGACTGGCACGGTCCTGGCGGGGCCAGCCTTCGGGTCGCTCAGGTCGATCTCGGCGAGCCGGGCACCGGCTTCCCCGGGCTGTTCCAGAGCAACGGCCCGGGTGCCGTGCACTTCCAGCCCCAGGCCCGCCGCGAGCGGCACCGTCGCCTGTTCCTTCCAGGTCCGGGTGGACCATACGGTGACCGGGCCAGTGACGTGCCGTGCGACCAGGAGGTCGGTGCCGGGCACGAACCGCACCGACGTGACGATCCGTTCTGCCGGGGGACGGGAGCTCTCGTCGACCCCCGACGGCCTGAGGTCGCGCAGCCAGGTGCCGTCCTTGCGCCACAAGGTGACCGTGCCACGCCCCTCGTACTGCCCGGCGGCGGCCACGTACCGGTTGCTCATCGCCACGTCGTTGACGTACGAGTCGCGGGACCGGTAGTCGGTGAGATGCGGCCAGTCCGATGTACCGGTGTGGTCCGTGGTCCTCGGCCGGACCGTGTACAGCCCGCCGGACGCGGAGGAGAGTTCCGAGAAGGAAGTGAGCAGCAGCTCACCGTCCGGGCCGAACGACGCCGCGCTGGAAGACGGTGCGGTGGTGCGGCCGAGCGGCCCGGGGCCGCTGTCGAGGACGTTGACGCGCCCGCCGCGCCCTGCTGCCACCACGGTGAAGTCGGAACCCACCGAGACGGCCATCGCCGGTCCGCCGCGGGGCCGTTCGAGACCGCGGCTGCTCGCGGCGTCGTCACCCGTACCGAGCGGCACGAGGGCGGTGCCGCTCTCCGAGGCGATCACCACGCTTCCGCTGTGCTCCACCATGGCATTCGGTGCCGCAGCCAGCCCGCCTACGGGATAGCTGAGCTGCCGGTGCCGTACCCGGTCCCATGCCTGTACGCCGCCGGGGGTGGCCAGCACCACGAGTTCATCGTTCGCCCCGATCCGGGAGACGGTGCCCTGGACGTCGCTCTCCTCGATCTCCACGGCCGCCTTGTGACTGTCCAGGCCGACCGAAAGGACACGGTTGTTCGTCAG
Source organism: Streptomyces sp. NBC_01717 (assembly GCF_036248255.1). Classification (NCBI taxonomy): domain Bacteria; kingdom Bacillati; phylum Actinomycetota; class Actinomycetes; order Kitasatosporales; family Streptomycetaceae; genus Streptomyces; species Streptomyces sp. NBC_01717. The sequence continues at coordinate 472,340 of NZ_CP109179.1, read as the reverse complement.
CAGCAGGAGTATCTGCTCCTCCGGGGGTTCGTGGTCGGGGCCCTTCGGCGGACCGAGGGTGACGGCGGCGTCCACCACGACACGGCGGCCGCCGGGCGCACCCAGATCACCCATGGAGGCCAGGCGCCGGCAGTCGGTCTGTGCGCGGGTGGTGGTGTCGTACTGCGCCATCGTCCCGTCGTCCCGCACCTCGACCAGGCGGACGCCTTGGTCGGTAAAGGCGTTCGCCACGGGCCGGCTGTCCGCGCGGGCACACGTGGGGGCCGGGAGGCGGCCCCGAAGCACGGGGACTTTGCCCAGCCCCTCGTACAGCAGGACGGACGAGCTGTCCCGGGCGGCGAGCAGTCCGCTGACGTCGTTGAGTACGAGTCCCCCGACGGGCCCGGAGACCTTCCCCAGCGCCTTGCCGGTGTGCAGGTCCCAGGACTTGATGTACGGGTCGTCGCCGGTGGTGTACACGCGGCTGCGTTTGGCGTCCACGGCGACGCTGTCGACCTGCGCGGGGCTCGCCTGCCAGGAGAGCCGCACACCCGTGTTCGCATCCAGCACGTCCCGCATCGCCTGCACGGCCCGGGGGGTGCCCGGTCGGACGTAGTTCCCGGCGAGGCCAAGCAGTCCCGCCATGCGGGGATCGGTCTGCCGCAGGGTCAGGGCCTCGGCGGCAAGATCGGCCGCCAGTGCGTTGCGCGCCTCCTCCTTGCCCTCTCTTGATAGGGAGTAGGCCAGGCCCACGGCCACCCCCGCCACCAGTGTGGCCAGGACGACGAGACTCCCGGCCCAGCGCAGAAGGCCCGGGCCGTCGAGCACCCGGGCCTCCCGGGCCGCTTCCTTGGCTGTGGAGGCGAAGAGCAGACGGGCGGACGCATCGCCCTGCCAGACCGCCAGCGCGGCCTTCTTGTCCGCCGCCGGAAGGATCACGTTCTGCCCGTTGTCCGCCGCTCGCAGTTTGCTGACGTAGCCGTCGACAGGGAGGAGCCCGCCGAGCGGCGTCCCGTCGAGCGCTCCGACGAGCGCGGTGCGTGAGTTCAGCCGCCGCACCGCAGGCAGCCGGGACCAGCGCCCTGACCGCCGGCCCACCTCACCGACGAGCACGGCGAAGGCGCAGCCCAGAGAGCGGTCGGCAACCATGCCCACGACGCCGTCGGGGCCGGTGAGCGACCACAGCACTGTCCCGGTGACATCGTCACCGGCCACCGCCCAGGCATCGCGGAGAGATTCCGCGAATCCCGTGTCCCCCCGGAACCCCGACATAATCCTCGGGTCGGGCAAGAGTGCCGGCGGCCCCTCGGGCAGGACGGAAACCCTGAGGGTCGCCCGCGCCGCCCTCGTACCTCCTCTGCCGTCGTCGAACAGGACACTCGCCCCGGCCACGCTCCGGAGGTCGGGAAGGGCGCCGTCCAGCGTCAGCAGCCACAGCAGCACGGACAGGGCGAGATTGCGTTCGTCGGCGGCGAGTTCCGTCAGCAGCCGGCGTATTCGGGCCGCGTGCCCGGTGGTGGCAGCGTCGAGCAGAGCACTGAGTCCCTCATCCGCGCCCTCATCCGCGGCCATGGCCGCTGGGTGCGCCTGGCAGTGCCGTAACCACAGGAGCCCGATGCGTAATTGCTGCGCGGCGCTCTCGGCATCACCCACCAGCGCGAGCGCCATGGCGGCGGAAGCCCGCAGCGCCTGTGCCGCCGCGGGCTCGTCCCGCAGATAGGGGCCCACCCCCTCCAGAGCACGGATACTCGTGGCCGCGGCCGCCGTGGGGGCCAGCAACTCGTGCACCTGTGTCTGCTGGTCACGGAGGGCCCGCAGCACTCCGATGTCCTCGGCGGCGACACACGTCCGGACGAACTGGAGAGCCGGCTGGGCCGGAGCGAGAAGAGCACCCCGAGCGGTCTTCCGCTCGGCGATCGACAACCTCTCCCGCAGTAACGCACCTACATCGAACACCGCCGACGACCCGTCCGCCATCAAACCCCCTCGCCCCCGGGAAGGCGGCAATGACCGAGCCACCGATCCCGTCGGCACATGATGGCAGCCGGGGCTCCGGATTATCAGAAAGTCTCTGATATCCGGATGAGAGACGACCCGTACAGCCATTTTTCAGTGGGCGACGGGCAACTGGCGCTTGTGGTCAGTGAGGCGGTAGCGGCTGGTGATTGCTTCAAAGGCCCGCTCGCCCACCGGCTTGCCCTCCAAGGAGTCGTCGATGTCGTCGTAGGAGACCACGAGAGCGTCCTCGTCGGCCTTGCCCGGGTCGAGGGTCTCCAGGTCGGCCATCGAGGCTTCCACGCCAGTTCGCCCAGCGTCTCCGCGACGGCGCGCACCCGAGGCGGAGATGGCAAGAGGGTTGCGCACGAGGTGCTCCAGCTCACCTCCGCCGCCCGCCTCGCCCGGCACATCGGGCGGCTGCCGCTCGGCCGGGTCACCGACGTGATCAGATGCCGCCGAGATTGCGGATGGAGAAAAGTCCAGCCCGATCGTTCGGCCATAGCTCTTGGCCAGGAAGTCCGTCTGGGTGCCGTTGCCACATCCCACATCCAACAACGGCAACTCCAAATCCATACTTCCGTGAAAGCGGGCTAGATCGAGGGCCGCGTTGCGCTCAGGCAATCCGTCCCAGATTGCACTGCCCGACTCGCCGGGCAGCTCGCTCCCAAAGCGCTCCCAGGTTGCTCGCAGCAGCAGAATTCCTGTTACTTGGGGGTCCTGTGGGTTTCGGCCAGGTCAGCCAGGTCGGCGACGGTCTTGGCCTGCTTGATCTCGCTCTCCGGGATCGTTGTGTTGAATTCCTTGTCCAGTCCCAGGGAGATCTCGAGCATGCTCAGGGAGTCCAGGTCAAGGCTGTCGAGCTGCAGGTCTGGCTGGATCGGCTCGCTCGGCAGGTCACACCAGTGGGTCAGTACCTTCCATACGCGCTGCGAGGTGTCCATGTGTGGGCTTCCTCCGGTCGTAGCGGGCGGGTGTGACGGCGGGTCAGTCAGTGGGTCAGCCGGTTGTGAGATCAGGCCACTGGAGCAGGGCGGAGCCCCAGGTCAGGCCGCCGCCGAAGGCGGTGAGCAGGACCAGTTGTCCAGCACGCAGTGATCCGGTGCGGGCCGCGTGCGCGAGGGCGAGGGGATGGAGGCGGCGCTGGTGTTGCCGACCTGGTCGATGTTGGTGACCAGCCGGTCGGCGGGGAGGCCGAGCTGGTGGGCGACCGCGCGGTACGGGCGTTGGCCTGGTGCGCAACGAACCAGTCCACGTCGTGAGTGGAGCGGCCAGCGCGCTGGAGCACTGCCTGCGAGGACGCGGTCATCCTGGTGATGGCGGTGGTGAAAACGGCTTTGCCGTCCATGGTCATGTAGCGGTCGGCCTTGGGCGGGTCCTGGCAGGTGGAGCGTTGGCGGAAACCGCCGGCGGGCTGGCGGATGAGTGCGGCCTGGTCGCCGTCGCTGCCGAGGTCGAAGGCGGCGATGGCGCCTGGTTCGTCCGTGGTGCCGGCGCGCAGGACTATGGCGCCGGCGCCGGCGCCGGCGCCTATCAGCGGCGCGATGCTCCGGTCGTTCTGGTTGGCGGCGGTGGAGACCGTGTCGGCGCCGATGAAAAGGACCTGGTCGGCCAGGGAGGCGGTGATGAGGGCGGCGGCGGTGGCCAGGCCGTAGACGAAGCCGCTGCACGCGGCGTTGACGTCGAAGGCGGCGGATCCGCTCAGCCCGAGCCGGGCGGCGACGGCGGGGGCGGTCGCGGGGATCGGATGGTCGGGGGGGGCCAGGACCACCGCGTCGACGGCGGTGATGCCCGCCGATCTTAGGGCCCTGCGCCGGCTTCGACGGCCAGGTCGGAGGTGGCAGAAGCCAGGTTCGATGATGTGGCAGAAGCCAGGTTCGATGATGTGGCATTGACGGATCCCGGTGCGCGGGTGCGGATCCACTCGTCGGTGCTGTCCAGGCGTTTGGCCAGGTCGTCGTTGGTCACGACGGTGGGCGGTAGCCACGCGCGGAGGCCGCAGAGTACGGCGGTGCGGGTCATGGTCCGGGCCTCCTCTCAGTCGAGCCAGTAGCGCTTGGTCTGCCACGGGTATGTAGGCAGCGGCACGTACCGGGTGTCCTGAGGAAAGGCGCTTGCCCACTTGACGGGTTCACCGGCGAGGTAGTCGTGTGCGAGGGCTTGGAGCGTGGTGTCGTCAGCCCGCGGGGGGTGGAGTTCGCCGTCGAGGAATGCCTGCAGCCGATCGGAGAGCTCCTGATGGGTGCCAGCGAGGATGGCCAGGCGCTTCACGTGGTGGTGGCGGTTTAGGGCTGCACTACGGCAGATATCGGCAAGGCGGTGGGCACTGCCGGAGCCCTCGGGTGTCAGGTAGGCGAGGTAGGCGATCGCCGTGTCGCGGAGCGCGCTGTCGGTGCGGGCCGAGGTGACGAACAGGTGCGGGCCGCCAGCGGGTGGCGGCTCGCAGGGTGTGGGATGGTCGGCCTGGCTGATCACCAGGTGGGTGTTGGCCGCCGAGATGCCCTGTCCGCTGATGCCGGCTATCAGGGGCCGGCCCCGGTCCGGGATCGGCAGTGGTTCGGTGGGAACCCGCAGGGGCAGGTCCTGCCAGGGGATCTTGGGGTTGGGGGTCTCGTAGTGCAGGCTGGGGACGATCTGGCGGTGTTCCAGGCATAGGACCGTCTTGATCAGGGCGGCGATGCCGGCGGCGCCTTCGGCGTGGCCGATGTTGCTTTTCACCGAGCCGACGTAGCAGGGCCGGTCCGCCGACCGGTCCTTGCCCAGTACTTCACCGAAGGCGGCGAACTCGACAGGGTCGATGGCAGGGGTGCCGGTGCCGTGCGCTTCGATGAAGTCGACCTCGGCAGGTGGGACTCCGGCGTCCTCGTATGCCCAGCGCAGCATCTGTACCTGTCCCTCGACGGAGGGAGCCAGCTGATTGGGCACGCTGCGGCCGTCGTTGCTGATGGCACTGCCCAGGATGAGGGCGCGGATCCGGTCACCGTCGGCGAGCGCCGCCGAGAGGGGCTTGAGTACCACTACTCCGGCACCGTCGCTGGGCGCGAAGCCGTCGGCGCGCTCATCACCGAACTTGCAGCGCCCGTCGGGTGCAATAATCGGCATCTGGGACAGCATGACGTCTTCGTCGGGCAGGAACTTGAGATTCACGCCCGCGGCGAGGGCCAGCGTGGTTTCCCCTGAGCGAAGGCTCTGGCAGGCTAGGTGAATCGCGACGAGGGACGAGGAACAGGCGGTGTCCACCGAGATACTGGGGCCGCGCAGGTCGAAGGTGTAGGACAGACGACCGGACAGCAGGCTGCTGTAGACGTTGTGGACGCTGGAGGGGCGCAGTGCCGACAGGCCGCGTCGAGCGTTCAGTTCCGCATAATGCAGGTGCACACTGCCGACGTACACCCCGGTGCGGGTACCTTCGATCTGCTGCGGAGGGATTCCGGAGTCCTCCAGGGCCTCCCACGCGAGCATCATCAGCAGGCGCTGTTGCGGGTCGAGATGGGTGGCCTCCTCGGCAGTGAGGCCGAAAAAGTCCGCGTCGAATCCCGCGACGTCGGGGAGGTAGCCGGAGCGTCGGCTGATCACCTTGCCGCGGGTCGGCTCCGGCGCGTAGAGCGCCTCGATGTCGTATCGGTCCGGCGGGGTTTCGTTGGTGGCGTCGCCTCCGGTTCGCAGCAGATCCCACAGGGCGTCGACGCCGGGGGCGCCCGGGAAGCGGCAGGCCATGCCGACGATCGCCACGGGTTCGCGGGTGCGGGTTGGCGTTGTTGGCCGGTTCATCGAGGTCACCTTCAGGTTGTGGTCGGGCCGGAAGCGGGGATGTTGCGGGACGGGCGGGTGTTCACGGCCTCGACGTCGAAACCGCCGGTGCTGGCGTAGTGGGCGGAGACCTCGGCGAGTTCGCTCTCGGAGATCACCTCGTGGAGGTCGTCGAATCCCTCGGGTGCCCGCTGGTGGACTGTGGTGATGACCGCTTCGGGGCCCTGTTTCCGGTTGCTGGCCTGAAGCAGGGTCATGGCCGGTCGGCGCTCGCTCTCGTAGGCGGCCAGGGCCTGCGCGACGTCGGGTTCGGTGGCCAGTGCGTGGGCCAGCGCGCGTGCGTCGACGATGGACTGGGTCGCCCCGTTTGAGCCCATCGGGTACATCGCGTGAGCAGCGTCGCCCAGCAGGGTCACGCGGCCGAACGTCCACCGGGGCAGCGGTTCGCGATCCACCATCGGGTACTGGTAGACCTGGGTCGTGGAGCCCAGAATGGATGGGATGTCCAGCCAGTCGAAACTCCAGTGGCCGAAGTGCTTCAGGACCTCGGCGACGGGGACCTGCCGAGTCCAGTCACCGTGACATTGAAGATCGCCTTCGGCGGGGCGTGCTGCCACCCAGTTGATCAGTGAGCGGCCGCGTGCCGCGTCCTGCATGATCGGGTACAGGACAATCCGCTGCAGGTCATCGCCAGTGACGATCATCGACCGACCGTCAAGGAAGGGTTCGGCCCAAGTCGTTCCCCGCCACATGACCAGCCCGTTGCCCGGCGGTGGCCCTTCGTCCGGGTAAAGGCAGGCGCGGACCGCCGAACGGACACCATCCGCGCCAACCAGCAGGTCAACGTTGCCGACCACGTCCCTGCCGGTGCCGCCCCGCTCCAGCGTCACCGTGACCTTGCCATCGGACGCCTGAGAGCAGCCCACCACCCGTGTATGGGTCGTGATCGCCGTGGCACCCAGGCGTTCACGGACGGCCTGTGCCAGGACACCCTGCAGGTGGCCGCGGTGGATCGACAGCTGCGGCCAGTAGTAGCCGGCGGCCAGACCCCGGGGTTCCTTCCAGATGAGCCTGCCGTGTCGGCTGTAAAGCGCCAACTCGCTTGTCGCGATGGCCGCCCCGTCGGCAAGCTGGTCGTAGAGACCCAGTTCGGTAAGCTCACGGATCGCGTTCGGCAGGATGTTCAGCCCAACGCCGAGGGGACGCAGTGCGCGTGCCGCCTCCACCACCTGGACGTCGGTGAAACCGGCCGCGTGCAGACTCAGCGCAGCGCTCAGCCCGCCGATCCCGCCGCCCGCAATGAGAATCCTCACGCGACAACCCCCTGGCGCTCGTACGGACCCGTACTCCCGCTGCCGGTGGATCCCGGTGCAGGGGCAGGAGTGTCAGGGGCAGCACTCGGGCCGCGGCCTCGGGCAAAGGACTTGCGTAGCAGACTGGCGTTCTCGCGGGTGAGGGCGGTCACCTGGTCGAGGAGGTCGAGGCTTCCTCCGCCGCTGCCGAGGGAGTAAAGCCGGATCTCCTCCGCATAGGCGTTGCGCGCAACCGTGAAGTGCTTGCCGCGGAACACCACCAGTGCGCGAAGTGCCCGGCACAACGCCTCCGCGCTGGCGCGCAGGTTCGGGGGTGCCTGACCGGCCGGGGTAAGTTCCAGCGCGGTGCTCACCCGCGTGACCACCGAGGGGCCTTTGGCCCACCGTTCGTACAGATCTGCCCAGGGCGGCAGCCCGTACTGGGCGGACTCGCGCCAGAACGCGTCGTAGGACTCGCCGCCACAGTCGCACGCCCACAAGGCGAGGTCGACCAGGGACAGCGGCACGTGTGCGGCTGCCGGTCCCAGATAGGTCGCCCCGCCGACGCGGACCTCCTCGAAGTAAGGGCGCATCGTGCGGGCGAAGAACTCCGGGGTCACGTTCGCGATGACGATGTCGATGGCGTCTTCGAGTGAACGCAGCAGCACCACCAGTTCGTTCGCGGCCACCGCGAACTCCAGCTCGTCCGGTTCCAGGTCCTCCAGGCACCGGCACTTCTCGACCGCTGCGGTCAAGCGGGAGAGGGTCACGCGCACGGAGGACATGAGCATTCGCTCCATCCGGTCACCCGTGTACATCCGCTCACGAGAGCCGGTTGGGTTCCAGCCTATGTAGTGGTGCACCGTGTCCCGAGGAATCATGCTGGTCCGCGCGCCCAACTCCAGCAGCGGCGCTTCCAGCTCGGGAACCGCATCGACCGGCTCGACGCCGTGACGTTTGACCGAGCCGACGAGCAGACCCAGGTCACGCATCGCCGCCACACAGCCCGCCAGCGACAGCCCGGCCGTGACCTCCGTGGTCGGAACCAGGCCGCGCAGCAGCCCGACCAAGCCGTTCACATCGGCCGCGGCATTCATCTCCCACACCATCGGAAGGAGACCGTCGAGACCCAGAGGATCAAGATCGGTCACGCGACGGTCATCCGGCCCCACCGGGTACCTCAGGCCAGCGGTCACCATCCTGACGTCCCGTCACCCGGCAGTCTGCGGCCACGTAAATCTCGCAATGAACGACCGGCGGCTATACGCGAGCAAAGGTCACCGATAGACACTCAGCACCCCCGACACCACAACGAGCAAGCCCACCACGACCGCCGGCAGAACCTTCGCGACCGGGTCCTTGGCTCGCAGGTGACAGGCCACGGCCCCGACCATCAGCGCAACCAGGCCCGTTGCAGCAGCGACTGCCAGGGACGAGAACCACAACCCCGCGACCAGCCCCGCGCCGCCGCACAACTCTGAAGCACCAACCACCTGGAACGCCCGGTAGGAGAATCCGAAGCGCTCCGCATCGGCCCTCATCACCGCTGCCCCCGCAAGCTTCGCCGCACCGCCTCCCGCAAAGCTCACGCCCAGCAGCACCGCAAACACGATTGCCAAAACCGACACCAGAACCCGTCCATTCAATTCACCGAGCGAAGCTCACGGACCGACGCTTTGCACGGCCCATGGCATCAACGGCTGCTGCCGGGGGTGGGTTCATCGGGCCTTGACCTCTGACCTTGGACACCTGAGGATCTGAGAACAGACATCTCGTGGTCATGAAGAACTTCCGCCGCAGTTCGAGGCGGACGCGGTCGCGCTGTACCAGTCGCGGCCTGAGGCGACGATCCGGCAGGTCGCTGCCGATCTGGGGATCGACCCCGAAACCCTGCAACTCTGTCCTCGGGCCCCTCGACGGGGCCGGAGCCCGCCTGGCCTACGTTGCAGGCACCCGTGCCCGCAACCACCTGGACCGCGGGGGCCCGGCCTGGATCGACCAGCGCCCTGTTGGCATGCCAGCCCCCCCCCAGGAACAGCTGACCACCCTGATCCGAGATTGCTGTCATGCCTCTGACTGGCGGTGTTCGACCGCTGGCGTGGCGAGCAGCGGCGATGGCCCCAAACGCTGCTGGCCTAGGGAGCGTGCTTGCGGTTGCCGAGGGCGGTCGGAGGTGCGGCCCATGTGAGCGACGTGCTGGGCTGGCTGATGGGTCGCGGCCGGGCCTAGCGGCGCGTCTGCTCGGACCGGCGGTGCGACGACAGGATCCGGCTGGGCACCGGCGGCGACTGCCCGAACTGCGGCAACGTGATCCACCTGCGTCGCGGCCAGCGGACCCGGAACCCGGCTGATGTCAACTCGGCGCCGGTGTCGGCGAGAGCGCCGGGAGGTCCTCGGGGCCCGTCTGCGTCGCCAGGCCGCCCTGGCTACTCAGGCCGGCGACACGCTTGCCCGAGCGCGGAGGCGCTGGCTGAAGGGCTGGACATGAGCAGCCACGGGCTTAGCCCGCACCACCACGGTCATACCATGGCAGTCGGGGCCGATGCCGTGTCAGACGCGCCAGGACCTCAGCCGATCGGCGATGTTGTACGAGTCCACGTGCAGGGCGCGGATGTCGTTGATCAGGTCGCGCCACGGCTCGAACGTCGTATCGACGGATTCGCCAGAGGCCTGCAGGTACGCGATGGCGACGCCGTACCCGTATGCCTCATTGCGGACGGGGAGGGGGCGCAGGAGTACGCACTCCTCCAGGAACACGGCGGCCCGCCAGAAGGCATCCGGGTCCGTCTGGTCCAGGCGCGGGGTGTTCACGCGGTGCCGGGCCGCCATGCCGACGAGTACGGACAGGTCGTTGACGGTGAGGTCGTTGCGGAGGATGTCTTCCTGGCGGGCCAGAAGCCGTCGGTAGTCGACGAGTAATTCCACAGGTCAGGCAGCCCGCGGAATCTCGTGCGTGGCCGCTGGCGGGAGCCCGCCGAAGTCGGCGTCGAACCGGTCCAGGATGCCCGGCTCGCCGATGACGCGGCGGAACGCGGCCGTCGCGGACTCGAGGAGGTTCTCGTGCTCCTTCTCCGCGGCCACCTTGGCGAGGTAGTCCTTCATGGACATGCCCGCCCCGTCGGCCAGGGCCTTGAGCCTGTCCCTGGTGACGTCGTCGATCTTGACGCTGGTGTCTGCCATGGCTCGAGTATGCTGCCGGGCATACCATTCTGGCTACCCGCATCGAGAAGTGGCTCCGACCTGCGTCTTTATAGCGATTCGGGCTTCTCCCTTGAACTTGCCGAAGAGTGGCACGGCATCCAGCGGGTCCGTCTCGGTGGCCTCGACGGGGTCGTCCGGCTGGTTGTGGCGGGAGTCAGGCAGTGGAGATTTCTCGCCCCAGTCGCCTGCTTCGCGCCGGCCGGCGAGCGGCACCTTGGTGCGCGTCATGTCGCTGTTCGGACCGGCCCGCAGGGAGTGGCTCGTCAGCTTCAGGCCGTTGATGTAGGTCACCCCGGCGGCGGCCGCGCGCTTCTTCAGGATCTCGTTGATCGCCCTGCCAGACAGGTACAGGCCTCGCACCGTGGCGTTGCTGCGCCCCTTCAGGTTGCCCGTCGTCGACAGGGCCCGGAAGAGAGGAAGGACCGGGCGTCGGCGTCGAGCTCGCGCAGGTCGCCGAGCCACGCCCGTAGGCGTCGGAAGCGGGCGGCTCTTTGAATGACGGTACGTGCACCTCGAGCGAGGCCTTGACGCGAGAGGACGACGCCCTCAGCGCTGAGCGCGGCAACTTCGACGGAGTAAAGGCGATGAGCCACAAGGCGCGGTCGCGGATGGCTGGCAGGCGCGAGGCTGCGGCGGCACTCATCTGCCGGAGTTGCTCCGTGGTGGCCGCTGCCGCCTTGCCGCGGCCTCGAGCTTGGCGCCCGAGGTCGACCTTCAGCAGCTTGAGCGCCTGCCGCACGGCGAGGGTGGCGTCCTTGGTGACTTCAACTCGCCCGGAGATCTGGAACGGCAACCGCGACCTGTCGCCCCGGCGGCTGAGCCACAACCGTACCTATACGAATATAGGCTGGGCGGGGGGCGGCTTCCGCCGTGATCAATGCGGTTGCGACACCAGGCCGGTCCTCCTACGGTGAGCAACGTGACGGACGAATCCACACGCGCGGCACGACTGTTGGACGCCCAGGCCAAAGCGGCGTTGCTGTTCGCCGAGATCGACATGCGGCGCCTGGTCACCGCGGGCCAGGGCGAACGCGCTGTCAGCGACCGCGTCCGTGACCTGGCGAACGAGATGTTCGGGACTACGCACTACTGGCACAAGCGGATCGTACGGTCCGGACCGAACACCCTCCTGCCGTACCGCGAGAACCCGCCGGACCGGCTCATCGGCGCGGACGACATCGTATTTGCCGACTTCGGGCCGATCTTCGAGGAGTTCGAGGCAGACTTCGGACGGACCTTCGTACTCGGCGACGACCCCGTCAAGCACCGCCTGCGCGACGACCTGTCAACTGTCTTCGCGGCAGGGCGCCGCGCCTTCGAACGGGACCCGGACATCACGGGCAAGCAGCTCTACGCCGAGATCGAGCGACTGGCGGCCGAAGCGGGCTGGCAGCTTGGCGGCTGGCACGTCGGCCACCTCGTGGGCGAGTTCCCACCCGAGTACAACAACTGGGAGGACGTCGACTCCCACATCGTGCCTGCCAACGACAAGCCGCTACGGCGTATGGACGAGGCGGGGCAACTCCTGCACTGGATCCTGGAGATCCACCTCATCGACCGCGAGCGGGGCTTCGGGGGCTTCTACGAGGAACTGCTGGACCTCTGACGCTCGTCGAGGGCAAGCCAGACCGTATCCATCCCTGGCCAGCGTCAGGGCGGTGATCGGGATCGTAATTGCTGTCCGAGCAGCCCGCGGCGCGAGGCGGGTGACAGGGGCGAGAAATCTCCACTCCCCGACTCCCGCCACAACCGGCCGGACGACACCGGGAAGCCGCTCGTCCTGGCCGCCCCGGTGCCTTCGCATGCCGGCCGTGTGATCGGGCCTCGGCCAAGCCCTGACCGTCGGCGCTGCGGCGCACCTTCCGTCCGCGCGATGACCGCTACGAGACGCAGGTCATCCCGCCGGATACAGCGACCCGAGAGCGCGCGGTGACAACTTTGCGTGATCGCCCCAGGTCATCGTCTGGATCCCTTTTGATCACCTTTGAAGCGGGCGGGGGAGCGCTCTCCACGTCCCGCTGGGGGATAGGGTCAAGGCTTTCCACGAGCGCCTCGGAGGTGCCTGCCCGGTGTCCGACAGCTTTGTTCACCTGCACAATCACACCGAATACTCGATGCTCGACGGTGCTCAGCGGCTCAAGCCGATGTTCGCCGAGGTAGAGCGTCAGGGGATGCCGGCCATCGCCATGAGCGACCACGGCAACATGTTCGGAGCGTACGAGTTCCAGCAAGTGGCCAAAGGCTTCGACGGCGTCAAGCCGATCATCGGGATCGAGGCATACGTAGCGCCATCCTCGCGTCGGAACCGCAAGCAGGAGTTCTGGGGTCCCGGCGGGGTCAGGGCTATGTCGGACGACGGTGAGGGATCAAAGGACGTCAGTGGCGGTGGCCGCTTCACTCACATGACGATGTGGGCGCAGAACGTCACGGGGCTGCAGAACCTGTTCTATCTGTCGACGGAAGCGTCGTACACGGGACAGTTCCCGGCCGGCAAGCCGCGTATGGACATGGAGCTGATCTCCGAACACGCCGAGGGGATCATCGGGACGACCGGCTGCCCCTCGGGTGCGATCCAGACCCGGCTGCGTTTGAACCAGTACGACGAGGCACGGGAGATCGCCTCCCAGTACCAGGACATCCTCGGGAAGGAGAACTACTTCCTTGAGCTGATGGACCACGGTCTGGACCTGGAGCGCAACGTCCGTGGGGATCTGCTGCGCCTGGCGAAGGATCTCGGCATCCCGCTGCTGGCCACCAATGACGCGCACTACGTCCTCGAAGAGCACGCCGACGCGCACGACAACCTGCTGTGTATCGGCGTGGGTAAGAACAAGGACGATCCGGGCCGGTTCAAGTTCAACGGCACCGGCTACTACCTCAAGACCGCAGCTCAGATGCGGGAGCTGTTCTCCGAGATTCCCGAGGCCTGCGACAACACTCTGCTGATCGCGGAGCGCGTCGAGTCGTACGCGTCGGTGTTCGAGAACGTCGACGAGATGCCGAACTTCCCCGGCGTTCCCGAGGGCGAGACGCAGGAGTCATGGCTGCGCAAGGAGTGCCTCAAGGGCCTTGCCATGCGCTACGGCGACCCGATCCCGGCCGAGGTCCTCGAACGGTTCGAGACCGAGATGAAGGTCATCGGTCCGATGAACTTCTCCAGCTACTTCCTCGTCGTCGCGGACATCTGCCAGTACGCCCGCGACCAGAAGATCCCCGTCGGCCCGGGACGTGGATCGGCTACCGGGTCGATCGTCGCGTACGCCACCCGCATCACCGAGTTGTGCCCCCTGGAACACGGCCTGCTCTTCGAGCGGTTCCTGAACCCGGAGCGCATCAACCCGCCGGATGTCGACCTCGACTTCGACGACCGCCACCGCGACCGGATGGTGCGCTACGTCGTCGACAAGTACGGCGACGAGTTCACCGCCATGGTGAACACCTTCGGCAAGCTCAAGGCCAAGAACGCGATCAAGGACACATCGCGGCTCCTGGGCTACCCGTTCAGTCACGGCGAGCGGATCACGAAGGCCCTGCCGCCGGACGTGATGGGCAAGTCCATCCCGATCAACGGGATCTTCGACGAGAGCCACCCCCGCTACGGGGAGGCCGGCGAGATCCGGGCCCTGTACGAGAACGAACCGGACGTCAAGAAGGTCGTCGACGGCGCCAAGGGCGTCGAGGGCCTCATCCGTAACACCGGTGTCCACGCGGCCGCGGTCATCCTGTCGAAGACCCGGCTCACCGACCGTATTCCGCTCCACATGCGTGCCAAGGACGGCGTCAAGATCACCGGCTTCGACTACCCCAGTTGTGAGGACATGGGGCTGGTCAAGATGGACTTCCTGGGACTTCGGAACCTGGGCGTGATCGACCACGCACTCCAGAACGTCCGGGAGAACCGCGGCATCAACATCACCACCGACACGATGCCGACGGACGGCGCGCAGCAGATCCCGCTGGATGACGCCACGACCTTCCAGCTCCTGGCACGCGGCGACACCTTCGGCGTGTTCCAGCTCGACGGCGGCGGCATGCGGACCCTGCTGAAGCTGATGGAACCCTCCCGGTTCGAGGACATCGCAGCAGCCCTAGCCCTCTACCGGCCCGGCCCCATGGCGGCTAACGCGCACACGAACTACGCGCACCGCAAGACCGGCCGCCAAGTGATCGAGCCGATCCACCCGGAACTGAAGGAGGCCCTGGAGCCGATCCTGGGCAACACCTTCCATCTGCTCATCTACCAGGAGCAGATCATGGCCATCGCCCGGCAGCTCGCCGGTTACACCTTGGGCGGCGCCGACCTGCTGCGCCGAGCGATGGGTAAGAAGAAGCCCGAGGTCCTGGCCGCCGAGTGGGACAAATTCTCCGACGGCATGATGAACAAGAACGGCTACTCCGAGGAGTCCACCAAGGCTCTGTGGGACGTCATGCTCCCCTTCTCCGGATACGCGTTCAACAAGTCCCACACCGCCGGATACGGACTCGTCTCCTACTGGACCGCCTACCTCAAGGCGAACTACCCGGCCGAGTACATGGCCGCGCTCCTCACCTCCGTGGGAGACGACAAGGACAAGGCGGCGATCTACCTGGCCGACGCCCGGAAACTGGGCGTTTCGGTGCTCCAGCCGGACATCAACGAGTCCGTCGCCAACTTCACCGCCATCGGCAACGACGTACGGTTCGGGCTCCGCTCGGTGCGCAACGTCGGCGAAGGCGTCATCGACTCTCTCGTGGCCTCCCGCAAGGCCAAGGGCAAGTACACCTCCTTCCCCGACTTCCTCGACAAGGCCGACATCGGCGCCCTCAACAAGCGAGCTGTCGAATCACTGATCAAGGCCGGCGCCTTCGACTCTCTCCAGCACAGCCGCAAAGGGCTGTCCGCCATGCACGAAGACGCCATCGACGCGATCATCCCGGTGAAGAAGCAGGCCGCGATCGGGCAGGATGACCTGTTCGGCGAACTCGGCGGCGACAGCGACGAGCCCGCCTTCGGCCTCGACTTCCCCATCGACGCCAGCGAGTGGCCCCGCAAGCAACTGCTGGCCGCGGAGCGCGAGATGCTCGGCCTGTACGTCTCCGCGCACCCGCTGGACGGCACCGAGCACATCCTGTCCCGCAACCGGGACACCACGATCAGCGAACTCCTCGGATCAGGCCGCACCGAAGGCACTGTCCAGCTGTCCGGCCTCATCACCAGCGTGGACCGCCGGATGACCAAGCAGGGCAACCCCTGGGCGATCATCAACCTCGCAGACCGTGACGGCGAGATGGAGATCCTCTTCTTCCCCGCCACATACACCCTCGTCCAGCACGCTCTGATCGCCGACACCGTCGTATCCGTACAGGGCCGCCTCAACGACCGCGACGGGGCGGTCAGTATCTTCGGGCAGGAGATCCAGGTACTGGACGTGTCCTCAGCAGAGAGCGGCGGCGGCCGGCCACCGGTCACACTGTCGTTCTCCGCCTACAAGATCAACGAGCGTACGGTCGCCGAGCTCAAGCGCATCCTTGCCGCGCACAAAGGCGAGAGCCCGGTACGGATGCGAGTCCAGACGCCCGCGAAGACCGTCCTGTACGAGCTGGGATTCCTGGTGGACCCGGCCTCGGTCGCCTCCGACATCAAAGGCACCTTCGGTACAGACGCCTGGCAGGGCGCCGCGTGAGCGAAGAGGACGACGCCATCGTCCTGCAACTCGCCGACCCACCAAACTGCCCACGGTGCGGCGGACCTGGACCTGTTTCAGCCCAGTTCTCACATTCCTGGACAAATTCCAGCGGCGAAGAGCGCGCTGGGGACACCACAGCGCTCGTGTCTCTCGAAGGCTGGTACAGCGGTCAGATCCCGGCTCCCGTCGACACCTGGATCATCGAGGGCGCTACCGGGAATCAGCGCCAGGAACTGCCCGGCACGCAGCTATGGGTAATGGCGCTGCTCACCGCCCAGTCCGCTGAAAAGATGGACCTACAACAGTGGGAGCCCTGCCGCGGGGCGCAACGTACCCAGGCAGCGTGAACAGCCTTGGGACTGGTGGGCTCGCATGTTGAGGTGTCAGCGTCATACGGTCGACGTGCCCCATCCGTCTGGCTTGCGGGCCGCGAGCGGCAGCACTCCCAGCGCGATCAATCCCACGTACGGCGCAAGACCCACCGCATCGGCCAAGCCCTCGTCCGCGAATGACGCGATCAGCATCTGTACACGACCCGCCACGCCGCCCATAGCCACGCTGTACACGAAGGCATTGGTTGCTCCGTCGCCCTTACGGATCACGAAGTACAACAAGAACGCCGCCCACACGGCGCCCAGCAGGGCGACGCTCATCCACCACGGCATAAAGCACGTACTCCATGCCAGGATTTGCCCTACGCCTAGACCCAGACAACCCATTGCGATTCCCCCCGTGACTGACGGGCATGCAGTGTGTCATCGCATGGAAACGGGCCGCCCAGCAGGCCGGAATTCCGCTCGGCCTTACAACGGTGTCCGATTCGTACGCGCGGCCCACTGCTCCCCAACACCGGACACCTGCTCACCGCAAGTCCAGCACGTTCCGAGTCGGTCATGACGGCTGCCCGGCGAGGGCGGCCAGGCGCTCCAGCTCGTCCAGGCCATCGTTGCCGCACTGCCCGCACACGAGGCAGAGCCTGTTCGGCTTCTCGGGCAGCGACACGGGCGCAGCACCCCGACGCGCGCGCGGCCACGTCCGGCCGTGCCGTCGCCCGTGGCACGCCCGCTTTCGACCAGACAGCGGGCCGGCGGCCCTGCGTTCCATTCGCACGTTGCGCGAGGCCGCCCCATTCACTCGGGGCGCCGGTGACACGGTTCGTACCAGCACCCCCCGTTCTTCCCAAGTCCACCCATGTAGATGGACTACGTCCGCCTGCGCCGAGGGCGACCGGGGCCAGAGGGTCAGCCGCGGTTGGAGTCGTAGCCCCAGTGTGCCCGACCGTCCTTGCCCCTGAAGCACTTGGCGGGGCGTCCGTCTCCGGTGATTCCGAGGGCGCCGACCGGGGAGCAGGCGTAGCCGAACTGGATGCCGTCCTGCGCACCGGTGTCGCTGCCGCTGGTGCGCTCCGGTGCTGGCTCGGGGTGGGGAGTCTCGGTTTCGGTCACCGTCGGGAGCGCTTGGGGGGTCTGCTGCTGCAGGTCAGTAACAGAGTCGAGCATCTTGCGGAAGAGGAGGCCGCCGAGGATGAGCACGACGATGACAACTATGCAGCCCATGCAGGCCGTGAAGCCGTTGGAGGAGTTGTTGCGTCTGCTCACGGTGCGGGTCTCCTATGTGCTGGGGAGCGGGTCCTGGTCTACGTGGTGCTCGGCCGCGGCCCGCAGGGTGCCGGCTTGGATCGCAAGCGGCGCCGCCGCAAGTCATCGATAAACGCTGTCGCATGAAGTGAACCAAGCCAAGCGGCCCGTGTGACACTGTGCCGCATATGGATCGCAGAGGCGCCGACTGGAGCGAGGAGGAGTGGCTAGAGCAGGCCCGCCGAGTCCGGGCAGCCCTGCCGCGCTCGAGGAGGACGTGGCCGAGCGCCTGCCCGGTGAGCCAGCCGACGCGGGCAGTCCGTACAGACCCACTTCGCCTCGTACTGCTCGTGGCTGAAGGCCGCCGCCCAACTGTGCATCGAACGAGATGTACCGGAGACGGAGGGCCGGGCGTACTCGGCCGTGGTCCACGAGAGCCATCTCCTCGGATACGGCCCCGGCTACGCCCCGGGCCCTAGGCGACCCCCACCCGCCGGCTCCGCGCCGCCGCCGTCCATCGTGTCGGGCCGGAACCGTTCCCCGGCACCTGGACCGGAACCTACGTCTGGGATGAACCCGACACGCGCCCAGCACTGGGAGAGACCGTGGGGACACCCCGAGACCCACCCCATCCAGCGACATGCGAAAGGCCGCGCGCAACCTCGGTAAAGGGATGGCCTACGTAGTTGGCGCGTGGTTGCTCATCGTCATCCTTGGCAACCTCATCGATCTTGTAGACGGCGACGACGAGAAGGTCGACAGCCAGCCCAGCCCGAGCGCTTCAACCACGGAACACCCATGCAGTGGATCTTTCACGGACCACAGTGCGCCGACGGATGTGCATCGCATTCCATCGGAAAGCGGGGTGCCTGCAGTCACCACGGCGGCGTAAGCACCTGGTACCAGTCCAACGTTGGGAATCTGACCACACTCTGTGGCCCGCGCTACCAGCCCAGGACACGAGCGGTTTCCCGGGGCCTGATGCTTACGAAAGTTCACCACGGACCTGATTAGGTAGCCCGTCTATCTCTACCGTTCACCACCCAGCCGTCTTGGCTGGAGGGAGACTACTTCCACACTGCAGACCGTCGACCGTGCTACGCCACGATCTGAGGGCTGTCCCGTAATCCCTGGTGGATCAGCGCGCGGGTCGCATGGGGTGTATCGCAAGGCGGAGGGGCGTCCTCATGCAGGGCGTATTCGGGCGTTCCGGCAACGCGGCGAGGTGCCGTAGCTGTCGTCGTGCGGCCGCCAGGGATTACGGGACAGCCCACGGGCCCGTGTTGAGCAAGCCCACCCTCAAAGCCTGGCGACTCCTCCGCAGGCTCCGATGCTCGACCACCCGCATCACTCACCTGGTCCAGGCCATCCTCACTCAGCATCCGACCAGTTCACACTGAGGATGGAAAAGCCTCAATGCGCAGCACGGGCATCGCCGTGAAAGGATTGCCTCCAACGTCAACCTCGCTACACAGTAAGTGAGTTGTTGTCCCGTAATGCTGCCCTTCTCATTCTCTGCATACAGGAAGTTCATGAGCGACACCCCTTCCTTCTTTGGCTTTGAACTCGCACGGCGCGGCTACGACCGCGATCAGGTGGACAGCTCCGTTGCTCAGCTCCTCGACGACCGTGACAATGCCCTCTGCCGCCTCACCGCACTGGAACGGCGTGTCGAAGAGCTGGTGGTAGAGACTGATTTTGCCGAAGCCCAGGACACCGGTGCGGAGCCCTCATACGCCGCACTCGGTCCACGTATCGAAGAGATCCTTCGCCTGGCCGTGGAAGAAGCCCAGGAGTTGAGCGACGAGGCCCGCGAGACTGCCGAGCGCGAGCATGAAATCGTGGCCGCAGCGGCCGACCGCATGCAGGCCGAGGCCAACGCGTTCGCTGCAGACCTCAACGCCGCCAGTGATCGGGAATGCGCGCGACTCGTGCAAACAGCCCAATACCAGGCTTCCGAGCTGCGGGCCACAGCAAACGCTGAGGCATCAGCCACGCAGGAGAAAGCAGACGCCTTCTTCGAGGACGCCAGGAGCAACGCCGCCCAAGCCGCAGCCGACTTTGAGGTGAGTCTTGCCAAGCGACGCGACCGTGCCGAACGCGAACTAGCCTCACGCCAGGCCAAGGCCGAAGCGCGGCTCGCAGAAATCCAGTGCCGCGCAGAGCAATTACGCCTTGAAGCAGAACAAATACGCACAGACAGCGAGCGTCGAGCCCATGAGGCCAAGCAAACAGCGCAGCGCCAGTTCGATGACATCGTCGCCGAGGCGAACAGCAAGGCCGTTCGCATCCGCAGCGCATCCGAACGAGAGCTCGCCGCTCTCGCCAACCGTCGCGACAGCATCAACGCCCAGCTGACCAACGTCCGCGCCATGCTCGCTACGCTTACAGGTGCGGGGGGAACCGCAGTCCTTGCCTTCGGCGATGCGTTCGTGTCCGATTCCTCAGGCGCGGCGCCGTAAGAACGGCGAGAACCATGCCGTGTCAGGCGTTGTCTCGCTGTTGGGGGTGTCTGACGGTGCGTCGAGGCGTGGAGGGCCCGGGCGCCTGCCTAAGGCGTGTTTCGGAAGTGATTTGAGAGGCTGTTGGTTCGTCAGTCCTGAGACAAGGGGGCGAGCCAGCGGTCGTCCCTGGAACTCGGCAGGGACTTTGTCCTCCCACGGATCGATCCCTCGGCGCTCCAGTTCGTCAAACCATCGGTCCCGCTGTGACTCGGGGAGGCGTCGTCCGCACCAGGGGCAGAAGTCGATGGTGATGCTCGATGTGCCGCCGTCGTGGATGATCTGCCCCTAATCCTGGAACTTGGCGCTGAATGTGATCAGCGCGTCCGGGCAGGCGAAGGGGTCGTCGTGCTGGTCGCAGCGCACGTTCACGTGGCGGCCATCTCCTCGCAGCAGTGGTTGGTCATGACCTCGGCTTCTCGTTGATCGGCGCCATGTCCAGAAGTAGATCACAGCCTGTGATGATCAACGGATGGCACGTGGCGGTCTGACGGACACGCAGTGGGGCCGGCTGGAGCCGCTGTTGCCGAAGGGGAGGAAGCCGGGACGGCCGCCGACCTGCATCAGGCGGCAGTTGATCGACGGCATACGGTTCTACACCCGGACCGGCGTACCGTGGCGGGACGTGCCTGAGCGGTACGGCCCCTGGGGTCGGGTGTATGACCTGTTCCGGCGCTTGCAGCGCAACGGTACCTGGAAGCGGAGCCTGGCGGATCTGCGGGCCATCGCGGACGTGAAGGGCCTGATCACCTGGGACGTGTCGGTGGATTCCACCGTCGCCCGCGCCCACCGGCACGCCGCCGGGGCCCGGAAGAAGGGCAACCTGCAGAAGGAATCCCCGGGTGGCGTCGAGTCCGAGCCGGACCACCACGGCCTGGGGAGCTCGCGCGGCGGCCTGACCACGAAGATATCTCATCTCGTTGAAGGCCAAGTTTGGGAGTCAGGCAACGAGTGCCATGGATGCGGCGAAGGCCCGTTGCGGGTCGTAGACCGTGCGGTTCTGCAGGCAGTGGTAGAGACAGCCCAGTAGCTTGTTGATTGTTGAATAGGTTCTGGAGGGCGGCCGTGTGTCGTTCGCCGTCAGAGCGCCTGCGGTCGTAGTGCTCGCGTGGGGCTTGTGACCGTAGGGCGGCGAAGGTCCACATGCAGCCCGTGGATGCCAGACGCTGATTCTTGACGGTCCGGGCGACCACGACATGGCTCCGCCCGGAAGCCCGTGTGACGGGGGCCGCTCCGGCGTATGCCTTCAGGGCCCGGGCGTCGGCGAACCGTTTCCGGTCGTCGTCGACCTCGGCCAGGACGCGGGCTACGCGAAAACCTCCGCCGCCGATGGCCCGGGGGTGGATACCAGCAGTCGGAGATGATGACGTGCCTGAGAACAGCGGCCCAGTGGCGGCCGAGCACAGGGCCGAAGACGCCACGGTCCGGACCGCATACAGCGGATTCATCCGCCACACCGAGGCGTGCACCGAGTGCCGCACAGGAGGCATGGACTGCGCGAACGCCAGTGATCTACGCCGGGAGTACCGGGCGGCGAAGCGGCGAGCGGGGGAGGTCCGATGATCTGCGACCGCTGCGACCGCTGCGACCGCCCGATGACTCCGGCCGAGGCGGAGACCCGCGACATGCCTGGCGCGTCCGGCACAGGCCGCACGATCTACCTCCACAAGGGCCGCTGCCCCGCGCCGCCCCCGCGGACGTACTCGCCCCGCGACTACTCAACTCCCGTTCGTGCCCGGGGCCAGCGCTGGCCAGTGTGCGGGCGGCCGCCAACAGGCTCCTGGCATTCTTCGTGATGCACAAGACGCTGGACGCGTCCGAACTGGAGGCCTTCATCAGTCTCGCCGCTGTCTGGGTAGCGGTGGCACGTGCCCTCCTTGTCGATCAGCAGCAGCTCGACAAGGAATACGAGCGCTACCGCATCGGGGAACTGTAGACAGCAGTACGCCGACGGGAGGCACCCGTCGACGCACCGTCCGGCGAGGCGGTCTCGAGAACAGAGCCAAGAAGTCTTCACGCGGTGAGCTCGTCTCAACCTCAGGTTGAAGCGAGGTGGAGGGCGAGGGCGGCTTGCACAAGACCGTCAGACTGGTCAGTAGTGGAGATCCTTCGACTGCGGTGATGTTCCCGGCAACGGCGTTGGCACAAATACCGCGCCGCACGGCGACAGTTGGCCCGTACGTAGGTGCTCGCGGGTCCGGCGGCGCGGTATCCGTATCGGGCTCGGGCGCGGTCGATGGCGGCTTCGAGGTCGCGTGTCCGTTCGTCGGTGGCGTCGAGGGTGGGCTGGTGGGCGGCGGCCTCAACGGGCTGTAGTTGCTCGGCTCGTACGGAGATCGCCCGGACGCGGGCCCGCTGCAGGCCGAGGGACGCGAGGAGAGTGAGACCGGTGTTCACGAGAGCGGGGGGTGTGGGCGGTGGGCTCGCTCAGGGTCCGGGTGCGGGTGGTGTGCGTGCGATCGGCGTGGCGGACGGCCAGGGTGATCGCGCAGCAGCTGGTGAAGGCGAGGAAGGTTTGGCTTTGCGTTCGTAGCGGCGGTGTAGTCAGCGGCGGCCGGCGAGCCAGGAACGGTGTCCTCTCGACGACCCAGCGGTGGCGGCCGAGTCGCTGTAACGAGCTGTCTGGTCCCCCAAGTGGCGGCCTGAGGGTGACGGATGTAAGCCGGAAGAGGGCATGTTCGCACGACTCTGTTCCCCGAAGACTCACCATGAAGGTGACCGCGATGACGTTGAAGGTCATGAGCGCTTACGATTTCGATGGGGCAGGACGACCGGTCGCTACGGGAATCGTTTCGGACCGTGTATTTGTGTGCTGCGAGGCATCTACATCGGTTCTTGCGCGAGAACTTGCGGTACCCCCTCGCCTAGGTGTTTGGGACCTAGAGTCTGGCAACCAATTGGGGAAATGGATACCAGATGCAACTCTCGAGAGGACAGTTGCGGTCGGCGAATTCGCGAACCATCCCTCAGTGTTCACTCTCGGAAATGGCGGCGAAGTCGAAGTGTGGGACGCCAGCAGCGGCAGGGTGACCAAACGTGTCAATGTTGGGGTGGATTGGATCTTTACGTTCACGGTCTCGCAGGTCAACGGAGAAACACTTGCGATTGTAAGCGGGGGAGACATAACCCTTCGGGCTTGGAATCTAGAGTCTGGCGTCAAGATTGGCACCGTGTCAGACCAAGTCCTAGGGGGACCGGTGTACGCAGTGGGTGCAGGTGAGTTCGGCGGAGAGGCGATAATGGCGGCGGGTCGAGATGGCGCCATAAAACTCTGGAATCTCGAAACACGTGAGAGTTCGGAGCTCAGATGTGGGACCCTTGCTTACCGACTGAAACGACTTGTCCTATCAGAGACAAAAGGGAACCCAATTGCGGTCGGGGCAGGAATGGTCCAAGATGAGGAGTCTTACGACACTCCTTACGGGCCTGACTGGACATACACCGAGGTCCGCAGGTGGGACCTTGAGAATGGAACCACGAAGTGCGCGCGAATAGCGGCCAATGACATATCCGGAATGACTGTTGGCGAGGTGTCGGGATCGCCATCGGTTGTTACTGTGCACCCTAGTGGAGAGATATGCGTATGGGGTGACTTCGCCTCCTGATTGGGCTTTCTTCATGCGCCTTCGGAGGTCCGGACGGTCACCTGGCTGGGCGTCGGGATTCCGAGGAACACAGGAGAGTTCTGTCGCGCCAACCTGACATCCAACTGGGCGATCTTCTCCTCGGTGGCGGCAAGGCTGACCGAGAGCCCTTCGACTTCACCGAGCCACCCTTCGACCTGGGCTTAGGCGGTGAACGTCGAACCGAGCGGTGCGGCCCGGACAGCTTCCAGCCGCTCCCGAGCCTCCTTCAGACGTCGTTCCGCCGTGCTGCGAGAACCGGAAGGTAGGGAAGCCTGACGTCGGCGAACAATCGATGGATGAAATCCCTGGGTGATGACGTTCAAGGTCGGCCCAGAAGTTCTTCCCGAGTACGGTCGACAGGCGCTCAAGGCTGTTCCAGTCGAGCCCCGCTTGACGCTCGGTCAAGTAGTCGACGATGAGGTCTCGCACCGGCTGACACTGCAGGTGGTACCGATCTACCAGTTGCGCTGGCGTTGATTGGAGCGCGCGGCTCTGCAGGTGGAACAGCGTCCCCGGCGTATCGGGCGGGAACTGGCCCATGTTGCGCAACCAGCCGTAGACGAGCTGGATCGGCCGGATGCGGTGTCTCGAGCTGTCGGCCCGGAGAAGTCGATGGTGCTCAGTCTCGTGGAGCGCGTCTACGCCGACGACGTCAATCGCGACACGACGACGAAGAAGATCTCACGGCGGCGGACGTGGAGATGAAGCTCCTCTCGAAGCCGAAGCACGGGACCACCAAACTCAACAAGGGTGACGGCACGGTCACCCACACGCCTCGGGTGGGATTCGAAGGCACCGACAAGTTCCGGTACTCGCTCAGGTTGGAGGGAAGCCCGGGTCGCTTAAGGCACGTACTCCATCCGGGTCATAGACCTGAGCATTGGCGTCGAGTCTGAAGGGCAGTTCGCCAACTGTGCCGAGGCGCGGGCGGCCGGCGCCGCCCCAGTGCGTGAAGGAGAGCCTGGGTTCGGCGCGCACCTGGACCGAGATGGTGACGGGATCGGGGCGACTGGGGGTGACTCGCACTGGGCTGGACAGAGGGGCGGCTATGCCGCCCCCATGTTCGTCCTGCCTGCGCGGTGGCGATCCGCACGGTGAAGCGCCTGCTTCGGTCCGGACTCCTACCCATGGCGCGTCTTGTCGTCAGGGTGTGGCGTCGGGTGCGGGGCTCTCCATCACGTCCTCGGCAGCTTTGCCGGCCCGATCGCTGATCAGATCAGCGGCGAAGCGCTGGACTGTCGCGTCGTCGATCCCGTCGCAGGCGGTCGGGCTCTCGCTCTTCTTTAGAAGTCATCTCATTTGGTTTGGTCGGTAGGCTGTCGGTCATGGTGGGGATCATTGAGCGGCTGGTGCCGGATGAGTTGTGGGAGTTGTTTCAGCGGGTGGTGCCGGAGGCGCCGTCACGGCCGCAGGGTGGTGGACGGCGCCGGCATGGTGATCGTGAGGTGCTGGCCGCGATCGTGTTCGTGGCCACGTCAGGCTGCACGTGGCAGCAGTTGCCCACTGCTTCGTTCGGGCCGTCGGGGGCAACGGCTCATCGGCGTTTCTCCGAGTGGACGAAGGCCAGGGTGTGGGCCAAGCTCCACCGCCTGGTCCTCGACGAACTCGGCGCCCGCGGCGAGTTGGACTGGTCGCGCTGCGCGATCGACTCGGTGAACATGCGGGCCCTGAAAAGGGGGATCTGACTGGTCCGAATCCTGTCGACCGGGGCAAGTTCGGGTCGAAGATCCATTTGATCACCGAGCGGACCGGTCTGCCCCTGTCCGTTGGAATCTCGGGGGCGAACCTGCACGACAGCCAGGCCCTGATTCCCCTCGTGCAAGGGATACCGCCGATCCGTTCCCGCCGTGGACGCCGACGCCGCAAGCCCGCAAAGCTCCACGCCGACAAGGGCTACGACTACTCCCACCTAAGACGATGGTTACGCCAGCGCGGCATCCAGCACCGCATCGCGAGGAAAGGAGTCGAGTCCTCACAGCGACTGGGCCGCCACCGCTGGACCGTCGAACGCACCATGGCCTGGCTCGCAGGCTGCCGCCGTCTGCACCGACGCTACGAGCGCAAAGCCGACCACTTCCTCGCCTTCACGAGCATCGCCTGCACCCTCATCTGCTACCGCAGGCTCACCAATTGAGATGACTTCTTAGCGAGTTGGCTGTGTCGCCTGCAGCTATGGCCTCGTCGAACGCTTTGGCCATGGCGGTCTTGCAAGCTGCTGGGTCGGCCTCGGCTCCGCAGCCCGTGAGGGCGAGCAGGGCGGCCGCGGTTACGACGGCGGCGCTGAGTCGGGTGCGCATGGTCCCTCCTGGGATGTGTGCGGGGCCGCATCATCGCAGGGGCGCCCTGTCAGGCGCCGGGGTTCGGACCAGCCTTGCGGACCGGGCGTAATACATCCGCCACCTGCCCCGTATACAGGGGCGACGTGCCCGGGGTAGGCGAACAGCCTGGTTTGACGGACTCTCCGCGGGCGCTGCCACGGCTTTGCGTCCGCCACGACGGATCACTGGCGTCGCCCGTGAACGACCTGCCGCTTCTCTGCTGGTCCGCCCTGTGCGGTGCCGTGGGCCTAGGTGACCGTGATGGCGGTGGTCCGGGCCGTCGGAAGCGATCCGGAGGACAGTCCGTAGCCCGATACCGATCGACACAATCCCTCCGACCTGACAGACAGGCCGGCCTCTCACCGTTTCGTCCTGCCGGGCAGCCGACAGCACGACGCGGTGCGCGTTGCAGACCGAGTCCGTCCAGCAGGCCGAGTGCGGCCGCAGCGATGTTCGATGACGAGCTTCAGTTCTACCAGGAATGATCGCCATCTCCGTAAGGGCGCCGGCCTGCCCGCAGTCGTCGAGCACGCCTCCGGCAACGGACTGGTTCCGGTGGTCACGGACCAGGCCTGTGGTGACCCCATACGCCACGAGGACCTGATGGGTTACCCGCAGGTGCCGAGCCGCACGGTGGCGGGCCCAGCGGCCTGAGCCTCACAGCGGGGTCCTCCTGCGATGTTGCCCGATTCGCCTGGTGAGACGCAGAGTTGTGGCTTAGTGTCAGTCGTGCGTTCGGGCACAGGTGGTACGGGGGGCGAAAGTGGGCGGTTCAGACACTACTCAACTTGTGTTCTTGCACGGGATCGGAGGGATCCGTGACCCGGAGCGAGAACGCCGTGAGTGGCTGGAGGCTCTGGCCGCAGGCGCCCGCAAGGCGGGGCACTCCGACGCGGTCTCCGGTCTGACCCAAGGCTGGCTGGCGGAGGTCCGGTTCGCCGACTACAGCGATCTGTTCGCCGACGCCGAGGCCCAGGGGGATCAGACCCTGGAGCTCAACGACCAGGAAGACGCCGTGTTCCTCGAGGAGTTCGTCGAGGCACTCATCGACGAGCTGGGCATACATTCCGTGGAGCGCGGCGACAAGCGGGCGTTGGCGGTGGTCGAGGACGCCCGTGCCCAGTTGCCCCGCTTCGACGGTGAGGCCCAGGGCGTCGGAGCACCGATCCGCGTCCTCGGCAGGGTGCTGACGACCCTGCTGCAGATGCCGGGGCTGCGCGGAAGCGCGCAGTGGGCGAGTGGTCTGCCGCTGCTGTGGTACCTGGCCCAGGTCGGCCGCTACCTCGGCAGGCAGGAGGCCGACGGCGCCGGGCGCACTCTGGACGAACGGATCCGCGAGCGGGTGCTGCGCGGTACGGAGCCCGGCCGCCCGCTGATCGTGGTGAGCCACTCGCTCGGCACCGTCGTGGCGTTCGAGGCGCTGAGCGGCCACGGCGGGCCGGTTCCGCTGCTGATGACCCTGGGCTCACCGCTGGCCACGGGGGCGGCCGTACTCCAACGGCTGGTGCCACAGCCGCCCCGCACTCCTGGCTGTGTCGAACGGTGGCTGAACTTCTGGGACCGCGACGACATCGTGGTGGGCCGGCCGCGCGTCCAAAACTGGATGCTGCCCAACGCCTCGGGTGTCCTGCCGGTGACCGAGCGGGTGGACTCCGACGGTCTGTGGGTGCACAGCGCCACCAAGTACCTGCGGCAGCCGGCCGTTGCCGGCCCCCTGGTCGAAGCACTGAAGAAGTGACCGAGGAGCAGCGCCGGCACGTCCTGGTCGTGGGCGCGCAGTGCACTGCGATGGGCGTCCTGTCCCGGCTGGAGGAAGCCGCCCGCAGCCTGCACTCCGCGCTCACCGACCCCGCCCTTGGGGCGTGCACCGCCCGCACCGGCGACCATCCGTCCCTGCTGGTGAGCGCCGCTTTGAAACCTGAGGACGTCCGCAACGCTGTACGCGAGGCCGTGTGCCGGGCCCGGGACGACAACGCGGTGCTGGTAGTGGCGTTGCTCGGGCACGGCTTCACCGCCCCCCAACAGGCCGACCTGTACTACATGGTCGCCGACTCCACGACTGGCAGCATCGGGTCCGCCGTGCACGTCGGCCAATTGCTCACCGAGGCCGTCGACGAGCCAGGGGTCGAGGGCGTCGTCGCGCTGGTGGACACCTGCCACGCGGCTGGCGCGACGCCGGACGCGCGCGGCATCGCGGGCGGTGTGCGGGCGGGCCGTACCAGGCTGTCGGTCCTCACCGCAGCCGCGGCCGATCAAGCGGCCCGCGACATGCGCCTGACGTTCGCCGTCGTCGACGTGTTACGCAAAGGAGTCACCGGCGCCGGTCCCCTGGTGTACGCGGACGCCAAGCTCACCGAAGAGCTGCGCAACCGGATCGTCGGCCAGGTCGTCGGCCGGTTCGAATATGACAACGACCCCTTCGCCGCCGAAGGCCTGTGGCTCGCCCGCAACGCGCGATCGGCGCCCGGCGCCGGAGGCGGCGTCGTGGGGGCGTCTGGACGACAAGACCTAGAGGAAGCCGTGGCCCTGTGGCGAGCCGGTACCCGACTCCCGGCACGCCTCACACGTTCCGCGCTAGACGAGCTCGACACGTTCGCCCGGCGGGGCGAAGTGGCGGACGCTACCGATCCGGTCTGGCACGACCGGGTCACCGACGTGGTGGCGACACTCCTGGGATGCTGCGAGATCGTCACCCTCCTCAACACTGTGTTCGCCGAGGTGCTGACCAGCGATCTGCTGCGCGCCGCACGCCAGTTGTCGGGTCTGCCCCCGGAGGTCGAGGGCGCCGAGCTGCTGCGCGACCTCGTTGAGTACGCGGCCCTGCGCGCGCCGACGCTCGACGAGTCCCCGTGGAAGGTCCCCGCGCGCTTCGTGGCGGCCCTCGGCCTACTGGCCGCGGGGAACGAGGTGGACGGCCGGCTGCGGGAGTGGGCGTGGAAGATGGGTGTGGTGACCGAGTTCAACGACGCCTTGGCCGAGCTGGCGCGCAAGCGCGAGCAGGGCGAACTCCGCCTGGTCGTCAGCCTGGCTGGCGCGTTGGCCGACTGGCCGGACGAGATTGACGCCTGGTTGGTCGGCAGCAGCGAGAGACTCCCCGTCCACGAGCGCTTCCGCTGCGAGGCCGCGGACCAGCGGGGGGTGGGCCGTGCGATCGGGACAGCCCTGAATTGGGCGCGCCGCCGGCTCCCCACACCGGAACAGCTGGTCAACGTGGACGTCGCCGCGCCTGCCCACCTGCTGGCATCCTGGCAGCCCGAGGAGGACAAGGTCGGCCTTCGACGGCTCGGCGTCAACCACACCGTCGTCGTGCGCTGGAGCGGCCGCATGGACCCGATGGACGAGAACGCCGAGCTAAACGACGCTGCCCGCAAGGCGCTGCGCGACATGGCCGCCTGCACCAGCGTGCCGGTGGAGTGGATCGGAGCATCCGTCCTGGAGGACGGGTGGCGACTCGAGCAAGATCTGGAGACAGGCCGCTACGACATCGCAGTCGGGCTCGACCACCACCCCGAAGCCTTGCAGGACGTTCTTGAGCAACTGCTGCCGTACGCGCCGATCATCCTGTGGCCACGGCCGGACGCGCGCCCCGGTGACGTACGGCTACAGGTCCAGGTAGAACGCCACTGGCAAAGCCTGCCCGCTGGGTTCGCCGAGGCCTACCGGAATCGGTGGTCCGCCGGGCACGAAGATTGTAAGGCCTGTCTCGGCGAGCTGCGTGCGGTCTGGCACGACGAGGCCTGGCTGGAGTTCTGCCGTCCCTTCGAGCAGCGCATCGTGGCCAGCCCCGAGGAGGAGTTGTGATCTGGAAGCCCTACTACCGCGGTGACGATGAGCAGCGGGACACCCCGCTGGCTGTCCCGCCGCCGTGGCGCACGTTTCCGCGCACGCCGCAGCACCGCCAGTACCAGCCGCCGCCCGGTCTCGTCGACGCGGTGAACGCGGCGCTGCACCTACGCCGCCCCCTCCTCGTCACCGGTCCCGCCGGGTCCGGCAAATCCACCGTGATCGAGCAGGTGGCCCACGAGCTGAAGCTCGGGCAGGTCCTGCGCTGGCACATCACCTCCCGCAGCTCGCTGACCGACGCCCTCTACCGATACGACGCCCTGGGCCGCATCCACGCACAGAGCCTGCGCTCGGCCATGACGCACGGACCGGCCGACCGGGCCGGACGCGGACGCAGCCGCGACGACATCGCTCCCTTCCTGCAGCTCGGGCCCCTCGGAACCGCGTTGCTGCCAGCCGACCAGCCGCGTGCCCTGCTGGTCGACGAGATCGACAAGAGCGACCTCGACCTGCCCAGCGACCTTCTGGAGGTCCTGGAGCGAGGTGAGTTCGAGATCCCCGAACTCGTGCGGTACCGCAAGCCCCGGGTCAAGGTCCGCCAGTGGGACAGCGAAAAGGAGCACCCCATCGAGCGAGGGCGGGTGCAATGCATCCAGTTCCCGTTCATCCTGCTGACCAGCAACGGTGAACGCGACTTTTCACCGGCCTTCCTGCGCCGCTGCATCCGCTACCCCATGCCTGCCCTCACAGGTGACTTCCTCACCGGCATCGTCCAGGCCCACTTCCACGAGGTGCCGGAGGGCGCACGCGAACTCGTCGACGAGTTCGCCGAGCGAGTCGAGGCGGGCGAACACCTCGCTGTCGACCAACTGCTGAACGCCGTGGCCCTGCTTACCGGTGACCGGGCGCCGAAGGGCAGACAGTACGAGGAGCTGCGTGAGCTGCTCCTGCGCGAGCTCTCCCGTGTCTGACGCCCTCACCCGGCTCGTCCGGGCCCTGGGCAGCGCGCCGCTGCCCTCCGGAGTGGACGCATGCGTCCTCGCCGACGCCTTGTGGCTCGCCGCCTCGGGCACCGTGGACTGGGACCCGGCCGCGCCCCGGTCCACACCCGGCGAGGAGACCGTCACCCACCCCGAACCCACGGCGCCGTCCGAGCACACCGAGTCCTCGCCTGCCGAGGACGACACCCCGACCGGCGCGACGAGCAGGGAGCTGTCCGTCCGGCGTCCCGGGGCGAGCGACACGGTACGCGGCGCGCCGTTGTCGCTGGGGCGCGCCAACCCGCTGCCGGACTCGCTCGCCGTCGGCCGGGCCATCCAGCCCTTCCGCCGGCCATGGCGCCAGGGCGCACGCAGCCTCCTGGACATCGACGCCACCGTGGAGCACTACGCGCGGGGCGGCCCCCTGGTACCGCTGTTCCGTCCCGCTCCCGAACCCTGGTTCGAGGCGGTCGTCATCGTGGACTCGGCGCTGTCCATGAGCGTGTGGGAGGAGACTACCCGGGCCATCACCCGGCTCCTGACCACCTTGGGAGGTTTCCGCGCCGTCCACACATGGCGCCTGGAGTGGCAGGGGAACGAGCCGCGCGTACGCGACCACCACGGCTGCGAAGTCCCCCGCGAGCGCGTCCCCCACCACAGCAGCGGCACCCGGGGCAGGCGGCTGGTCCTGCTGGCCTCCGACTGCGCCGCCCGGGGCTGGCACAGCCCCGTCCCCTGGCTTTTGTTGCGCGACTGGGGCGCACAGATGCCAGTGGCGCTACTCGATCCGTTGCCGCCACGCCTATGGCGCCGCTCCGCCCTTAACCTGCCCGCCGTACGCGTCACCGCGGACCGAGCCGGCGAGCCCAACCGCGCCCTCCGCTTCCGGCTGCCTCCCAGGTTCCGTCCCCGCGTGGGCGTCGAGGACCCCCTCGGGCCCTGGTCCGCGCTGCCCGTCGTGTCCTGCAGTTCGAACTCCCTGGGCGCGTGGGCGAGCACACTCATGCGCGCCGACCCACGGGGCTGCGACGCGGTGCTCATCCCCGCGACCGGCCGCCTCCTCCGGACGCGCAAGGGAACAGCACCTGCCCGACAGACCGATCCGGAGCGGCTCGCCGAAGCGTTCGTCCAAACCGCCCCCTCCCCGGCCGTACGTCTGGCCGTCCTCTGCTCCGGGCTCCCCGAACTGCCTCTGCCGCTGTTGCACATACTGCGCGACGAGGCCGCGCCCGAAGCCCGGTACTCCGATCTCGCCGAGCTACTCACCAGCGGCCTGTTCACCGTGCGCCGCGATGCCGAGGGCGATCCGCTGTTGGCGCTCAGTGCCCCCGCTCGAGAATTTCTGCGCACCCACCTCACGACCCACGACGCATGGCACATGCGGGCCGCCTTCAGCCGCCATGCCGCCGCCCACCCGTACGCCCCGGGGGGCGTCGCGGCCGTACTGCACGACCCGACGGCGGCACGGCAGGTACCGGCGCAGACACAGCCATTCGCCGAGACGGCCACCGCGGTGAGGGGGCACGGAGGCGCGGAGGCGACACGGCAGGCCGGTGCTGCACGTCCGGCCACCCCCGGGGGAATGGCCGCGGCGACGACCCATGAGGCGCACGAGGCATCCGCCGTGTACGAGGCCGTACGGGCGCAGATGCAGTCGCTGTTTGGCCCGCCCACCGCGCCCCTGGCTCTGCGTGACACCGAGCTTCTGCTGCGGCGCCTGATTGACTACACCTATCAGCGGCTCCCGGCCCCTCTGGGCGACTGGCCGCATCGGAACACGCTCTTCGATGACCTGCGCCCCATCCAGGGCAGCGTCACACTTACCGATGTGATCGGCGACCTCCGTGACCAGCTCTCCGCGGAGGGCATCGACCTCGAAGGGCCGACGCCGGTTGAGGATGCGCTCGAACAGGACCTGCTGTGGCGTGGCGCCAGCGCTCCTCTGTATGTCACGGTACGAGTGGAGACCACTTTCTCGTGGCCGCGCGTGATGCAGGCTGTGCGCACCACGTCCCCGCGCACCCCGGTCGTACTCTCCCCCGTCGAATTCCTCCTGGTCCTCGACGACTCGGACAAACCCGGAGAGCTCCAGCCTTTCGGTTCCTGTGTGGCCTTTGTCGAGCGCGCGGCTCCTCAGCCGGGGGCCGTCGTCGTGTTCCGTGTCCAGACCCGCCTCGGCAAAGCGCGGCGGGAGAGCCGGGACGCACTCGCCAAAGCCCTGCGCGAGCTGCATCACCGGGCCGGCGCCCCGACGTATGCGTTGCTGGTGTCGCGGGCCGAGCAGGCGTACCCTCCCGTCCAACTCACCACAAGCACACTGTCCGACTGGTTCAGAGGGAAGGCCGTCCCGGCCGACGAGCGCAGCTTTGACTGGCTGGTTCACTTCCTCGCCTGGCAAGCGGATCCGGATTCCGACGGCCAGTCGACCGCGGCCTCGTTCACCACGTTGCGGGACCGTGCTCTGCAGAAGCGCCCAGAAGCCCGGGCATCACCCGTCATGACTACACGTCTCGGGCAACCGATTGCCGACTTCGTCGACCGTACGGCGCGGTCGGAATCGCCGCACTACGTCGAGCGGCGCCACGACCGGCTGCTGCGGGCCGTCGTACAGGACTGCGCCGCCGGCGCATCGAGGCTGGTCCTGCTCGTCGGCCCGCTCGGCTCGGGCAAGACCCGGTCGGCCTGCGAAGCGGCGCGCCACCTTCCGCACGACTGGTCTCTGTGGGAACCCCAGTCCAACGCCGACCTCGACACGGCACTCGGCGCTCCGGCCCGGATCGGTGCGCGCACCGTGATCTGGCTGGGCGATGCGGAGCGACACCTCCTAGACGAGGCGGCCGGTGGGCGCGGCGAACACGTCGCGGCGGCGCTGAGAGCGCGGCTACAGGACCCCGCCGACAGCCCGGTCCTGGTGCTGGGCACAGTACGGACGGACCACTGGAACACACTGATCTCCGTACCCCCGCTGAATTCACCCGACCGGCATCAGCAGGCACGAACCCTGTGCCTGATGGGTGTGGCCATCCCTGTGTCACTGACCGGGGATGCCTCGTCCCTCTCCTACCTCACGAGCGGCGCCGACGCGATCGAGCGGTACACCTCCGCGTCCTCGCTCGTACGCGCCTTCGCGGACGCCGCGATCGACGCCCGCCGCTACGGGCATGGACCGGTGATCCCTGGCGTCCTGCTCGGCGAGGCGGCCGTCGGCTACCTGCGCCATCTGGAAGGGAACACGCCGGATCTGGGACAGCTCTCTGTCGAGACGCTGAACAGCGCGGGCCTGTTCCAAGTTGCGCGGCCGGTCGGGGCGGCGTCCTCACTGGGATCCTTCCGGCTCTCCGACCACATCGAGCAGTACGGACGTGAAATCCGCCGGCACTCGATCCCTCCGGAATCGCTGTGGGACGCACTGGCGGGGAACGCCGCGCTCCCGGACCTGGAAGCCATTGCCCGCGCGGCAAAAAAAGAGGGCGACTCACAGGTCGCGGAGCGCTTCCGAGTACTCGCCCAGGAACGGCGGGAAGCGTCCACCGGCGTGCAGGAGGCCAACCCCGTCCAACTGCGCCAACTGCGCCAACTGCTGAGGCGCACCGACCTCGGCGCGGACCAGGCCAGAGCCGTCATCGACCAGTCACTGTCCTGGCTGAACGCGCATGACCGTGCCGAGAGTGCTCAATACGTCCTCACCCCCCTCCTGTCCCGCGCGGATCTGCCTCGCCAGCAGACAGCACAGGCGATCCAACAGGCGCTGGACTGGCTTGCGGTGCACGGGGAGGCCCAGGTTGCGCAGTACCTGCTCCACTCCCTGCTGAGGCGCACCGACCTCGGCGCGGACCAGGCCAGAGCCGTCATCGACCAGTCACTGTCCTGGCTGAACGCGCATGACCGTGCCGAGAGTGCTCAATACGTCCTCACCCCCCTCCTGTCCCGCGCGGATCTGCCTCGCCAGCAGACAGCACAGGCGATCCAACAGACGCTGGACTGGCTTGCGCTCCACGGGGAGACCCAGGATGCGCAGTACCTGATCCACTCCCTGCTGAGGATCTCCCGCCTTTCCGGTGACGAGGCGGCGCGGACGCTGGCGTACACCCGAACATGGCTCGCGGTGCGTGGGGACACCGAATCGGCGCAGTTCGTGTTGTCGGCGGCTCTGCGACGGGAGGACCTGTCGCAGGAGGATGCCCACGTCGTGCTGGACCAGGCACTGCGCTGGCTAGGCTCTCACGGCGGTACCAGCGACAGTGGCCTCGTGCACACCGCACTGCGCCGGGAGGACCTACCATCGGACGCCCGGCGTCAGCTCGTGCGATATGCCCTCGACTGGCTCAGTTCGGTCGGTGCCTCCCCCGAGGCCGAGGCCGAGTACGTGGTCTTTGCACTCCTGCAACGCGGCGACCTGGCACCGGAGGAGGCGCGCGAGGCCACGGCGCTCGCTCTGACGTGGCTGGGGGATCGCGGTCACGGCACCGACCTCGACGCCCAGTTTGTCCTGAACGCGTTGCTTTCCCGCGACGACCTCACTCCACCCGACGCGACGAGGGCCGGTGACCGCGCAGTCGAGTGGCTGCGTATCCACGGTGGCGGGCCGTCCGCGCAGTACGTGCTGCGTCCCCTGCTCCTGCGTACCGACCTGGGACTCGAAGTGTCGACTAGGGCGGTGGAGGCAGGGAGACAGTGGAGCAACGCCCGTAACGCCGAAAACAAGTCGGACAATGGCATAGGCGAACTCGCTCGCACCCACGCCGCTTTGGACTCCGGGCGCAATCGCCTCATCCTCGTCGTGGACATCGCAGGCTTTGCCTCGAAGTCCGTGACGGCGCAGACGAACGCCCGCAGTGCTCTGAACAACGTTCTGACCCAAGTGCTCTCCCAGGACGAGAGTCCACCGTCTTGGGAGAGGAACGACAGGGGCGACGGGCAGATCATCGTCTTCGAGGCGTTGACGCGTGCTTTGGCGCTGGCTCCGGACCTGCTCGCGCGATTGGAGCGTGCACTGCACGGCCTCCACCGGGAAGCGTCGCTCAGACTGCGACTCGCGCTGCACTGTGGTGACGTGACGCAGCACCGCGGGGCATGGGTGGGGCGGCCGGTGGTCACGGCCCTCAGGCTGGTAAATTCACAGCCGTTGAGGGCCGCTCTGAACGCCGCAAGCGACTCCCCGGCGGCCGTGGCGGTCTCCGACACCGTGTTTCGCGCCGTCTTCTCTGACAGACAGGACCTGCGCGACCCTTTCCGCCCGGTCTACGTCCTGAGCAATGAGGGCACCGAGAAGGCGTGGGTCTCGGTCGCGGGGTACGCGGAACCACCCGCCATCGAAGCATGGTCGCGTCCTCCTGGAGATATGTGACAGTGGCGGCCGGACGGCCGACTTCGGGACGCTGGTGACCACCTCACAGCCCTGGGCCAACCCGCCTGGTGGTCGGCGGCCCCGCGGTAGATGCTGGACGTATAGCCTCAGACCCAAAGCGTCTACGTGCTCTGTCGGCGGCAGCTTCCGTTGCGCGGGCGCGATCGTCGCTGGGATCCAGGGAGCGCTGGCGATGCGCGGAGTCGGCGAGCCGCAGGCCATCGACACGGATAGCGAAGGCACGGACTCGCGCTTGTTGCAGTCCGAGGGTGGTCAGCAGTTCCAGGGCAGCCGTGGCGAGAGCGGGTGAGTGGTTGGTGGGTTCCGGCTGTGTGCGTGTGCGCGTGGTGGAACTGCGATCGGCGTACCGCGCGGTGAGGGTGAGTCGGCTGGTGACCTGAGGCTCTCGGCGCAGGCCTTCGCCGATCTGGTCGCAGCCGCTGGACGTCGCCCGCATCGCCCTGCCACTGCTCGTCAATTTCGCCGGGCCCCCAACCTGTACGTGTTCATGGCCGCCTGGCTCATGGCCGGCGTCGCCATGGCCGCCACCTTCTACCAGCCCGCCTTCGAGGCTCTGACCCACTGGTGGGGCCCGGATCGCGTCCGCGCTCTGACGACCGTCACCCTCGCCAGCACCGTCTTCGCACCCTTCACAGCCACGCTGGTCGACCACCTCAGCTGGCGCTCTACCTACGCTGGACGGGCCGGCATCCTCGCCGCCGTCACCATGCCCGCCCACACCCGGGCCCTGCGCGCCCCTTGGCCACCTGCCCCGCCAGGCGTCCTACGACCAGCCGCACACCGATCGCCCGCCGCCGCTCGCCCGTCGCGGGGACCGCCTTGTGTACGGCGGCCCACAGGGCGCGACCGCCCAGGCTGGTGGCGAGGAGGCCGAACCGGTCTGCCTTCGTTACGACTTCCAGGACCTCCCGCCATGTAGCGGCAGGGAGGATTCCGGTACCTCCGCTTCGAACCGACTGAAGAGTGCCATCACGCGGGCCGGTCGCCAGCGTTGGGTCGAGGCCGAAACCATCCGTCCCTTCGCCGTGTTCCGCCAGGCCCAGCTTCACCAACCGCCCCTGGTGGAGAAGGCGATGGGGCGCCAAACAGCGCGCTACTCGCCCAGCTCGATGCGGCTTGCCGGGCCTGCGACGATCTCGCGCGTGAACGGAAGAGCGCTTCCTTCAGCATCCCGACGCAGAGGTCATCACGAGTCTTCCCGGCCTTGCCGTGCTCACCGGCGCCCGGATGCTCGCCGAGATCGGTGGATGATCGCACCAGGTTCGAAACAGGCCAGGATCTGAAGGCGTACGCCGGAAGCGCTCCCGTGACCCGCGAATCAGGGAAGAGTAGATGCGTCAGTCAGCGCCGGATCAAGAACAGTCGCCTGGCCGCGACCGGCCGGCATTGGGCGTTTTCGGCACTCACCGCCTCACACCGCAGGCCCTACGGCTCGGCGCTCCTGGTTGCGTCACGAATGGGTTTCCTCGACGGTGTCCCGAGCCTTCTCGGCTTTAGGCCTGGAACGGACGAGCGATGAGAACAGGCCAACGGCACATGCCAAACGCACTAAACACTTCCCTTGCGCAGTCCATCAGATGTGGTGAAACCCGCAGATCAAAAGAGTGATGCGCCCGGATCGCCCCCCATGATGACGTCGTCGCACCCACCCCCCTTCCGCAAGGAGCACGACCATGTCCGAGACGACCGAGCCGAATGTTGGTTCGTTCACTCTCGGCGGTCCGCTGACCGTCGAACCCGCCGGAACGATCCAGGTACCGGAGCACGAGGAGTGGACCCTGCCCAACGGCTTCGCCTGGGTGTTCCCCCGCGAGGGTAACGGCAGCGGTCTCGTCCGACCCGTGATCATGGCCGACGGCTTCAACCTCGGCCGGAGCAAACTCGACGTGCTCTACCACGGGCTGGAGAGCGGCTACTCGTTCATCAGCGAGCTGCGCCAGCGCGGCAGGGACGTGATCCTACTCGGCTTCAATGAGCGCAGCGCCTCGATCCTGGACAACGCGCAGGCGGCCGAGGCCGCCATCATGCGGGCAATCTCCGAGCAGCTGGGCGACGCCCGCCTGGTCGTGGGCGGCTTCAGCATGGGCGGCATCGTCACCCGCTATGCCCTCGCAAAACTGGAGACGCACGGGGTAAATCACCGGACCGGGCTGTACTTCTCCTACGACAGCCCGCACCACGGCGCTTCCATCCCACTCGGCGTGCAGGCGTTCTCCCACTTCGTCCCGCTCCCGAACGCCTTCGCGAAGCAGATGAACAGCCCGGCCGCACGCCAGATGCTGTGGCGGCACTACGACAAGGACACCGGCAAGATCTGCATCGCTGCTGAGCGCTCGGAGTTCCTGGCCGCCCTGGACCGGGTTGGCAGGTGGCCGCAGATCCCGAGGACGATCGGCGTGGCGAATGGTCGCGCCGACGGGGTCGGCCTGCCGAACCTGAAGCCCGGCGAGGTCGCGCTGCGCATCGACCGGATCTACCCGGGCACCACCTTCTACACTCAGGCTCAGGGCGACGACGTGACGGCCGCATACCTGAACCGGAGGTTCCCGAAGGCCGAGAAGACCATCACGACCAGCGGCTTCCCGGAAGTGGACGGCGCGCCGGGCGGAACCCTGCACACCTACAAGATTCTCGCCGAGACGATGGAGAAGCTCGGCGGCAACGCGGACCTACGGCACGAGGACGTGTGCTTCGTCCCCTCGGTCAGCGCGGTCGCGATCCGCGACATCGAGAAGCAGGACGACCTGTACGCGGACATCAACGGACTGGAACCGCAGGAGAGCGAGCTAGGCGGCTTCCTCTGTTCGTCCACGACCACCGCGCACACAGCCATCACCGAAGAGCTGTGCACCTGGCTCATCGAGCAAATCGCCGACTAATCCGCGTCACGCGCCGACCGGGGCCGCCATCCCCCTTCAACGATCCGCGCTCTGACCAGCCTGCCCAACCTTGGTTCTAGCGAGCGGCAGATGGAACCTGCAGCGCTCGGCATGGTGCTGAACAGGGGATCAGCGAAGCCCTCAGAGGGTTGTGACGGCCGCCTCCGAGGGCTTCGGTTCTGTCTCTCCACGGAGGGATGGAGACAGCTCGTTCACTGTCCCGCATACAGCAGTTGATGGCCGGTAGCCGCTCCGATCCACGCCCTAATGGATCGGTCAGACGTCGTCGCCGGTGATCGATGGGCAGTTCGAGGCGCGCGCCCGCTGCCCTGGGCGTGCGACCGGTGAACACGACCCCGGAGGGGTCGTGCGAGCCCTTGAGCTCGCCACGCGGGAACTCGAGGTCGACATCGCTCGCTTCAGCTCCTCCGCCAGCGCCGCCAGGTTGACCACCTATGAAACACGGCCGCTCCCGGGGGCCTATGGGTTTGGTCAAGGTGATGGGGCAGGTTGAGATTCGTGCAAGGTGCCGTCGCGGAGCATCGCGATGAGGGCGTCTGCTCGTCGGCGGGCGAGGCAGAGGAGGGGGCTGATTGTTCTGCTTCATAACAATCTGTCTGGAATGAAATCATTCAGGGGATAGGGCAGGCGCCGAAGCCTGCCACCTACAGCAGGAAGGATTACCGTGAGCGCTCCGCGGGATATTCCGGGTCGTCCCGGTGGTGACGTGGGTGATGCGCTTCTGACCGCCCTGTTCACCGAGTCCCCGATCGGCCTGCACATTCTGGATACCGGGCTGCGCCTCGTGTACTTCAACTCCGCTGCGCGCCACATCCAAGCCTTCCCGATCGAGGAACTCCTCGGCTGCACGCTGTCGGAGGCGCTGAGCGCCTGTGGTCTGGAAGAGGCTGAAGGCATCGAGGCCCTGGTTCGTGAGGTGCTGGAAACCGGCACGCCCAGGCGCGATGTCCTGGTGACGCTGCGGTCCCCCTACGAGCCGTATGCCGAGGTCACTGCGGCGGTCTCCTGGTTCCGGCTGAATAACGCGCGAGGGCGGCCCCTGGGGGTGGCCACAGTGATCGTGGATGTCACCGAGCGCTACCAGGCCCAGGCGCGGCTGGCTCTGCTGCACCGGGTCAGCACCCGGATCGGCACGACGCTGGACGTCTTTCAAACGGCGCAGGAGCTGGCCGAAGCGGCCGTCCCGGATTTCGCTGACACCACCACGGTTGACCTCCTTGACCCAGTGCTGCGCGGCGAGGCTCCTGAGCCCGGACCGCTGATCGAGGGCATCGCGCTGCGGCGCGCGGGCTGGCACTCGATGCACGACATCAAGGACTCACGGATCCCCATGGCCGGAGAAATCGGCAGCTTCCCGGCCGGATCGCCATACCGTCAGGCCATGGCAGACCTTCGTCCCTGCCTGATCAGCAAGTTGGACGCGGACGCCGCCTGGCTGGCCGACGACCCGTTTCGCTACCGGCTGCTGACAGCCGTCCAGGTGCGCTCGATGATCGTGGTTCCGCTGTGTGCCCGCGGCCTCGTTCTGGGCCTCGCTTGCTTCTACCGCTGGCGCTCCCCAGACGCATACGAGGACGACGACCTCGCCCTCGCCAAGCAGCTGGCTGCCCACACCGCACTGTGCCTGGACAATGCGCGGCTCTACAGCCGTGGCCGCTCGGCCGCCCGCATCCTCCAGATGAGCCTCAGGCCCCTCGAAGCCCCGACCCACAGCGCCGTGGAGATCGCACACTGCTATCCGCCCTCCAGCTTCGGCGGCGACTGGGCCGACGTCATCCCCCTGCCCGGCGCTCGGGTCGCCCTGGCGGCCGGCACCGTCACCGGCGACGGCATCCGCGCCACAGCTGCCATGGGCGAACTGAG
Organism: Streptomyces sp. NBC_01717; assembly: GCF_036248255.1. NCBI lineage: Bacteria > Bacillati > Actinomycetota > Actinomycetes > Kitasatosporales > Streptomycetaceae > Streptomyces > Streptomyces sp. NBC_01717. Next base: position 431,541 of record NZ_CP109179.1, on the reverse strand, counting down.
AGCCGCCATCGGCGCCCTGGCCGCTCTGAACCTGGAACCGGACGAACTTCTTCAACGCCTGCACGAGCTCGTCACCTGGCTCAGCGGTCAGGAACACCCCACCCCGGAAGCCGGACCGCGCACCGCGACCGTGGGAGCCACCTGCACCTATGCCATCTACGACCCCGTCACGCGGCACTGCACCCTGTCGGCGGCAGGCCACCAGCCACCGGTCTTCGTCCGCCCGGACGGCACCGTGCAGCTCGCCGACACCCCGCAAGGACCAGCCCTCGGCCAGGGACGACCCACCTACCAGACAACGGAACACGAACTGCCCAAAGGCACCGTCCTCATCCTCACCAGCGCCGCCCAACACAACGACCGCACGCCGCAGAAAACCACCCAGACCCTGGCCCAGGTCCAGGCCCTCTTCACGTCCGACACCGCCTCACTCCAGGAAACCTGCAACACCCTCATGGACATCCTGACCCCCCAGCCCCCTGAGCCCGGCGCGACCCTGCTGCTGGCAAAAACCCGCACCCTCGGCCCCGAGCAACTGGCGTCCTGGACCCTGCAACCCTCGCCCGAGCACGTGGCCCAGGCACGCAAGTACACCGCCGACCAGCTCGCCGCCTGGAACCTCAACGACCTCACCCCCACCACCGAACTAGTCGTCAGCGAACTAGTCACCAACGCACTGCGCTACTCCAACGGAACCATCGGCCTACGCCTGATCCGAGACCAGACACTGACCTGCGAAGTCTCCGACACCAGCAGCACAGCCCCACAGCTACGCCGCGCCGAGGAAGACGATGAAGGCGGCCGCGGCCTGTTCCTCACAGGACAGCTCACCCAGCGCTGGGGCACCCGCCCCACCCGACACGGAAAGATCATCTGGGCCGAGCAAGCACTTCCCGAACCCGTCACCGCACCGCCGCCCTCCTCATAACGGGTACTTCTGTTCCAGAAACTCGGCGGCGGCGTCGGCCGCGACGCGGAGGGCCAGCTCGCCGCCACCCACCGGGCGGTCAGTTTCAGCTTGCGATGCTCGCGCTGGTAGGTGAGATCCGACCCGCCCCAGCCCATGACGAAGATGCCGTGGTCGCCGGCCGTGCCGAGCCCGGCGTCGATGTCGGCCAGCAGCGCCCCGTAGACCCGCGGCGCGCTGGTTGTAGTAGGCCCGGCTCTTCTCGTTGGAATGCCGCCACGCCGCGCCCACCCGCGTGCCGGGCGTGGTCGTAATGGCGGCGAGCGGCGTCCTGGGCGACGCGCCGCCGGTTGTTTTCAGCGCCGCCAGCGCGTTCCCGGCGCCCTTGTTGCTGCGGTTGACGCCCCACAGACGGTCGTCGCCGGCCCCTGAGCCCCGGCGGTACTCGCCCGCCGTCTGCTTCGTCGGTAAGGCGGGGCGCACTCCCAGCTGCTGCGCTAGCCGATCCAACGGGCCAGGGCCTGACATCCCAGGTCGGCGAACGACGGGAAAAGGCCAGGTCGGCCCCCTCGTTCCGTCCCACCGGATGCTTCCAGCGGGACGGATGCACTGCTGTTGAACGAGAGTTTGGGGCAGTCAGCAACCGTTGAGGACTGAGGACAGGGCGCTTTTCTCGGCGGAGTCGACCGAGAGTCCGTAGTAGTACTTCACCTGGACCCAGGCACGGGCGTAGGTGCAGCGGTAGGCGGTGCGGGAGGGCCACCAGGTGGCGGGGTCCTGGTCGCCTTTGGACTGGTTGACGTTGTCGGTGACCGCGAGCAGTTGGGGGCGGGTGAGGTCGTTGGCGAGCGCCTGCCGCTTGGACGTGGTCCAGTTGTCGGCGCCCGAATCCCACGCCTCGGCGAGGGGGATGAGGTGGTCGATGTCGACATCGGAGGCGGCGGACCAGGTGGCTCCGTCGTAGGGGGAGTACCAGCTGCCACTTGTGGCGGTACAGGAGGAGTTGGTGACGACGCTCGTGCCGTCGCGCTTGAGGACGGTCTCGCGGGTGTCGCAGGTGCCGCTGATGGTGATCCAGTGGGGGAACAGGTCGCGGCTGTAGCCGGTTCTGGAGTGCTCGGCTGACACGGTTAGGGAGGCAAGGTAGGAGCGGGCGGTGGCAGCGCTGACCGGGGTGGGCAGTGCTGCCTGTGCGGGGGTGGTGCCGAAGATGGTGAGGGCAGTGGTGGCGGCTGCTACGAGGGTGGTGAGGATGCTGCGGCGCTCTCTGGTGCGCATGGGCTTCTGCTCCTAGGGTGAGGAGTTGAGAGGGGTGGGCTCGCGCACATGATGGGCCCGGGCGGTCTATGCGTGTAGATCCCGGGCGGTGAAATTTTATGACGGTGCGTCAGCGCGGTTCTGTGTGGCCTTTCCAGCTGACCGTCGATGGCGTGATTTTTGGTCACAAGCGGGTGTCAGCCCATCTGTCCCGACTTGAACGAGCTTCGGGCCTACGGCTGTCGGCTGAGCGTGCCAGCAGTCTCACTCGCCGCCGTACGCGGCCGTTCAGCTCGCCTGCAGGCAGTGCAGACGCCCGGCCCATGGGCGACGGCGAACCAGGACGAACGGGACCGTGCACAGTTGGAAAGCGGACGCCGCCCAAGGTGGCATCTCGGCCGTGGAGAGGCGCCCGGCCAACCTGTGTCCGAACATGGGGCGATCAGACCACTTTGGAGGCTCCCTGATCACGCCCGACCCCAAACCGGGCAGGACACCGGCCAAACCGGTGCAGCCGACCTTGATGTCCCTCGGACATGCACCTCCGGTCGTATCACCTGAATGGATAAGCGCGTCGGGTCGCAGTACCGTGCGATCCACATAAGGCTGCCCTAGGAATCCGTTGGCTCACATGACGCCTGGTCAGTGAGCCGCCCCCTAGGTCCCACAGGAGCACAGAGTGCGTCACTTCAAGCATGTCGGTCTGAGCACGGCCATCGGCTTGGCTGCCCTCCTTGCTTGCTCTCAGCCGGCATCGGCTTTCAGCAGTACCGGTGCCGTGTCTATGCAGGCCACCCAGCTGATCGCGCGACAGACCCAGACCAGTTTCATTGATGTGGACGGGTCATCTGGGCCCAGCCAAGGGGACGAAATCGTCGTCAGCGGCGATCTCCTCCGTAACAGCGTCCCGGTCGGCAACTACGGTGAGGTCTGCACAATGACCCGCACCGCCCCTGATGATGAGTTCGACCTGCAGTGCACGGGCTCTCTTCTCCTGGCCGAGGGAGACATCACCTTCCAAGGCCGGTTCACCTCTACCGCTGCCGGCCCCGGCGACATCAAGTTCGCGATCACCGGAGGCACCGGGGAGTACCGCGAAGCCACCGGCTACATCCAAGCCGTCAACGTCAGTGCCACAGATACGCAGCTCAACCTCAACCTCAGCCACTGACACGGTAGGAGACGCCTCGCCGAGCGGCTCGGCCACCTCCCCGGCCGTGCCCCTCCCGCGCCCGTCTGCTCATGATTCAGCGGAGAACAGCACTCGTTCGCGGCCGTTCAGCCGCCTTGCGAGCAACCCAAGGAGCCTGGTCCACGGACGACCGTGAACCAGGACGAACGGGGGACGTGCAGAGTTGGAAAGCGTGTTGGGGGGCAAACCCTCACGACTTCGAATCTCGTATGCTTCGTCATTCTTCTCACCGGGCCCTTCGACGTGTGTGGGTTGCGGTTCTGGTTGAAGAACATGCGGAAGACGTCGTTCACTTCTCGATCCCGAGGTCCGCGAGAGCGGAGACGAGGCTATCTCCGCGAGTGACGAAGCCGAAGCAGCGCTCGACGTTGTAAAGCGTGGCCTGGAGGCAGAAATCGGGGGACGTGGTGGCAACTCCGTCCTCCAGCAGCACTGTGTCGTAGCCCAGGCAGGCCGCGTCTGTCAGGGTCGCAAGTACGCACTGGTCCGCGTTGACGCCCGTGAACAGAAGGGTGTCCACCCGGAGGTTACGCAGGATCGAGTCCAACGGGGTGTCGAAGAAGCCGCTCATCCGGTGCTTGGTGACGTGGATGTCACCGTCCACCGGCCGTAGGTCATCCACCACGGCTGCTCCCCAGCTGCCCTCCTGCAGCACCGGGGTGTCGGCGCCGGGAAGGACCGAGCCGATGCCGCCGCCCGTGCCGGCCAGATCATAGGCGTGCAGAACGTTCGGCGGGATGTTCACGCGGTCCGGGCGGCTGCCCCAGTTCAGCCAGATCACCGGCACGCCCGCGTCACGCAGCGGGGGCAGCATCCCGGCGATCGCGGCGGCGAGGCTCTCGGCACCGGACACGTCGAGACCGATGGACGCAAGCCAGCCCTCGGGTGCGCAGAAGTCGTTCTGCATGTCGACGACGACCAGAGCCGTGCGGGCTAGGTCGAGGCGGAGGCGCTGGGGCTTGGCGGGCACGGTCACAGGCTGAGCGGGTAGCACGAGCCGGCACAGGTCGACCTCATCGGCCGAGGCCCGCCAACTGTTGCGCGGGGTGGGGCCAAGGAGCCTGGTCCCGCCCCCCGTCACGGCGTGGTCCCCGCGTCGTCGTGAGCGTGGTTGTGCGTGTGCGGCTCGTCGCCCGGCACCACGTTCTTTGGGGAGTCGACCACACCGCACAGCAGCCGGACCTCGCCGTGCTGCCAGATCGTACCGACCTCTGAGAAGCCAGCCTGTTCGAGGGCTCGGAGGTGGATGTCGAAGGCCGCGGAGAGATCGCTGTGGTTCTCGCCGTCGTACCCGCGTCGCCGCCGCTCGGCCACCGCCGCAGCGAAAACGGGCTCCGCCTGCACCTCCTCCCACCAGCCGTACCAGCTGTCGGCGTCCTCGTGCGACCGGAGCCGGCCCTTGCTGCGCCTGAGCAGCGCGCGGTCGAGGTGCGAAAGGACAGGTGAGGCCCCCCGGTCGCGTTCAAGCTCGTCGCAGTTGACCAGGATGCCACCGGGACGCAGCAGCTCAGCGAGACCGGCGTACAGCGATGTCAGTGTCGCGGGGTGGAGCCAGTGCAGCGCGGTGGTGCTCAGTGCGGCGTCGGGCTGCCGGTCGAGGTCCAGGTTGTCCGCCCAGTCGGTGTTGCGGAGGTCCACGTCGGCGAACCGGAGCCCCGGTACATCCGCGTACGCTGCACGCCCCAGCTCGATCAGGAGCGGGTCGGCGTCCACGGAAATGACGGTCGCGCCGGGGATGCGGTCGAGGATGCGGGCCCCGAGGGAGCCGGGGCCGCATCCGAGGTCAAGTATCAGCGGGTCGGGTCGCTCGCTGATCTCCTCGACCACGTCGATCAGCGCGGTGAACTGTTCCTCGCGCTGCGGTAGAAAGGTTTCCTGCTGGCGGTCCCAGCGTGCGACCCATGCGCGGGCCGTCTCGGTATACGTGGTGGTCGGCATCGACAGGTTCCTCAGGTGTTCGCAATGTTGCTCGGCAGGTGGGTGCCGAAGGCCGGTGGGGGAGAGCCCCTGCTCATGCCGGGGCCGTGGCCTCGTCGTCGGGGGCCACGTCGTAGAAGGAAGGGCCGTCCAGGTACCGGATCGTGTTGGCGTCCCGCAACACGGTCTCCTCGCTCTCGTGCATCAGCACCACCACCGCCGGGTAGGTGAGGTCATCGACCGTGCGTGAGATACGACCGCCCGGCTGGACGTGCACCCTCACGTCGGCAAAGCTCTCCAGGTCCCGCAACTCCTCAAGTCCGCGGTACTGGGCCAGCGTTCCGGAGACGGGGGAGATCAGGCCGACAAACGCGCAGAACTGCCCCTCGGCCTCCTGGTCCTGATGACGGGCCAGAAAGTACTCGGGACGCAGATAGGCCTCGGCGGTCCAGTCCAGTTGGGACCTGCCGTGTGCGATCTGCGCGTAGTACGGCAGATTGGCGCCGCAGATGCGCGCTCCCGCCTCCACGAGCCGGGGTCCCGCGGCCGTCAGCTTGATCTCGACGTGAGCGGGACCGTGCGCGATGCCGAGGGCGTCGAGCACACGCGCGGCGTAGGCCGTCAGCACCTCCTGGGCGGCGCCCTTGCGGGGCATGAGGTACACGGTGTCCGACAGGTCCGCCACACCGTTGGCGGCGATGCGCGTCGTACGCCAGATTTCACAGATCCGGTGCACTCCGTCCCGGCTCGCGGTGTTGACCATGTACTCGGTGCCGCGGAGGTATTCCTGCGCAACGGCCCCGCTGTTGCGCTCAGAGAAGACGTTGCTGTGGCCGGCTATCTGGGCAAAGGCAGCGGTGGACTCCTCAGGGGTATTACAGAAGAACACCCCGTTGCCCGCTGCACTGCGCAGCGGCTTGAGGACGATTCGGCCGCCCAGCTCCTCGTGCCAGCGGGCGACTTCGTCCCCGGACCCAGCCAGTAATTGCCGCGCCCCCGGTACCCCGGCCCGCTTGATCGTCTCGATCATGACGTACTTGTCGCGCCGGGCGGTGCTCAGCGCGGAGCCGTTCGTGGGAAGGCCCAGCCGTTCGCTGAGGGCGTCCGCCAGCTCGACGCCGATCTCCCCGCCCGCGACGACGGCCACCGGGTGGTGCGCCGCGACGGCCCGCGCGGTGGCGTCCAGATCGCCGTGGTGGACGATGTTCTCGGCGTACTCCGATAGATCGAACGGTCCTCGGTATGCGGCCGGCACCTCGATGGTGCTCTGCACCCGGACCAGCGCGGCCCCCTGCTTCAAGAATTCGTCCGCGAGAGTCTTCGACAGAGCGTAGGAGTCGACGATGGCGACGACGGGGGGTTGTGACATGTCAGCCTTCCTGAGCGAGGTCGGTTCTGATGTGGGTCGCAGGGGAAGGGGCTTCTGGGTCGGTCGGGAGCTGGTCGTCCGGGTCCGTCCCGGCGGGCGAGCGCAGCAGTACGAGCCGGCTGGCGGCCGCCACGGCGACCGAGAAGGTGCCGACGATCACGAATCCGGTGCCCGGCCGGCCGGCCCAGCCGATGCCCAGTCCCGCCAGCGGGGCCCCCAGCGCGTTGCCCCCGGCGAGCGCGGAGCCGTAATAGCCCATCGTCCGGCCCCGTGTCCGCGCCGGCCGGCCCCGGCCTAAGGCCGACGCGGTGGCCGCGAAGGAGGCCGCGGAGAGCATGGCCGCCGGCATGGCCGCGATCAGCAGGACCCGCCAGTCCGTGACGAGCCCTAGCGGCCAGGTGACGAGGCCGAGCAGCAACACCGGGGACCACGGAAGTACGGGGAAGCGGAGCATGCCGAAAAGGAAGCCGCCAGCCACCGCGTACGCTCCACACATCGCGATCAGCAGCCCGACCCACGCTACGTCCCCCTCAGCGCGCAACACCGCCAGGAGCGAGATCTCGAATCCGGAGGACACCGCACCGGCGGCGAAGGTGCAGGCCAGGAGGGCCAGCAGCCCGCAGTTCGGGCCGCTTCCGCTGTCGGCTCTCGCGCCCCGCTGCCGACTGCCGCCCGTCACCGCACTGGGCACTTGGATCGCGAGGGACACCGACGCGAGGACGAGCACGCACCCGAGCAGCCGGGTGGCGAGAGAGGGGGACAACTGTGTCGCCAGTACGGCCCCCAAGCCCGGTCCGACCAGATACGACAGCTGGCTGGTCATCGAGTCGAGGGCGAAACCCGTCTGCTGGTGCTCCGCGGTCACCTGGGCGGAGATCACCAGACGGACGACGGTGGAGCCCGGGATCAATAGCAGGCCGGACAGGAACGCGGCGGCGACCAGCACAGGATAGGGAAGTACGGCCGCCACCCCCCAGAACGCGCCCTGGGCCACCGCGCCGACGAGCAGCACAAGGCGTAGCCCATGGCGGTCCATGGCAAGGCCGAGCAGTGGTGCTCCGGCCATCGCCCCGAGCATCCAGGCGCCCGTCACGAGTCCTGCGGAGCCCAGCCCGCGCCCCAGCCCCAGCGACACCTGAAGGGCGAGAACGATGGGTATCGAGATCACGGGCAGCTTGACCAACCAGCTGAGGGCGATCGTCTGCCACACCCCCGGCACCTTCAGCACCAACGCGTACCGCTTCATCGCGCTGCTCCTCTCGGTGGTCGCGAACGTCCGACCATCAGGCGAAGACCGAGAGGTGAGCGCCGACACCGGCGAGAGGACGCCGCGTGGCCGGCGTGGCCCCCGCATCGACCATGGCGCCCTCTAGGGCCCCTCTCATCGAACGCAGGATCTCCTTGTGGCGGTGTCCGGGTCGTCCGCGGCCCGGCGCGCCGCGAGAATCCACTGCTGGTCTCCATGGACCAGGATCCAGCGCCACGGGCGCATCTGGCCGTAGTCTGGAGCGGTCGCCGTATCCTGGAGGAGGTAGGCGAGCTCCTCGTCGTTCGGTGCACTCTGATCCGTCAGCACCGCCGTTCACGGCGTCCAAGAAACGCTCCTCGGGTATTGGTCGGCAGGTACTAGTCGGTGAGCATGGCCGCATAGAGGCTGGTCTCGAGGTCCCGCAGCGCGGCGTAGTCCTCCTCAATGCGCTCCCGGCTGGGCGAGACGAGGTAGAGATTGCCCGGGCAGGTAGCCAGGTTGACGGTGCGCTCCAGGACAGCGACGGAGTCCAGCGTGGTGTCCATGCCGTAGAACGTGGGCAGGGCGCGGATCCGAGCCAGGTCGGGTGCGCGGATGACCTTGCCCTTCACCGGGCTGAGCAGATAGACGTGGCGCGCGTACAGAGCGGGGCTGGGCCGGGGCCCGGCGATCGCGTGCTCGAAGGCCGGCGGGTCCAAATAGCTCTGCGGCAGCAGCGAGTTCTGGCTCCGGCCGCACAGGGTCAGAGCGGCACCGGGGTCGCAGGCTCCCTCGATGCGTGCGCCCGTCTCGATCAGGACCGGTCCGCCGGAGGTCAGCATGATCTCACTGTGCGCGGAGCCGTTGTCGATGCCGAGTGCGTCGAGCACGCCCCGGGTATAGGCGTCGAGCACCTTGTACTCGTCCTCGTCGGGGTGCACCAGCTCGGAGTAGACGCAGACCGCGGTGGTGTCGACCATGCGCCGCCGCATCCGCCAGACGTCCGTGACGTGGTGGCGTCCGCGCGAGCTGACCGAGTTGACCGTGAACTCCACGCCGCCGCCGCGAGAGATGTCGGTCTGGATCAGCAGTTCACTGTTCCGCCTGCCAAACAGACTGACGGTGCCAAGGAGTTCTGCGAAGGCATCTCGCACATCCCTTTGCGACGCACAGAAGTGCACGCCCTCGGCCGAGGTCCCCGCTAGCGGCTTGACCACGACATGGCTCACGCCCCGGTTGCGGTACCACGCCAGAGCGGTCTCGACGTCCCCGGTCCTGCAGTGCGGGATCGCGGCGATACCACGGGCCGTCAGCAGTTCAGCCATGAAGTACTTGTCGCGCCGCCCGTGTGCCATCGCGGGATTCAACCCCGGAACACTCGGGAAGTACGGCGTCAGCCTGTCGGCAAGGTCGACGCCGGACTCGCCGCCGGGCAGCAGACACGCCACCTCGTGGGCACCCAGGGCCTGGACGAGGGTGTCGAAGCCGTGCGCCTCCTGGAGGGTGAGCAGGAAATCCTGCGGGCGGAAGGACGCGCGCCAGAATTCCGAGTCGCTCTCCTCGCTCAGCACGGCCGCGCACCGGTAGCCGAGTCCGTTGAACAGCTGGGCGAGTTTGATACCTGCGCGCAAGGGATCGACGATCACCACAACTGCGCGGGGGACGGCGGTCATCGCGCCTCACTTCGTTGGTCTGTGGCTGCTGGGAAGGGTTCGCTGTACCTGGTGACCCGGGGAGGGGAAAACCTGCGGCGAAGGCCCTCCTCCATGGGCGGGGATCAGGCCGCGGTGACGGACGGGCCAGCGGCGACAGCCAGCTCCTGCCAGAACTGGGCAAGCAGGTTCAGATAGCTGGTGAACCCGTACTCCAGGGCCTCCAGGTCCTCCTCAGTCGTGCACAAAGCGGCGGAGCTGGAGACGGCGTGCAACTTGTGCTCCTTCTCCGCCGCGCCGATGTGGAGGTAGAAGAACTCGCAGTGCTCGTGGAACTCCTCCAGCTCGAAGTGGCGCATGTAGTTGCGCGACCCCTCGTAGAGATAGACGAGCTGGGCGTAGGCGTGCCATTCCTGCGCCAGCAGCGCCCCGCAGCCGATCTTGACGTTCTCGTGGCCGAAGAGCCGGGCACCTGCGTCGATCACGCGCTGTGTGGCGGGCAGGACCGTCGGGTCGATGTCGTCGAACGCGACGTGGCGGCTCTGGATTCGGGAGAGCAGAGCCGAGAAGAAGTTCTTGAGGAGCACGGTGTGCACCTTCGAGGGGTCACCGTTGCCCATCTCGTCGTTCAAGTTCTCAATCGTCTCGGAGCGTGCCACCAGGTCGTCCGGGGACATCCGCAGGAAGACCAGGGCAAGCCGGTTGACGGTGGGGGCGACCTGGGCGAAGAAGTTGCGCGCGACGATCTCCACTTTCTCCGCGGGCAGCTCGGTGCCGAGCCACAGGTCGTAGAAGGCGTTGTTCAGCGCTGGGTGGCGGTAGACAGACTCGGCGAGGTCCAGCACGCGCTTGTGGTTGATGTCGGTCTGGATCTCGGTTTCCGCGGTAGACATGCGTCGTCCTCTCAAGGGTGATGCGATGGTTGGGGAAGGGATGCTGCCGGAGACGGGGGTGCAGCAGCCGTGAGTCGTAGGGGCCGGGAGGAGGGAGGGCGTGCGGCGCCGTCACCACCGACGGGTCTCGCCGAAGAAGCCGGTCACGTCCAGGAGCCGTCCCTCTTCCCGGGCCTGCCGGAACAGCCGATGTTCCACCGCGAGGTCCAGGATGCCGAGGCCGAACGGCGAGAAGATGACCGGCCGTCCGGGGTCCGGCGCAGCCCGTTCCCTGAGCACGTCCGCGATGGTCCCGTCGATGAGGAGCGGTTGCCCAGCAGCTGTTCGGCCAGGTGCGGCGAGGTGTTGGCCTTGAGGCAGTGGTAAATCCGAGGCTGCCCGCCGTTGCGCCGGCCGGGCCCGGGTATCCGGCGCGGTGGAGCGCAGCAGCCCCACGGCGTGTTCGGCGACGCAAGGCGCGACCGACCCGGCGGGCGTTCACCACCGGGACGCAGGCTGGCCCAGGCTAGTGCGACGCACCTGGGCCCCAGAGCGGCCGCCGGTACCTCGGCGTCCACGGCCGTCATCGAGCGGACGACGAGAACGCCGGCTGCGAGCAAGTCACCGCGGTTTGTGCAGTCGCCGTGCTGGACGACGAAATGGTCGGCGAGCGTCTCGACGGCGGCCACGTTCAGCCGGTCCGTCAACAGGGCGACAGGCCTTTGGTACTGGGCCATGGCAGGGCTCACTTCGATGGATCGGGTGAGACATGTCGGAGGGTCGGCCTCGCCGCGCGGAGTGGCATCAGGACGCGGGCGCCCCCTGGACGTGGGCGAGGGCCTGGTCAAGGTCCTTGATGATGTCCGCGACGTCGTTGTGGTAGCCGAGCGAGAGCCGCACCGTGCCGCGGGGGACCCCGATGCTCTTCAACTCCTCTTCCGAGTACTCGAAATAGGTGAAGAACGTGCTCTGCTCGACCAGCGTGTGCGGGGCTCCGAAGTTGGAGGCCATGAACGGCACGCGCAACCGATCGACGACCTCGGCGGTCTGCTCCTCAGTCATCTTCAGTTCGAAGGTGATCACACCGCCGAAGCCGTTGAGGTACTGCTGGGCAAGCTTGAAGTGCGGGTGGCTCTCCAGACCGTTGTAGTAGACGCGGTCCACGCTGGAGTGGTCCTCCAGATACCGGGCGACCTCAAGTCCCATCGCGTTCACGCGTTCCATGCGCAGCTGCAGGGTGTAGAGGCTGCGGCGCAGCAGGAAGGCCGTATTGCCGTCGGTGATCGGACCGGTGGTGTCGCGGTACCAGCGGAGCTTCTCGATGAGTTCCTCGCGCCCGGAGGCGACGCCGGCCACGATGTCGCCGTGTCCGCTGAGGTACTTGGTGGCGCTGAAGAGCACCAGATCCACACCCCACTGCAGGGCGTAGAAGTTCGGCGGCGGGGAGAAGGAGCTGTCCAAGGTCAGGATCACGTCCGGGTCGACGACGGCACGAACGCGCGCGACGTCGATCAGGAACATATGCGGGGACGATGGCATCTCCAGGTGCACGAGCTTGATCCGCCCGTGCAGGGCCGCGACGTTCTCGATGAACTTCTCGGGATCCCGGATCGAGAACTCGTGCACCTTCACGCCGAACTTCGGCAGGATGTGGTGGAAGACATTGCGGACCTGCCGGTACGACTCGGACGGCAGCACCACCTCGTCGCCCTCCTGTAGCAGCGCCAGGAAGGCCGTGACGTGCGCGGCCATGCCGGAGGCGAACACGAGTGAGCTCTCCGCCCCGCTCAGCTCGCTGAGTTTGCTCTCCACCTCTATCCAGGTGGGGTTGGAATAGCGTCCGTACCGTCCTGCGGGCACGGACCTGTCGTGCAGCCCCGCCTTCACGTGCTCCGCATTGCTGAAGTAGTACGAAGCGCTCTGGTAGGTCGGCGACTCGATGCTGTTGGTGTAAGCGTCGTCGGTGCGATGCTTGGTCATGCTGGCTCCTCGGTGAATCTCAACGGCGGATGGCTGCCCGGTCGTTCAGCCAACGTCGAGACCCATCAGGTCCTCGACGGTCTCCCGGCGCACGATCTCCCGTGCCCGGCCCTTGGCGACCGCGATGACGGGCGGTCGCGGGATCTGGTTGTAGTTGTGCGCGAGGCTGCGGCAGTAGGCACCGGTGCCCGGCACGGCGATCAGGTCTCCGGCGCGCACGTCGGAGGGCAGGTAGTCGTCCCGCACCACGACATCTCCGGCGTCGCAGTGCTTGCCCACCACCCGGACCAGGGTCGGGGCGCTATCGGAGGTGCGGCCGGCGAGCTGGACGGAGTACGCGGCCTCGTACAAGGCGGTGCGGACGTTGTCGCTCATGCCGCCGTCGACCGCCACGAACGTGCGGATACCCTCGCGGTGCTTGACGGTGCCGACCCGGTAGAGGGTCACGCCCGCTGGGCCGGCGATAGCACGGCCGGGCTCGATGGCCAGCCGGGGCGTCGAGACACCCAGCGCCGCGCATTCCTTCGCGACCACGGTGCGCAGGATCTCGGCGATCTCCTTGGCTGGGGTGGGCTCGTCCCCGGCGGTGTAGGCGATACCGAAGCCGCCGCCGAGGTCGAGCTCGGGCAGCTCGATGCCGTCCTCCATGAGCTTGGCGCGCAGGCCAGCCAGCCGTTTCGCGGCGGCTTCGAACCCGGCCGTGTCGAGGATCTGTGAGCCGATGTGGCTGTGCAGGCCGCGCAGTTCGAGCAGCCCGCCCTTGGCCACCCGGCGTACGGCTTCCTCAGCCTCTCCGCTGACCAGCGAGAATCCGAACTTCTGGTCCTCGTGTGCGGTGGCGATGTGCACGTGGGTGTCGGCCCGCACGCCGACGGTGACGCGCAGTAGCACCGCGGGTTTCCGGTCGGGGAACCGGGGAGCCATGGCCTCCAGGCGGTCGAGCTCTTCTCGGGAGTCCACGACGATGCGTCCGACGCCGTAGGCGAGCGCTGCAGCCAGTTCGGCCTCGGATTTGTTGTTCCCGTGCATCAGGACACGCTCGGCGGGGAAGCCGACAGCCTTGGCGTAGGCGAGTTCGCCTTCGGTGCAGACGTCCAAGCTCAGGCCCGTCTCCTCGGCGATCCGGGCGCTTGTACGGGTCAGGAACGCCTTGCCCGCGTAGTACACATCGAAGTCGTGGAAGGCCTCGCGGAAGGTGATGCAGCGGGCCTGGAACTCTGTCTCGTCGAAGAGGTAGGCGGGCGTTCCGTAGCGTTCGGCGACCTCCGTCACCGGCACTCCGCCGATGTTCAGCACGCCGTCGTCGCCCTGAAAGGCGGTCGTGGGCCATATACCGGGGCGCAGTTCACTGACGTCGGCAGGCGTGGAAGAGGAGTGGGTTTCTGCAGCGGACACGGCATTCCCTTGGAGAAGAAGTCGGGGTGGATTCTCTTCAGGCAGCCGGAGTCACATCCGTACACCTGAATCGGGGCATCAGGAAGGCGCCCGGGAAAATTCATGATGGGAACGGGGGAGCGCGGGCTCAGATGTCGAGAAGGAGTACCGCGGCGAGGAAGAACATGACGATCCCGCAAGACACGTTCACCTTTCGAGTGAACGTCTTGCTCTCGGCGAAGCGCTTGCTGAGCGCGCCGCTGGCCAGGCCCACAGCGGCATCGGCAGCAAAGCCAATGGTGACGAAAACAAGTCCCAAGGTAAGGAGCTGGAGGGGAACCGGCCATCCGGAGTTCGATGTGAACTGCGGCAGGAAGGCCACGTAGAAGACGATTACCTTGGGGTTCGTCAGGTTCACGATCATAGCCTTGTACGCGATGTGTGCGTACGGCCTCTTCGATCTTTCCGCGTTCACGGAGAGATCGGACTTGTCTCGGAGGATTGAGATTCCAAGATATGTCAGATAGCAGATTCCCACGGCTTTGAAGACCAGCATGAGCCAGGGGTACTGCGAAATAAGGAGGGCAACTCCAAGGGAACACAGGACGGCATGCACGAACATGCCGCCGGCCACTCCGGCCGCAGCAGCGACACCACCAGACCGACCTTGCGACACCCCGAAGGACATCACGTACAGCATGTCAGGACCCGGCGTGACGCAGATGATGGTCGCCGCCAGGAGGAACGAGGCGAATAGCGTGCTCTGTATCTCCATAGCGGTCTATCCGGCCACGGTTTGAGCAGCCGGAACCAACCGCCGGTGCGCCGTTACCCCAGGGAGAAACTTGTTCGTTTGTATTGTCGCTTCCGCTATGGCCGGAGTCATCACGCACCCCCTCAATAGATGGCTCCATCATGCCAGCCAGCGCCTGCCCACTCAGCCGTTCCATGCATACTTATCTGTACTTGCTCCATCGAGACGGGTGAACTAAATGGACATACATGATGAAAAGGTCCGAGAGTTGCTCTCGCCGCTCTCTTCCCTGGAGTGCGCCATGTATGCCCATGCGGTCACGCGGACGGGGATAGGGGCGGACGATCCGGCGCCGGACGGAGTTCCGCAAGAAGAAGTGGAAAACGCCATCCAGGGTTTGCTGAAACGCCGACTGCTGGTGGCAGTGGGGGGCGCCGAGGCGCGCTTCATCGCAGTTTCGCCCGAATGTGCTTCCGACGAGTTCGCAGAGCCAGCCGAGAGGCATGCCCGACTACTGCGGAGCGCGGCCGACCGGCTGCGGGACGAGCTGACCCCGGTCTACGAGAACGGCCTGGCCGAGCGACTGCGCCGGCCTGCGGTCGAGGAACTGCACAGCGTGACCGCCGTCCGCGAGCAGCTCACCAAACTCGCAGCTCAAGCCCACTTCGAGGTGCTCACATCGCAACCGGGCGGCGCACGGGCCGAGGACGTGCTGCGCGAATCGATGATACGGACCGAGGAACTGCTCCGGCGCGGCGTCCAGATGCGGACGCTCTATCAGCACACCGCGCAGTACAGCGCCACCACTGCCGCCTACGTGGAAATCGTCACCGGTCTCGGAGCGGAGGTCCGCACTCTGGGCGACGGATTCATGCGGATGATCGCCTTCGACCGGGAGGCCGTGGTGATCGAGCTGCGCAACAACCCCAAGGGGGCGCTGATCATCAGGGAACCGAATATTATCGATTTCCTTATCGCCACCTTCGAGCGCATGTGGTGTCAGGCGGAAGAATTTCCGGCGAACCATGGAAGGGACCAGGCAATACTAGCGTCCGACAAGACCAAGGCCGATATTATCCGCCTGCTCGTCGCCGGGGAACAGGACAAGGTTATCGCCCGGCGTATGGGCATGACCGTACGCACGTGCCAACGGCACATTGCCAAAATCATGGAGCGCATCGGGGCGAAGAGCCGGATCCACGCCGGATATCTGTTGCGCGACCACGACGGAAACTCTCCCATCGCGGCGCTCGCCCCGCACGGCACGGACGATCCCCCGGACGGACGCCCGTCAGACGAAGCAAGTCCTCACCCGCCCCTTGGGCGCGGGAGGGCCGGGTCGGGTGCCGAACAGTCGTGGCCGCCAGCCGAGGTCCGGTCGTGACCGACGCCCAGGTCGTGGAAGTAGGAAGTACACCACGACGTTCTGGCAGCAACTCACAACCGGTCGCGGCGACACCGACACGCCCCGCCCAGTTGATCAGGCCGGTCAGGGCGTGGCGGATCTGTGCGTCGCGGAGACCGGCGGTGCCGGACCGGTCGTAGTGGAAGCGGTGCGGCCCGCCGATCGGGTTGCCATGCCGGTCGCGCAGCTAGGCGGCGAAGTGGTCGGCAATGGCGCCGGCTGTGCCCCGGGCGCGGGCGGTCTCCAGCGGGATGGTCCGGACGACGGGGCGATGCCAGGACGCGATGAGCTACCAGCGGCCGCGGTCCAACGTCGAGGTGGATGCGATAGGCGGCGGCCCCGTTGGCTTCGACACGGCCGACCCACCCCGCGCCCCGGTGCGCGCACCCGATGACGGCGGTGAGCACGTACCAGCCGTGCTTGGCACTCCACCGCACGACCGTTGTCCTGAAGGTAAGGGAGGAAGCTGGGGGGCCTGACCGGATTACGCATCGTTGTGAGGTCTTTGCGGAACGAGACCTGCATGGTGGCGCCGTCGATCAGCATGCCCGGTGCCAGGCGAAGGCCCGCTGCTGCTCCACGAAGGCTGCGGTGAGGCGCTCGCCCTCGGACACGACGTCGTTGTGCTCGTCCAGTGCCGCCGCAAGCGCGATTCTGGCAGGGGCGAAGCCGATGTCCACGATGTTGTGGACATCGGCTCCGCGACCCCACGGCGTCGTCAGCCGATCTTTCCTAGCGAGGTCCCGTTCACCGCGTTCTGCACCATTTCACCGGCGAATGCCAGGCGGACCGACTCGGCCACCGAGACGCCAGCCTTCTCCTGGGCATCGCCCGTCGACGCGCCCAGGTGCGGGGTGACCACCACGGAATCGAAGTCGAACAGCGGCGACTGGGTCGTCGGCTCGAACTCGAAGACGTCGATCCCGGCGCCGGCCACGCGGCCCTCCTTGAGGGCGAGCACCAGAGCCGCCTCGTCGACGATGCCGCCGCGGGCCGCATTGATGATCCGGACGCTCGGCTTCACCTTGCGCAGTGCCTCGTCCCCGATCAGCCCGATGGTCCCGGCGGTTCTGGGCAGGTGGACCGTGATGAAGTCTGACCTCTCCAGCAGGGCGTCGAGCGAGAGGAGTTCGACCCCGAGCTCCGCGGCACGCTCCGACTTCGCGTAGGGGTCGTGGGCGACCAGGTTCACGTCGAATCCCGCGAGCCGCTGGGCGACGAGTGCGCCGATCCGGCCCAGCCCCACGATGCCGACGGTCTTGCCTGCGAGCTCGATCCCGCCGTACTGCGAACGGGCCCACCTTCCGCCCTTGAGCGTGGCGTTGGCCGAGGCGATGTTCCTGGCCGTGGACAACAGGAGCCCCACGGTCAGTTCGGCGGCGCTCACGATGTTGGACGTGGGCGCGTTGACCACCAGGACACCGGCCTTCGTGGCCGCGGCGACGTCGACGTTGTCCAAGCCGACTCCGGCTCGCGCGACGATCCGGAGCCGGGGTGCAGCCTCCAGCACTTCGGCGTCCACCTGAGTCGCGGAGCGGACCAGCAGGGCATCAGCTTCGGCGATGGCTGCAAACAGCTCGTCGCGGTCGGAGCCGTCGCAGGACCGTACCGCGAATCCGGGACCGAGAGCATTGAGCGTGGCGTCGCTCAGCTGCTCGGCCATAAGGACGACAGGAAGGTGATCCTGAGACATTTCGAAATTATCTTTCTGCACCTGTTCATGGAAAATTGAATGTTACAGATATCTTCGAAGGCCCGGCCTCTGGAAGAGTTCTGGCCTCATCCCCAGCCCAGGTCGGTCACCGTCGTGGAAATTTCGGGGTTCGCAACTCCGGCGACCACTCCGGCGGAATTGGGCGACTCGGAAACAGTGGCACCCGCGAGCGCACCAACAACGAAAAGTGCGGATGGACACCTTGCAAGAAGTTTTTCCATACCTTATTCCATCCCCCGTATCACGACGAGCCGTCATTACTGCTCACCCATATTCTGATGCGGCAGCCAGAAGTGAACGGAGAGTCATGTGTCGTAATGCGAGGAAGCACATCACGTTGCGTGAATGAAACAAGATAAGGCGGACATAGTCGATGATAGAGGGATATAGAAGTCGGGCTTACGCGCGGCAAGATCGGCTCGACGGCACGCGACAGATCTTCCGTCCTGTACCGACCGAGGTCGAAATTCTGCCGTAGAGTCGGCGGAGTGGTAGAAGATTCGGTGAATTACCGAGGGTGAATGCACCCTTAAGGCACTGCCAGCGGCAGCGGACTCCGCGCACAGCAGGCGACGGGCGCCTCGGCGATACCCGTGCACGACAGGCCCCGCGACCTCGTGCGACCCACGGATAGCGATGTCCCAGAAACTCGGCGAAGACCACGTTTTCCAATACAGAACGGTATCCGTCGGGGACCGCGCACAATTCGTCGGTGGTCCACCCGATCCGTCGGCAGGCGTCATTACGGGCACCGGACACAGGAGAGGAACGGCCCGCATAAGGGCAGAGCGCCGTGCCGAGCGCCGTTCACCTGCGGAATCCGGCCAGACAGATCGCTTTACTGCCATTGACCAACAACTCGGCCACAGCGCCGCCGGACCTGGGCTACACAAGGGGGGCTGGGGTGGGCGTCCGCTGCCCTCGTGTGAGGACGGTCGTGGTCTGGGAGGTCCGGCAGTTGCTGACGATCAATGTGGCTGTGCTGCTCTCGGTCATCGTCTTCTTCCGGCTGCGCCGGCGTACGGAGGCCCGGAGCCGGTTGGACGAGAAGTTCACCGTGGTCATCGTTCTGGCGCTGGGCGTGCTCATCGCTCCGACCCCGGTGGGACGGGCAATCCTGGACTTCTTGGGCCAGCTCGCGAGCGGCGTCACGCAGTCCGGCCGTTGACCGTGTCGCACCGGACCGCCAACCAGCCGGAACAGCCCAAGGAACCGAGTTGAGTTATACACACCGCGAGCTGAACCTGACCTACGAGCCTGACAAGCGGCCTCCAGCAGCCGACCTCCATCGTCGTAGCCTCCTTCCAAGAGTGGACTTCGCCCAGGAGGTGTCTGCCCGCCAGGCCCAGGCTTGATGTGGCACGACAGGACCCGGGGTTCGGACCCCAAGGGGAACCCGGCAACGATTTATCGGTGTTGAGCCGTAGCGTCACGCTCATGAACTTCACCTTCACCCCGCCCGTTCCGGCGGAGCAGATCCGGCAGCTACCCACACGGGACGTCGCCCTCCTTCTGCTGCAGCATCTGGCGAGCAGCAGCAGTCGGCACCTGCGGTTCACGGGACTCATCAGCAGAGCACGGCAGGCGTTCGAAGGTGAGCAAGACGCCGACGCGCGGGTCACGCGCACCTCTGCTAGCGAAAGAGGACCGCCGCACGACAGGCACGGCGGAGCGCCTGGCTCTTCCTGCCTGGTATTCCCCTCATCGATCTGGCAGCCGCCGAGTGGGAGCCGGTTCTACTTGCGACGATCGACCGTGGTCAGGATGGGGGTGGCCCAGCATGCCCCAACCGCAATTACGGAAGTTCATTACCACCGGGGCTGTTCTTGCCAGCCCAGCGGGCGAGGTGGTGCCGCGCTTTGAGGGTGTTGGGGTGGTCGGGGTCCAGGACGCGAAGAAACGCCCACCCGCGAAGCCCGGCACCAGCCACGCATGACTGCCGGTGGGTCGGCCCCGGCTCACAAACAGTTCGTCAGGTGAGGCTTACGGGGGCACCGTGTCTGGATGACCAGAGATCGCTTCCCTGCTCTGCGCTCGCAGAGCAATGCACTTCGTCGCTGGCTGGTGGCGGCTGACACTAGAAGCGCCGGGCAGGCTTGCCGCGCTCCGCGCAGCACCGCCACTTTCGGCCCAAACTGGGCGACTAAATGGATCAAAATATATATAGAGGCGAAAATATCGGGAAAGCGTCCTCGAACGGCTTCCGCCGACCGGCGGGCCGAAAGGACGGCGCACAGGGGCCGAGCCCCCTGGATCCGTCGCAGCAGGAGATTTCCGAGTGCCTGGACCGATGCACGCGCCCATGCCGGGGTCGACACATCCGACCGCCGTCGCTTCCGGGCCTTCGGGCTCAACGGGACAGTTCTCCCTACCCAAGGGAGGCGGCGCGATGCGGGGTATCGGGGAGAAGTTCGCCGCCAACCCTGTCACCGGCACGGGCACCCTCACCGTTCCCATTGCGACCAGCCCCGGCCGTTCGGGATTCGGCCCCGAACTGGCGCTCTCATACGACTCCGGCTCGGGGAACGGGCCGTTTGGCTTCGGTTGGGGTCTGTCTTTGCCATCGATTACTCGGAAGACTGACAAAGGACTTCCCCTCTACCTGGATGCCGAGGAATCAGACGTCTTCGTGATGTCCGGAGCCGAGGACCTTGTCCCGGTTCTGGCCCGTCAGGGTGAGCAGTGGGGGCGTGAGTCCACGCCTCGTACCGTGGACGGCGTGGACTACCGAGTCCACGCCTACAGGCCACGGTCCGAAGGACTCTTTGCGCGCATTGAGCGCTGGGTCCAGACGCCCGGCGGAGACACGCACTGGCGCTGCATCACGCGTGACAACATCACCACGCTCTACGGCAAGGACGAGAACTCACGCATCCTCGCCCCCACGGCCTCTGGCCCGCACCGGTCGGACCGGGTCTTCAGCTGGCTGATCTGCGAAAGCTATGACGACCGGGGCAACTCGATCTCGTATACGTACAAGCCGGAGGATTCGGTCGGGGTCGACCTGACACAGACTCACGAAGCTGGCCGAACGGACACGACTCGTTCAGCTAACCGGTACCTAAAGTGGATTCGGTATGGCAATCGAGTGCCTCGGACGGCCAATGGGGATGAGACTCAGGCCGACTGGATGTTCGAGGTGGTCTTCGACTACGGGGAGCACGACCAGGAGAGCCCACAGCCCCAGGACAGGGGCGAGTGGCTGTGCAGACCAGACCCCTTTTCCTCCTATCGTGCCGGCTTCGAGGTGCGTACCTACCGGCTGTGCCGACGGGTGCTGATGTTCCATCATTTCCCTGAGGAGGCAGCAGTTGGCCGGGGCTGCCTCGTTCGTTCCACCGACTTCCGCTACGACGGTGCGGGCGAGCCGTCCGCGGCAGAGGACAGCGAGCCGGTACATCCGGTCGCCTCGTTCATTACCTCGGCCACCCAGCGCGGCTACCGACGCCGGGCGCAGGGCTATACCCGCCGGTCACTACCGAAGCTCGAGTTCGACTACAGCCGGGCCCGCGTACAGGACGAGGTGCGCGAGCTAGGTGCCGAGAGCATCGAGAACCTCCCAGAGGGAATCGGCGGCGCCCGCCAGTGGGTGGATTTGGACGGAGAGGGCCTGTGCGGGGTGCTCGCCGGGGAAGCGGCCTCGTGGTTCTACAAGCGCAATCTCGGCGGGGGCCGATTCGCTCCGCTGCGATCGGTGCCCCGGGTGCCCTCGACAGCCCGGACCGACGACGGGCGAACGCAGTTGGTCGACCTGGCTGGCGACGGCAGCCTCGACGTAGTTCAGT
The DNA here is from genome assembly GCF_036248255.1 of Streptomyces sp. NBC_01717. Taxonomy (NCBI): domain Bacteria; kingdom Bacillati; phylum Actinomycetota; class Actinomycetes; order Kitasatosporales; family Streptomycetaceae; genus Streptomyces; species Streptomyces sp. NBC_01717. The sequence goes on along the minus strand of NZ_CP109179.1, from coordinate 410,135 downwards.
TGGACGGTCCGACCCCAGGTTTCTGCGAGCGGACGCGGGAGGAGGGCTGGGACCGTCTCGTTCCTTTCGAATCCCTACCCGACATCAACTGGGACGCGCCCAACCTCCGCCTGGCAGATCTCACTGGCAACGGTCACGCCGATGTCTTGATCGCCGAGGACGACACCATCACCTGGTATCCCTCCCTGGGGGAAAAGGGGTTCGAGCGCGCCCGGCGCGTACCCCGGCCTCCAGTGGGGGAGCAGGGGCCGCGGCTGGTCTTCACCGACCCGGAGCAGCCGGTGTTCCTCGCCGACATGACGGGTGACGGGCTCGCAGACCTCGTCCGTGTCTCCAACGGCGAGGTCTGCTACTGGCCGAACCTTGGCCACGGCAGCTTCGGCGCGAAGATCACGATGGACAATGCGCCCAGGTTCGATCGCCCGGGCCTCTTCGACCAGGAGCGGGTACGGCTGGCCGACATCGACGGCTCCGGCACTAACGACATCGTCTATCTCGGCTGCGAGGGCGTAAGCCTTTACTTCAACGACTCAGGCAACCGATGGAGCCCTCCACGGCCGTTGCGCGGCTTCCCCCGGGTCGACTCCTCGTCCACGGTCGCCACCGTGGACCTCTTCGGCAACGGGACCGCATGCCTGGTGTGGTCCTCCCCCCTGCCGGGCGACTCCCGCCGACCAGTGCGATACGTGGATCTCATGGGCGGCACCAAGCCCCACCTCCTCACCCGCGTTCGCAACAACCTGAGCGCCGAGACACGGGTGCGCTACGCGCCGTCCACCCGTTTCTACCGGGAGGATGAGGCCTCTGGGCGCCAGTGGATCACGCGCGTTCCCTTTCCGGTCCACGTTGTTGATCGGGTCGAGATCTACGATCACATCAGCCGCAACCGCTTCGTCAGCAGCTACCGCTATCACCACGGCTACTACGACGGTGAGGAGCGAGAGTTTCACGGGTTTGGGCTCGTGGAGCGGGTCGACACCGAAGAACGGGGATTGCCCCACACCGAGGACGCACCAGCCGAGGCCGGCCTCGCGGCTTCCGGGAACATGGATCCGGCGTCGTACGTGCCCCCCGTCCTGACGCGCACCTGGTTCCACACCGGCGCGTGGCTGGAAGGGGCGCGCATCAGCGGCCAACTTGAGCACGAATACTATCGCGAAGACGCTGACGCTTCAGGCGGAGCACCGGCCGCCTCGACCGGTCGTCCCGCCATGTTGCTGGACGACACCATCCTGCCGGACACCGTCCGGCAGCCGGACGGGACCTCTACCCCCTGGGTGCTTTCGCCGAGAGAGACGCAGAACGCCTGCCGTGCCCTGCGCGGCTACCCCCTGCGCGAGGAGGTCTATGCCCTCGACGGAACTGTCGAGGACCCATCCGACGAGGCGGGCAAAGCCGACCGCCCCTACCACGTCACGGAACACAGCTACACCGTCGAGCTGCTCCAGCCGCAGGGCCCCAACCAGCACGCTGTATTCCTCACGCATGCACGGGAAGGCATCGAGTGCCATTACGAGCGCGCGTTGTACGGCCCGCTCGGGCAGCAGCACGCCGACCCCCGCGTCACCCACACGGTCACCCTCGACACCGACATCTGGGGAAACGTCACCCGCGCGGTTGCCATCGGATACGGACGACGAGTGGCCGACCCGGACCCCGTTCTCACCGACGACGACCGCAAGCGGCAGCAGCAGACTCTGGTGACCATCTTCGAGACCCGCTACACGACCCAGGATCCCGATCCCGGCCTGGACCCGGACGTTCACCGACCCCCTCTTCCGTGGGAGAGCCGCAGCTACGAGCTGATCCACGTCAGCCCCGACGCGAGCTCGGAAGACGAAGCCGGGCGGCCCATCACTCCGCTGTTTCGTTTCGACGACCTACGGCGCAAACTCGACGCCGCAGGCGACGGCGACCACGAACTCCCGTACGAGGACACAGGGCACGCGCAGGCCACCGAACCCGTCCCCTATCGACGTCTCATCGAGCACGCGCGCATCCGCTACCGCAGCAATGACCTCAGCCGCCTGCTGCCTTTGGGCCAGCACCAGTCGCACGCGTTGCCGGGCGAGACGTACACCCTGGCGTTCACTCCCGGACTCCTCTCACAGGTCTTCCGCCGGGATCAGGAGAACCTGCTGCCCACCGGCGACGCCGACGCGCTGCTGGCAGGCGAAGGTGGGTACGTGCGCAGCGAGGACAGCACAGGCTGGTGGATCCCCTCTGGACGCGTCTTCTATCATCCCGACCCGTCCGCGGCGCACGACGAGGAGCTCACCTTTGCCCGGGAGAACTTCTTTCTCCCACATCGTTTCACCGATCCATTCGGCCGGGACGGCACCGGTCAGACCGACCCGGGACAGCCACACTCCACGATCGTGACCTACGACACGCCGCACCGGCTTTTTGCCGTTCAGAGCCGGGATGCGCTGGACAACACCGTCCGCGCCGACTACGACTACCGGGTCCTCCAGCCGCACGAAATCACCGACGCGAACGGAAATCGGAGCGCCGCCGCGTTCGACTGCCTTGGACAGGTGGTGGCCACGGCCGTGATGGGCAAGCCGGGCGATACGGTTGGCGACTCGCTGGCTGACTTCGCAGCCGACCCGGACGCGGCGGACCCGGAGCTGACAGTTCTTCAGTCATTCGTGGCGGATCCGCGCGGCCGGGCCGGCGGCCTGCTGGGGGCGGCGACGAGCCGCACCGTGTACGACGTTCACCGGTTCGCCCGGTGCGGGCAGCCGCCTCTCGTGGCCACGCTCGTCCGCGAGACCCACGCCGCAGAATCCGCTGTGGCCCAGGCCCGCGGGGTCCGCATGGCCTTCACCTACTCGGACGGATTCGGACGCGACCTTCAGACCAAGGTGCAGGCGGAGGCGGGAGACGCTCCCGAACGCAGCGCCGACGCTCCTGTCCTGACCGGCCTGCCCCCTCGGCCATCGGGCGATGTCCGGCCCGGAACCCTCCTGACGGAAGAGGGACGACTTCGGCAGGTTCCCGTTGAGCCACGCTGGGTGGGCACTGGGCGCACGCTTCACAACAACAAGGGGTTGCCGGTCAGGCAGTACCAGCCGTTCTTCAGCTCCACCCACCTCTACGAGGAAGAGCGGGAGATGACCGATGCTGGTGTCTCGGCGGTCGTGTTCTATGACCCTGTCGGACGTCCGGTCGCGACCATCCACCCGAACCACACCTACGCGAAAACGGTCTTCGACCCATGGCGCCAGGCTTCATGGGACAGCAACGACACCGTCGGCCTGAATCCGCGCACCGATCCCGACGTTGCCGATCTAGTGCGCGGTTACATCGCCAGCCAATCACCAATGTGGCAGACGTGGCAGGAACAGCGCGCGGGCAGGAGACCGGGGGAGACTCCCGAGTGTGCAGCAGCCGAGATCGACGCGGCGCGGAAGGCCGGCGCTCATGCAGCGACGCCGTCGTTGACCTTCCTGGACTCTCTTGGTCGCGTGTTCCTGACCGCCGCTGACAACGGCCCTGAGGGCATGCTCACCAGCCGTGTGGAACACGACATCGAGGGCAATCAGCGCAGCGCCACCGACGCACGCGGCGTCATCGTCATGACTGCCGACTTTGACCTGATCGGCCGTCCCCTGCACACCCACAACCCGGACGCCGGTGAACGGTGGACCCTCAACGACGTCACGGGCAAACCGATCCGGACCTGGGACAGCCGGGGCTTCAGTCGCCGTGTCACCTACGACGCCCTACGACGCCCGCTGGAAGTGTTCCTCCGCAGCGCGGCCGCGGACAGCGAGCGCCGCGTGGAACGCACCGTGTACGGCGAGCAGCAGGGTGCTGTAGCGAACCATCGAGGAAGAGTCTTCCAGGTGTTCGACGAAGCGGGCCTTGTCACCCACGATGCCTTCGACTTCAAGGGCAACCTGCTACGAAGCACTCGGAGGCTGCTCCATGACCACCGGAGCGATGTCGACTGGCCCGCCCTTTCCGGCCCGCAAACGGAAGCGCTTCTGGAGGGTGAGACCTTCACCGGCAGCACCGTGTACGACGCCTTCAACCGGCCGATCCAAATTGTGTCACCGCACAGCGACCGCGCAGGCGCCACGATGAACGTCATCCGGCCCCGCTACAACGAGGCAGCACTGCTCGAAGGCGTCGACGTATGGCTGGAGCAACCGGCAGAACCCCAAGCGCTGTTGGATCCCGGCACCACCCAGCATCGCCTCATCACGGACATCGACTACAACGAGCGGGGCGAGCGCACCCGCATCGCCCACGGCAATGGCGTGCAGGTGACCTACGAATACGACCCCATCACCCTCCGCCTGGCCCGCCTGGAGACCCGGCGCGGAGCGGACGCCCTGCAGAGCCTCTCCTACACCTACGATCCCGTAGGAAACATCACCAGGATCCAGGACACGGCAAACGACCGCGTCTTCCACAATCAGGAGTGCGTCGACGCCGGCTCCGAGTACCTCTACGACCCCACGTACCGGTTGATCGCGGCCGCGGGCCGCGAACACCGGGGCGGCGATGGCCAAGTCGATTCTGACCGCGGCAGCCGCACGGTCACCACGCTCCCCGCCGACGGCCAGGCCCTGCGGAACTACGTCGAGACCTACCGGTACGACGACGTCGGCAACCTCCTTGGCGTGCGGCACCACCGTGGCCGCGACCTCGCGCAACCAGGCCAGGTCGTCTGGAACCGGCGGTACCAGTACTCCCCAAACAGCAATCGCCTCCTCGCCACCAGCGTTCCCGCTGACCCTGCCGGGCTGCTCGACCACACCTCCACACCGGACTACAGCGCCCGATACACCTATGACGCGCACGGAAGCATGACGTCCATGCCGCATCTGGCGGGAATGAGTTATGACCACCGGGACCGGCTTCGCGGGGTGGACCTGGGCGGCGGCGGCCGAGCCTTCTACACATACGACGTGGCGGGCGGGCGGATCCGGAAGGTCTGGGAGAAGTCGCCCGGCCTGGTGGAGGAGCGCATCTATCTAGGCGGTTTCGAGATTTTCCGCCGCCGCAACGGCGGTCAGGTCACCCTGGAGCGAGAAAGCCTGCACGTCATGGACGGGGCGCAACGCCTCGCGCTGGTCGAGACACGTACCAGGCTGCAGGGTAGTGACCCTACCCCTCGCCAGCTCATCCGCTACCAGTACGGTGACCACCTCGGATCCGCCAGCCTGGAACTCGACGACCAGGCCCAGGTCATCTCCTACGAGGAGTACTACCCGTACGGAAGTACCGCCTATAAGGCCGGTCGCAGCGCGACCGAAACCCCCAAACGGTACGGATTCGCAGCGAAGGAAAGAGACGAGGAGAGCGGACTCTCCAGCCACGGTGCGCGACATTACGCGACCTGGCTTGGCAGATGGACCAGTTGTGATCCCGCTGGATTGTCCGACGGGTCAAACCTCTACCGCTATGCGCGGTGCAATCCAGTTAGTTATTCAGACCCGACCGGTACACATACCGAAATCCGGACGCCGGCCGGAGGCGTCTCCACAGGTTTGGTCTGGCTTGACCGGGACGATTCCGGAACCGATAGCAACGGAGTTCCCAGAGCGAGCTTGACCGGGCCGAGCAGGGTGCTGACCCAGAGCTCACACGCGGCGGTCCCGAAGCAGGCGGCACGCAAGCCTGCTCACGCGACACCGAATCCGGCGCCACCCACGATGTCCGATCAAGAAAGCATGCAGAAGCTGAAGGCCGTCGCGGAACGCCTGCAGCCCACCCTCACATACGACCCCATCGTCACGCGCGTCATGGGTCTGGCCCAACTCGCTGGCGGAGCGCTCGAGATCGCGGCTGGCGTTGCCGCGGAGCCGGAGAGCGCAGGTGCGTCGACCCTGGTTGTCCTCAACGGGCTCGACACAAGCCAGTCCGCGGTGAAGATGATCGCTACCGGGAAGTCCGCCAACTCCTTCAAGTACGAACTGACCTCCTCCATCGCGTCGCGCCTCGGAGCCGATTCGAAACTGGCTCATGCGATCGGCGTTCTCAGCGACACAGCCGGGAACGCGGCGGCTGCGGGAGCCTCGATGCACCTGGCAAACAGGCCGGTGCGCATTCCCGGCCCGGGTGCCATGGCTGGCGAGGGCGTAGTGACGGGGAGGTTTCCGCTGCCCCATGAGCACACCGAGATGGCCGGTATGACCAATAAACGCATGGCCGAACTAGTTCCCAAGAAAAATATCGGCGCGAGAGGGTTTACCAAAAAGGGCTCAGGCTATACCGAATATGGGGATAATTTCGGCGGAAATGTGGGTGGGCGTCACGGAGGGATTTGGGTTGAGGGTTCCATTTTGCGGGACCGAGTGGACTGGTCAGAGTGGAACCAAGCATTACGCGAAACCCGCCTCGACGCGGTGATCGCTCACGAGTGGATTGAATTTAAGCTCGGAGGAGGAAACACGTACCACGCCTTGGCCAGGGAGATCGGAATGAATCCCGGACATCCGCGCTACAACGAGTTGATGCTGAACATCACCGACAAGGCAAAGGAACTACTCAAAACTATGCCTCGGTTGCCAGGGGAATAGGAATGAATCCCGAGCATCCGTGCTTCAACGAGCCGACGCTGAACATCACCGACGAGGCAAAGGAACTACTCAAAACCACACCTCGGTAAAGCCAAGGCCAGAAAGCTCCCGTCCTGGGCCCCCTCGCCACCACTCGGAGAACCTCATGCACCCGATCGACCCGCCGGTCATGCGGGCCAGCAGCACTGACGATGTCGCGAACCTTCAGGATGGGCTGCAGTTCCTCCTCGATCTAGGCGAGTTCGGCGTAACCGTCGACGACTATCGGTGCCTGGTGGAGGGACTGCAGCAGGAGCGGGGGGAGTATGGCCCCACCACCCGCGGACTCGTCAGGCTGTTCCAGGAACGAGCGGCGCTGCCTGAGGTCTCGGGCGAGGTCGACAGGCCCACGGCCGAGGCTTTGAGTGGCAGGCTGTCGCAGTTGCACGCGTACCGGGAGGAAACGGCGCCGGAGTGGGTGGTGCGCGGGCAGGTGGTGGGCGATTCAGGTCCTGTCGACCGCGCCTTGGTCGTCGCGCTCGACCGGGACCTGTTCTTCGGGCGGGACGGGGAGGACAGGGGGCAGTTGCTGGGCCGGGCTGTCACCGGGCCGCATCCCACGACAGGCGAGGCCGGATGGTTCGAGATCGGTTACGGGACGGAGCAGTTCGCGTCAGGTGACCTTCCAACCGGCGGCGAACTTGTCCCTGACCTCGTCTTCACCGTGACGTGCGACAACGAACGTCAGGAACGGTTCACGGTGGTACGCGTTCCGGACGGTGAGATGCTCACCGCGGAGCACGTGGTGACGGCCGACGAGGCGATTCTCGGTATTGCGGCCCGCAGGGTGGAGACGCTCCGCTTGATGCTCGACGGCGCCACGGCCGAGCGCGGTCCGTCCGAGTACGAACGCGTATGGCGGGCTCTTGCCCAATTGATGCCCAGCCACGTACTGGCCAGGGGGCGGGCAGACTCCGACTCCGACTCCGGCGCCGACGATGCGGGCCGCGAGGCCGCAGTGTGTGAGGCGGCGGCGCGTCTGGACGAAGAAGGCCACCGCGACATCACCTTCGCGGCCCGCGAGACCGGGCTGGACGACGACGTTCTGGAGCTGTTCGCGGGCTCCTGCCGCCTCTCCAAGGAACTGCCGGAAGCCGTTCCGGCGGCTGTCTTCTACGGCCTGGCACGCGCCGGGCGGTTGGTGGACCTGCGTGGCCTCGGGGCAGCCGGTCTGGCAATGCTGGACGCCGGCCTGCGCCGGGCGATGGGTGAGAACATCATTCCTGCGCTGGGGGAGGGGCTCCTCGCCGCGGCCGTGCAGACGATTCACCGGCTCGCGCCCGTTCAAGTCCTGGACCAACCGACCAGCGGCGAGCGCGCGTCGCTGCGCGAGGTTCTGTCGCTCGCCGTGCAGGACGAGGGGCAGCAGCTGGAGTTGTTGCAACTCGCCGCTGACTTCGAGGGGAGCCACGCCGAGTTCACCGAGTCGTTGCACGGTCACGAAGGGCTCCAGGACCAGGCGGAACGGATCGGCTTCGTGACGCAGCTGGGTTCACTCACCCGGGACAACGTGCCGATGATGCGGGCGTTGGAAACCACCACTGGTGCGACGTCGATGCGCGCGCTGGCGTTCGCGCTCGAGCCGGAGACCGTCCGGGGGCTCGCGAGCGACCCTGCGGTCACCGTGCCGGCGGATCTGCCCGGCGACAGTGACACGGCACGACGCCGGCATTACGCGGACGGCGTCCTCGGCCTGTTGCGCAACGCCTATCCCACCGTGTCGGTGGCGCGGAAGATCGGCGAACTGGCCGACGAGGGCGCGGACTCGGTAGTCACCACGCACGCGGCCAGGTTCCTCAAGGAAGTGGCCTTGAGCCGTGAGGACTTTAATCTGGCAACGTCCAGGATCACGGACTTCGCCGACCACATCGGCGGCAGCGAGGAGGAGCGCGAGGCTGCGCTCCGTGACGTCCTCCGCGTGCAGCGGCTGTTTCGGATCAGTACCAGCGAGGGCAATCTCGAGGGCCTGCTCAGGAGCGGTTTCAGCTCCTCCTTCGACATCACACGCAAAATGACCTTGGAGGGGTTCGTCGCCAACCACCGGCAGGCACTGGGTGGCGAGGCGGAGACGGCTCTGACCTACCGCCGGGCGGCGGCGGTCTCGGCGGCGAACATGATGATGGCCCTCCACGTTCATCAGCTCGGCACCGATGTGACCCCATACTCCGTGTCCGGCGGAATGAAAGAGGTGCCGTCGTGGGCGCAGCTCTTCGGGACGGCGAGCGGGTGCGAGTGCGGGCAGTGCCGGTCCTGGCTCAGTCCGGCAGCGTACTTCGTGGACCTGCTGCTCTTCCTCGACAAGAAACACACCGCCGACCAGACGAAGACCCCACTGGAAGTCCTTCTGGCGCGGCGCCCTGATCTCGGGCACCTCAAGCTCTCCTGTGAGAACACGGACACAACCCTGCCCTACATCGACCTGGTCAACGAGGTGTTGGAGACCTACGCGGTCTCAGGGGGTGTTCCAGACGCCTCCGCCGCCCACGACGTCACCGACGAGACGGCTCAGGAGCCGCGGGATTCGCCGCGTAACGTGCAGGAATCGGCATACAGGCAGCTCGCCAGGGCCACCTACCCGCCGTCCCTGCCGTTCGACCGCGGACTGGAGATCTCTCGGGCCTACCTGGGACAGCTGGGCGTCGCCCGCCACGAGCTGCTCGCCGCGTTCGAGGGCAGCTACGCCGACGCCGGCACAGAGGCAGCCAAGCGGCGTGAATCGCTCGCCGAATCACTGGGCATCTCAGCTCGCGAGCACGAGATCATTACTGGCCACGACTTCTCCGGCACGCCCAGGTGGGTCGAATTGGTCGAACTCTTCGGATCGGCCGAGGGCGGCACCGCAGTAGGCACTGACGTACCAAGCTTCCTCGATCGCTCCCAGCTGCGCTTCGCCGACCTGGTGGAGCTTCTCACCTGCCGATTCATCGGCCCCGCCCAGGTGCTCTACGAGCGCCTGGAGGCGGTCCACGGAGAGTTCGAGGTGACCAGCAAGGAGCTGCGCGCCTTCATCGACGCTGGATACGTCGCCGACGCGCAGCTGACCGCGAAGCTGGCCGGTGTGCACAGGACCCCGGCCCAGCTCAAAGTGAGGCTCGAATCCGAATTCCCCCCGGAGCGGATGGCAGAGCTGATTGTTCTGCACTCCGAGCAGGGCCGTGACTGCGACCCAGCCGGGATGCGGATGCAGAACTTGGATGGCACCGCCCTCGGCGGAGGCGAGCTGCGCAGAATTGCCGTCTTCCTCCGGCTATGGCGCAAGCTCCGCTGGACGATGCCGGAGCTGGACACCGCCCTGCTGGCGTTCGGGGCTGCAGAGGACGGTGCCTCCCCGGACCTCTTGACGGAGCTTGCCCGGCTCAAACGGCTCCGGCAGACCAGCGATGCCGACCTGCCGACGCTGCTGAGCCTGTGGGGAGCGCTGGACACCCGCGGGCCGACCTCTCCGTACCACCGTCTGTTCCAGAACCGTTCGGTGCAGAATCCCACCGACGGCGACTTCCAGTTGCGCCCCGGGGGCGACGAACTGGTCACCATGGACGAACCAGAGACGGATCGGCGGCGCCTTCAGGACAAGGTCCCGACGATCCTCGCCGCCTTGCGTGTCAGCGAAGACGAGTTGCGGTCGATCACAGCCGAAGCCGTACGATGCGGGGAACTCGACAGCAGCCCCGAGCGCCGGTGGCTCTGCCTCGGCAACTTGTCCGTCCTGCACCGCTACGTGCTTCTGGCCCGCCTGCACGACCTGAGCATCACAGACCTGATCACCCTCCTGCGCCTGGTCGGCACCGACCCGTTCACTGGTCCGCAAGCCACGCTGGACTTCGGCGAGCTAGTCGGTTCGGTCCGCCAGTCCGGTCTGAGCATCGCACAGTTGAACTATCTGTACGGTGAGCCGGCCCCCGGCCCGGAGTCCATCGGGCCAACCGGCCAGGAGCTCGCCGCGACAGCCGCTGAGCTGCGCTCCGCCTGGGCGGAAGTCACGCGGGAGCACACCGCGAACGCGGAAGTCACCACAGAACAGTTGCAGACGAAGCTGGCAATGTTGCTCGACCCCACGACGCTCCCGCTCGCGATGTCGCTCATCGAAGGGCGACCGGCGAACGGCGACATCCCCTACGGCAGCCAACTCCAGCAAATGCGCACTCGGTTCACCGAAAGGTACCCCACCTCACGCGAGCTCGCTCAGGCCGCCGCCAGTGCCGTCTTCCCTCCACCGGTCACCCTGGGCAACACGGAGGAGGACGAGGAAAGACGGCGCTCCCGGCGCTTGGCGGCGGTCAAGGCCCTGCTGCCTTTGCTGCACAACGTGCTCGGCCAATCCCGCGTCCGGCAGACCCTCCAACAGGCCCTCGGTCTGGACGCCGACGTCCTTCGGGTGCTGCTGGAGGAAACCGAGGTGCTGGGCGGCATCGACAACAGCGAGCAGCCAGCCGTCCAGGACTTCCTCCCGAAAGTCGCGACGGTGGCTCCCGACGGGCCTCCCGAGCCCTCCTCGGCCTTGTTCACCTCCCTCACCCGCTTGTACAAGATCGCCCTGCTGGCGCGCACCCTCTCACTCGGGGTCGACGAGCTGCGCCACTTCGCCCGGCACGGCGACGACTTCGGCGGATTCGATCTCAGGGCCTTCGCTACCTCTCCGGACCCTTCGGGCTTCGCCGCCTTCGGGCGGCTGGCGGCCTATGCAGCGCTGCGGGACCGGCTCACCCCGGGCCCCGTCCGGCTTCTGGACGTCCTCACCGCACCTGCGGCACAGCGTGTGGCCGCGCTGATCGCAGCCACCCATTGGGACGATGTGATGGTGATGGACGCGCTCGCGGCCTGCGGCAAGACGCCGGAGGACCTACGGGACGAGCGTGCCCTCCTGACCTTGGAGCACGTCGCACAACTCGCCCACAAGGTCGGCGTCCTGCCCTCGACTCTCAAGGCGTGGGGAGCACAAAACCCCTCGACATCATCGTCCGAGCCGCACTCGCAACAGCAGGCGCAGGCGATCGTGGACGCCGTCAAGGCGAAGTACGACCACGACAGTTGGCAGGAAGTGACCCGCGCGATCAACGACCCACTGCGGGAGCGGCAACGAGACGCTCTCGTCGCTCACGTCTCGACGCTGATCGGAGCACGCTCCCAGGAAGAGCTCTTCGAGCACTTCCTGATCGACGTCGCGATGAGCGCATGCATGCTCACCTCCCGCATCAAGCAGGCCATCTCATCAGTCCAGTTGTTCGTCCAGCGTTGCCTGCTCAACCTGGAGAGCGACGCCACGCCCGACGCCATCGACAGCGAACAATGGCAGTGGCGCAAGAGCTACCGCGTCTGGGAGGCCAACCGGAAGATCTTCCTCTACCCGGAGAACTGGATCGAGCCGGAACTGCGGGACGACAAAAGCCCGTTCTTCGCCGAACTGGAGTCCGAGCTGCTGCAGGCGGACGTCAACACCGACACCGTCGAGCGCGGGATGCTCGCATACCTCCGCAAAGCCGAGGCTGTGGCGAACCTCGAAGTGTGCGGCTTCCACATGCAGAACGAAAACGACACGAGCGTCCTGCATGTGTTCGGGCGGACGCGGACCGGCGTTCCTCGCGGCTACTACTACCGACGTCTCCTCGGCGGCAAGGAATGGACTCCTTGGGAGCCAGTGCCCGTAGACATCCAAGGCGTGGAGAAGGAGGACACCGACAGTCAAAGCGGCGTGCATCTGCTGCCGGTCGTCTGGCGCGGCAAGCTCCACTTGTTCTGGCCGCAGTTCGTGAAGAAGAACCGCAAGAGCCAGGCGGTCGGGACGACAGCCAGGGCCGACGGTATGCCTCTGGAAGAGCCTGTCTCATACTGGGAGGTCAAGCTCGCCTGGAGCCGTTACGAGCACGGCACCTGGACACCGAAACAGGTGTCGAGCGACCTCGCCGAGTGGCCGAGCACGCCAGCCACTCGACCGGTCAGGGCCCTGGGCAAGGGCAGACGGCGCGAATTCACCCTGGACGACGCCGCAGGCGATCCGATGCGAATTCTCCTGCGGTCCCGCATCGAGAATGACTCCCTCCATATCGACATGCTGATGCGCACAGTCGACACCTGGGTGTACCCCTTCGACACCCACGCATTCGAGGTCGTGTTCCCGGACCCAACCGCTGCCCCCACCTTCGTCCAGAGCCTCGACATCGTGCGCCGGCCCTTGAGCGCCGGCACCGGACGCTTTCAGCGGCAGTGGTTCCGCGACACGCTCCGCCTGGTGTCCATGGAAAAGCGGATGTATCCCCCCGTGCCGATCCTCGGCACGTGTCCGACCTCCTACTGGGTGACACCAGCTGCACAGCACGACCTTCCGCCCCTCGACTCGCTGATGTTCTACCAGGACGACCACCACGGCTACCTGGTACTCCTCTCCGAGGACCACGAGACGGTGTGGCCCCAACTCGTCTCCGCGCCACCGGCAGAACCCCGACCCGAAGTGACTTTGCCGCAGCTGATCGACCCCGGGTTCCGTATCCCTCAACTAAATCTTCCCCGCCCGCCCGAGTTCTCCGTCCACGGCTCCCCTTGGCGGGCGGCGATGCACACCCTGCTGCCGTCGGCGATCCAGCGGGCCGCAACCACGACAGGCCTGCGCACCACAGTGCTCAACGGTGGCTTCAAGGCGATGGACATGGCTGGCGGGGTGAGCACGGGGCGTGCCCCTCGACAGGTGGCGGATGCCATGCTGAACGCCATGACCCGCGACATCAGCGACCTGGTGGTCGGAGGTCTCATCACACGAGCGGACACCCGCCCGACCGTGAACGCCCGATTCGTGACCTTCTTCCACCCCCAGATGAGCACGTTCGCGCACCGACTGCAGAGGCAGGGCCTGCCCGGGTTGCTCAGCCTCGAAAGCCAGTCGCTCGGCGACGACGCGGAATTCGCCCAGACCTACCAGCCGGTGGGTGAGCGCGTCGCCGGTCCGTACCCTCAGCACGGAGTGGACTTCACGCCCGGGGGCGCCTACTCCATCTACAACTGGGAGCTGTTCTTCCACGTACCAGTGCTGCTTGCCACCCGGTTGAGCCGTCACCAGCGCTTCGCCGAGGCTCAACGTTGGTTCCACTACGTCTTCGACCCCACGGACAATTCACCGCAGGCCGGCACCGGTCGGTTCTGGAAAATGAAGCCACTGCGTGACGCCACGTCCGAGTCGTTGGCGGATCTGTTCGCCAAGGTCACGCCCGGTCAGGCCAACACTCCGGAAGAGCAGGAGGTGGTCGACCAGCTTGAGATCCTGGCGGAGCACCCTTTCCAGCCGCACCGCATTGCCCGTATGCGTCACGCCGCGTATCAGAAGTTCGTGGTCATGAAATATCTCGACAATCTGATCTCCTGGGGCGACCAACTCTACAGCCGCGACACCATCGAGTCCGTCAACGAGGCAACCCAGCTCTATGTCCTGGCCGCCCGGCTCCTGGGCACGCGTCCCGAACGCATCACACGGAGCGGGCGGACCGAACCGCAGAGCTTCTTCCAGCTGCGGCCACGGCTCGACGAGGCGGGAAACGCGCTGGCCGAGCTGGAGAACAGATTGCCGTTCGCATCGATGCTAGGTCCGGCTCCGTCCTCGGCCGGGATGTCAGTTTTGCTGGGTACGGGCACTGCGCCGTACTTCTGCATCCCGCAGAACGACAAGCTGCTCGGCTACTGGGATCTCGTCGACGACCGGCTGTTCAAGATCCGACACTGCATGAACATCGAAGGTGGGGTCCGTCAACTCCCGCTGTTCGAACCACCGATCGACCCAGCATTGTTGGTTCGGGCTGCTGCCGCCGGAATCGACGTCGCCGATGCCGTAGCCGATGTCGGTGCCCCGCTGCCCCGCTACCGTTTCCAGGTCGCTCTGCAGAACGCGCTGGAGATCTGCAACGAGGTCCGCGCGTTCGGCGCCGCGCTCTTGGCCGCGCTTGAGAAGAAGGACGGCGAAGCACTCGCCGCCGTGCGAGCCCAGCACGAAAGCGCCTTGCTCCAATCCGTCACCATGGTCAAGGACTGGCAGATCGCCGAGGCGGACGCGACCGTGGCGGCCCTGCGCGCCTCCCGGGATGCGGCCATCCACCAGCTCTTCCACTACGGCCGCCTGCTGGGTGAACAGGCCCCCTCCGTGCCCGAGGAACCGAACGCCCCCGAGTCGCCACAGGCACGCCCCGGTGTCGGCATCACCCCGCTCTACGCGCCGACCGGCCGGTTCGAACTCACCGACGGTGGCAAGATCATCGTGAGTGGCGCAGCGGTCGGAGCGGCTGCGGGCAGCCTCATCGCCGGACCTACGGGTGCCGCTGCCGGGGCCGCAATCGGAGGCGCGACAGGTGACATCGAGGTGGCCTCCACCCAAAGCGGCTCCAAGATCCTCACATACGAGCAGGACGAGCTGTTCCAGTCGTTCCTTGCAACCACGCACACCATGGCGGGTGCGGTGGCCGAAGGGATCGCACCCCTCTTCCATCTCATCCCGCAGTTCGAACTTGCGCTCAAGCCTCTGGGTATCGGCGGAGGCGCCGCGTTCGGCGGAATGGCGCTGGGTGCAGGGGCCAGCGCAGTGGCGAAAGTGCTCGAAGCCGTGGGCAAATGGCACTCTTTCCGGTCGTCCCTGGCGCAGAAGCTGGCCGGCGTGGTCTGGCGCGAGCAGGACCATGCCTTCCAGCGCAACTCGGCCGTGATGCAGATCGCTCAGATCGACCGGGAGATGATCACCGCTCAGATCCGCAGGGCGCTCAACGATGCAGACCGCACCAGCCACGGCACGCAGATCGAGCAGGCCGCCGAAGTGGAGAGGTTCCTAAGGGAGAAGTACACCAACCAGGAGCTGTACGGCTGGATGGAACGCGAGACCGGAAGTCTCTTCTTCCGCGCTTTCCAGCTGGCGCAGGACCTGGCCAAACAAGCCGAACGTAGCTACCGCTTCGAATTGGGCATCCCCGACTCCACACCCGAAACGTCATTCGTCATCGGGACCGGCTCATGGGACAGCCTGCACAAGGGGCTGCTCGCCGGTGAGCGGCTCGGCCTCGCCCTGCGCCAGATGGATCGCGCCTATCAAGAGCGGAACCGTCGGGAGTACGAGATCACCCGGCACATCTCGCTGCTCCAGCTCGACCCTGAGTCGCTCCTCCGGTTGCGGGCCACCGGCGTTTGCGAATTCGAGGTCCCCGAGACACTGTTCGACCTGGACTTCCCCGGTCACTACTTCCGCCGGATCAAATCCGTCGGCGTGAGCGTGCCGTGCGTCGTCGGCCCCTACACCGGCGTCACTGGCACCCTCACGCTGCTGAACAACCGCGTAAGGGTCAAATCCCTCGTGTCGGACGGAGCTGGCGCGGCAGGCGGAGAAGCCGGTGGGTACGCGGAGCAGACCCAAGACCCGCGCTTCCTCCGTGATTACGTTCCACTGCAGTCGATCGCGACGAGCGGGGCCCAGAGCGACAGCGGCATGTTCGAGCTGAGTTTCCGCGACGAGCGCTATCTGCCCTTCGAAGGCGCCGGTGCCATCTCGCGCTGGCGCTTCGCACTACCCGACGAGTTCCGACAGTTCGACTACGACACCATCTCCGACCTGGTCCTGCACCTGCACTACACGGCCCGCGATGCGGGCGCCATGCAGCGCAGCAAG
Organism: Streptomyces sp. NBC_01717; assembly: GCF_036248255.1. Lineage (NCBI taxonomy): Bacteria > Bacillati > Actinomycetota > Actinomycetes > Kitasatosporales > Streptomycetaceae > Streptomyces > Streptomyces sp. NBC_01717. Next base: position 393,935 of record NZ_CP109179.1, on the reverse strand, counting down.
GCCGTTGGCGAACTCAAGAAGACCTTCTCGGGCGAGGGTGCCGCCCCGGACGCGCCCGCCGCACTGAAGCGTATGGTCAGCCTGCGGCACGAGTTCCCCGACGCATGGCATCGCTTCCTCCGGACACCCGCGGACGTGGACCGCAAGCTCACCGTCAACATCTCTAAGCAGCGCTTCCCGTACTTCACCACCCGGGGCGATGTGACCGTCACCAAGCTGAGCCTGCTGTCACCCGGGGACGGCGCTGGAATCCAGGACATGCGGATCACGTTCACCGACACATCGTCCGGGCAGCCGCTCGCCTCACCGCTGGTCCTCCGAACGTCAGGACAGGCGGTCCACCCGGCTCTTACCGAATTCCAGCCGGACAGCCCCCTCTCGCTGCAGGTCCGAGACTCCGAAACAGACACGTGGGAGGTCACCGTCGCCGCGGCTCAAGCCGCGGACATCGACGAGCTGACCGATCTCGTGCTCCTGTGCGAATACCGGTTCAGGCTGGCCGAGTCCCGATAGCCGAAGGCGGTGCTCGGTAACCTTGGTATGGCTGCCGGTTCGAGCGAGGAGCCTACGACGTCGAGGGGCCGTTCCCGGGCCCGAGTTTGCTGGCCGGCCCGGGTGATGGCCGGCAACCGCTCCGAATCGGTCTTGCGCTCATTTGGTGGCCCGGACTGCCCGAAAGGGCCGCCCCTTTAAGGCACGGAGGAGTCACCCGGTTGTAGCAATTGCCGTGGTTGCCCACCGGGTTCAGCCCGTCAGGTCGAGCACGGGATGCAACTCATCTACTGCATCCGAGGCTGTCGGCTGGGGTCGACGTATATGTGCGGCCGGAGATCGTTGAGGGGTGTTTGCCCCTGCCATAGCTTGGAACTTGGCTGGAACCTAGCAGGAACGGCGTGCGCCTCCCAGTAAGGCCAGTAGGCGCACTACGTTGATCTACTCGGAGCGTGACTCAAAACGAACTGGTATGTGGAGGGGGTTGATCCATTTTGATCTCAAACCCGTTAGGCTCCCCTGCGATACTTCGAGTTGACGCGAACATCCTCGGTCATCTCAAGCTGTGTGTGCTCGATGCGCACAGCGCCTGCACACACCCCCCTGTTCGATCGTATTGCTTTCGAAGGATGCAGATGGAACCAGCCCCTCCGCCCCCGGCGGCGCGGGCACCGGGCGCCTGGTACAGCTGGTGGCTGATGCCGCTCGCCCTAGCAGTAGGAACCGTCGCCACTGCGGTCGCGGGACCCGACCAGGTCCAGATAGCCGCGACGTTCGTCGGTGCCACGGCCACGGCGGCCAGCGCAGTATCCGTACAGCTCCTCGTCCACACCCAGTCCCAACTACGCCGAGCAAAAGGCGACTTCCGCATTTCACAGGCTGAGCACTCCCAGCAATGGCAGCAGCATGTGGCGGAGCTGGAACGAAACTTCACGGCCGAGCGATCGGGCCTGGACGCACAACTGAACAAACAGGCCAGGAGCTTTGAGGATCGACTCTCGAAGCAGACGCGGGCCTACGAGAACAGCATGACCGCACAGTCCCACGCGGCACACGAGCAACTCAAACGTCAGCAGGCAGTCGTCGTCAGGCTTGGCGACACCTACCTCCCCGAGGCGCTCGAACGGCTGCGGGACGGCGAGGCCATCGACGACATCCTTCTGGAAGTCGGCCAGGAGACAGATGCCGGCCCGGAGCTGCGCGCATCCCTGCGCAAGGTCCTGCGAACCGCATTGATAGGCGTGGAAGAGGAGTTCGACCGCTCCACATCGGCCGAGCAGGCCGTGGTCAGCATCGGCAGCCGGATCCATGTGCTTACCAGCAAACTACGCGGACGGCTGCACGAGATGCAGGGCAAACACGGGCGGCTGCCCGCTGTGGCCCAGGGCCTCATGGAGCTGGACCAGGAGATCGGCCCTGCCGACTGTCTCGCTGCCAGCATCGGCGTATTCGGCGGTTCGAACCGGCCCGGACGCCAGTGGCAGGAGCCGCAGCGACTACTCAGTGTGGTGCGTGGCGGCATCGGCCGGATCAAGGACTTCGACCGTGTCCAGGTCCGCCACCTGCCTGAACTCGGCGTCGACGGCGGACTGGTGGACCACCTCACACTGATATTCGCTCACCTCCTGGACAACGCGGCGCGTTACTCTCCGCCCACCGAGGCCGTGGTCGTCTCCGGCAAAGAGGTCCCCAACGGCATCGGCATCGAGATCCAGGATGCAGGCAAGGGCCTGAACGAGAAGAAGCGCGAGGCGGAGCAGTCCCTCGCGGGTACTTCGAAGGGCCCGGGCCTCGGTGGTATCTCGGAGGACGCCAATTTGGGTCTGCGAGTAGTGGGGGCCCTGGCACGTCGTTACGACATCCAGGTCACCTTCGCGGACTCGCCCTGGCTCGGCACCTCAGTGGTCGTGGTAGTTCCTCATAAACACTTCAGCCCCTTACCCGCCGCCGTCATCGCGGCGGCCCCGACAGCCGCAGTGGAGTCTGCGACTGTCCGCGAGCCGGTCATGTCCGTACTCGTGGAGAGCATTGAAGCCATGGATACCACGCCCGGCGGCCTGCCGTGGCGCCGCAGCATACGGAACGACCTTGTGGGATCGCAGCTCAGCGTTGCTCACCGCAGCAAGGAGAGCGTGGCCGTCGCGCCGCCCGACGCGTCCTTCACCGGCTTGGCCGCCTTTGCCACGGCCGGACGGGCAAGCGGCCCGCCGCGTGAGACGACCACGGACCGCGACCCGGCCACGGACGGCGAGACGACTGCCGTACGCGAGTTCAACGAGCACCGCACTGAAGAGAGCGACTAGTCCCATGACGCAACAGGGAACCGATGTGAGCTGGGCGCTCCGCGATCTGACGGAGAGCATCAAGGAGATCCGCTTCGCCCTCGTGGCTTCCAGCGACGGCAAGGCGATCACTTCCTATGGTGCCGAGGACCCCGACGACGTGGACCGGTTCGCCGCCGTGGTCGCGGGCCTGCAGGCGCTGGCCCAGCCCGTGGTCAAACAGTTCCCCAGATGCGCGGGGCAGTTGCGCCTCGCGATGATCGAGGTGGACGGTGGTCATCTCTTCGTGGTGCGAGCAGGTGTGGAGACATACCTCGGAGTCCTCGCCAAGGAAGGGCTCGACCAGGGCCTGCTCGGTCATCAGATGAGGGACCTGGCGCGCAGGATGGGCGAGCTCCTCGGCACCACTCCGCGTCTGGACGAGCACTCTGAATGAGTGCTCCCCACCCTCCCACGGACCACCCGTCCGGTCCTCAGCGGTACTGCGACCTTGGCGGTAGCTGCAGCGGACCGGGAGTTCTGCGGCGAGTCTTGACGTGGCGACCTACAAGTGCATCAATCAGGGCCGTCTGGAAGGCGACCGGTTCGCGACCTCCCCGGTTGAGGCAGCCCGCGTACCCGAGATCGCCGCCTCGCGTCGGGGATCACGAATCGTCCCGGGAGCCTGACCGGCAAGGCCCGTGCCCACCTCGACGCCTCCTCGTCACCTGCCCCGAGGTGACCACATCGGCCAAACGCGCGGCTTCGCCCGCCTCCTGGCCCACTGACGCGGCATGGATCTCGACTCCTGGATCAACCAGGTATCCGAGGCCAGCCTGCGAACTGGGCACCCTTCCTAGCGGCCTCGACGGGGACCACGCCGCCGTCGTCGGACCCAACCTCCCCCTACAGCAATTGCCCAACCGAGGGCGTCAACACTAAGACCAGATGGATAAATGTACGGCAGGGCAGGCCTCAGTCTCCTCCGTCACCGCATCCTCTTGACATAGCCTCCCACACCGTCACCACCGAAAGTGCGACAGAGGCTTCACAAAGGCAGTGTAATTCCGAGTTCACACATGGCCGTTGACGGCGGGCCGCCCTCTGAGCGTTCCGTCTTGTATCCCTTAAACCCTGCTGCCAACGTGCGTGGGTCGACCGCCTCGGCGGGCGCGCCCTTGGCATACAGGCCATGCGGTGCGCTGTCACGGTCATGCGGTAGCAGCCAGAAGACCCGACGGCGAAAAGTGCCAGATGAACGGGACGGTTTGGCGGCAGAACCGAGGAGGGCATAGCCGACCATACGGCCGTTGCGGTGATAGGCGGGCTTGCTCCCACGGTTCGGCAGTCGATCCAAACTCTGGCGGACGTAGTCAAGATTTTTGACATCTTCCAACCATACGATGCCAATTTCGCAACTAATTTCTTCTTCGGCGATCAGGGAGCTCATGCGGTGGCCTCTCTCTCCTCGTCGAGGACCAATCCGATACCCGTGTAGTGCTTACGCTGATTCGACAGGACCATCTCCTTCGGCGACGCCAAACCAATGAGCTCGCGAGTGCGGGCGGCGAATGCTCTTGAGGACATCATTGGTGCACCCTCATGCTGACACCACGTCTTGTACGCGGCATATAGCGCGGTCTGCTCAGCTCGGAGAGAGGAACCGAGAATGCAACACTCCTCATAGAACCGGCCGGTGTGGTCTTCGGTTTCCGCATAAGCTGTAGTGGCGATGCGTACGCGCTCGGGACCTGTGAGGTCCTTCTCGCCGGAAAGGTAGCGACGAGCGCCTTTGATCAGCCAGCCGAGAATTCCCGGACCTTCCTCCGTAACCAGCATGTCGGCCAGATTATCGATCTTGCGGTCATCAGACACGACCCGTTCGAAGGGGATCAAACGCATCCGGCGCCAGAATGCGAAGCCGCCACTGCCCACTTCAGGGCGGTGGTTGCCTAGCAGCCAGAGTTTATGGGTGGGTTGAAAGCTGAAGAAATCCTGCCGCATCCGACGGGCCTTAATCCGATCACCACCTGTCAGCAGTTTGACGCGGGCTTCATCAAACTTGTCATCCGGCTTGACCTCAGAGCAAACAATGACGCGTCTTCCATGCAACTCGGCAAGGTCGGTGGGATGGCCTTCATAGGGACGGGTCATCAGAAACCCAGACGGGGCCGCATCGGCGTAGTCACCAAGAAGCTTCATAAGCACATCCAGCAAGACGGATTTGCCATTCTTACCGGAACCGAATAGGAAAGGAAGAACCTGCCCGCCAACATCACCTGTGACGGAATATCCAAGCAACAACTGCAAGAAGTCGATCATTTCCTGACCCTCGGCGTCATCGCCGAAAGTATCCGTGAGGAAACGGTTCCAACGGGGCGTAAGCATGCATCGGGGGCCAACGCTGGTAGAACGAGAATGGAAATCCTCGTTCGGATCTGGCTTCTTGACCAGGCCCGTACGCACGTCCACCACGCCGTCAGGCGTACAGAGAGCGTATGGGTCGGCGTCTAGGCAAGCGGCATTGAGAACCATACCCGGGGCAGACTTAGCCTGGGTAAGCATGGCATTTATGCCGGTAGTCGACAGAGCACGTCGCCGATGCTGCTGCAGGGCCTGGCTGGTGAAATAGCCACGGGAGTCGTATGACGCGATGTTTTCCGCCAGGTCACCTGCCGCCCAAAGAACAGTGTCGTCCTCGTCAACTTGCCAACGAGTTCCATTCCACCGATACCATCCTATGCCCGGTACGTGCCTGTAGTCGTTGGCATAGAGATTGACGAACAGCTTGGCATTGCCTCGGTCGGTGAGCGTGTCGGGCAACAATCCACCTGCAGTCGCCGCCCCCGCTACAGCGGAAAACGCATTGCTTCGAGTCGTAGCCGGGATCGCAACCTGGCGTCGGACCCGGGCCGCGACGGCGTGAGGGGCGAAGTCAAAGAGAAGACCTTCGTCACTCGATGAACTCATGGGTGGCTCCCCGAGTGAAGGGGCCTTTGCAGAGCGGAAGCGAGGCCGCTGCGGATGAATTGTTCGATCCCTCGGCCTTGACCTGGCCTCGCGCCAACAGCAGCCGACAGCAGATCACTCCAAGCCTCATCCTCCATCAGACGTCGTGCGACAACTAGTCCGCCCAGGGCGTAGGCGGCACGGTTGAGGACCCGGGAGAACCCTGCTCCCTCCGAAATCCATCCGCAGGCTTCAACTGATGCGAGAACAGAGGCCAGCACCCGACAGCTGAGATCGCGTCCAGCACCTGCAACCAGGACGGCTTGACAAGCGCGACGCGCATCGAGATCGACAACTGCCAAGTTCGCCGGACCACCTGCAACACGGCCTCCGAACTGACAACAGTGACCCCACCATCGACTGATACGCCGCCGGCCAAGTGCGGCGTGGAAGCTGTGGCACCGGCGACCGACGCGGAGACAGGTGCAGTTCCCATGGGTGTGCTCGGATCCGCGATAGCCGATGCAGTTGCGCGGGGGCGTCCTGCGTCCAGGCGTAAGTGGGTGCACCGGCCACCCACTGCCGGCGTACCAATGAGCTGTGGCCAGCGGTATCTCAGCTACTGATGAATCCAATGCAGAGCACCTGGAATCTCCGCGAGAAAAGCGCAGCTCAACAGGCATCTGCATCCCCCTATGAGCGACCGAAGCGCATCATCGACTAACTCTCGGCGAAGATAGCGAACTTGGTTTCAGACCATATCGGAAGGGTCGCTGTCGCGAACCCGGGCGTCACCCTCCTATACGTTGTGGAGAGCTTGCAGTTCAACCTAGTTGATACTCGAGATCAGCTACCGAAGCGACCGTACTTCTGGAACCTCGAACGCTTACTCAGCGTCTCACTCAGAAACCCAGAGGAACGCAGAGGAACGGGAAGCCTGCCCTAAGGGGAAAAGGTTCTGCCCTAGCGGGCATAAATTTATTGATTCGCTGTGCTCGGACCGTGTCCCATGTGCTGAGCGGGCGTTGCCTTTACAGGAGGAGAGGGCGCCGACATGGCCAGGAATGGTCCTGGTAGCTGCGGGGGGTGGAATTGGCGTCGCAGAAGCTGGGAAGTGGGCACGGGGGTCGTAGTGTTCACTCAGCGCGGTTCTGTGTCCGCATGGGGTGGGGCATGGCGAGCGGGCAAGGCTGTGCGGTGCCTGCGTTGTCGTGTCTGTGCCGGATTTCGCTGCCGGCTACGCACCCGAGGCGAGCACGCATGCAGGGTCTCCTTCATAAAGCCGCCGAACGCTCATGCTGACTGGGAATTGGGCGGGTGCGATGAGGTCACTTCAAGGAAGCTTGCGGACGGTGGGGCGGGCCCTCGATGACGTGGTGGCGGGGCATGGCTGTCGGCAGGGGTTCAACGTCCGGGCGATCCGTGCCGCCACCGGAGAACTTGGGCCGGGAGAAACCGGGCAGCGACGCCTCGCCGCCTGTACTCCTGGCGCGCGGGTTGAGTTGATTTCAGCAGCAGGTCCTTTGTTAGGGAAAGACGGTTATGGCGATTGAGTTCTCTCCGAGCCTCAGGCGGTTTCTTGAGGTTTGGGTGGGCGCCAGTGTGGCGTCGGGTAATGAGGACCTGGGCTATGACAGCCGGTTGCCGTATCAGAAGCTGGCGGATGACCTGCGGGGGTTGTCGACTGCGATGCAGGGTGCGATCTCGCAGGTGGGGATTTCGATGCCGCCGGCGGTGGCGGAGCAGTTCGTCGGGGCGATGAAGCTGTTCGTCGACGACCACGGTGTGAATTATCTGTACCGGATGTCGGATGAGCTGGAGAAGACGGGCGATCGGCAGGTCGATCGTTCGCGGAAGCTGGCCGAGGCCAAGTACGAGATTCTGATCGAGTTCTCTTTCATGAATCTTGAGTTGGCGTTGATCGCGTTGTTGTCGGTGTTCACGGGTGGGACGTCGCTGCTTGAGGCGATGGCGGTGCGGGCGCGCACTGCTTTGCAGATCATTTTGATCATGCAGCGGATGGGGCGTGCTGTGCCGACGCCGTTCACGGCTGTGCTGGAGGCGCTTGAGGAGGCGTTCACGTCGTTCTTCGCGCAGTTCTTGTCGATGACGGTGCCGGATAATCCGGATCGGCAGCGGAAGGGCTTCGACTGGGTCGACGTCGGCAGGTCGGCGTTCGTGGGGTTCTTCGCCGGGTTGTTCGGCGGTGCGTTGGCCGAGGTGTACGGGAAGTTTGTCACGAAGCATTTCAAGGACAACCACTGGCTGAAAGAGGGCTCGGAGGTTCCGTTCGCTTTTGTGAACGAGGGTCAGGCTGAGATGTTTGCCATGGGGCTTCAAAACCTGGTATTTGACGGGAAGGCCGGGCTCAGTTGGCGAGATTTTTGGATGGCTGGTGTCAGTGGTGCGTTGACGACCAGCGCGGAGATTGTGGTGGGTGCGGCGGGTCTGGGGCTGCATCACCAGTTTTTCCTGAGGCCTTCGCTGAACGACAACTCTTTCGTCGACAAGCCGGGTGTGCTGGACTCGGCGGATGCGGTGCGGGTCAACAGCGCTCACCCGTTGGCGGTCGGGGACTGGGAGGGCGCGCGGTTCACGGTGCCGCCGGAAGCGCTCGGCGTTGAGGGACGTGTCGGTCTTGGCGTGCCGGATATGGTGCGGCCTGCCGTTACATTGTCCTCTCTGCCCCCGCTCCTGCTTCCGCCGAACGGCCCCGGAGTTCCGGGTGCGGAGGTCGGACTCGATGTGGTTGCTGCTTCGGGATCCCTGCCGGGTGCGGACGTCCCTGACTTGACGGATGCTCCACGGTTCCCCGGCAACCTCAGCGTTGTCAGCGACCTGAGCGGTGTCAGTGACCTGAGCGGTGTCAGTGACCTGAGTGAGGTCAGTGATTTCAGTGACGGGGCGTCGGTTTTCAGCGATGTCAGCGATGCGTCGTCGTTCACCGATGTCGAGGACGACTCCGTGTCCGTCTCGGACACCGGTATGGACACCGGTACGGACACCGGTAGGGATACCGGTTTGGGGCTTGTGAAGGGTGCGGGAGCGCCTGGGGTGAGGGCCGATGGGGCTGTTGGTGCGACCGGGGTGTTCAGCAGGTCTGGCTTGCCCGAGGCTGGGGAGGCGGGCGGTGAGCTGCGGGCGGGGCGGGGCGGGGCGGGTTTGGAGGGTTCTGCCGGGGCCGGTGCGCAGGTGCGCGGTGCGGGTTCCTCGGGGGCCGGCGGGGAGGTGCGTGGTCCGGCGTCGGGGAGCGGGGCTCGGGCCGAGGACGGCACGGTCGAGGGTGTGCAGTCGCAGGACGAGACCGGGCTCGTGTTGGAGACAGCGCACGGAGCCGGCCAGGACGAAACGTCTGGCACTTCGGCAGGCGCTGGTTCTGCTCATTCGTCTCGCGCCGGCAGCTCGATCTCCGCGCCGGGTCACCAGACCAGCGAACCGCGGATAAGCCGGCAGGACAGCCAAGGCGTTGACGCGGTCGCGGACACGGAGGTGTCCCAGGAGCGGGAAGACGGTGGCGCGGGCGAGGTCGAATCCATGCCGGCGCTCAGCGGCCCGACCGGCCCGGTGCGCCCCGCCGTCTCCGCTGCGGGCGTGTCGGCCGTTGCGGGTCAGATCCCTGCGGGTGACAGCGAGGTCATCGCTTCGGCTCCGTCGCCGACCGTGCCGACCGCTCCTGTGCAGGGTGCCCCCTTCGTCCCCGCTCCGACCGCAACCGGATCCGCGACGGGCACCGGGGTCTGGCAGGACAGCACGTCCGGCACCGCGACCACGAGTACTGCCTCGACACCGACGGGGATGCCGACGTCGTCCGTCACACCCGCCTCTTCTGCTGCCACGATCTCCGGCACCCGGACGGCCACGATCAGCGGGGACTCCGGGACTGTCGGCGCCCCGGCCCGTCCCGCGGCCGTCACTGGCGCAGGGGTGATGGGTACGAGTGGTGGTCGACCGGGCTGGCAGTCCGTGCCGGGTGTGGTCAGGCCGTCTGTGGAGAGCACGGTCCCGCGGATTGTGGTGGAGCCGGTTGCGGGTGTCACGCAGGGTGGTGTGCTGCCCGCGCAAGGGCAGCGCGGTGCGGGGCGCGACGGCGTACCCGGTGGACGTTTTGGGCAGTCCCGGGCCGCGGCTGCGTCGGCGGGTCGGTCTTTCTCCGGCGTCTTCGCTTCCGCTGGTGACCGTATGCCGTCCGGTGGTGGGCGGGCTGGGTCGCGGTGGCAGGCTCCTGAGGTGGTGGCGGGGGAGATCGCTGATTCCAGCGGGCGGCGTATCGGGGTGATGTCCTTCGACGCCAGGGAAGGCGCGGCGCGTAGGGACGTGTACGGCAAGCTTGGTGGGCAGAGGCGTTATGTGCAGTGGCGGAAGGACGCGGTCAAGGGGAAGGTCGGTGAGTGGCGGGACCTTCCGCGAGGGTTCGGGGAGTCGTTCTTCCTGGCGCTTCACCATAACGAGCAGGGGTTCCATGTCGTGGGGCCGGACGGGCGCAGCCGGGTGTGGAGTGCGGAGGAGGTCGGCCGGGAACTGCGCGCGCGTAAGAAGGAGCTGTCCGGCTTCAAGCAGATCACTTTGCTGTCCTGCACCGCGGGCGCGGAGTCCCCGACCCCGGACCGGGCGCAGGCCGATGCGCAGATCGTTGCGGACGTTTCTGGGTGGACGGTCAACGCACCCGTCGGCGAGGTGAACTTCAGCCAGCCCGAAGGCGAAGCCCCACGCGTCAACCTGAAATACGACGCCGACGGCAACGCCACCGCCTGGCGCACCTTCCATCCTCAGGGCTCGTCCGGGACTGGGGACGGGTCCGGGGGCCTCCGGAACGCGGCGGGCAGGACCGCCCCCGACACCACGACGCAATTCCCGCTCCACGGCTGGAACTCGCCAACAAACCAGGCCGAGGAACTCAACCCGCTCCACCTTCTGGTCGATGGCCAGGAGGTCACGTCGCTGGGCTCGCTGAGCGATGCTCCCGCGCAGGGCGTCCTGCCCTGGCGGGAATGGCGGGCGCTGGATCCCGACACGCGGGATACGTCGAAGGTGCTGATTGACACCGGGGTTCTGTCGCAGCGGGAGCTGCACGAGTTGGTGGATCAGCTGGCGGGGCTGGATGGGGCCAGGTGGGCTCGCGAGGTTGGGGACTTCGCTTCCCGTCTGGATCGTGTGGCTCGTGCCGCCGGCGGTGGGGACGGCAGTCAGGTTCGGTGGAGTGGTGAGGAGGTCCAAGCTCGCTTCCAGGAGCTGAAGGCGTCGTTGGGCGGCCTGGAGGGGCTGTGGAGCGGCGTGGAGTTCGACGAGGCGGTGGCGCGCGAGCGTGCGGGCGAGGTGCGGCGTTCCGCTGATGCGGTGGCGCAGGCGTTGAACGGTTTCATGGTGGACGCTGCCCGTTTCGGCGGCCAGTACTACCTGAGGAACAGTTATGTGCCGACGGTGGCGGCGGCCCGGAATCTGGCGGACGCGGTGCAGCGCGCGGCGGCGGCCGGTAATGCCCGCGAGCTGGTCCGGGATGGTTTGCGGCCTGTGGCTCCGCGCACGTTGGGGGCGTTCGCCGAACTTGTGCGGGCCTACCGCGGGCGCAAGGCATATGCCAGCCTCCCGGAAGGGGAGCAGTGGGGCCACGTCGTGCCGGATCTCGCGAAGATGTCGCGTGCGGATAGGGCGGAGTTCGTGCGGGAGTTGTCGCGCGGCAACGTCGCGGCGCTGCGGTCGGATGTGGCTGACCTGCTGGGCGACAGGCAGTGGCGGGACCTGTATGAGCGGCTGCGGAATCTTCCGCTGAGGCTCAAGCACGCCACGCCCGCCTTTCACGCCATCGCCAACAGCGGTGTGCTGGTCTCCCTGTCGGCTCTGGAACGGCAGGGCGATACCTTCCTCGCCTCGGGCTGGAGCGAAGATGACACAGCGCTATTGGGCAACGGGGACTTCGCGTTCTTCCGGGTGGAGTCCGGGGACGCCCCGATGCAGACCCGGTACGGTCCCACCACGCTGGTCTTCGGCATCGAGGAGCTGGAACGGCTCGGCGGCTGGGTGTCCCTGCACGACCAGGGAGACCCGCTGGGCCGGGCCAGCATGCGCGAGCTGCGAATGCCGGACCGTGACCTGTCTCTTCGCTCCTCCAGGGTCCTGGATGGCATCGACTTCCAGGGGGAGCGCATTCAGTGGGTGAACACCTACCCGGATGCGCCGGCCGGCCGGCGGCGGGTTCTGGTCTCGTTCGAGGAGGAGGTCTTCCACGGTGCGGACGTGCGTGAGGGCATCGCCTTGTCCGTGCTGCGCGAGGTGGCGCGGATCGGCGGGGACTTTCCCCGGCATGCGTTCGGTCTCGACGAGGAGGGTCTTGGCAAGCTGGTCTCGCGTTTGTACCGGCCGGAGGCGAAGTTCGCCTCCGGGTTGCCGATCGACCTCGGGCTCACCAAGCAGCCGACCGGATGGCCGCGGCCCATCGTGGTGCACAACCCGGACGGCGACGGCCGCTATCTGCCCGACGGCACCATCGACCCACTGGCCATGGCGGTGAGCACGGCCACCCGTAAAGCGGACGAACTGGCGCTCGGACTGGAGCCGCTTTGGACCGGCTTCCAGATGGAAGCCGCGGAACTCCACGCATTGTCAAGAGAGGACAATACCTATGTATATGTATTGCAGTATAAAGCCGAGAGGTTCCGGACCAGGCTAGAGGAAATTCTTGATGATTACCGGAGCGCCGACCGCAAGGTGTTCGACAGGCTCGTCGTATTCCGGTCTGACGCTGAGGGTGGTCGCCGGGAGGTTGCCGAGCGGCTACTCAAGGAGCGGGCGGACAAGCGGGCCCAGGTCACCGCGCGCGCCAAGGAGATGCTTGAGGGAGTTGAGCGGGTAATTGCTGACCGTTCGGGGTTCGGCTCGGGAGAGAGGCTGTCGCCCTTCGACGCGGTGTACGACGATCCTGCCTGGAACTGGCAGAGTCTGCTGTATGAAGGCGTGGTCGGCCGGGCGCTTGCTGCCAGCCCGGCGGTGATCGAAGGGGCCCGGCGGGCGGTCTCCGCGCTGCATGCGCTGTTGGCGAGCCATTACGGTGCGGAGGCGGCATCCCGGGTGTTCCTGGACGCCGAGCCGCGCAACGCCGCTGAGGTGGCGCAGGCCTTCGACCAACTGCTCGACGAGAGCGGCGAGGCGACCCTGGCCGACCTGATGGACGCGTTCCGGCGTGCCGCCTACGCCAATACCGAGGAACAGCCGAACACCCTCGCCGACCTGTGGGAGAGCAAGCCCGAGCTGAGGCCGGCGGGCCTGGCTGCACGCCCGCCGGCCGACTTGCCCTACTCCGCCGACCAACGGCAGAGCTTGACCCTGCGGGGATTCCCGCTGTCGGCCGGTCCGGCCGCCCGCGAGCAGTGGCTGCTGGCCGCGTACCACCAGGTCAGCGGGGCCAGCATCTTGGGCCCCTTCGCTCGGGCGGTGATGAGCCACTCGCTGGAAACCGGTACGGCCTCGATGGTCGAGGTGCTCCAAGCCATGCAGGCGGTGTATTCCACGAATAAGCGTGCCGAGATCCTCTCAGGCGACGCGCTTGGCATGTACCAGTGGGCCGACGAGACGGTCGCCGCCGGGCTGCCCGAGTTCGTACCTGAATGGCTCCGTGAGGCGTTGACTCTGCCTCACTTGGGCTTCTACAGGCTGATGAGTCAGGCTGTCAGCCGGGAGGCCTGGTCGGTGGGGCCCGATGACCTCCAGCAGGTGTTCGCGTCGCCTGATATCCAGTGGCCGGGCGCGCTGACGAGTCAGGCCAGAAGCGTGGGTATCGCCGTCGAGCGGTGGAAGGCCGATCACGGGCAGCAGGGCTCCGTCCACTTGCAGCCGGCGCACATAGCTGCCCTGCAGCTGTACGCCATGACCGAACAGCCCGAAGACGCTTTCAAGAAGTTCACCTCTCGTTTCAACGTCGCCACCCGCAAACTGCTCGCCACCTGGCTCGACGTGTGGAAGGACCTTGCGGCTGCGCGGGTGAAAGCGCGTGCACGGGGCTCGTACAGTGGCGACGCCGAGCTGCTGCCGCGGCTTCTCGTCCAGAGCCCGCAATTCAGAAAGACGGCGGAGGAGCTGGACCAGGTCGTCACCCAAAACACGGCCGACTGGCCCGGACATCTCCTCCGTGCCATCACGCGGCGTCTCGATCAGATCGCCGAAACCACCCTGCGCTTCCTGCCCGTCCACGCGTACATGGTGAAAGAGGCGTTGACAGCACTGCCGCCTGTGGGCAAGGAAGTCTTCCTGCCGACATGGATGGAAGGGACCGTCGACGACATTCTCTGGCCTGGGCGCGAGATACATTTTGAGGTGGTCCAGAGAGCCACGACGGACCTAGAGAAGGCGCTCCAGCCCCTGCTCAAACTGAACATCGACCGGCCGCAGTTTCGGGCCGTTTTCCGTGTGCTCGCCTCCACGGGCCGCGATGTCGCGCCCTTCTCCGACCGGCCGGACACGAAGCTGGTCCTGTTCCCGCCGGGCATGAAATTCACCGTGGTCGACAAGCGCTTCGTCCAGGGCCCAGCTGGTCCGGCTTGCCTGGTGATCGCCTCCGAGGCGACCCGGCTCCCTTCCCCCACGCCGCGGCCCCCGACCGATGCTGCGACCCAGGACACACCCGACCAGACGCCTCTGGCGGAAGCACAATTCCCCAAGGAAGGCTGGAACTCGACGCCAGGGCAATCGGACGTGATGGATGACGAGCTGACGAGCTCGGATCCCGTTATGCCGACGCTTTACCTCTACAGTCACCAGGGCGTGATCCAGGAGTATTCCTCAGCCGACGGCATGCCCGTCGAGGCCATGGACTGGCGGGAATGGCGCAACCTGACGGTAGAGCTGCAGTCTAAGACGCCGTTCCGGGTGGATGGAGAGGCTTACTCTCAGCTGGACTTGGCCGCAGTGGTCGATCACTTCGCCCGCACCGGCGCGGACTGGGCTGAGCGGGTTGCCCGGTTCGCGTCCGAGGTGGACCATGCGGCGCGTGCGGCCGGTGACTGGACCGGTCGCCGTATCCAGTGGACCGGTGATGAGGTCCGCGAACGCGGTGCGGGGCGCGACGGCGTACCCGGTGGGCGTTCTGGGCAGTCCCGGGCCGCGGCTGCGTCGGCGGGTCGGTCTTTCTCCGGCGTCTTCGCTTCCGCTGGTGACCGTATGCCGTCCATGGGTGGGCGGGCTGGGTCGCGGTGGCAGGCTCCTGAGGTGGTGGCGCGGGAGATCACTGATTCCAGCGGCCGGCGTATCGGGGTGATGTCCTTCGACGCCAAGGAAGGCGCGGCGCGTAAGGACGTGTACGGCAAGCTTGGCGGGCAGAGGCGTTATGTGCAGTGGCGGAAGGACGCGGTCAAGGGGAAGGTCGGTGAGTGGCGGGACCTTCCGCGAGGGTTCGGGGAGTCGTTCTTCCTGGCGCTTCACCATAACGAGCAGGGGTTCCATGTCGTGGGGCCGGACGGGCGCAGCCGGGTCTGGAGTGCGGAGGAGGTCGGCCGGGAACTGCGCGCGCGTAAGAAGGAGCTGTCCGGCTTCAAGCAGATCACTTTGCTGTCCTGCACCGCGGGCGCGGAGTCCACGACCACGGACCGCACCCAGGCCGATGCGCAGATCGTCGCGGACGTTTCCGGGTGGACGGTCAACGCACCCGTCGGCGAGGTGGCGTTCACCGAGTGGGGCCAGGATGCGCGCGTCAACCTGAAATACGACGCCGACGGCAACGCCACCGCCTGGCGCACCTTCCACCCTCAGGGCTCATCCGGGACTGGTGACGGGTCCGGGGGCCTCCGGAACGCGGCGGGCAGGACCGCCCCCGACACCACGACGAAATACCCGCCCAACGGCTGGAACTCGCCAACAAACCAGGCCGAGGAACTCAACCCGCTCCACCTTCTGGTCGATGGCCAGGAGGTCACGTCGCTGGGCTCGTTGAGTGATGCTCGCGCGCAGGGCGTGCTGCCTTGGCGGGAGTGGCGGGCCCTGGATCCCTTCACGCGGCGTAGGACGAAGGTGCTGATTGACACCGGCATTCTGTCGCAGCGGGAGCTGCACGCGTTGGTGGACCGGCTCGCGGGGCTGGACGAGTCCAGGTGGGCTCGCGAGGTTGGGGACTTCGCTTCCCGTCTGGACCGTGTGGCTCGTGCCGCCGGCGGTGGGGACGGCAGTCAGGTTCGGTGGAGTGGTGAGGAGGTCCAAGCTCGCTTCCAGGAGCTGAAGGCGTCGCTAGAGGTCCTGGAACGACTGCTGAGCGGCGGGGACTTCGACGAGGCGGTGGCGCGCGAGCGTGCGGGCGAGGTGCGGCGTTCCGCTGATGCGGTGGCGCAGGCGTTGAACGGTTTCATGGTGGACGCTGCCCGTTTCGGCGGTCAGTACCACTTGAGGGACAGTTTTGTGCCGACGGTGGCGGCGGCCCGGAACCTGGCGGACGCGGTGCAGCGCGCCGCGGCCGCCGGTAATGCCCGCGAGCTGGTCCGGGATGGTTTGCGGCCTGTGGCTCCGCGCACGTTGGAGGTGCTCGCCGAACTTGTGCGGGCCTACCGCGGGCGCAAGGCATATGCCAGCCTCCCGGATGGGGTCCTGTGGCATCTCGTCGTGCCGGATCTCGAGAAGATGACGCGTGCGGATAGGGCGAAGTTCGTGCGGGAGTTGTCGCGCGGCAACGTCACGGCGCTGCGGTCGGACGTGGGTGTCCTACTGGGCGACAAGCAGTGGCAGGACCTGTATGAGCGGCTGCGGAATCTTCCGCTGAGGCTCAAGCACGCCACCCCTGCTTTCCATGCCATTGCCAACAGCGGTGTGCTGGTTTCCCTGTCGGCTCTGGAACGGCGGGGAGAGGCCTTCCTCGCCTCGGGCTGGAGCGAGGCAGACGCACAGCTATTGGGCAACGGGGACTTCGCGTTCTTCCGGGTGGAGTCCGGGGACGCCCCGATGCAGACCCGGTACGGTCCCACCACGCTGGTCTTCGGCATCGAGGAGCTGGAACGGCTCGGCGGCTGGGTGTCCCTGCACGACCAGGGAGACCCGCTGGGCCGGGCCAGCATGCGCGAGCTGCGGATGCCGGGCCGCGAGAGGCCTCTGCGCTCCTCCAGGGTCCTGGATGGCATCGACTTCCACGGGCAGCGCATTCAGTGGGTGAACACCTACCCGGATGCGCCGGCCGGCCGGCGGCGGGTTCTGGTCTCCTTCGAGGAGGAGGTCTTCCACGGTGCGGACGTGCGTGAGGGTATCGCCTTGTCCGTGCTGCGCGAGGTGGCGCGGATCGGCGGGGACTTCCCCCAGCACGCGTTCCGCCTCGATGAGGAAGGGCTCGGCAAGCTGGTCACACGCCTGTACCGGCCCGAGGCGAAGTTCGCCTCAGGGCTGCCGATCGACCTCGGGCTCACCAAGCAGCCGACCGGATGGCCCCGGCCCATCGTCGTGCACAACCCGGACGGCGACGGCCGCTATCTGCCCGACGGCACCATCGACCCACTGGCCATGGCGGCGACCAAGGCCACCCCCAAAGCGGACCAACTGGCGCTCGAATCGGAGAATTACTGGGCCGAATTCCAGACGGAAGCCGCGGAACTCCACGCGTCGTCGAGGGCGAACAAGGACGACGTACTGCGGGAGAAAGCCAAGAAGTTCCGGACCTTTCTAGAGGAAATTCTCGATGATTACCGGAGCGCCGACCGCAAGGTGTTCGACAGGCTCGTCGTATTCCGGTCTGACGCTGCGGGCGGTCGCCGGGAGCTTGCCGAGCGACTGCTCAAGGAGCGGGCGGACAAGCAGGCCCAGGTCACCGCACGCACCAAGGAGATGCTTGAGGAATTCCAGCGGATAATCGCTGACCCTTCGGGGTTCGGCTCGGGAGAGAGGCTGTCGCCCTTCGACGCGGCGTACGACGATCCTGCCTGGAACTGGCAGAGTCTGCTGTATGAAGGCGTGGTCGGCCGGGCGCTCGCTGCCAGCCCCGCAGTGATCGAAGAGGCCCGGGGGGCGGTCTCCGCGCTGCATGTGCTGTTGGCGAGCCATTACGGCGCGGAGGCGGCATCCCGGGTGTTCCTGGACGCCGAGCGGCGCAACGCCGCTGAGGTGGCGCAGGCCTTCGACCACCTGCTCGGCGAGAGCGGTGAGGCGGCCCTGGCCGACTTGATGGACGCGTTCCGGCGTGCCGCCTACGCCAATACCGAGGAACGGCCGAACACCCTCGCCGACCTGTGGGAGAGCAAGCCCGAGCTGAGGCCGGCGGGCCTGGCTGCACGCCCGCCGGCCGACTTGCCCTACTCCGCCGACGAGCGGCGGAGCCTGACCCTGCGGGGATTCCCGCTGTCGTCCGGTCCGGCCGACAGCGAGAAGTGGCTGCTGGCCGCGTACGACCAGTCGAGCGTGACCGGCAACCCGAACCTCTTCCATCTGGCGGTGACGGGCCACTCGCTGGAAACCGGCACGGCCTCGCTGATCGAGGTGCTCCAAGCCATACAGGCGGTGCACCCCACGAATAAGCGTGCCGAGATCCTCTCAGGCGACGCGCTGGGCATGTACCAGAAGTTCGAGGGTGTGGTCGACGCCGAGCTGCCCGAGTTCGTACCTGAATGGCTCCGTGAGGCGTTGACTTTGCCTCACTTGGGTTTCTACAGGCTGATGAGTCAGGCTGTCAGACGGGAGGCCTGGTCGGTGGGGCCCGATGACCTCCAGCAGGTGTTCGCGTCGCCTGAGATCCAGTGGCCGGGCGCGCTGACGAGTCAGGCCAGAAGCATGGGTATCGCCGTCGAGCGGTGGAAGGCCGATCACGGGCAGCAGGGCTCCGTGCACCTGCAGCCGGCGCACATAGCTGCCCTGCAGCTGTACGCCATGACCGAACTGCCCGAAGACGCTTTCAAGAAGTTCACCTCTCGTTTCAACGTCGCCACCCGCAAACTGCTCGCCACCTGGCTCGACGTGTGGAAGAACCTTGCGGCTGCGCGGGTGAAAGCGCGCACCCTGGGCCCATACAGCGGCGACGCCAAGCTGCTGCCACGGCTTCTCGTCCAGAGCCCGCAATTCAGAAAGACGGCGGAGGAGCTGGACCAGGTCGTCACCCGAAACACAGCCGACTGGCCCGGACATCGTATCCGTGCCGTCACACGGAGTCTGGACCAGATCGCCGAAACCACCCTGCGCTTCTTGCCCGTCCACGCGTACACGGTGAAAGAGGCGTTGGCAGCACTGCCGGGCATAGGCAAGGACATCTTCCTGCCTCGATGGATGGAAAGGACGGTCGACGAGAGCACTCTCTGGCCTGGGAGCGACGTAAGTTTCGATGCGGTCCACAAAGCCACGACGGACCCAGGGGAGGCGCTCGAACTCCTGCCCAAACCGCACATCAACGGGCCGAAGCATCTGACCGTCTTGCGTGTGCGCAACTCCACAGGCCGCGATGTCACCCCCTTCTCCGACCGGCCGGACAC
This sequence comes from Streptomyces sp. NBC_01717, assembly GCF_036248255.1. Classification (NCBI taxonomy): domain Bacteria; kingdom Bacillati; phylum Actinomycetota; class Actinomycetes; order Kitasatosporales; family Streptomycetaceae; genus Streptomyces; species Streptomyces sp. NBC_01717. Next base: position 374,821 of record NZ_CP109179.1, on the reverse strand, counting down.
GAAGCTGGTCCTCTTCCCGCCGGGCACGAAATTCACCGTGGTCGAAATGCGCGTCGTCGAGGGCCCAGCGGGTTCGGCTTACCTGGACGTGACCGTCGACGAGGCGACCGCGCTCCCCTCTCCCACGCCGCGGCCCCCGACCGATGCTGCGACCCAGGACACACCCGACCAGACGCCTCTGGCGGAAGCACAATTCCCCAAGGAAGGCTGGAACTCGACGCCAGGGCAATCGGACGTGATGGATGACGAGCTGACGAGCTCGGATCCCGTTATGCCGACGCTTTACCTCTACAGTCACCAGGGCGTGATCCAGGAGTATTCCTCAGCCGACGGCATGCCCGTCGAGGCCATGGACTGGCGGGAATGGCGCAACCTGACGGTAGAGCTGCAGTCTAAGACGCCGTTCCGGGTGGATGGAGAGGCGTACTCTCAGCTGGACTTGGCCGCAGTGGTCGATCACTTCGCCCGCACCGGCGCGGACTGGGCTGAGCGGGTTGCCCGGTTCGCGTCCGAGGTGGACCATGCGGCGCGTGCGGCCGGTGACTGGACCGGTGGCCGTATCCAGTGGACCGGTGATGAGGTCCGCGAACGTAGTGCGGGGCGCGACGGCGTACCCGGTGGGCGTTCTGGGCAGTTCCGGGCCGCGGCTGCGTCGGCGGGTCGGTCTTTCTCCGGCGTCTTCGCTTCCGCTGGTGACCGTATGCCGTCCATGGGTGGGCGGGCTGGGTCGCGGTGGCAGGCTCCTGAGGTGGTGGCGGGGGAGATTACTGATTCCAGCGGTCGGCGTATCGGGGTGATGTCCTTCGACGCCAGGGAAGGCGCGGCGCGTAAGGACGTGTACGGCAAGCTTGGCGGGCAGAGGAGTTATGTGCAGTGGCGGAAGGACGCGGTCAAGGGGAAGGTCGGTGAGTGGCGGGACCTTCCGCGAGGGTTCGGGGAGTCGTTCTTCCTGGCGCTTCACCATAACGAGCAGGGGTTCCATGTCGTGGGGCCGGACGGGCGCAGCCGGGTGTGGAGTGCGGAGGAGGTCGGCCGGGAACTGCGCGCGCGTAAGAAGGAGCTGTCCGGCTTCAAGCAGATCACTTTGCTGTCCTGCACCGCGGGCGCGGAGTCCACGACCCCGGACCGCACCCAGGCCGATGCGCAGATCGTTGCGGACGTTTCCGGGTGGACGGTCAACGCGCCTGTCGGCGAGGTGGCGTTCACCGAGTGGGGCCAGGATGCGCGTGTCAACCTGAAATACGACGCCGACGGCAACGCCACCGCCTGGCGCACCTTCCATCCTCAGGGCTCGTCCGGGACTGGTGACGGGTCCGGGGGCCTCCGGAACGCGGTTGGCGGGACCGCCCCCGACACCGCGATGCAATTCCCGTCCAACGGTTGGAACTCGCCAACAAACCAGGGCGAGGAACTCAACCCGCCCTATTTCGTGTTCGACGGCGAGGAGGTCACGTCGCTGGGCTCGTTGAGTGATGCTCGCGCGCGGGGCGTCTTGCCCTGGCGGGAATGGCGGGCGCTGGATCCCGACACGCGGGATACGACGAAGGTGCTGATTGACACCGGCATTCTGTCGCAGCGGGAGCTGCACGAGTTGGTGGACCGGTTCGCGGGGCTGGATGGGTCCAGGTGGGCTCGCAGGGTTCGGGACTTTGCTTCCCGTCTGGACCGTGCGGCCCGCGCCGCCGGCGGTGGGGACGGTAGCCAGGTTCTGTGGACCGGTGAGGAGGTCCAAGCTCGCTTCCAGGAGCTGAAGGCGTCACTGGACGGCCTGGAACAGCTGCTGAGCGGCGGGGACTTCTACAACGCTCTCACCGAGATTGACCGGTTCCGCAACCGGTGGAATCGGTTGCTCCATCGAAAAGTTGGCGATTCAGGGGCCGCTGTCCGCCGCGTACTCGAGCATGCGGGCGAGGTGCGGCGTTTCGCCGATGTGGTGGCGCAGGCGTTGAACGGTTTCATGGTGGACGCTGCCCGTTTCGGCGGCCAGTACCACTTGAGGGACAGTTTTGTGCCGACGGTGGCGGCGGCCCGGAATCTCGCGGACGCGGTGCAGCGCGCGGTGGCGGCCGGTAATGCCCGCGAGCTGGTCCGGGATGGTTTGCGGCCTGTGGCTCCGAGCACGTTGGGGGCGCTGGCCGAACTTGTGCGGGCCTACCGCGGGCGCAAGGCGTATGCCAGCGTCCCGGAAGGGAAGCAGTGGGGCTCCGTCGTGCTGGATCTTGAGAAGATGTCGCGTGCGGATAGGGCGGAGTTCGTGCGGGAGTTGTCGCGCGGCAACGTCGCGGCACTGCGGTCGGATGTGGCTGACCTGCTGGGCGACAAGCAGTGGCAGGACCTGTATGAGCGGCTGCGGAATCTTCCGCTGAGGCTCAAGCACGCCACCCCTGCTTTCCATGCCATCGCCAACAGCGGTGTGCTGGTTTCCCTGTCGGCTCTGGAACGGCAGGGCGATGCCTTCCTCGCCTCGGGCTGGAGTAAGACAGACGCGGAGCCGTTTGGCAACGGGGACTTCGCGTTCTTCCGGGTGGAGTCCGGGGACGCCCCGATGCAGACCCGGTACGGTCCCACCACGCTGGTCTTCGGCATCGAGGAGCTGGAGCGGCTCGGCGGCTGGGTGTCCCTGCACGACCAGGGGGACCCGCTGGGCCGGGCCAGCATGCGCGAGCTGCGGATGCCGGGCCGTGAGAGGCCTCTGCGCTCCGCCAGGGTCCTGGATGGCATCGACTTCCACGGGGAGCGCATTCAGTGGGTGAACACCTACCCGGATGGGCTGGCCGGCCGGCGGCGGGTTCTGGTCTCCTTCGAGGAGGAGGTCTTCCACGGTGCGGACGTGCGTGAGGGCATCGCCTTGTCCGTGCTGCGCGAGGTGGCGCGGATCGGCGGGGACTTCCCCCGGCATGCGTTCCGCCTCGACGAGGAAGGGCTCGGCAAGCTGGTCTCGCGTTTGTACCGGCCGGAGGCGAAGTTCGCCTCCGGGTTGCCGATCGACCTCGGGCTCACACAGCAGCCGACCGGATGGCCCCGGCCCATCGTGGTGCACAACCCGGACGGCGACGGCCGCTATCTGCCCGACGGCACCATCGACCCACTGGCTAAGGCAGCAAGTAAGGACGCCAAGAAGGCGGACGAACTGGCGGTCATCTTGGAATTCCTTGAGACCCGCTTCGAGATGGAGGTCGCGGAAATCCAGGCGTCCTCGATGGCGGACAAAGACGACGTAATGCGGGAAAGCGCCAAGGCGTTCCGGCACATTCTAGTGACAAATCTTCCTCTCTACGAGAGTGCTGAGAAGGAGGTGTTCGACAGGCTCGTCGTATTCCTGTCTGACGCTGAGGGCAGCCGCCGGGAGCTTGCCGAGCGGCTGCTCAAGGAGCGGGCGGACAAGCAGGCCCAGGTCACCGCACGCACCAAGGAGATGCTTGAGGAAGCCAAGTGGATAATTGCTGACCCTTCGGGGTTCGGCTCGGGAGAGAGGCTGTCGCCCTTCGACGCGGTGTACGACGATCCTGCCTGGACCTGGCAGAGTCTGCTGTATGAAGGCATGGTCGGTCGGGCGCTTGCTGCCAGCCCGGCGGTGATCGAAGGGGCCCGGCGGGCGGTGTCCGAGCTGTATGCGCTGTTGGCGGGCCATTACGGTGCGGAGGCGGCATCCCGGGTGTTCCTGGACGCTGAGCCGCGTAACGCCGCTGAGGCGGTGCAGGCCTTCGACCACCTGCTCGGCGAGAGCGGTGAGGCGGCCCTGGCCGACTTGATGGACGCGTTCCGGCGTGCCGCCTACGCCAATACCGAGGAACAGCCGAACACCTTCGCCGACCTGTGGGAGAGCGAGCCCGAGTTGAGGCCGGCCAGCTTGACCGCACGCCCGCCGGCCGACCTGCCCTACCCCGCCGACCAACGGCAGAGCTTGACCCTGCGGGGATTTATGCTGTCGGCCGGTCCGGCCGACAGCGAGAAGTGGCTGCTGGCCGCGTACGACCAGGTGAGCGGGGCCGACAACCCGGGCCCCTTCCATCTGGCGGTGATGAGCCACTCGCTGGAAACCGGCACGGCCTCGATGATCGAGGTGCTCCAAGCCATACAGGCGGTGCACCCCACGAAGAAGCGTGCCGAGATCCTCTCAGGCGACGCGCTGGGCATGTACCAGTGGGCCGACGAGACGGTCGCCGCCGTGCTGCCCGAGCCCGCCCCTGAAGAGCTCCGGGCGGGACTGACTCTGCCCCACCTGGGCTTCTACAGGCTGATGAGCCAGGCGACCAGGCGGGAGGCGCAAGCGCCCGCGCCTGACGACCTGCAGCAGGTGTTCGCGTCGCCCGGCAACCAGTGGCGGGGCGCGGTGACGAGTCAGACCCTCAGCGTGGCTGCCGCGGTCGAGCGGTGGAAGGCCGATCACCGGCAGCAGGGCTCCGTCCACCTGCAGCAGGCGCACATAGCCGCCCTGCAACTGCACGCCACGACCGAACAACCCGAAGACGCTTTCAAGAAGTTCACGTCTCGTTTCGACGACGCCACCGGCCAACTGCTCACCAACTGGCTCAACCGGTGGAAGAACATCGCGGCTGCGCGGGTGGAAGCGCGTGCCCTGGGCCCGTACAGCGGCGCCGCCGAGATGCTGCCGCGGCTTCTCGTCCAGAGCCCGCAATTCACCAAGACGGTGGAGGAGCTGGACCAGGTCGTCACCCGAAACACGGCTGACTGGCCCGGGCATTCCGTCCGTGCCGTCACGCGGCGTCTGGACCAGATCGCCGAAACCACCCTGAGCTTCCTGCCCGTCCACGCGTACATGGTGAAGGAGGCGTTGACAGCACTGCCGCCTGTGGGCAAGGAAGTCTTCCTGCCGGTATGGATGCCAGGGACCGCCGTCGAGAGCCCCGCCCAGCTTGGGGGTGAGGTACGTCTCGCGCTGGTCCAGAGAGCCACGACGGACCTAGAGAAGGCGCTCCAGCTCCTGCCCAAACCGAACAGCGACGGGCCGCAGCATCTGGTCGTCTTCCGTGTGCGCAACTCCACGGGACGTGATGTCAGGCCCTTCTCCGACCGGCCGGACACGAACCTGGTCCTCTTCCCGCCGGACATGAAATTCACCGTGGTCGACAAGCGCGCCGTCCGAGGCCGAGCGGGTTCGGCTTACGTGGAAGTGACCGTCTCCGAGGCGACCCCGCTCCCTTCCCCGACGCCGCGGCCCCCGACCGAGGCGGGGACCCAGGACACACCTGACCAGACACCTCTGACGGAAGCGCAATTCCCCAAGGAAGGCTGGAACTCGATACCAGGGCAATCGGACGTCATGGATTACGGGCTGGCGGTCTCGACTCCGGCCCTGCCAACGCCGGACGCAAGCTCCACACGCAGCAGCACGCTGGCCGACCCAGGACAGAGCGGTGCGGGACGCGACCACGCGCCGCAGTCTGCGGCCTCGTCGTCGGAGCAGCCATCGACGCCGTCCAGCGACGAGCGGGAGCGGTGGGCTGCCGTCAACGCGCAAGTACAGGCGATCGCCGACTCCAAGGGCAAGCGCATCGGTTTGATGTCCTTCGACGCCAAGGACCTCGAGAAGCGTAAGGACGTCTACCGCAAGCTTGCCGAGCAGAAGACTTATTTGCAGTGGCGGGTGGATGGCCGGAAGCGGGTCGGTGAGGAGTGGGATCTTCCGGAAGGGTTCGGAAAGTCCTTTTTCCTGGCGCTCCACCATGACGACAAAGGGTTCGAGGTCGTCGGCCCGGACGGCAGCACCAGGGTCTGGTCCGCCGAGGAACTCGGCCAGGTACTGCACACTGCCAAGAATGACTGGTCGGAATTCAACGAGATCACTTTGCTGTCCTGCACGGCAGGAGCGCAGTCCGCCACCGCCAGCCACGCACAGCCCGACGCCCAGATCATCGCGGACATCACCGGCTTGACGGTCAACGCACCCGTCGGCCAGGTGACCTTCAGCCAGTCAGAAGGCGAAGCCCCACGTGTTCACCTGAATTACGACGCCGACGGCAAGGCCACCGCCTGGCGCACCTTCCACCCCTGGGGCAAGTCCGCCACCGCGAGCGGCGCCGCGGGCCTCGGCAAGACGGCGCGTGGGACTGCCCCCGCCACAACAACGCCGTTCCCTCTAGGCTGGAACAACACCAGCATGTCTGCTGCCGATGACTTCCTGCGCAGGGTCGAAGAGGTCCTTGACGTCGCCGGTGTTGGTGCCCGGAAGAGGTCCGCCGACCCCAAGGGCGGCGGGCAGAGCGTGGCCTGGGGCGATAAGAGGTCTTCACTGTGGTGGAGGAAGCACCGTTCGGACCGGGCTTTCGCAGGCCGGGTGACGGTCTACCCGGGTACCGAGGACGAGGGCGGGCACCCTCGTGCCGAGCTCGTCTTCTCCTCCCTCGACAGCGTCCGGCACCAGGCGCTGGCTGACTCCCCGTGGCCGTACCGCGTGGAGAACGATTCGGTCGTCTATGGCCGGTTGGCGGCCGACCAGGTTGGGCAGATCCTCCAGGCCGCCGCAACCGGCAAGGCGGGAAGGCCATGGCAGCGATACGGCCTGGGCGGCGCCGAACCCCGCACGAAACTGGAGGCCGACAGGGCGAACAGGCTCGTGCCGGAGTCGCAGAAGTGGGCCACGAGCCTCAGCGCGGCCGAGCGCAAGTACGTCAGGGGCTATACCGACTATGCCTTCAAGCCGATCAACATGCACCTGAAGAAGGAGGACTTCCTCGACATCCCGGGGAGCAAGCTGGGCGCGCCGATGGAGACAGTCCTTGGCCACCTGGACTTGGCGATCGCCAAGGCCGCGACCCCGAACACTCCGCACATCACCTACCACGGTCACAACATCCCGCCAGAGGTTCTCAAGGCCGAGAACGTCGAGGACTGGGTGCGCAAGGCATTCCCCGTGGGCAGCACCTACCGACACGCCCCCTACATGTCCAGCTCGCACTGCCCGCAGACCGCCAGCGGGTTCGCCAAAGACTACGTACAGCATGACGGCGAGCGTCACTTTGTCTCGCGGAGCGTGGTGTTCGAGGTGGTCTCCAGCCGCGGCGCCGCAGTCGCTGAAATTGCCAAGTACGGGAACGTCGAACGTGAGCGGCTGCTGCCGCGCGGCTCCACGTTCCGCGTCGTAGGCCGGCACGAAAACGTCTCAGTGGGCGACACGGTCACCACGGTGTACGGCAAGAACATCCAGGTGCACGGCAAGAAAGTGATTTTGGTTCAGCTCGTCGACGTCAAGGACATCCCCCGGGACTGGAACGGCAACACCCCGCTTGGCGCGCGCGGAACCTCCCCCGGCACGACGGCCGTCTTCCCGTCCGACGGCTGGAACAGCGGCAGCTCCGCAGCCATTGCCTCTTCCCCGGGCTCGGGCAGCAGCGGTCAGGAGCGGTTCGAGGGGGTCAGCGACATGTCTGACGCGGTCGAACAGGTCCTCACCGCTGGCGTCGATCCTCGCATGCACTACCCGGGCAAGATCGACGGTGAGGTGCCCAGGCTGGTCGCCAAGGCGGAGGGCGGAATCGACAGGTACCTCGCCGAGTACGACACCTGGCAGGCGAATCACAAAAGCCCGAAATGGGGCATTCTCAACTCGGAACCTAATAACAGCATTGAGTACCTGAAGAGGCTGGTGGGTCCGCCCCAGGGGCGGGGCAGGGGCGAGCTGGTGGCAGCCCTGGAGACGAGCATCCGTGCCGACCTGACCGCCACCGCGTCGAAGACGATGGCGAACTTCCGGGCGGCGGCGCTCGGTGCGAAGCGCAAGCTCGTCCTCGGCCGCAAGGGCGACATCAGTCAGTGGGCCGCGTACCAGCAGGGCAAGCGGCAGGTCGGGGACCGGCTGTCCGAGGACGCGCGGATAGGCCGGCGGCTGAACATCTCCAACTGGTCCGTTGCCGCCAACTACGCCTTTGTGGACGGCGGCATCGCGGAGCGCGCCGTGTTCAAAATCGTCACCAGTCTCGGTCCGCGGATCGAAGGCATGCTGATCGGCGGGCAGCTGAACGCGGGAAACTTCTGGCAGGAGATCGAGAACCTGGGCAACGGCGCCCTCTGGGACAGCAACAGGTCGCCCGACGAGGGAGGCCCCTCGGCGGTGCTGGGGCACGAGATCCTCCAGCTCATCGAGTCCGGCTACCAGTTCTTCGGCCGGGAGAGCACCTTCGCGCAGGGCAACGCCCGACTCGTCGCGATCCACCCCGACCGGCCCGCCCCCGCACCCGGAGACAAAACCCAACCACTCACTCTCCCCTGACGCTGCCGTCACCCCTCCCGCGCGCACAGCCTTCGCATCGCCGTCGCGTCGTTGCGGTCGTGATGGGTGCCGTTGTCGTCGAGCCAGCGGCGGTGCAGCACCGCGAGCGCGTCGCTGTCCAGTTCGACGCCGAGGCCCAGGGCGTCGGAGACCGCTAGGCACCCGTCACGGACCGCGGGGCGGGTGGCGACGACGTCCTCGGTGTGCCGGGGGTAGTGGGTGTCGCAGGCCTGGTCCAGATGCGGCAGCATCGCGGCCACCTGGGGTCATAGCCGCGAAGCTGATGCCGAGGTGGGTATTGGAGTAGGTGCGAGCCCGACGACGTACGTGCGGCAGAGCGCGGCCAGTTCGCGCGTGCGCCTGCGCGGACAAGCATGGCCCGGCGTGCAGCGATGGCCGCCAGGGCACACCGTTGACCGGATCCCGTCGGCCAGGGCTGTCAGGTCTTGCGCCCGGCTGATGGCCCGGCAACGCTTCCCGGCCGCGTAGTACCCGCCGACGTTCACCTCGATGGGTGGGGAGCCGACGCCGATGCCGAGCTCAACAGCCAGTGCGGCGCCGGCGCCCGTGCCTGCTCGCCCTGCTCCCGCTCCCTTTCCTGCTGCTCGGCTGCCGCGATGGCCTCGTCGAGGCGGGCCAACCATATGGCGTACCAAGCCCGCAGGGTGCGGAGGCGGGGTAGGTCGGATCGCAGGTCGCACCGAGTGCAGCCTCTATCCTGCTGCTCCATCGTCCCGAGGGGGGATCCATGACCGACACCACGGCATCACCCGAACCTGCCAGACCTTAACTGCGGAAGCTCAGCAGCCGAGCGAAGGCAGGGATCGCCATGGGCGCCGTCCTGTGCCTTGCGGCTGGAGCCGGGTGAGGCTACTTCATCGGTCGCAGGACGACCGTGAAGGGCGCTGATACGGCAAGCTGCGATGAGACCGGGAAAGCCGTCCGCGACATCCACCAAGAATTCATTCAGGCGGGGGCGGGATCTGCGCAGGCCGCCAACATCGCACGCTCCCAGTTGAACATGGTCCTTCAGAACCCGGACTGCTTCTCGGCTCGGGGGGCGCGGAGAGGCGCAGACAGCCCTCGATCAGACGGCCAGCGCGCAGCAGGCCGCTGAGTCGCGCAGTCAGTGTGAAGCTGCAGCCGAACATTGGTGGGACTGCGGCCCCTGACCCGGACCGGTTGTCATACCGGCCCGATACCCGGACTCATCACTCGTGCCTATGGCTGGGCGCAGCTACGAGACCGCCCCGCCCCGAACAGCGCCCGGGTGGGGCGGACGTGCATTTCGGCTCCACCTGTCAGCGCCCATCGCTATCGTCGCCGCATGACGACTTCGAGGATCCCGTCCCACCACACCCTGTCGATCGAGGTGGCACGCGAAGCCCTCGCCGCGACCGCCGACGACGTTCTGCTTCAGGCCGGGACCCGGCTAATGCTGGTGGCCGGCCTCCGTCGCGGCGAGGTACAGGCACTGCAGGTGCGGGACTGGCAGCCGGGCGAGGACCCCCGGCTGACCATTCGTGACGGATGCTGCGAGCGGACCATCCGGATCGCCCCGTCAGCCGCCGTCCTACTGGATGGCTACCGGGCCGGGCAGACCGCGGATGCGGACGAGCCCTTGCTCCTTGGCCTGGAGCGTGAGGGAGCTCTGCCCCGTCTGTTCGGGAACGCAATGCGGCGGGCTGGCCTAAAGGTCGGCGTACACGACCTGCGCCATGCCGCGATCGCCGCGGCGCTGGAGGATGGCACGCCAATGTCACACATCGAGGCGTACTTCGGACTCGAGAAGGCGGAGACGCGCAAGGATCTGATGCCAGTTCGAGAGGGCTACGACCGGGGGATCGCTGCAGCTCTGGAGGCGTCATTCGCTAGCTGACCTGCACGGTTTGGGGCGCCCCGAAGCGCTCCGTTGCGAGAACGACGGGCGTTCGCGCTTCAGGAGAGCTCCTCCTCAGGGCGAGATTGTTGCCACGACACTGGACACTCAATCCCGATCGTGAGCATGAGGCGAAGCGCTGCGCAGAGCAGACCGGCGACGCATCCGAAATCCGCTGGCTCAGCTTCGGTCCGACGAACGTTAGGCTCCACAAGACGTCGGCCGTGGTCGAGATGAGGCAGCACGACGAAGCTCTGCTCTCACCCAGGCCCGGCAGATCAGCCCCCACCAAACGCTCTGCGGCTACCGATCAACCAAGTCCCTGACCGGGCGCCAGGGCAGGGGGCCGACCTGTCTGCCGCGCGAGAGATACCAAGACCTCGAAGCGGCCGGACACTGGATGTCGGTTATGGCGTGCCCGCCTGGCATTTCCGCTCAAGTGACTTGCCAGTACAGGCGCTGGGCCGGATGCACTCAGACTGTGACCTGTGCGGGTGGGATCCGGCTCGTGAGCCGGGCACCCGGGCCGTCTGCCCACCACCACGGCGGCGAGTTCATCTTGTCTGTGTGATGAGAATCATAAGAAAGAGGTCGAACTTTACGGCATGGGTTGCGTGGGGATGTTGACGGCACCTCGGAGAAGCGAGAACTCCATGCGCGATAACACGACATTCGCCCGGCAACAGGACGTGGAGGGGGGCCGGGAGAGCGCCCCCATCTCGGTCGCTCTTAGAGCTAGTGACGCGATCCTTGAGCATGGAATCAACGCCTACCTGACATCGTCTCCCCGCGTAAGCGTGCTGCCGCGAGGGAGCCTACTTGAGGCGGACGTCTCCGTGTTGGTTCTGAACAATATGGACGACGAATGGCTGAAGGTGCTGAAACACGACGCCGCTCGAACTTTCCATTACCCTATCCCTGTTGTGATCGTGGCCGACGCAATCAGCGAGAGCCAGCTCAATTTGGCGATCGAGTATGGAATGACTAGTTTTTTGCCTCGAAGTCAAACGAATCTTGATCAACTCGTTGATGCGGTTGTCGAGGCGAGCGCCGGGCATAGTCAAATGCCGGAGATGCTGGTGTTTCAACTGGTTGCCGAGTTGCGCCAGCGGAAGCGGAAGACAATCCTAGCGGAGGTGCTGCAAGATAGCGGAATGTCGGCACGCGAGATAGAAGTGCTTCGCATGCTATCGGAGGGAATGGATACGGGTGAGATCGCTGCAAGAATGAGTTACTCGGAGCGGACGATTAAAGGAATAATTCATGATGTTGTGAAGCGATGGAAGCTCAGAAACAGAACTCACGCTGTTGCGTATGCAATGAGGGTTGGTATCCTCTGACGCACTGTGTCTCCGTCGGATTTGCCCAGAATAATCGGCGGCAGGTCCAACAAGACTAGGAGTGAATCGGAACTCCCCTCACATTCTCCCCCGTCGGGTACTTCAGTATTCTTATTGCGCATCGAATGCGCCGATTTTTATGTGCTCATGTCAGGCTGAACTCGCCCAACCTTGGCAGATGTCATTAAGGTTCGGCATGGTCCGATCGAGATCCTTTGACCTGGCCGAGGGTTCATCCACTGGGCCGCGCGGAACGCACACTGGGGATGCCAGTATCAGCGTCAGAGCCAACTTCGTTGCCGGGGCACTGGTAAGGAATCCCCTTTCCAAGATACCGACTTGATGGGCTTGCTCCTGTGATGCCGATAGCGCAACGCTTCTTTGTCCCGGTGGTTCTGCCGGCCGATCCGGACTGCTCCGTACTTCGGGACGCAGTGGTCGACGTAGGCCCAGATGGGCGCATCACATACTGTGGTGCAGCATCAGCCGCTCCTTCGATCACTGAAAATGTCGCCTGTAGCGTCTTGCCCGGCATCCTTACACCTGGACTGGTCAATACCCACGCTCACTCTCCAATGACCATTCTGAGGGGTATAGGCGGCGACCTGCCGTCGATGGCGCGGCGCCAGAACGTAATCTGGCCAACTGAGGCGCGGATGCGGGCACGCGATGCCCGCGCAGGAATGCTGCTTGGGTGCATTGAAATGTTGCGGTACGGCGTGACTACCAGCGCTGAGATGTACGCTCATGCCGAAGAACTGGTGGAAGCAGCGCTTGAAGCGGGGAGCCGTGTACTCGTCGCGCCTGCCTACATCAACAGGCCAGGAATCGACTGGTACAGCGAGATTAAAGCTATTGGAAAGTGGATAGACGCAGATGGCTTGCGGTTCGGGCCAGGGGATCGAATCGAATTGTGTTATGGGCCTCACTCCGCCTACACCTTGCCAACCCAGGCGTTGCACGTGACGGCGGAAGAGTCCGCGGGCCGCGGAGCTCTCGTCCACATCCACCTTGCTGAAACCGTTGATGAAGATCTCGCGCAGCGGTGGGAGCACGGATCGACCATCCAGTTGCTGCAGAAGACAGGCCTCCTGAAGGGGCGGCTACTCGCAGCCCATGCCGTACACCTCTCCGACAATGACATACGTCTGCTGGCTGAGTCAGGCACTGGTGTAGCTCACTGCCCGGGGTCGAACGCCAAACTCGCTGCTGGAATGGCCCCGCTTCATGCGCTCCGTTCAGCCTCGATTCCTGTCGGTCTCGGTACCGATGGGCCTGTGAGTAGCGATGACCTAGACCTATGGGAGGAGGCCCGACTCGCGATGATGTTCTCGCGGTTGTCCATGTCTGACCCATTGGCGCTTACCGCGAAGGATGCGTTCTTGATGGCCACGGCGGGAGGGGCAGCGGCACTCGGAAGAACTGACATTGGAGCTCTGAGGCCTGGAAACTGGGCAGACATGACGCACATCGACGTGGACGGGCCCTACTTCGCGGCGGGCCTTGACGTCGCAGACGAGCAACTCTTAGCGAATCTCATGTGGGCGGCCGGCTCCCGGGCTGTGAAGGATGTGTGGGTCGCGGGTGAGCCCGTAGTTGTGAACGGTGAGACAGTCCGCGTTGACCGGATTGCTGCACAGCGTGCCTTAGCTGATGCCACAACTCGCATCCGGTGAGCAATTTGTCACGCGGGCGCGTCGGTGGACTTGGCACGCACTGGCCAGCCGTGGGGGACACCGCCGCACGACGGGGTTTCCTGATCTTGTTCTCTCAGTGGCTTTACAACCTGTTGTCTTCCGGGCTTGAGGACGACGTTTTCACTGGTTGGGCGCGGGAGCTGCAGTCCTGTGGGAGTGGTGGTGTGTCGTGTCGTTGCTCCAGGGGAGGTTGCGGATTCCGTCGGTCGTCGGGCTACTGGAACAGCACGAGCTCGCTGCTCGCCGTCGCATCGTGACCTCGCACTGAACACGGTCAAACGCTACCCACACATCGACGAGCCCGAGCGACTCATCCGCGCCCCCAAGTACCGGCACACTGCTTGATCCCTACCGCGACCACCTGCGCCGACGTCGCGAGGAAGACCCGGCCGTCCCGGTCAGGCATCTGTTCCGGGAGATCAAAGAGTTCGGCCATTTACGGCAGCCTCAACCTGCTCCACAAGTACATCAACCAGGGGCGTGTCGAGGCTGGCCGTCCGGCGCTCTCACCGCGTCGGCTGGCCCGCTACTTCCTCACCCGACCTGATCGCCTCAATCACCACCAGCGCGAACGGACGGAGACCGTTACCGCGGCCTGCCCGCCGATGGCCGCGCTCGCCGCGACGATTCACACCTTCGCCACACTGCTGAAGCCTGCGGAGGAGAACGACGCCCTGTGGAACACGTGGATCACCTCGGTGCAGGCCAAACCTGCTCCATTTGCGTGCCCTTCGCCTGTGGCCTCGAGCGAGACCGCGACGCTGTGACTACCGCACTCACCTGCCCGTTTCACAACGGTGGCACCGAGGGAGTCATCAACAAAACCAAACTGATCAAGCGCCAAGTGTATGGCCGGGCAAGATTCACCCCTTCTCCGCCATCGCATCCTCTCGGGATAACTTCGCCCTCCGCAAACACCGCAAGTGAGACGGATCCGTTAACTGGCCACTTCCCCGTCCGAGCGCACACCAGCAGATTTCGCGGCGCCGTCCGCTCCGGCGATAGCAAACGGCTAACCTCCCCTCGTCCTTGGGGCGATTACCACACTCCGCACTATGCATCGTCACGACAGGCCCCGGTCGGCGCGAACGGGAAGTCACAAGTGTCCTGTCGTGCAGATATTTCCCTGGAGCCCGTCTTGGGTCGTAAACCGTTCGTACTGTCGTCGACAGCGTTTCACTGACGGCGCTCCTGCCGGGCGCCGCCACCCTCCACGTTGCAGGGAGAACCGACGCGATGAGTGTTGCCAAGCAGTTCCCCGACACAGACCCCGACGCGGGCTCGGCATCCATTCTGCAGGATCTCCGGGGCGACACCGAGGTCCGGGTGCAACCAGTTCCCAGAGCCCTTGCCCGGATCGTACCGACGGGCGGACGCGGCATTGCCCGAGATCGGCTCCAACTGTGGAGCCTGTACGGCAGGCGATTCCGCCAGACCGTGTCGGATATGGCACGGGCCCTGCCAGAAGTCCGGAGCCCTCAGGGGCGTCGTCCTGACGACCGGCTCGCCGTTCTCGCCGACCTGGCAGCAGTCCACCTGCATCTGGCCGAGGAATGGGCATGGCTTGACGCGGCTCTACTCAAAGGGACCCCGGGTGCACATTTGCCCCTTGCTCGTTGCGTCGCCTCGGGCCTTCGCAGGCTGCCTGCCTATCGCGGTCCCGCGATCGTGCGCACCAGCATGGGCGCCAGCTTGACAGACTGGTATCGCGAGAACCGAGTCGTCGTCGATCAGGGCTTCTGGAGCGCGACGGCGTCGGCAGCCGCAGTCAGCGAGGGTGGACCCGGGTTTTTGGTCTGGTCACTAACGGGGCGTCGTACGGGAGCAGTCGACCCATATACCCCGGAGAGGTTGGTCTTTCTTCCTGGTACTCGTTTCAAAGTGCTGCAAGTGTTCGAAGGGCAGCGGCCTGTCGTGTTGATGCGCGAGATGTTCCCGCAGGAGCCCTATGAGCACCGTCGTGCGGATTCTGGCAGCGGCCATGGCGAATGGCTGGACGAGAGCACGGTGGCAGAGATGCAACGGGCAGCGGTAGAGCTACACCGGGCAGCGGCGGTGCCTTCCGTCCGCCCTATCGAGCTCATGGGACCGCGTGGCCGCCCCCCAGGGCTGATCGTGGCGAAGTAGGCGTTCGAGACCGCAGTATGAAGTGAACGCGCTGGGTGTTGAAGACGATGGCTTGTCGAACTTCTTGTGGCTGGCCAGGCAGTGGTGGATCTGGCCAAGCAAGAGATTCCACGCCGGCTCCGCGCCGGTCCCCCGCGCCACTGGCAAGGAGCACTACGTCGGTTGCCGCCCCTCTTCAGGTCCACCGTCTCATCGACCACCAGCACGGCGTCGGGGTCCTGGAGGTGTTCGTCCACGCACTCCCGCACGTCGTCACGGACAGCATCAGCATCCCGGGAAGCCTGGCACAACAAGTGCTGCATCCCTTGCGGGGTCGCCTCGCCGACCCACTTGGCGATCGTCCAGCAGTGCTGCGGAGCAGGTCCGACAACAAGCCCAGGAGCAGGCTCCGCGCACGGCGACGGGGGTTCGACCCGGGTGAACCGGCCCGCGATCTGGCTCAAGACCGCCTCGAAAAAGACTGCCGCCGGCTTACGGGATCTACGCTGTGGCCCGCGGACACCGTCTCTTCGCTACTGAACTTGAACTCGTGATGTCGGGTTGATCGTGGTGATGTCCTGGTCCGAGATTGTCGCGCACTGGCTGTTCGGGCTCACGGGGGTGCCTGGAGCCACCGACGCGCCGCAGTCAGATTGACCTCGATCTCCTCGCACCAGGAGCAGACCTCCAGCCACGACAGGTAGCCGACTTGCGTGAAGACCAGGACCTCGCCGGGGCAATCGCCGGCTTCGGTGTAAAGCTGTGCATCGGCAGCCACGACGGTGCCGGGACCGGTCGAGGCGGGCTCCACCTCGTTGGTGTTGAGCTCGAAATATGCGGTACCGCACCCGCATGTGCAGCGGGATTTCACGTGGAGGTGCGGGACCTGCCTTCGGAGCGCGGCGTGAACCGGCTCGTCCGTGTTGAGGACAAGCCCAAGTACGTCGGCTACGTCGTCGGGCAGGCTCTCGGTCATCGCGTCACCGTAGCTGACCAGTAGCGTTGTCTTCGACCGCATTCGGCCCGTCGCCCCTGGGGTGGCCGAGACGGTCACACGTCCAAGGCCAGCCCGGTGCCCGCAAGGCAGCCGTCGAGGACCTCGCGTCGGTACTGCAGCATCGTTAGCTTGCGCTTGACCGCGCGAGTGATCTGGGTAAGGTCAGCCGCGGCAAGGTTACCGATATCGCGCTTGACCAGCGACCAAATGCCTTCCTGCGGGTTGAGGTCGGGCGCGTACGTGGGCAGCTGGAACACGGTGAGCCACTCGGCGCTCGCGGCGATGAACTCGCGCATTCCGGTGGTCAGGTGGAGGCGGACGTTGTCCCAGACCAGCACGATCGGCCCGCCGAGCTGGGTGTGAGCGCGAACGATCAGGTCGCGAAAGTCCCGCCAGCCGAAGCCCTTCGGTTCGTCCTTGCGGCCCCGGTACTCGCGCATCGCGTAGATGAGCCGGGAGCGATCACCCGTCTTGTAGCAGGTCATGCCCGCCATCGACACCCGCCCCGAGCCCCGGCCCCGAACAACCGGAGTCCGACCGATCCGGCCCCAGTTCCTGGCGCGCGGCGGAGTCATCGACTGCCCGGCCTCGTCCTCGAAGACCACCCAGGCGCCGCCTTCCGCTGCGATGCTCTTACCCGCGGCCAGGTCTCCCTCCTCCACACCTCAACTGCATCGTCGTCGCGCTCGATGGCCCGCCGTGCGGGCTGCTGCCAGCTCCACCCGTGCCGCTTCAGGAACCGCCAGGTGCCCTCGATCGTGTACGAGACGTGGAACAGCCGGCCTATCACCGTCTTGATCCGAGCCAGCGTCCACCGCTGATCGGCCCAGCCGTGCGCAAGCGGACCTCGCTCCAACTCCCGCTCCAGCCGGGCGATCTGGCCATCGCTGAGTCGGGGCCGCCCCGGAGATCCCTTCGACAGCACCCCACCCTCGCCCTGCTCGCGCCAGGCACGTCGCCACCGCTCCACCGACCGCACGCTCACCCGTAGCGCGACAGCGATCTCGCCGTTCTTCTGCCCGCCCTCAAAGCGCTCGACGGCCTGCAGCCGTAACCGCTCCCGCATGGCTCTCTCGGCGTCGGTCAGCCCTCCGCCCTGCGCCTACCTCACATGCCTTGCCTATCGAACCCAAGCATCTACCGTCAGGCGAACGGCCCCGACATCACCCATTCAAGTTCAGTAGTCCACACAACTTACGGAATAGCAGCCTGATCGGCGGTCTGAGGTGTTGAGGATGAGGAGCGCAGTGCAGGTCGCTGGAGTCGATATCTACGTGAACCATGCTGTGCTGCACCTCGGGGCGACCGATTGGGTGCCCCTCTCCTCGCCCTGGCGGAGGCAGCCGCAGCCAGCGGCGATACCCACGTGGCGGTTCGAGTCCGGCCTCAGACGGGACTCATCAAGATACGTTTCTTCGTGCCGCAGTCTGAGGACCGCGAGGTAGCCGACCTCGCATTTACCACGGTCTTCGACGGCTCACTACTCCTGCTGGACGGCTGCATCGGCGGCGTCGACGTTGAGCAATCGACCCGGTACGTATACCGGGTGGGAAACCGCAGCGAGTTCAAGGTGCGCGTCGCAGTGGACTCCCCAGGCGCGGACGACCAAGCCAGCGACGTCACGATCACCCGAAGCATCACCTGACGCGGCAAGACGCCCGTGGTCGCAAGCCAGCGGCTCAGGACGTCCCGTCACGATGCCGCCGGTATCGCGATCGGGCGATGCGCTCTAGGCACTGTTTCTCGGATCTCCGGACGTGAGTGGGGTGTTGGGGTCAGGCTGGTTGCATGGGCCGTGGGGATCTGACGAATGCGGAGTGGGATCGGCTGGAGTCGTTCTTACCTCCTGGTGGTGCGCGTGGAGGTCGGTGGAGCGATCATCGGCGGGTGATCAACGGGGTTCTCTACAGGGTGCGGACGGGTGTGCAGTGGCGGGATCTGCCGGAGCGGTTCGGGCCGTGGGAAACGGTCTATAAGCGGCATCGTCGCTGGTCAGCTGATGGAACCTGGAAGATGCTGCTGTCTCGCATCCAGGCTGCCGAGGACGCCGCGGGCGGGATCGACTGGGATGTGTCGGTGGACTCGACGGCGGTGCGGGCCCACCAGCACGCCGCCGGCGCGAGGAAAGCGTCGGCGGCCGCGGTCCCTGAAAAGGGGGCCGGCCGGGGGACGAACCAGGTCGATCCGGTGCTGCGGAGACTGGCCGTCCGGCTGGAGGAGGTGGTCAGATCGGCGAGTGTCTGGGACGTTCCCGCGGCGGCTTCACCACCAAGATCCACCTCGTCGCCGAGGGACGATGCCGCCCCCTCGCTTTCGTCCTGACGCCCGGACACTACGGTGACGGCCCGCAGCTCGAGCGTGTGTTGGAGCAGGTCTCCGTGCCCCGCACCGGAGTCGGACGGCCCCGCACGCGACCCGACCATGTCTTGGCGGACAAGGCCTACACGTCCCGGAAGAACCGCCGTTACCTACGACGACGCGGAATCCGGCACACCATCCCCGAACGTCTCGACCAGCAAAGACACCGGCAGAACCGAGGTTCTCGAGGCGGCCGGCCCACCGGGTTCGACAGCGAGCGCTACAAGAAACGCAACACCGTCGAACGCGCCATCAACCGACTCAAAGGCTTCCGCGCCGTCGCCACCCGCTACGAGAAACGCGCCTACATCTACCTCGGAACCGTCACCCTCGCAGCCATCATGATCTGGCTCCGAACATGATCCGAGAAACAGTGCCTAGGGCACCCGGCCCGGCGTCGGACGGCACCGCCCCCGCACGACCGGAGTGATCGTGCGGGGCATCGGACCGCCCAGGCTGGACCGGGCACTCGGGGGCGTGAGGGAGCCCGCCCGCCCGCCCGCAACGGACCGGCCCCCTGGAGGGCCGTTGCCGAGCGGGAAGCGAAAGCGGGGGACCAGTGCATCCAACACCGTTCGGGGTGCGCCCAGTACGCGGCAGTGGGTCCAGGACTCACTCATGTGCACTGGCTAGGAGCGGTCGGGCGGCAGGGACAGCGTCATATGGTCGAAAAAGACAACGTGTTCATCTCCGGCCTCAGTGTGACTGAGGGAAGTCCGCACTCAGGGGAAGGCCACCCTGCCTCTGACGGGATCATTTCAGGGGCAGGGCGGCCTAGGACCGCCGTACGCACGGCCCCGTGGCCTCGGCGGGGAGCGCGAGGCCAACTGCAGTTCGCCCTCGAGGCGCAGAGAGAGCAAACTGATTCAGGCGGGCGGCCGGGGGAGTTGGCCGCCTCTTTCCTGCCATCCTCCACGGAGACAGGAGCCTTCATCGCTTACAACGGCGACGATCCGTAGCCGGTTCACGTCTGTGAGGATTGGTTTCGAGGCCATGGCGTCGGCCAGCGAGCGTGGCGAGCGAGAGTCTCCGTGAACGACACGTACAGGTAGTAGGCGTGGGTCAGGCCGCGGTTTTCGGTGCGGAGCTGAGGGAGCGTATCCCCGTAGTGGTCGGCGTACACGATGCCGTCCCGGACGACGTAGTAGCCGGTATCGAGCGTGCCGATACTTGCCACGCTGGGCCGGTCCCGCTCTCGCAAAGCGATCCGGCGCAGATTGGCCTGACCCACAAGGGTCAGGCCACGGTCAAAACGGTACGTCGAGGGCCTGAAGCGGCCCATGTGACCATCACGGCACAGGCGCAGAGATCCACGGTGCTTCGCGCCTCCACACCAAGGATGTGTTTCCCTCCGCGGCTGAAGCCAGGGATACCCACGCAAGATCGCGGATGGACGTGTCCTGCGGTCTGTTCGACCGCAGGACACGTGCTGCCTCGATGAAGTCAGCCGCGAGTGGCCGGGCGGCGCTTGCGGATCGCGACCAGGATGCCACCACCCGCCAGAACCGCAGCGACCGCGGCACCGGCGATCAGCGGGGTGGTGCTTGATCCACCAGTCTCTGCAAGATGCGGCGCAGGGGCGCTGGTCGACGGAGCGGGAGTCTCGGGCTTGGGCGGCTCAGTGCTCGGGGTGTCCGAGGGCGTCGGCTTCGTCGGAGGCGGTGACGTGACTTCACAGACCGGCGAGGTCCTGATCTCGTCACGGGAGTACCTCTCGTCGTCGCCGGCCTTCACGACGAGGTGCACTGGGACTGCGATCTTGTGCTCGGGCAGCTTCAGCGTCTTGTGGAACTCACGCCCGAACTCCTCAGTGGGCAACAGGTCCTTGCCGTCAACGGTGACAGTCACCGTGTTGATGACGTTGTCGTTGTATGCCGTGAGATCGATGGTGACCTCGGAACAGGTCACCTGCCACGTGGGTGTGTGGGCTGACACCGGAGTGGCACACAGGCCCACACCAACGAAACCCATGACCACGCCCGATATCAGGGCGCCCGAGCGCTTCCCCGCACGGGTGGGTGCCTTCATCTGTCCTCCACGCACATCTGTACATCAGGGGTTGATTCGAGCGGACAGTACTCCCCCCTGTACAACGCCGTGTACCCGTCCGCACTCTAGGGCGAGATGACGGTTCATTTGGGCTATGACCGGCACGATCCGGCGCGGAAGAACGGGCGCGCGGACGGTAATGAACCCCTTTTATCTTCGCCGCGTTGAGTTGTTTGAAGGTGCCTGCCACCACATCAGATCGCGGCAGGTGGGGACGGCCGTCTCGACTCCGCCATTTCCCGATGGTGGGGCGGCTCTTGCCTCCGAGTCAGCAAGCTGAGTTTCCCCGGCTCGGCAGCTAGCGCGGTCCTTCGACGGTCCTGTCCCTGCGTCCTCCCGCGGGCGGGGGCAGGACCATGGGTCACGTCCGGTGGCGTGGTGTATCGACGGTGACTCGGTGATCCGCTGTGGATGTTAGTCGGGCTGTCGGTTCGGTTGTCTCGGTGGGCTTTCCTTTGATCAGGTGTAGGCGGTAGTGGCCGAGGATCTCGGGTCCCATATGGCGGCGTTGTTTGGCCCATTCGTCGCTTTGCTCGGCCAGGATGGAGCGGATCAGGCGGCCGATGGCGCCTCGGCCGTGGAAGCTTCCGACGACGTCGGCCCGGCGCCTGATTTCCTTGTTCAACCGCTTCTGGGGTCGTTGGACCCGATCTGTTGCCACGCGTTTGTTCCGCCTGAAGGTGATCCAGGTGGCCATGTCTCAGGTGCCCTGTGACGATGACACGCCAGACAGTGGCGGCGGTGCGGCGGCAGAACAGTCGGCCGTGCCGGTTGATGAACTGGTGGCTCCGAGCGGGACCCTGAAGGGCGAGTTGGTGGACTTCTCCCAGTAGACCCGTTTCGCCAAGGAGCTGACAGCTCGTCTGCTTGCGGCGGGGGCTACGGAATGCTGGATGAGGGCGCCGCGGTGCGCCCCATCGATTCAGTTCGCTTTGCAGTACCGGCCGCACGACGGCACTACGGTCGTGGAGCGGTTCGTCGCACAGCGACGGCCGCGCCTGACCGAGGACGAGCCCGCGATGCTGATGAGCTGTCGCGACATCGTCGAGGGATTGTTCGAGGTTCACCGGACCGACGACGGCGCCGACACCGTCGTCCTCCACAACCTCATCGACGACCCGTCCAGGTTCGATTCGTACACCACCACCGAGCTGACTGCGGGGCCTGATGCGTTCGACCCGAGCCTCGACGTCGAGTTCGAGGCCGAGGAGCAGCAGCCGGCCGCAGCGTGAGCGGCGCGGCGGCACCGCAGGGTTGGGGACCCGCTCGGACCGGGAGGCCGGGCGGGGGAAGCATGAGGGTCACCGCGACCCCCCGCCCCCGGATGTCGCGTGACACACCGCAAGCATCCATGGCCGCTTAGAAGCAACGCCGTTCAGTTAGGGCTTGCAGAGAAGCAAACCGTAGCTTCCAGGTTCTGGCTCGTTGGTGTGCTACGCAGAACCCGTCGCCAGCGTTCTCGTAGCCAAGGTCGGTCAGGGTAGGGATGTCCAGCCTGGCGGCGAGCCGGTTGAGTGCGTCAATCAGGCCGTGGGTGCGGGCGCAGGTGGTTGCGTTCGCGGCCGGGGCGGACCGGGGAAACCCAGATCGGCCAGCCGTCGGGAGCAGAGATGACCTGGACGTTCGCGCCACAGTGCTTGTGGTTCCCGGACCACCACAGGTCGGCGCCCGGGGGCTCCGACGCGGTCGGTGCCGATGACGGTGCCGTCCAGGTTGAGGCGGGTGCATCTGACGGCTGCCGGGCGTTCAAGAGCGGTGGACGGGCCCGGGGCGTGGTCGACGAGCATGGACAGCCCTTCGCGCAGGTAGCGATAAGTCCGTGGGGACGGAGATCCCGTTGTTCAGGGCAAGTTGGGCCAGCCGGGCCCCGTCAATGAACCACCGCAGGACCAGGACGCTTTACTTGAAGACGCCCAGAGCGCGGGTGTTCTTGCCGATGCCAAGCCGCTCGCGGTGCTCGTGCAGCAACCGGGCCAGGGTCTCGGCAGTCTCCCTACCGACATTGAGCACGGCGATGTGGCTGATACTGGTTAATGTGTGAAGCCTCTGGCACTCTGGAACGCGATCTTCGCTGACCTGTTCCTACCAGGGGCTTCACCCATATCCGACACCACGTCACCCAGCGGCGGCCGACTCGGCCCCCGCAGCGTCATGCACTGCAACCATCACGTTGCCGAGGCGACCTCAGTGCCTACGGGACGCCGTAGCCGTGTTCCGACAGGTCGAACCAGTTGCCCTCCGGGTCAATTGCCCGGAACTCGGCGAACGGCCGCGTGGTTGCACGGAGGGCCGGTTCCTCCAGCCCGTCCGCTGTGAGGGCCGCGCACGTACTCGCGGCGTCGTCGATGTGGAAGCCGAAATGATTCAGCCCCACTGGTGCCTCACCTGCCATCTGGAGCTTCAGTAGCGCGAGGGTCAGATATCCGTCGCTCAGGAAATGGTTGCCCTCCGCGTCGCTGAAAAAGATTTCCATGGCGAAATGCTCGCAATAGAACTTCGCCAGGACCTCCGGATTGCGGGCGTAAAGAGCCAGGTGACGAAGTTTCGGCCGGGTCATGTCGTCTCCATTGTTGGTGTGCAGATCGTGGTCAGCAGCAGAAGCGGGGTTCGCATGAACGTGATCTGCCCGGCACCGGGCAACAGCAGCGTGCGCACGGCCGGATTCCGCGGAAACCGCTGCTGCACCGCATGCGGTTGCCGCGAATAACCGTGGGGTGAACGGGCCAGAGAGCGTACCCGGCGCCGAGGGAGCGCGGAGCACCTCGAACGTGTCCGCATAGCGCCGAGCTGCAGCCGGCGTCCCCGATGCTGTCCACCCCGCTCGGGAAAGCGCATCATCGAGACCCGCCCCGCGTCTGCGTCTTCATGCCCAAGTCCTCACCGGCCGTCCCCGTAGAACGAGGCTCGGGCGGTGGCTGCAGCGGCACCATGTTCATGAACGAAATGATCTGCCAGTCGCCGTGGCGTCTTTCGAGCACGGCCTGCGCATGCATGGTGTGGCCCGGATTGCCTCCCAAGCCCCGTGCCGGCCTTCCGTCCACGTGGGCCAGGCCAAATTCCACATGGGCGATGGCGATGTCCGGCCTCGGATTGCTCACCCGCTGCACGGTTGCCGTGAGACGAGTACCGGCGTACACCGTCTTGAAGAGTTGGCTGTGCGCCGCCGCGATCTCCTGGCTTCCTCTGAAGTGGTTGGAGCGCACGGACGTGAAGTCGGCGTCCGGGGCGAAGGCCCGGGTGAATGCTTCGGGATCAGCCCTGGACCAGGCGTGGACCATGTCCGCAAAGATCGAAGGAATTGCCTGGTCGCTGGGTGGGGGCGTCGCCTCGGCATTGATCAGGAACTGAATCGGAATCGGCACACAGTCGCCTGGCTCGGCACCAGGGCCCCACGCAGCCAGAGTGTAGTGAACATCCTGGTTCGGGCGCTCCAGGTAACAGATCATGTTCACCGGCCAGGAGGTGCTGCTGATCATGTAGGCATCCATGGGGGTGGGCGCCTCGCTGATCGTGAGCCCACGCTCAGCGGGCGGACCTATGCGATGCCAGTCGGGGTGCAGGTGGATGGACCCGAGAATGTCCCAGCCTTGCGCCTCGGCCTTTCGGCTGATGTTCAACAGGTCGGTGGAGTCGCACCAAAACCCACGGTGTTCGTTGTCGTAGGCCGGCCCGAAGCGTGGCACGATCGTCGACCTGTACTCATCCGTAGCGGCCAGTTCCGTGGCCCGCACGTTACGCCCGAACTCCACTCCATGGACCAGAGCCTCGCCCTTGACGAGCTCGCCGACCAGGACGGCGAAACACGATGGCGGCTTCTCGGGCGTACACGTCTCGTATGCGGACAGTGCGGCGCTGACGAACGGTTCAAGAGTTCGATGCCCCATGATCACAGCCGCGCCCTGAGCGCCTTCGTTCCCGGCTACTGGAATCATGGACTTGCTCTCCTATGCTCGATAACCACAGCCGATCATGAGGTCGTAGCAACTGCTGTTGCCGTAACCGTTGGCCCGAGCGCCTCGGTTGCCCGATCGCCGGCCGTAACGTCCATCGCTTTTCGTTGCACTCGTAGTTGCGTGCATCGTTGCAACCGTCATGCTCCGCATAACCTGCGCCCAGGGCCGCTCACAAGGACTCGGAGCGGCCCGGTCCGGCAGGTGGCTCCGCGTAGGGCACCCGCTGCCGCACCAGTGGACTCCACACCAAGATCTGCCACCACGAGTGGTCGGAGCGACCCGTTTGCGGGGCATGCCGCAGCAGCAGCCCGCGTATCCGCCGCCGCACGCGACTGCTTCAGCGAGCACTGCAGCCTGTTCAAGGTCTTCCGATCTTCCACGCCGTGTGACCCTGCTTCCCTTCGATTCGTGCTGGACCTGCCAGAGAAAACGGCTACAAGGACTATCTGGTTCACCACCAATCCAGCATGGTCGCTTTGATCGAGAAATACGTCGTTACCGACTGCCACCGCTTCGTGGTGGAGAGCCACGAGCCCGGCGGCGGATTGAGCGGTCGGCTCGAGGAGGCTGGGGAGCAGGTTGTCGGCGACGGCTGAAAAGTGGACCAGTAGCGACGCTTGAAAGTTGACCCCCTCCAGGGGTCTGGCTCGTTAGCCAGACCGGGAGGAGTGGTGATCAGCGTGGAGGACTGGGCGGAGATCCGCCGGCTGCACCGGGCCGAGGAGATGCCGGTGAGAGCCATCGCAAGGAAGCTGGGAATCTCGAGGAACACCGTTCGCAGAGCCATCGCGGACGACGCACCGCCGAAGTACCAGAGGGCGTCAAAGGGCTCGATCGTCGACGTCGTCGAGCCGCAGATCCGCGAACTGCTCCAGCAGTGGCCCGATATGCCGGCGACAGTGATCGCCGAACGTCTCGGCTGGGACCGGGGCCTGACCGTTCTCAAGGACCGGGTCCGCGAACTGAGGCCTGCCTATCGTCCTGTCGATCCAGCGTCGCGGACGGTCTATGAACCCGGCGAGCTGGCCCAGTGCGATCTGTGGTTCCCGCCGGCCGAGATCCCGCTGGGCTTCGGGCAGGTGGGACATCCGCCAGTGCTGGTGATGGTGGCCGGCTATTCGCGGTGGATCACCGCCCGGATGCTGCCGTCGCGGTCGGCGGCCGACCTGATCGCCGGGCACTGGCGGCTGCTGACCGACCTCGGCGCTGTCCCGAGGACGCTGGTCTGGGAAAACGAGGGAGCCGTCGGCTCCTGGCGGTCCGGCGGGCCACGGCTGACCGATGAGTTCGCTGCGTTCGCCGGGCTGCTGGGCGTTAGGTTCGTGCTCTGCAAGCCGCGGGATCCGGAGGCGAAGGGCCTGGTCGAGCGGGCGAACGGCTATCTCGAGACGTCGTTTCTGCCGGGGCGGGTGTTCACCTCGCCGGCTGACTTCAACGTCCAGCTGGCCGACTGGCTCACCAAGGCCAACCGGCGCATCCACCGCACTCTGCAGGCCCGGCCGTCCGACCGGCTCGAGGCCGACCGGTCGCGGATGCTGTCGCTGCCTCCCATCTCTCCGCCGGGCTGGTGGAAGGCGTCGCTCAGGTTGCCGCGGGACCACTATGTCCGCCTGGACACCTGCGACTACTCCGTCCATCCGCTGGCTATCGGCCGCCGCGTCGAGGTGGCCGCCGACCTGGACCAGGTCCTGGTGACCTGCGGCGGAGTCGAGGTCGCCCGACATACCCGCTGCTGGGCCAGACACCAGACGATCACCGATCTCGACCATGCTGCCGCTGCCGTTGCCGGCCGCAAGACGGCCGGTGCGAAGCAGATCCCCGCGGACGTCGCTGAGGTCGAAGAGCGGTCGCTCGAGTCCTATGACCGCATCTTCGGCGTCATCGACGGCGGACTGATCACCGGTGAAGGGGCAGCTTGATGAGCTCGAACAATACGAAGCAGGCAGGCAGCAATCGCGATGTCACGTCCGAACTCATCTATCTCACCAAGGCATTGAAGGCTCCTGCTCTGCGAGATGCGGCTGCCCGGCTTGCCGATCGGGCTCGCTCGGAGGAGTGGAGCCACGAGGAGTATCTGGCCGCCTGTCTGCAGCGGGAGGTCGCCGCCCGCGACTCTCACGGCGCCGAGGGACGCATCCGAGCGGCTCGTTTTCCTTCCCGCAAGTCGCTCGAGGACTTCGACTTCGACCACCAGCGGTCGGTCAAGCGCGAGGTCATCTCTCACCTCGGGACGCTCGACTTTGTCGTCGGGAAGGAGAACGTGATCTTCCTCGGACCGCCCGGAACCGGCAAGACCCACCTGGCCACCGGGCTGGGGATCAGAGCCTGCCAGGCCGGCCACCGGGTCGCGTTCGCCACCGCCGCCCAGTGGGTCACCCGCCTCGCCGAGGCCCACTCGGCAGGGCGGCTCAGCGACGAGCTCACCCGTCTCGGCCGGATCCCGCTGATCGTGGTCGACGAGGTCGGCTACATTCCGTTCGAGCCCGAGGCCGCGAACCTGTTCTTCCAGTTCATCTCAGGAAGATACGAACGCGCGTCCGTGATCGTCACCAGCAACAAGCCCTTCGGACGCTGGGGCGAGGTCTTCGGCGACGACACCGTCGCCGCCGCGATGATCGACCGCCTCGTCCACCATGCCGAAGTGACCTCCCTCAAGGGCGACAGCTACCGGATGCGCGGACGCGACCTCGGACGGGTTCCAGCAGCCAGCACCGGGGAATGACCAACATCAACTGACCGACCGGGGGTTACTTTTCAACCGTCGAAAGTGGGTCATGATTCAGGCGTCGCCGACAGCAGGTGCCACTGCTAAGGGCTGTCCCGCAATCCCTGGCGGGCGCACTTGGAGCTTCCCGGTGCGCCAGCATGATCAGCAGGCATGCTCGGGGCTGTTTCGAAGATCGTTGCAGTTGTCGAGGTGTCAGTTGTTGCTCCGTCCCCGTTCCGGTGAGCAAGTCCCGTCCCTGACCGCGCAGATCGCGCGGGCGAGCAACCCAGGCGGTACGACGGCGATGTGGGTGAGAGACCGGCTGGACGGGCTGTGGTGCGACGAGGACTTCGCGGGCTACCCGCGCGACGGACGCCCGGGCATCTCGCCCGCCCAGCTGGCCACTGTCTGTGTGTTGCAGTTCCTGCTCGGTCTGTCGGACCGGAAGGCAGCGGAAGCAGTTCGCTGCCGCATCGATTTCAAGTACGCCCTGGCCATGGAGCTGGATGATCCCGGCTTCCACCACAGCGTGCTGGCCGACTTCCGCGAGCGCTCACCCGGGGCGACCGCGCCGACAGCCTCCTCGATCTGGCGCTCGCGCGCGTGAAAAGGCCGGACTCGTACACGAGCGCACCACGCAGCGCACCGACTCCACCCACGTCCTGGCCGCGTTGCGTGACCTGACCCGGCTGGAACTGGTCACCGAGGCCGTCCGTGCCGTGCTGGAAGAAGTGGCCCGCACCGCTTCGCACCTGCTGACCGGCCTGGTCGACGAGGACTGGGGACGCCGCTACGGCCGTCCGGTCCGTCTGGGCAAGAACCCCACCCGCCCCAAAACCAGGATCCTTGCCGCTGGTGACGACGCCTGCCGACTGCTGCAACGCCTCTACCGGCACGAATCGGGTTACCGGCCCGGACCACAGGCCGAGGTGCTGCGGCAGATCGTCGTGCAGAACTACTACCGTGAACACGGCAGGCCGCCTGCGCTGGCGCACTGCCGACGACGGCGGTCTGCCACCCTCCTCGGCGATCGTCTCCCCCTACGACACCACGGCGCGCTACGTGCGGCACGGACACATCATCAGCTGGAAGGGATTCGCTGCGCATGCCACCGAGACGTGTGCCTCCGACACCGCCAACGTGATCACGGACGTGGCCACCACCTCGGCCGCCGCGAACGACGGCCAGTCCCTGCCCGGCATCCACACCCGCCTGGCGCGTCGCGGACTGCTGCCGGCCGAGCACCTGGTCGACGGCGGCTACACCTCTCTGGTCCGCCTGGAACGAGCCGCCCGCGAACATCAGGTCGCCGTCAGCGGGCCGTTGCCGGGCAACCCCACCCGTCAGCACCGCAGGAACGAAGGCTTCGACCGGGACGACTTCCACATCGGCTTCGACCGCCGACGGGCACCTGCCCCCGGGGCCAGGTCAGCCAGGGCTGGCACGGCCCCTACCCGGCCTCCTCGCCCACCGAGGCACCCCTGATCGTGGCGCGGTTCAACAAGAACCAGTGCCAGCCGTTTCCGGACCGCCCTCGGTGCACCAGTTCCCACGAGAGCGCCCGGAACGTGGGCGGTCAGTGACCGACGAAGCTTCTTCACCGAGACCGCCGACCGCCTTCCAGACCTTCCTGGACCAGAACGAGATCCCCCGACCGTAGTCCTGGCGAACCCTCGGCAGCTGAGCCCGACCATCCAAGATCCCCGACAGAGTCAAGCTTAGGCACGGTGCGTATCCGGCGGGCGGAGGAGCGCACCGGGAATTGGGCGTCGGTGGCCCGGACGTCCCGGGCGAACTCGTTCGCATCGAAGCCGGCATCGGCCAGCAGGAGCATCGTGTGGTCGAACACACTCAACACGCCGCCTGCGTAGGTGAGGATGGACCGCGTCCGGATGAGGATCAAGGACAAGCGGGTGCTGGCACTGGTGAAGGCATTCCTGAAGTCCGGTCTCCTCACGGAGCTCGGGGAACATCAGGAGACATTCACCGGCACTCCGCAAGGGGGCATCATCTCCCCGCTCCTGGCGAACATCGCCCTGTCGGTGCTCGATGAGCACCTGCACCGGGCATGGGAACCAGACGGAGAGCTGTCCACCAGCGGTCGGCGCGAACGACGGGGTGCCAAGGGTCTGCCCTCGTGGCGGCTGGTCCGCTACGCGGACGACTTCGTCGTCCTGGTCAAGGGGACCAGGCAGGACACCGAGGCACTGCGCGAGGAGATCGCCCAGGTTCTCGCACCGATGAGGTTGCGGCTCTCGGAAGCCAAGACCCAACTGGTGCACCTGAGCGAGGGGTTCGACTTCCTGGGGTTTCACATCCAGTGGCGCCGCAAACGCGGAACGGACAAGTGGTACGTCTACACCTTCATCGCCGACCGGCCAGCCCGGTCGGTGAAGGCGAAGATCCGTACCCTCACCCACAGAACATCGCAGCAGGACCTGGCCGTGGTCCTGGTGAACCTCAACCAGGTCACGCACGGATGGGCCAACTATTTCAGGCATGCCGTCGCAAAGCGCACCTTCAGCAACCTGGACAACCTCGTCTGGTGGCGAGTCATCCGGCTGCTGCAAGAACGGCATCACTGGAACTGGACGGACGTCCGCAGACGGCTCACCACCCCCACCGGGCGGTGGCGGCCGATCAGCGCGGGCGAGATCGAGTTGCGGAAGATCAGCGCGATCCCGGTCACCCGGTATCGCTACCGCGGCAACACGATTCCCAACCCCTGGACCACTGCAACCACCTGACGGCAGAGACCGTGGAGAGCCCGTTGCCTAGTAATAGGCACGGCGGGTTCGGCGAGAGGTCCGGGGAGACGGGCCGGGAGCAATCCCGGCACCGCGCCCCGGGCCTACTCAGCGACGAGGCCGGGCAGTCGATGACTCCGCCGCGTGCCAGGACCTGGGGTCGGATCGGATAGACCCCGGTTGTACGGGTGCGTGGCCGGGGCTCCGGGCGGGTGTCGATGGCGGGCATGGCCTGTTTCAAGCCGGGCCGGCGGTCCCGGCTCATCCATGCGATCCGCGAGTATCGCGGACGCAACGATGAGCCGAAGGGCTTCGGATGGCGGGACTTCCGTGACCTGGTCGTCCGCGCTCGGATCCAGCTTGGGGGCCCGATCGTGCTGGTCTGGGACAACGTCCGCCTCCATCTGACCGCCGGCATGAAGGAATTCATCGAGGTGAATGCCGCTGGCTGACCGTGTTCCAACTGCCGGCTTACGCCCCTGACCTCAATCCGACCGAGGGCATCTGGGCGCTGGTGAAGCGCGACCTGGGCAACCTGGCCGCTGCGGACCTCGGCGAGATCACCAGAGCCGTGAAACGTCGGATCAAGAAGATCCAGTACCGCCCTGCCCTCGTCGACTGCTGCATCACTGCCACCGGCCTGAGCCTGGACGGCCGGATCACGCATCCCAGTCCGCATAGTCTCCGATCGCCACGTCGTCGCAGAAGGTCTCCCAGAACCCGTTGTCCGCGAGAGCGGTCCCGTCGATGCCGGAGACGAGCTCGCGCAGTTCTTCCGCCATTCCTCGAACCTCTCCTCGTTGCCCTCCGCATAGAACGGGAAGCGTGCGATCACGGCTGCGATACATCGGCTGAACGAGTCGAGGTCGCAGTTCACGTGATGGGTCGTCGATGACTCGACACTGGGGATCTGCACCACGTGACCACTGGCCACGTCGACGGCGATACGTCCGAACAGGCCACTCGTCGCGGTGGCGACCAGCCCCCGTTCACCGATCCCCCCGAAGCACACCGGTTCGCTCGGTGGCCGGTACTCGTATCCGATCAACCCACCTGGGATACCGGTCTCCCTGAGATCAACAGCGATATGGGTGCGCGCCTCGGGTGGCGTCTCGATGGTGATCAAGACGAACTCGGGCTTCGGTAGCTGCGGCAGGAGCTGGCTCACGGGAAGATCCTCCCGATGGACTGCCCGGCAACACCCATAGCCCCGCGAGGCGGGCAACTCCCGCCGGGCAGCCGACCCCGACATCACCTATTCAAGTTCAGTAGCCCCTTTCGCCGGGGTTGAACTCGCGCTTCGGGGGCTTGTTGGCGACGCGTATCCCGGACAAACTCGTCCTCAACTCGGAGGGCATTTAACGGCATTGTTCCGTGAGCGTCCCGATTGCGCTGCCAGTTTTCGTGCTGCATCTATCAAGTTACGCTCGTCAGGGGTAAGCAGGTTCGTGATCTTTGCATTTTTGAGCGAATCGTTTAGAAGGGCATGCGAGGCTCCTAGGCTCAGGGAGTAGGACCACATGCTTCTCCCCTCACCGCTCTCATTCCATTCTGCCGCCCAGCTCAGCAGATGACCTATTCTCTGCTCGGATGTAAATCTCAGGGCCGAAGCCTTTCTGTGGGTATGAGAAGACAAAATATCTGTGACTCAAAGACGCAAGATCAACGACAATGATCACCGGCCCCTGCTGCACGACACGAGTCAGGCGCCAGCGGGCCGCGTGCGATCTTAAGGGCAACTAGTCAGTAACTATTCAGTGCTGGAGACACCTTCAGATAAGGCCAGCTACTCACAACTCTTAGTGAGGTTCCGTAGGGGCGACTTGGCCGCGCTCGCACAGTTCTACTGGTCAGGCAGAACCGGAACGTTGCCGTGAGCCAGTTGCTCAGTGACCGAAACCGCCCCCGCCGGCTACTCGGTCGGCCATATGCGAAGCAGCACGTCTCAATGAATTGCCTGAGCGTGCAATCATGCTGGCCGAACGAACACTATTATTCCGGCAGGCGCAGCAGCTGTAGTTCGTAAGGTGTGGGGTTGCGAGCTGCTGTCGGTTTACTGCATGAAGTGAGTGATGGTGAGCGGGAGTGAGCCCTGTGGGTGGGTTGGTGGACGTGGGAACGGGGGTTCTGGGGTCGAATGGGTGACCTTGGTGGCTGGTGCTCGTTGGGCTGGGTGACAGGTGTACAGCCCCGGGGGGATGGGGTGGGTGACTTGCGGGAACTGGCGGCCTCCTTCGTGGTGCCCGGCCCGTGCGGGGTGGCGATCCGCGACCGTCTCAAGCACCTCACGTCCCAGGACGAGGTGGTTCTGCGTGCGGTCGGTGCGCATCAGGGTGCGCTGGCTTCCCGTGATCTCAAGGCCCGCTGCGCGGACGATCTGGAGCACAATGCGGACACCTGGGCGGCGCGTAAGCGGGAACTGACCGGGGTGTCGTCGTCGCGGATCGCGGGTGCGATCACGAAGAGCCACGCATGATCAGTGGGCGCCGGCGCGCCGTTGCCAGGCGGCGCATATCCAGAACCTGGCGGCCGGGATCAGGACGCTGCGGCACCGCCTGTCCCTCCCGCTCGGGGAGAAGGGCACCAAGCGCGCGGCTACCGGTCGAAGAACGAGTGGTTTAGCAAGTCCCGCCGCCTCGCGGCACTCGAGGCGCGGCACGCCGCGGCTGTAGCCGACTGGCAGGCCGGACGGCTGCGGGTGGTGCGGGGCGGCAAGCGTTCCCTGAACACCCGCCACCACCTCGCCCAGGCCGGTCTCACCGAAGACGAGTGGCGGGAACGGTGGGAGGCGGAACGCTGGTTCCTTGCTGCTGATGGTGAGTCGGGGAAGCGGTTCGGGAACGAGACGATCCGCGTCACCCCGGACGGCGAAGTGTCCATCAAGCTGCCCGTTCCGGTCGCGCACCTGGCCAGCACCGGGCACGGCCGGTACACCCTCACCGGCCGTATCGGGTTCGCGCACCGGGGTGCGGAGTGGGCCGACCGCATCACTGCGAACCGGGCGGTGGCCTACCGCATCCACCTCGACACGCAGCGCGGCCGCTGGTGCCTCACCGCTTCCTGGCAACGCCCCGCCGTGCAGACCGTCCCGCTGGAGACCGCCCGCGCTCGGGGATGATCGGTGTCGACACCAACGCGGACCATTTCGCTGCCTACCGGCTCGACCGGCACGGCAACCCCGTCGGCGGGCCGCACCGCTTCGGCTACGACCTGTCCGGTTCGGCCGGTCACCGTGACGCACAGATCCGCCACGCGCTGACCCGGTTGATCAACTGGGCGGTGCGTGCCGGTGTCGCCGCGATCGGCATCGAAGACCTCGCCTTCACGCCTGAGAAGACCCGCGAGAAGCACGGCAGCAGGAAGCATTTCCGGCAGCTCATCTCCGGTATCCCGACCGGGAAACTCAAGGCCCGGCTGGTGTCGATGGCCGCCGGGCACGGTCTGGGCGTTGTCGCGGTCGGATCCGGCCTACACCGGCCTGTGGGGTGCCCAGCACTGGCAGAAACTACTGGCCACCCCACGTCGAAAGATGTCCCGTCACGATGCCGCCGGCATCGCGATCGGACGACGCGCCCTCGGACACGCGATACGGCGACGGGCGACACCGCCCCCGCACGACCGGAGTGATCGTGCGGGGCATCGGACCGCCCAGGCCGCACCAGGCGACCAGGGGCGTGAGGGAACCCGCCCACCCACCACGGACCGGCCCCCTGGAACCAAGCACATCCAAACCCGTTCGGGATGCGACCCGAACGCAGCAGTGGGTCGAAGACTCACTCACGCACTCGTTAGGAACGGTTTCCCGTCTCACCAGGGGAGAGCGGGCAACTTGATCGATGGGACAACGGCCCTTCAGGCGCCCTGACACGCCGCGCACAGCAGCTTCCAGGGCCTATTCGAAGGTCGTGAACCGCTCCGGGCCCCGATGCGTATGGGTAATACGCGACCGTCCTTCGGTTCCCGTCATCTTCCTCTGGTTGCGTCCGTTCCACAGAAAACGGCCCCCCACGCTGCTCCTGTCTTGCAACCGTGTCAAACGTCCGACTGCCGCCCTCCCACGATGAGGTGCCCCAATGACACACGACCATATGTTTCCGAACAGCGACGTGCGTGGACTCGCGGCTACAGGCGCCGTGCCTGCAGAACCGGCCGGGCCCCTCTGTGCTGGATCGGATCCGTCCATGTTCTTCCCCGATGGCTTCGGTCCTGCTGTCGACTCGCAAGTGATGGAAACCAAGCAAGTGTGCTTTGCCTGCCCCGTTCGGCTTAACTGCCTGACGGAGGCGATCCGATTCGATGCAGAGGAGGGGATCTGGGCTGGATTCACCCCGCGAGAGCGAAGGCGCCTGAGCTCCCGAGCAATTGCCCTACCAAAGTTCGATCACCAGTTGATCGAGAGAGTTGCGGCGGGCCACATCGTCGAAGTCGACGTGCTGGAACGGTCGGCGGTAGTCATGGGCCTGTACCGCCGAGGGTGGGACGAACTTCGAATAGCCGATGCTATGAAGCTTGCCCCCTTCGCGGTACGGATGGACATGCGAGCCCAACTTGAACTCGAGTTCTTCATCCGTGCGCATGATCGAGCGAAGCAAATGTGCGCAGAATATGCAATGTAGCTCAAACCGGGCGGCCGGCAATCCTGCGTGATCCGCCGATGGCTTCTCATCCACGGTCGCCCAGCCTGAACTTCGCGGTCGCACGCAACCGCGCCAGACCCTGCACCGGGCAACGTGAGCCAGGCACCCTGTGGCACCACCGGCAGGACGAACCGGACGATCATGCCCTCGGTCAATCCCGAGGAGGCCTGGCCATCAAAATCCACCTTGGCTGCGGCAGACCTCTGTCCATCCTCCTCTGCTTGGCGTTTAACATCGCAGGTTACTCGACCTGCTCAGATCCCAGGACTCGTGCGGCACGCGACGCGGCCGTTCTTCACGCTTCGAGATGTCGAGTAACGAGGCATGAAGGAACGGCCGCTGACGATGAGTCTCCCCGTCGACGCGCCCGCAGGCGAGGCAATGAGCGCGTTGTCCCGCTTATGCGTCGACTTCTGCTACTGCCTGTACAGCCGTGCCGAGGCGCTCTTCGAGCTCACCGACGCGATCTTGTGCGCGGACGGGCCGGTGAAGACCCTGGTCGAACTCTGCCTGGCGGTCGAGCACCGACGGGGCCACGAGGCCCTGTATACCGCGTTGGAACGGGGCTGGCTGGAGCCGACGCCGTTGCGCTGCACGCTAGCCGGCCTGCCACTTCCGAAGTCCGCCGACGGGCGGATCGTGCTGGCCGTGGACATCACCAACTGGTGCCGTCCGGACGTCCCGACCAGCGACGACCGGCTGTGCTGCCACGTCTACGGCGCGGCGATCGGTGTGGATCTCCGGGCAGGGCCGTCTGAACCAGTTCCGTCTCGTCTACGTAGGTCCTCCCAAGCTGCAGAATTGGAAAGAAGGCGGTCCCGATGGTGTCGATCAGAGTTCCCCGCGTGGCTGTATCCGTGGCTGTCCTGATGGCCACCACTGCCACTGCCACTGCCGCGCCGCAGTCCGGTGATGCCCCGCCAAGACCTGATGGCCATAGGGGTGATACCGACGTAAGCAAGCTCCGGGCGAATACGCGCACCGACCGTGCCTCAATCCGGCGGTCACTCGACTCGGCTGCAGAGGAAGCCGCAATGGAGGCCCGGCGGGACGCGGCCGCAGAACAGGCTGACATGGAGGCCCGGCGGGATACGGCTGCAGAGGAGGCTGCACTGGAGGCCCGGCGGGATATGGCCGCAGAGGAGGCTGCGCTGGAGGCCCGGCGGAGCATCGCGCGCAGGGAGGCCGCTGCCACTCTGCGCAAGAAGCAGGCCCAGGCCAAGCAAAGAAGGCTCGCCCGCGAGCGAAGGGCCGCAGAGCGGCAAGCCGTCCTGGAAGCGCAGAAGATAAGAAGAGAACACTCGGCACACGTTCCGGCCGCGGGCCGAGTCAGGATTGCGCTGAGCGAGGCTCTCGCTCAGCGTGGAAAGCCCTACGTCTGGGGGGCGGAGGGCCCCTCTTCCTTCGACTGCTCGGGACTCATGCAGTACGCCTATCGCCGTGCAGGCCTGGAGCTGCCTCGGACAACATGGGGTCAGATCAACGCCGGCCGACGCGTACCGGTATCCGAGGCCCGGCCCGGTGACCTCGTCTTCTATCGCGGCGCTGCTCATGTCGGGATGTACATAGGTGACGGCCGGGTCATCCATGCACCGCGGCCGGGCCGCAATGTCACGGTGCAGCCGTTGCACGCGATGCCGGTCTATGCAGTGGTGCGCCCCACCTGACCCGCATCACACTCCGCCCTTCAGGACGGAGAGGAGACGGACTCCTGCGGAGCAGAGTGTGGATTCTCGATTCTCATGACCACAGCCGATGGCCTGACCTGGAGGCCCTCGGCTGTCTCATCCGTGGCCAGCCAGAGTCTTGTCTCACGATCTTGGCCACCGAGCGTTGCTTGTCGTCATAGATGTCACGGGCTGGCTTACCTTGCAGCAAGCCTCTGCCTCACGTACAGCGCTGATTAGTTGCCCCACCAGGTCACTCGCCTGAGTCGTAGTTAATTTAGTGCTCAGGGACGAGTTCCTCGCCGTTGCTGCGCCTCCATCGTGCATGAACAGCACTGCGGAAGGTTTCATCTCCAGGTCACCATGCTCAAGGACGATGACCTGGAAGAAACCGGCGAGGGATTCGATGCTGGAGTGGATCGCCTCGTAGGGATTGAGGAGCGTGGCGCGGGCGGATCCGAACCCGCCGCCGCGAGTCTCGTAGGGGAGTCCGGCCTGCGAGGGTTGATCAAGGATGAGGAAGCGCGGGACCGGGCTGTCGATGTCGTTGAACCATTCGTGCAGGCTCATCTCCCGCAAGGGCGCCCCGAACATCAAGGGCCTGGGCAAGCTCCGCTACGTCGTCGAGCAGATCTGCGCCCTGCTCCACCAGTTCCAGCACCTCGCCGTCCGCTGGGAACGGCGAACCGAACTCCACTATGTACCTGTCTCGTTGGCATGCGGCCTCACCTGCTGGAGACGCCTCAAGAAACACCGATCGTGATCGTGTTACGAGCTGATACGACGTCCGCATCGTCGCCGCGGGACGCGTGGATGCTCTTGAGCGAGGCTCCCGGGAGTTTCATAGGATCCGGCATCTCTGATGGAAAATTGGGCTCCTGACTTGTTGAATCGACCCCAGACGCTCGGTCTGCAGCCGTAGCGTCCAGGGTGTCGGCCGGCATGGGCCCGCAGTGCTCCTTGCCGCCCTCGGGCTGGCTCACTGATAGCGTGCCGGCGCCGGCCGACACCCGCGCGGTGTGGCTCGACAGAGGCATGAAGGTGACGCAGTGACTTCAAGTCAGGGTGCCCACCGCACTCTCCTTCCTGTCTCATCGAGTGCAAGGGCAGCAGTCTGTGATCTTGATCGGTGTCGATCCCCACAAGTCATCCCACATCGCCGTCGCCATCCGCCAGCTGGTGCGAGCAATGGCCCGACCGTCGCTTCGCGGTCGAGGGTGCCGGCGGCCTGGGCCGCTCGCTCGCCCAACAGCTGGCCACCGCGGGCGAGAACGTGGTCGACGTGCCCTCCACCCTTTCCGCTCGGGCCCGACTGCTGGCCACCGGCGGCGACCGCAAGACCGACGCCAAGGACGCCCTCCACGTTGCCCAGGCCGCCCTCTTCCGTCATGACCTGCGCCCCGTGGCCCAGGAAGATCAGACCACGATCCTGCGACTGCTGACCGAGCGCCGAGACGACCTGGTCCACG
The DNA here is from genome assembly GCF_036248255.1 of Streptomyces sp. NBC_01717. Lineage (NCBI taxonomy): Bacteria > Bacillati > Actinomycetota > Actinomycetes > Kitasatosporales > Streptomycetaceae > Streptomyces > Streptomyces sp. NBC_01717. The sequence goes on along the minus strand of NZ_CP109179.1, from coordinate 336,985 downwards.
AACGCACCCGCGTCCTCGACCGACTCCACGCTGTCCTGCGCGATCTCCTGCACGGCGGAGCACCCACTGGGCTGTCGGCCGACAAGGCCGCCGCCTGATGAAGGGCATCCGACCGGTCACGGCCACCGACAACTGCCGCCGGGACATAGCCCGTGACCTGCTGGCCGACCTGCGCAGACTGGACCGGCAGGTCAAGGACAACGAAGCCGAAATGCGCGAGGCCGTCGCTGCGACCCGCACCACGCTGACCACTCTGCCGGGCCTGGGCACCGTGCTGGCCGCGAAGGTCATCGGCCACATCGGGAACATCAGCCGCTTCCCCACCGAGCACCACTTCGCCAGCTACACAGGCAGCGCACCCCTGGACGCCTCCAGCGGCAACAACGTCCGCCGCCGGCTCAACACCGGCGGCAACCGCGCGCTGAACTCGGTTCTGCACACCATCGCCATCTGCCAGATCCGCGACGGCGGGCGCGGGCAGGACTACTACCTGCGCAAAATCAGTGAGGGGAAGACGCCGTCCGAAGCCCGCAGGGCCCTCAAACGACGCCTGTCCAACGTGGTCTACCGGATCATGAAACGCGACCAACGCACCCACCTCGATCAAGCCGCTTGACACACAGAGGCGCTATGAAGTGGTTCTGCGATCGAACCGATGCTCGCGCCCCAGTCGAGGGCGAGCGATCAGCTTCGCCGAACGAGCTGGTTGCGTTCGTCGAGGCCAATCGCAAGACGGTGTCTTTCCGGCGCGTCGGCCAGGTCCTCGGGCCCGACAGTGACCAAGGAGGCGCAGCTACGCATCCGTTCCAGAAGTCTGTCGCCCTTGTCGGCATGGCCCTCAGCAGGACGTGCCTCGGGTATCCGCTCGTCGAGCATCACAAGGCGGCCGGAGCCATCGGCCCAGGGCTGCACGGCGAGGACGGAGAACTCTGCGCCGGCGGGGAAGAGGACCTCATCAGGTGTCCCGGTGCGGTCGATCACTGCCGTGCGCCTCGCAGTGCGGCTCCAGATCGCGTACAGGACATTCCCGCCGAAGATGGCCTTGCGGATGGTAGCGGCCACAAATCCGGGCTCGACAACGGTGGTGCCGGAGATGTACACATCGAGTGCGGAAGCGGGGAGTTGCGCCGTCCGATAGGCGATCCCACTGTGCACCGGCAGCATCCGGAGCCCGGACACCACGCACACCGCAGCATCCCTGATCTGCGGGTTCTGTTCGCGTAGGGCGAACTCTATGCCGGGCAGATCGCCCTCCAGATACGAGCGCAGGGCGGCAAGGTCCGAGGTGACACCGTTAAGCGACTTGCGGGACAGCGCACCGCGCAGGGCGGGGTGCTGTGCCAGTACATGGTTGACAGCGATGAGGTGGGTGTCGCACCGGGGGCCGATCAGATCTCGCCAACCTCGTCGTTCCTCGTCCGTACTTCGGTCGGTGCGTCGGACCAGGAGGGTGAGGGAGGGTGCGGGCTCGGCCTGCTCCGGATCCCGGCTTGGTCGCATGCTCAATGCTGGGTCGGGTTCGCTGACGACCGGGGCCGACTGTGGCTCCTCCGGCTCCGCCGGGACATGCGGGCCAGCCGGGCGGGTCCCTTGTGTGTCCGGGGTTCTGTGCGGGGGAGGGTTTCCCACGGACCGAGTGTCGGTGCCAGATCCATTGCCGAGCGTTGCGGCGTCGTCGTTCGGCGCGCGCTGGGTCAAGAGGGCGGCAATGGGAGCTACTGCCATATCAACCCCGTCTCCTTCGACCCGCGGAACCGGCAAAGGCGTGGGTGGCGGTAGGTTGCGCTGCGCATGGCCCGGCCCGGGGCCGACTGCATCGGCTCCTGGGGTCGATTCGGCGGTCGCCCGCGGGCTGGGTTCGACCACCGGTTCAGCGTGAGGTTGCGGTTCCTCCGCCGGCATCGCCACGGTTGTCGCGGCTGGAATCGATGTAGCGGCGGGTATCGGGTGCACACCAGAGATGGCACGGACCCCGGGCCCTCCGAATACCTCAGGTGCCAAGGCTGGTCCTTCACGTGCCGATCGGGCGGTAGTGGGGAGGCTCTCGGCATTGTCCGTGACCGGCTGCACTGCTGAAGCCTTGGCAATGGCTGGAGTCAATGAGGCGGGCGCTGGTCTCCATGAGGCGTTGATCGCACTCGTCCCGGTTGAACGGATGGGTTCAGGTGCTGTGGTCAGAGGGCGGAAGGGATTCCACCTCAGTTGTGCCTGCCCCTTCCGGGCAACGGTCTCTCTCAGGGACTCGGTCGTGGCGACGTTGATCCTCACCCGGTAGCGGTTGGCCAGCATCTGAGCGAAAGAGCCCCTGCCGCCATCAGCTGCCGAGCGCATGACCAGCCGCATCCCTGGCAGCAACGAGGGGTCGAGACCGTCAAGGAGCGTCTGAAGCGACCGACGCTCCCGAGGGCGTGCCGCGTCGCCGTCCGCGAAGACAGTCATGACCTCGCGGTCAGGCACCAACTCACCGACTAGCGTGTTGTACTCAGGGTCCCCCTGCCCTGCCGTGAGGTAGAGCCCGGCTTCGACCCTCACGGGAATCGTGTTTGTGGGTAATGTGCTGAGACTGTTGTGCAATCTGGCGTTCCACGAGGGGGCCGGTAGCAACGCTCCTTCCCACATGTCCGGCTCGCCGGGTGCGAAGCGCACCCAGGGGCTGAGCGTCCCATCGGAGCGTGCCCCGTGCACGTCACCGCCGCCTTCACACAAGCGAAGTCCGGCCGTAGGGGCGGTGATCTCTACGCCGATGTTCTCGGCGAGCTCCCGGATCGACTGGCGTGCCGCCTCGGCAGATGCCGCGTAAGGCCAGATGAGCTGGGTCTGGCGAGCGGTCTCCCACGGCAGTTCGCTCAGCAGCGCGGTGCAGGCAGACATGAGAAGAGGATCGACACCGTTCGCCTGCACGATCACTCTGAAATCGGCACTCGGTCTGATTCGGGAGGCGAACTCGACAAAGCGGGGATCCGGTACACCGAGGGGCCCCAAGGTCAGCCCGGCCGCCACACGCCCGATTCTGGCACTCGGCACAGCGGGGTGCCGGCCGGCGGCGGTCAGGGCGCGCTCCCACGCAGGCCGGGGATGCAAAGCACCATATGGTTCCTGGGGCCGATCGGGGCGCACTCGGTACCATTGCCAGAAGCCCTCCCCCCAGGTTCCGTCCAGACCTGACGTGATCACACGTCCTGGTTCGAGGGATAGCTGCCCCTGGGTTGCGACCAGGTCGACCCGGTGCTGGACTGCGAACGCCTGGGCCACTCGCATGTCGAGAAGCGGAAGCAAAAGGCGCACAGCGCGTGGTGAGTCCGGCGGCAGCACACTCAGGAGGGGAGCGATTATGTCGAGGATGGCCTGGCTCGGGGCCCCGACGCCAACAGCGATTGCCATACGGTCCGATTCCACGGGAATGCTCGCCACTCGGGTCGCATCCTGTATCGACGGGGTTCCCGAGTAGAGCCAGATGCCCGCCGGGATCAGCCGTGCCTTCCAGGGTCCAGGCGGGGCGGGCAGCCCAGCCGCCAAATACTCCTCCCACCACGGCTTGGTGTTGAACACTCCGTTGGACAATGCTCCCGACCACTCGTACGCCGTCACCGGCGGGGCGTGCATCACAAGCCCCCCAACCTCACTGACGGTTCCCAGAAGCGGATCCGGCAGATGCTTGAACCGAGATGACATGGCGACCCCCTTCGAGACGTGTCCACACTCGCGAGCCTGGCAACGGACCCGGAGCTGCTCCGGATTCCCTCTGCTTCATCTGTCTCCCCGGGATACGAGGGCGCCGATGGGCCGGTTCACCGGCGAGCCCGCGCGAAGCGCTGGCGCCTCAAAAGTTCCGGGGCAGGGCGAGCTGTTCAGCACCTACCGCTACCGGGACTAATCGCAGTGCACCGGGTTTAAGTACTCTGCTCAGAATTTCGCGAACTGGGCTGTCAGGCCGCGAGGATGAGGGGTTTGAGGTGAGAGGTACGGCTCCCGCCGAGTGGGGGGCCGGTCAGCCATCGGTTGATGCGGATGATGTTGAGCGCGGTGGCGGCGAAGTCGTGGCCGACTGAGGGCAGGTCGCGGTAACGGGTGCGGCGGATTTTGGTGACGCGGACGGCTTCGAGGGCCTCGTGCCGTTCTCGTGGCAGGAAGGTGATACCCCTGCCCCGGCGGCCGGTCGGGGGCTTGGTGCATGACGTCTGCTTCAGGCACGAGCTGCAGTGCTCGCGGAGAAGAAACACCTTGATCACCGGGGTCCCGTTGCGGTGGTTCTTCTGCTCCCACCACTCGAAACTTCGATGTCCGCCTGGACATACGGCGCTCTCGTCATCCCAGCCGATGGTGAAGTCGGCGCGGGAGAACCCCTGATCCTCCCGGGACTGGCGGCTGCTGTCGTGCGGGGCGGGGCCGGGCAGTTCCATACCCTGCTCGGTCGCAGCCAGGACCAAGGCGGCAGTGGTGTAGCCGGCATCCACGACATGCACGTCCGGCAGCAACTCCCACCCTGTGAGCGTCTGGTGGACCGGTTCGATCATCTCCGTGTCCGTGTCCGCGGCCACGGCGTCGGTGGTAGCCACCTGCGTGTTCACGTGCGGTGTATCCGGCTCGCAGGTCTCGGTCAGATGCATCTTGTAGCCGGTCCAGCCCCGTCCGCGCTTGATCCCGTAGCGGGCATCGGTGTCGGAGGGCGAGCACAATCGGTGATGAACTGGCGGGAGGTCCTTTCCCTCCCGCCAGCGCACCCCCTTCTCGTCGCGGTGGTACTGCTGGATCCAGGCATTCCGCAGCACCTGCACCGCCTCGATCTTGCGCAGCCAGTCCGGAGCCGTGGAGGCGTAGGCCGCCTCCAGCAGGACGAATTCCGTCCCGCCCGACCGGCTCTGACCACTGTTCACGGACCTCTTCGCCCTTGGGAAGCGGTAGTCGTCCACGCGCGGCCCGTAGCGCTCAGCCCACTCGGTTGCAACCAGGCCGGACAGCCATGCCGGGGCCGCGACCAGCGCCTCCAGTGCGGCTCGCAGCGTCTCGCCGACGAACTCCATCCGGTTCAGCGTCCGCACCGCCGCGAGCACACGCGTGTAATCGGTCCGCTGCCGGCCACCAGCCCAGCCCGCGCAGGCGTTCCAGCACCAGCTCTAGCCTCGCCTGTTCCAGTCCGTGCTCGATGAGACGGGAACGGAACAGGCTCAGTACGGAAGCTTCGAACCCGGGATCGTCCAGCTCCAGGCCGAGCAGGAACTTTCAGTCCATCCAGGCCCGCACCTGGTCAGCGGCCTACCGGTCGATCAGCCCCTCCGCATACTGCAACACCGACACCAAGACCAACGCCCCCGGCGAGACAGCCGGACGTCCCCGCACTGCGAACGCCTCGTCCTCAAACAGTGGGCCTAACGCCTCCCGGATCCGCACCTCGAGCGTCCCCTTCGGGAACGCCGCCCGCACCACCCGGGCCGTCAGCTCCGGCACCCCCTGATCAGCCCGAGGCTCCAGCGACATCCCTCTCGGCCCTCCCGCCCACAACCACAACAATCGTGGAGGACCAACGACCTAGCCCTGCCCGAATCACGGATTCCTCAGCAGAGTCCTTAAGCCCGGTGGTGAAGCGATTCTGAACGCTGCTCTGACCGGCAGATTAGAGCGGATCCACGCCGAGGCCTTGCCGTTGCTGGCGTCCGACTCGTACGCCGACCTCCTGCGCCGCTCACAGGAGAAGCAGCGCTGGGCGGCCGCGTTCTACCGGGCTGTACGCGAGACCGCGCGCCGTGCGGTGGCGCTGCTCGCGGCAGGGAACACCACGGCGCTGCAGGCCGCAGAGGCCCTCGCCGATCGGCTGGCCGCCGAGCGTCAACTGCAGTACGTGATCTACCGCAACGGGGCACGGGTGCCGACGCAGGCGGAGGCCACGACGCCCGGCCGAGGTGGACTTCGACGCAGCCGATCCATGGGCCGTGTCAATGGAGTGCGGCGGGTCAAGGCTGCGGGTGAGGCTGAGCACGACCCCGCCGCCGACCTCAGGAAGGGCCTCCAGCTTGTCGAGGGTTGCGGAAGGCACTTCTTCCTCACCCGCTTGTCTGGTCTAATTCGGTCAGATGTTGTGAGGGTTCTGTGCGAGTGGGGTGCGCTGTGACGCTCCGATCGATCGCTCGGCATCTCGGGCTTCAGAACCAGATCAAGCGACTTGTGTGTGGGGGGCATGGACATCTACATCGAAGGATGGGCCGCATCGCGCGCCTACGCCCCTGTTGGTGCACCACCTAAACCCTGGAATCCGCTCACGTGGAGGCGTCCTGACTGGCTGATGGCGGCAGCCGGAGCGGCCGCGGGATTGGCCATTGCGAGCGGCGCATATGCCTTCATGAGCGGTGAGAAAGGAGCGGGGCACGTAAGTGCCTCTGTTGTCGACTGCTCGCAAACTCAATTGTTCAGGCCAGAGGGAAGCTCGGCGATGCTGCCTGCCCGCGTCGCCCAGATCCGATTCGTGAACAACGGAGACGCCCAGGAGACCTTCTCTGCGCAGGTAGATGGGGTGATCCTCGAACGTGGAGACGGTAGTCCAGCAACGTTCACCCTGCCCCCGCAAGGATCGAAGCTGATCAGTTATCCCATCAATCCTGAGAGGCACGGCAACAGCGAGGGAAGTTGCTTTTCTCTGAACGTTCGAGCTGCTCAGTGAAAGGCCGGCAAACCGCGCTTCCCGGTCTGTCTCAGGACAGGTCGGGCTCGAGTCGCTGCCCGGTGACGGCGAGGCCGAACTCGTCCAGACGGCTGAAAGTGGTCAGGTCAGGGCAGGCGAAGCCCGCAGTCGGGGTAGCGGCAGGCACGTCGAGTCTTCTGGATGAGGTGTGCAGGAACCCCAAGCGTCAAGAGAGTCGACTCCTGCTGGCCCAACGACGCGTTGACCTTGATCACACCGTCAGCTCACGTACCCCTCCATGGCGGGGCGGGTTGGCGGTTGCCCAGCAGGAACTGTGGGAGCGGACCTCGGCCAGATTCTTGTCGCAGAGGCTCTTCCAGATGTGCCAGCGGTCGCTGACCTGCACCGCGTCGGGCAGGTCCCAGAAGAATGTCTCGCCGTAGGCCCCTGAGCCGTCGCGGCAGACGACCTCGACGCCGGGATGTTCACACAGCCACCGCTCGAGTGTGGCCGCGCTGCGGTCCGCCAGTACGTCGATCCGCTCGCCGGTCGCGGCGTCGATCAGGATGCTGCCGTAGCGGTGACGCCGCTTCAGGGCACGGTCGTCGACACCGTGCACCCGCGGCACGCGCGCGGGCTGTCGGCGTACACGTGAACGTGCAGGGCCGCGTACGGATGAACGTGCAGGGTTCCTGATGTGTTGAGGTTCAGGATTCGGCAGTCTGCTGCCTGTTGGTCGAGGTCGCAGAGATGGGGTGGCCGTGGTCCTGGATCCGCAGCGCTGGCTGGAACTGCGGCGTTTTCGTGGCCTGGTCGAGTCCGGAGCGATGACCCTGAGCGAGGTCGCCAAGGAGACGGGCCTGAACTGGCGGACGGTCAGCAAGTACCTGTCGGCGGCCGGACCCGCCTCGCCTCCGCGCCGGTCACCGAATGGCCGGTCACGGGTCAGGGCGATCGACGAGTTCGCCCCGCTGGTCGACTCGATGTTGCGGGCGGAGATCTTGATGAAGGCCGCTGTGATCCACGAGCGGCTCGCGCAGGAGTATGGGTTCACCGGCAACTACCAGCGGACCAAGCTCTACGTCCAGGAAGCCCGGCCCCGGATCGCCGAGGAACTCGGCATCACGCCGAATGAACTGGCGGGCATGCACCGCCGCTTCGAAGTCATCCCCGGCGCCCAGGCCAAGGTGGACTGGGGAGACGAGGGCAAGATCCTCGCCCACATGGGCATCGAGAAGGTCTACTCCTTCCACATGACGTTGTCGTACTCACGCGACCCGTTCTGCTGCTTCACCACCGGCCAGGACCTCCAGACGTTCTTCGACTGCCACCGCCGCGCGTTCGCCCACTTCGGCGGGGTGCCGATGACGATCGTCTACGACCGGACCAAGACCGTCGTCCGACGCCACGTCGCCCCAGGTGAGGCGGTCCCGCTGCACCCGGAAGCGGTCGGGTTCGCCGGCCACTACGACTTCGACATCGACGTCCTGGCCGCCTACCGGCCCACGGGCAAGGGACGTGTCGAGCGTCAGGTTCTGATCGTCCGCGACCACGTCCTGTCCGGCCGGTCCTTCTCCTCCGTTGAGGAGATGGACGCCGCCTTCACTACCTGGGTCCCGCAGCGACGGGCTCAGGCCCACAGGACTCACCTGCAGATCATCGGAGAGCGTGCTGCCCGTGATCACGTGGCTCTCAAGCCTTTGCCGCCGACCCCGTATCTGGTGGCCGAGCGGCACTTGCGGCCGGTCGGCAAGGACTGCCTGGTCGCCTTCGGCGGCAACCTCTACTCGGTGCCCGCCCGCAGGGTCCGCCCCCGGCAGCTGGTGGAGATCCGGGCCACGAAGTCGCAGATCATGCTGCATTCCACCGTCGCCGGCTCCAGCGGCGAGACGCTGCTGGCCACCCATCCTCGGGCGATCGGCCGCGGGGTCCGCGTCGTCGAAGAGGCCCACTGGGATGGTCTGCCCACGGGCAAGGGACGCCGGACCACCACCGGCGATGTCCTGCCACAGCCCCGTCGTGAACGTCCTCGGGGCGAGGAGACAGGGTCTTTGCAGGCTCTGCTGAACCGGGCTGTGGCCGCCCATATCGAGGTCGGCCGCCGTCCGCTGTCCGTCTATGACGAGCTGACCGGAACCCGCCCCTTCACCACCCACCCGAGCGCGAGGGAAACGTCTTGAGCGAGCTGGTCAGCACCCGTATCCGCAACACGGCCGGCAAACTCGGCCTGCCCCACCTCGCGGAAACCATCAGGGAATACACCCGTCGGGCCGACGAGGGGAAGATGGGCTACCTCGACTTCCTCGACCTGGTCCTCTCCGAGGAACTGGCCGTCCGCGACGACCGCCGCTTCCGCCAGGGCCTGAGACTCTCGAAGCTGCCGCACCACAAAACGCTCGACGAGTACGACTTCTCCTTCCAGCCCGACCTCGACCCGCGCAAGGTCAAGGACCTCGCCACCCTCTCGTTCGTCGAGGGCACGGCGAACGCCGCTCTGCTCGGGCCGCCCGGGGTCGGCAAGACGCACATCGCCGTCGCCCTGGCGGTCGCTGCCTGCCGGGCCGGCTACTCGATCTACTTCACCAGCCTCGACGACATGGTCCGCAACCTCAAGGCCGCCGAGGCCGCAGGCCGGCTGACGAACAAGCTCGGCACCTACCTGCGGCCCGGCGTCCTCGTCGTCGACGAGGTCGGCTACCAACCCCTCGAACGAGCCGAGGCGAACCTGGTCTTCCAGGTCATCTCAAAGCGCTACGAAAAGGGCTCGATCATCCTGACCTCGAACAAGACCTTCAGCGAATGGGGCCAGGTCTTCGGCGACGAGGTCCTCGCCACCGCCATCCTCGACCGACTCCTCCACCACTGCGAAGTGATCTCCATCAACGGCCCCAGCTACCGGCTGAAGAACCGCCTCAAGGCCATCGAGCGAGAGAACGACGTGGCCTGACCAGCTGCGATCAGGAATCCGGGCTCTCACCTGGCGGGATGAAGGCGTCGGCGCCATCAGCATCCTCGACATGCCCCTGGGCATCGACCGTGATGGCCGTCGCCCGCCCCTGCGAGGAGATCAACCAGGCCAGCACCTGTTCCGTCAGCGGCGTTCCACCCCGGCCCTCGTCCTTCCAGTGCACCCGCCACCCTCCACCAGGCACCGCGGCCACGACCTGATCGGCTCGCTCCAAGTGGGAGAAGTCCTCATAGTCAGTCACCGCACGCAGGGCGCCACGCTTGGGATCGACGACCAGAGCCGTCCCGGTCGTCTGGTCCCAGCCCTCCACACGCACCATGCGGCCGATCTCCGTGTCGGTGCCACTGAAGATCGCGGTCCAGCCGGTCTGATTGAAATAGCGAAGAGACACCGCCCCATCATCTCGAACCACGACGCTCGCGCTTCACAGGGCTCCTTGCTCTGCACGTTCATCCGTACGCGGCTCTGCACATAGACGTGTACGCCGACACGGGCAGCCGCATCAGCATCCGCAGCGCGGTCGAGCGCGAGGCATCCGGGCTGAGTTGGAGTGTGTTTAGGGGAGTTGGTTTTCCGCCGTCGCAAAGCACGGTGAAGTGCGTCAGGCCGAGGCCGAAACCCACTTGGTCGGTGGTCTGCGGCAGCACTTCGGGTCCGTCGGTCGTCCGGACGAAGCTCGCGAAGTACCTGCCCGCACTGTCCTTGACTACGTCACCCTGGGAGGTGCCGAAGGGGACCGGGACCTCTTGATCCTCACGCCGCCGGTTGCCGTTGGCGCGCTGCTGGCCCGTTGGGACGGGGAACACCGTCCTGGTCTCGCGCCTGCGCTGGTGCTCGCGGATGGTGCGCCCACCTCCGGCCGGGTGCGGGGCCGTCTGCGTCGGCGCAGAACGCGCAGGTGGGGCCCACCTGGTCCGACCCGGATTGGCGCGGGAATGTTCTGAACTCGGTAAGACCTGAGCACGTTTCCAGCTATGGGAAGACAGCTCAGATCTCGTCACCGTGGGAAGTTGGTTTTTCTGACCATGCCAGGAATGTTCCAGGCGAAGCGAGTCCCGTCGCGCGGCCTCCGGCTGTTCGCCGTGCTGTGTGTGGTCCTCGGTCTTTTGACGCCGCTCACCTACACCACCGTGCGTTTCGGCCAAGTGTCCAGCAGTGACCTCGAGTTCGCGCAGTCCGAGCGTCGCGGTGTGGTGTATCTACGGCCGATGGCCACGCTGATCGCCGCCATTGCGGACGGTCAGTCCGCGGCGGTGGCAGGACGCCGTCCGGATCCGCGCGCTCTCACAAAGGCCGTCGCGGCGGTGGCGGAAGCGGACAGGACCGTGGGCGGAAGCTTGCGGGTCCAGGACAGCTGGCGGGATCTGCGGACCAGGCTAGCCGAGTTGGCCGCCGCATCCCTTTCCGGCCAGAACGCTTACCGGGCCTACTCGGAGGCCATGGACGTCGCCCTCTTCTTGACACTGCGGGTGGGGGACACCTCAAAGCTCATTCTCGACCCTGAGATCGACAGCTACTACCTGATGGACGCAGGGATGCTGCGGCTTCCATCGGTCATCGCCGACAGCGGCCGGATGGCCGATCTGGAGGTGCTGCGTGATCAGGGCACGAGCAAAGACCTCCCACTGGCCCGCGTGCTTGTGGCCCGGGACCGCGTGAGCGCGGCGGCATCCGCTGTCGAGGCTGGGCTACCAAAGAGCTTCGGCAGCAGCGCCAGCCGATCCATTGGTAAGGATCTCCTTGGCAAGATCGACGCATTTCATACGGCGCTCGAACCGCTGGCACCGAGCTCCCCGCTCGTCGATCAGCCCCTCCCCCCGCGGTCGGAACTCCTGGAGAGCCGTCGGTCCGAGCTAGCTCGGACAGCACTGGAGCTCAACATCGCTGCACTGGACGAGCTGGATCACTTGCTCGCCACACGAGAGCGGGACATCGAGCAGAACCGATTCGTCGTGTTGATGGTCCTCATAACGGGTCTAGCTCTCGCGGCAGTCGCGCTGGCTTGGCGAGCAAGGGCATCACGCGCCCGGGGGAAGGGACCGCGGGCAGGAACCCCGAATTGGGCGGGCGGCTTCGCCGATGCGGACCAGGAGAAGCAACCCGAAGACGATGCGCTCTCGAGGCTTCAGCCGGACGATGTCCTGCCCTCTCGACCGAAGCATGGCCGTTCCACGCGAAAGAGGGCGGCCGGTGCGTCTCGCTGATCTTCAAGTACGCCAACGGATCATCGCGCTCGCAGCCCTTCCGCTCACGGCCGCAGTGCTGCTCACCGCACCCTTGGTCACCGAGCGCGTTCAGGCGGCTCGGGAGTCGACGCAGTCGGCCACGGAGCTGGGACTGGCCCGGCAAGTGGGCGACGTCATCGCGGACCTCCAGCGGGAGCGCCTGTACTCCAGTGCATATCTCGCAACGCCGGACGGCGACGGCAACCCGGTCGTGCGGCAGGCTTCACAAACGGACGCTGACGTCAGCGACTTCCGGGAAAACTGGCTCGGACCGGGCGCGCCTGCCGCGCTCACAGCCGCGTTCCGGGAGGCCTCCGATCTGGACCGCACCAGATATCTGGTAATGAAGCGAGACCTGACACCGATTGATGTGGACACCCACTACGGTTCAGTGATCTCCGCGCTGCTCGACGCGCTGCCTTCCAGCGGTGGAGCACAGGGAAACGGCCAGGAGGCCTTCGGCCGGGACCAGGCCACGGTGGAAGAGCTGTTGCGTGTGAATGAGAGCAGCAGCAGTGTTGGTGCGCTGCTGCTGACCGTGGTGTCGGACCGCGGGCAGGCACGGCAGTTGATGGCTGACGTCGAGAGTCGCACGGCTGTAGCGAACACCGAGAGAGGCCGGTTCCTTCGGGGTGCGAGCCCCTCGGAGGTGGACCTTTTCCAGAAGGTCGAGTCTGGCGGCGAGGCCGCGAAGATCAAGACCTACGCCGATGCGCTGGGTCTTTGGGCATACGCCAACCCGCGCGGCACCGGCCAGCGGAGCGACCTGCCCGACGGAGTGACGGCCTCACGCATCTTCGCGGCTTGCGACTCTCTGGACCAGCTTCGCCTGCTGGTCCAGAACAAGATCGCTCGTGACTCTGCTGCGGTTGCCTCCGACAACGCGTCAGATGCCGGCTGGTGGGCGCTTGCCTTCACCTTGGCCGTCTTGGTCTTCACGGTCACGATGGTCTGGCTCACGGTGTGGATGGCCCGGTCCATTGCGAGACCGCTGGGTCTTCTCCATGGTGCTGCTGAGCAGGTCGCGCAGGCCGCCGAGGTCGAGTTGACGCGGGTGGTGGAGGAGACGGCGGGGTCGTCCTCCGGACAGACATCGGTCCGGATCAGGCGGGTGCCAGCTCTGACGAGGGACGAACTCGGGCAACTGGCGGTGGCGTTCAACCGGGTCCAGGACGCGGCGGTCGCTCTGATCGAACGTCAAGTACGCAGTCGCGACAACGCGGCGGCCATGCTGGGCAACGTGGGACGCCGGACCCAGAACCTCGCCGCGCTGCAGCTGTCGATGATCGACAGGATGGAGCGTTCGGAGACCGATCCTGAGGTCCTCGAGCGTCTGTATCGGCTGGACCACGTTTCGTCCCGGCTGCGACGGTATGCGAACAGCCTGGTCGTGCTCTCGGGGTGGACGGAGCCCGTTCTGGCGAGCGCTCCTGTTCCGTTGGGGGAGCTGACGCGTTCGGCCCTGGGAAAGATCGAGGGGTTCCGTCGTGTCCGTCTGGGGGACATCCCTCCGCTTCTGGTGTCTCCCCAGGTTGCCGCGGACCTCGCTCTTGTGATCGCTGAGTTGTTGGACAACGCCACCTCCTTCTCACCTCCGACTACGCCTGTTGAGTTCTCCGCCGAGGTGCTCCCTGGCGGACTGTGCCTGATCCAGATTGTCGACCAGGGCGTGGGCATGGCGGACTCGCGGCTTGCGGAGGAAAACGACCGGCTGGTCCGCAAGGAGCGGCTGGACCTCGTGTCGACCGACTTCCTCGGCCTGTTCGTGGTGGGTCGGCTGAGCCGACGCCACCACTTCCAGGTCCGCCTGGGGCACACCCCGAACAGAGGCGTCACCGCCCGGGTCCTGTTGCCCGCGGGGGTGTTCCACATCGCTGCCGACCCTGACGAGCACCGGGAACTGACGGCGGGCATGGCTCAGCAACCGGCCCTCGCATCGGCATCCGATATCCGGCCTTCCGTTCTGCGTCGGACCACCGAGGCCGACACGATGCAGCATCTCGGCGGGACGCTCTCACCCTCCGTCGACTCGCCGTCCGAAGAGCAGCCGGTCACCGTCGAGAGCATCAACCTTGACGCCATGAGTGCCGCGTCCCTCGCCCGGTCCGGCCCCGGACCCTTCGACTGGTTCAAAGCGGAACAGGGGAGCGGGATCGAACCCGTGCTGAACGAGGGTCTCCCGACCGCGACAAGTGCAGGGTCACGGAGTGTGCGAGCCCTTTCGGCTGCCCCGGGGCTCACACCCGAGCGGCTGCCGGTGAGAAAGTCGCGCCGAACCATGGCGCTGCCTCCGACTCCGACTGGTGAACCTGCTTCGGCCGTGGTGCTGCCGTTGGCCGAGCGCCCTGGAGGCGGCGCGGGCAAGCCCGCTCGGCTGGTGCGCCGGGTGCCGGGAGCTCAGATGCCGGCCGGGTCCTTCGTCCCGAACACCGGACATCTAGGGAGCGATCCCATGGATCCCGAGGCGGCGCGCGCCATGATCGAGCAGTTCGAGGCCGGCATAGCCCGGGCCTCGCAGTCCGGCCCAAGCCCAGAAGGAGATTGAGATGAATAGCTCGGACATGCACCTGGGAACGTCGAGCAGCCTGAGCCAGGATGCCGAGAACTTCAATTGGCTGCTGAGCCGTTTCGCTGGGAATACCGCGGGGGTGCGCGACGCCATCGCCGTATCCTCCGACGGGCTCATGATCGCCCAGTGCATCGAGGGAGAGCGGGCCGATGTGGACCGCCTCGCTGCCATCGTTGCGGGCATGACGAGTCTCGCGGGTGGGGTCGCGGGATCCTACCAGCTCGGTTCACTCAACAAGGTCATCGTCGACATGAACGACGGCTACCTGCTCATCTCCGCCATCGGATGCGGATCGGTGATGGGGGTGATCGCCTCGAAGCAAGCGAACCTCGGGCAGGTCGCTTACGAGATGACTCTCTTCGCCAACCGGGCGGGCGCCGCCCTTACCCCGGAACTCATCCGTGAGCTCAAGAATCACATCCAGGCATGACCGCGTACGGACCCGAACCGCCAACGTCATGGGAGAGCGGTTATGGAAATACCGGGCCTGTGGACGCACCATCCGCTGATCCTCCTCCGCTGGATTTGGTGCCCCGCCCCTTCCTTATCACTCAGGGACGCACCCAAGGCTCGAGCGAGGCCATTGCCATCGAGACCCAGGTGGTGGCGACCGAACTTGGCCTTACCGACTACAGACACACAACCTTCGAGCGCCGGGACATCGTTGAGCTGTGCCGTGAACCGCTGTCGGTTGCCGAAATATCCGCCCGACTCGGCCTGCACCTAAATGTGGTCCGCGTACTGGTCGCCGACCTGTACGCGGAAGGCCGCGTCCTCGCCCATCTAGCCGAGTTCGATGCTTCCCGGGACGTCGACACCCTCCGGAGGGTCATCCGTGGTCTCCGCGCAATCTCCTGAACAAAGCCGCCGCGCATCGGGAAAACGCCCGCCGATGCCCGTGAAGATCATTGTCGCGGGCGGATTCGGCGTGGGTAAGACGACCACGGTCGGCAGCATCTCCGACAGCATCCCACTCACCACAGAAGCCGTCATGACGTCGGTGGGATTCGGGATCGATGACAACAGTCTTACGCCTGACAAGCGGACCACCACCGTGGCCATGGACTTCGGCTCGCTGGCCATTGATGAGGGCATAAAGCTGTATTTGTTTGGTACACCTGGCCAAGACCGCTTCGGATTCATGTGGGGCGACCTGATCCGCGGAGCACTGGGCGCCCTGGTCATCGTCGACACACGCCGTATAGAGGACTGTTTCCCCGCAGTGGACTACTTCGAGAGGGCCGGAGTGCCCTTCGCCATCGGAGTGAACCGCTTCCCTACCCGGGAACATATTTCGCAGGAAGAGTTGCGCTGGGCTCTCGCGGTCGATCACGAAGTGCCAGTGGTGGAGTTCGACGCACGCGAGAAAGTGTCCGTACGGGACGCGCTGCTCGTCGTACTCGACCAGGCACTCGTTTTCGCTCAAGCCGCAGCACCCAGATGAGTCACGACCTGAGGGCCGGTCAACGAAAGCTCTCTAGACATCGCTGCATCCACACGTTCGGGCTCCCCGCGGCAGTCGCCGCGGCAGATCCATCGACTGCCGGGAAGGAATGACGTGCTCCACCGAAGGAAGTACCGAAAGGCGCTGGCCGGTAGCGCCGCCCTGACCGTGGGGCTTGCCGTCCTCGGCGCTTGCGGCACCGACGCCGGCACGAACGACGGCGGCATCCGTCTCCCCACGGTCACGATCGGGGTCAGCGCGCCGCTCACAGGCCCGCTTGCGGATACAGGCAAAGGCATCGTGAACTCGGTGCAACTCGCGGCCCAGCAGGCCAATGAGAAACGAGTGGTGCCCAGCGTCAACTTCAAAGTAAAAACCCTGGACGATCGCGCCATGGCGGACCGAGGAAAGGTTAATGCCAGGCTCTTTGTCCGCCAGCCAGATGTGATCGGCGTTGTCGGGCCACTAAATTCCCGAGTTGCCCTGACCATGCAACAGACCATGGACCAGGCCGACCTCACCCTGGTGTCGCCAGCCAACACCAACCCGGCCCTGACGCTGGGCCCCGACTGGCTCTCCGGTCGCACCGTGCGGCCGTACCAGTCCTACTTCAGAACAGTCACCACGGACGCGAGCCAAGGCCCCTTCGTCGCTCAATTCGTCTACAGGGAACTCGGCAAGCAGCGAGTCTTCGTGATTGATGACGACGAGCCATACGGCCTGGGCCTGGCTGCAACCTTCAAGGCAGAGTTCACTCGGCTCGGCGGCACGGTGGCAGGAAAGAGCAGCATCAGCGTGGGGGACCAGGATTTCACCGCCCTGGCCGCCCGGATCGCAGGCTCGGGTGCCGAATTCGTCTTCTGCGGAGGCGCCTACCCCGAGTGCGGACGCATCAGCAGACAAGTGAAGGCGGTCAGCGCGGCGATTCCCGTCGTGGGCGGCGACGCCATCTACGAGCCCACCTACATGGACCTGGCCGGCGACCAGGCCGAGGGTGACGTCGCGGTCTCCGTGGGAGCCCCCGTGGATATGGTCAACTCGGCCCGGGCTTTCGTCACCAGTTACAAGATCGCCGGCTACGCGACGCCACCGGGCCCGTACGGCGGCTATGCCTACGACAGTGCCTGGGCCATCGTCGAAGCCGTCAAGAGCGTCGTGGCCGACAACGGAAGTAGGCTGCCCGCCCATGCCCGCGCGGCGGTCTCGGCCGCCATGTCGGAGGTCACATTTGCCGGTATGACCGGCCCCGTAGCGTTCGACCAGTTCGGAGACGCCACCGACAAGCAGCTGACGGTTTACGGTGTGCGGAACGGGAAGTGGGCGACGCTGAACACAGGCATCTACGTGAGCTGATGCAACGAAATCGATGGGATGACGTTGGCTCCGTGCGGCTGACAGCCGGGTGCCGGTGGGGGCTCACACTGCTGGGCATGCAAGCTGGTTAGGCGCACGTGGCCACGATGGGGGTGACGGGTGTGACGGTCTGTGGTGTCGGGCGGGCGCTTGACGTGTTCGGTACAATTCGGGAGGCTGGCTGCCTCGCGACGGAGGGAAGACCAGCGGTGAGTGAGTACGACCAGCCGACGGCCGGGGGCAGCATCGACTACGCCGGCATCGTGCACGGACCGGACGGCACCGGCTCCCGGAGGCCCGGCAGGTTCGACGCCGACCCGTTGGCCGTCCGGCTCCTCGAGCGGGTCGACTTCCTGTGAAGGGCTGTCCGGCACGTCCGCCGAACAGAAGAAGGGGTTCTCTTGCCTGTCCGGCGAGTCAGGACACCTTGACCAGGGCGTTCTCCTCCCAGCCGTCGCCGTCTTCGAAGTAGCCCTTTTGAGCATGTCGAAGCGCGGGCCCTCGAACCCGTCCGCCTCCAGTTGCTCGAACAGTTCCCCGTCAGCTGCCCGCTCTTCGGCGGACGACCGCCTCTGGATGTACGAGTGGAAGGTGCTGCGCGCCTGGATGCCGGACGGCACGATCATCGAACGGTGCCGTGAGCGCCAGATCCACTTCCCGGCGCCCTACACCGAAGTCGAGGAGATGATGCGCCGGGACGACGTCCGGCAGGACATCGCCATCGACTGCCTGGGCCGGGCGGTCCCCTACTTCATGTCCAGCTGCCGGCAGGAGTGGAAGCCTGAGGGCGGACGGAGTCTGAACACCTTCTTCCTGCACCTCGCCCTGTGATTCTACTGGGACGCCTACCGCCAGTGGGCCGGCGGCCACCGGCAGCGGATGCGCGAGATCCTCGGGCCCGACACGATCCCGGAGTACAACTCTGTATGGGGCCATGGCCCCGTGCCGGGCCCCGAGAACCAGACCGTTCTGCAGGAGACCCTGGACATCATCTTGGCGGGGGCCTGGATGGAAGAGCGGGCGGTGTGCAAGGCCATGCTCACCACCGACGCCACTCAGGAGCAGATCGCGCAGCGGCTCGGAACTACGCGGAAGTCGGTCGAGCGGCGCCTGAGCAAGGTCCGACAGCGTGCCCGGAAGCTCGCCGCAGCTGACGTCATCGTGACCCCCTCGGTCAGCTCGGCGGTGACCCGGTGAACGGTCCCCTCGATCTGCGCGTCCTTGTCCTTCTCCTCGTCGGAGCGTTCACGGGATACATCGCGTACGCGCACCCAGACGTCGGCGTCGCCCTGCTCGTCGCCGCCGGAGTGGTGACCCTGGGGTACCTGCTGATGGGCTCCGGCGAGTGCGGAGGCCCCCGGCGGGCTGACGCGGCGTTGGTTCTCAGGGGTGAACGACACTGTGCTGCAATCGGCATCGGAAGGTTCGACTTCACCACCGTGAACAACCCGAGAATCACAGCAGCCAGAAGCGATTCCGGCAGCACATCTCCATCCTGCCCATCGGCAAGTTCACGGCCCGGCTGATCCCCATGGCCGCCGAACCCGCCGTTGCTTTTGTCGCGGTGGCTCCCGCCTGCACCAGCATGTGAGGTGACCGGCATTAGCAGACACCGCTGGTCACCCCACGCCGCACCACGTCCCGCCATGACGCCGCAGCTATCGCGATCAGACGACGCGCCCTTGGATACCCGATCCACGATGGAGTACCCCCTGCTCGAACGGAGTTGAGAGCATAGGGAAAGACCTCACCGCCCCCACACGACAGGAGTGAGTGTGCGGGGCATTGGACCGTCCAAGGCCGGACCGGGCACCGGCGTGTGAGGTCATCCGACCACCTCCAAAGGGCCGGCCTACGAAGGACCGTCGCCGAGTGGGAAACGAATGCGGAACCCAGCACATCTAAAACCGTTCGGGACGCGCCCAGCACGCAGCAGTGGGTCCAAGACTCACTCACGCACACTCGTCCGGAACGGTGCATACTCCGACTACTCGACCGCATTACGCCCCTCGCCCCCGCTGAGCTGCCGCCTCAAGGACTCCGGTGTTCAAGCACTCGTGCCGAAGAGCTGTGTCCAGTAGCCCCCTGCCAGGCCGCCGACTGCGTAGCCGATACCGACGTGCGTGAAGGTCGGGTTGAGGATGTTGGCCCGGTGGGCGGGGCTGTCCATCCAGCCGCGTACCACTTCCACCGGGGAGCGCTGGCCGCACGCGATGTTCTCGCCGACGACGGGGTGGGGCCAGCCCGCCGCTGCGGCCCGGTGCCTTGGCTCTCGCCCCTCGGGGCAGGTGTGGGAGTAGAAGACCCGTACGACCATGTCCGTGCTGTGGGCCTGGGCCGCCTCGGTCAGCCGCAGGTCCGCAAGTAGCGGCGCTACTCCAGCCGCCGCGCGTTCGGCGTTGGTGAGTACGAGAACGTCGATCATCAGCTCGGCCATCGCCTGAGTCGTGAACGGCCGGGCCCACACGACGGTCCAGTAGACGACACCGCGCAGGTCCTCCACTGCGTGCCCTGTGCCCATGTGCACGAGTTCCTCGTCCAGGTGCGCCGGCCGCCACCGCTGCGCGGCCTGTTGGCAGGAAGAGGCGAATTCTGCGGCAGTGCGAGGCCCCCGGACCATGTGCGGGGCGACGGTAACGGCCCGGTGGCCCGCCGCCTTGACGCGTTGGAAGATCGAGATTCCTACGGGGCTCTCCCGGCCGGGTCGTCCCTGCGCGGCCATGGCGACCGCGCGCTCCTGTGCGGCAATCGCGAACCGGCCGTCCAGGGCCAATGGCGGTGCGCAGTAACGGATTCGGTCGGCGTTGAGTAGTGCCGGGAGAGTCTCCTGAAGATCCTCGCCACAGGACGCTTGCCCGGGGAATGAACGTCGCGGGGCCGGGTCGCCGTCGAGCGGTCCGCCGCGATTGGTGCTCCGGTTCACTCCCGACCGCCCGCTGGCGGGCGTGGGTTCGAGCACCGTCAGTGCCCAGCCACCGCCGTGACGGTGGATGTGGGCGAGCGCCAAAGGGTCTGGGTTGGGAAGTGGTGGACGGAACCGGGCCAACAGCATTCCGTCCGTGCTGGTGACGCTCATCCAGGGCGACGGTAGCTGGCTGAGGGAAGTCCGTAGGGCGGCGGAGGTGACGATCACCATGGCTCCTGAGGTTCCTGGACGCAGGCGTCTTGGGTCGACGTGGCGGTGTCACTGTGGGGGCGGAGCCCCGTAGCGGGCGGTGCCCGGGGACGACGAGGCCGTCGACCCCCGCGACCCGCCCGTCGCCAGCGGTCATCGCCAGGGTGAGGTCGACGGGGTCGGGCCCCCGGATGTACAGCGCTCCCCCCCCGGCAATGCCACGGTCCTGCCCGGGAGTAGCTCGTTCATCCGCCGTCGGCCCAGCGCTTCATCCAGGGCAGGCAGGCTCCGCGAGCCCTATGTGAGAGGTGTCCCGGACGACATCCGCCTTGTCCGTGCGCAATCGCGGACCGAGGTCCGGTTCCCCGTTCGGCTCGCTGCAGGGGGAGCCACCCAGGCTGTGGAGCGCCGCCGAACTGTCCGTGACGAGGCTCGTCAGCAGGCCGGACCTGAGGACGGCGCCGATCGCCTCCGCCTTCTGAATCCCTCCCGCGACGCCGATCACCTCGGGGATGCGGCGGAACTGTTCGCTTCCGACGGAGATGACGCGGGCGTTCAGTTCGGTGGAGATTTCCCTGCCATCCCTGCTGAACAGCAAAGCCCCCATCTCGGCGACGACGCCGAGCCGGCGGTACAGCTCGCGTTCGTCCGCGGTCAGGCTGTCGTAGACGGTGGAGAGGGTACTGCCCCAGGCGCCGATGGCCATGACCGCTTTGGTGACCCGGTCGAACTGGTTGAGGGATTCAGCGATGCCCGGCTGACAGCGGAGGATGTCGGCGGTGAGCTTGTTGGGCAGGACCAGTGGCGCGCAAATGGGGTAACCCTTGCCACCGGAGGCGGCCGCGGCTCTGCGGACTGCCTCACCGGAGTCGACGGTGATGGAGTGCAGCGGGTGGACACTGGTCAACTGGACGACGGTGCACAGCAGCAGATTGGTGAATCCCGCGGTCACGGAATTCACGGCGTGGTCCCATGCCAGCCCGAGCACGTCGTCCGGCTCCACCACCGTCGCGATGAGGTGGGCCGCGGTCGGGGCCAGCCATTGAGTGACCGGATCCGCGCCTCCGGGGTCGCCGGCTGTTGCCTTGACCACGATCGCGTGCTTGAGCCCAAATCGTCGACGCGTTGCCGTGGACAGCTCGGTGTCGATCTCGGCCGGGACCGTGATGCTGATTTCGACGATGGCCAGAGCCACGGCCGCCTCCAGCAGGTGGGCGACCTTGAACCGGCTGATGTCGAATTCCATGGAGATCACCACCCTGGACTGGTGGTCGAGATTGAACCGTCGGGCGACGGAGGCGGCAAGCAGTATCACCTTCGGCGGCAGCGAGGGCTGTGAGCTGTTCGTGTCTAAGCCAGCCATGTCTAACCTCCTCAGTGGCGCACGAGAGGACTTTCCGGCGACGGCCTCCTAGATTCAGACGCAGCAGCCGAGCCCGGGTTCAGTGCCACCGCCCTTTGCCGAGTCGTGGAGGTCGGCCGCTCCGTCTATCACGGCTGACTGGCGGCCCAGGAAGGAGGCCGATGACGAGGTCGGGGGACCGGGTGCTGCTTGCGGCGTTGTCGAGGCTGCTGCCCAGAGAATGCTGGAGCAGCGTCTTCGTCACCCTGGCAACGGTGCTCCGCCTGGACCGGGAGGCTGAACGCGAGCACGTGGACCCTGCTGTAGCAAGAAGCCGGGTAGACCGCCGATACGGGAGGATACGCGGGAGTTGATCCTGCCCCCGCTCGTGAGAACCCGCTGTGGGGGCACTACCGCGTACAAGGCGCGTCGGCCCCGGTCGGGCATCACCGTCTCGGCGGCAACAGCGCGGGCAGTGCTGTGCTGTGCGAAGGTTCCGCCCGCACCCAATCAGGCGCGGGGTCTGACCAATGGGTACCGGCACGCCGTTTGACCGAGAGCGAGACGACGTACGTGGTCAACGGCTCAAAGCGAGGTCTTCACGCGGAACACGTTGAGGAAAGAACTCTGGGGCGCGGCGGTGGTACCCGGTGCAACGGTCAAGGAGCCCGGCCGCGGCACCGTAACGCACCACCGACGTCTTATCGATGGTGAATTCCACCGACGGCGGCAAGCCCGTGCCGCGGAGTCTTACTGCTGTGACCGTGACGGCCGTCGAACGCGCTTCGCGCGGACGATGCGCCCGCGGCCGCGGATCGTCAGCACCTGCGCAGCGACGGGGCTTCCCACTTGTACTTGCCCGGATTGTCCACCGTGCTGGGGTCCGCCAGGGTGACCCTTCTGTCGTTCCACGCCGTCAGATAGTCGCCGTACTGTTTGCTCTTGATCACGAGGCTGCACCCTTCCGCCGCCAAAAAGTGCCAGCGCTGTCCGATGTCCCCTGTGGCGCAGCCAGAGAAGTACATGTCCTTGCCGTTGGTGTCCAGGCACTGATTAGCCGCTTCGTTCTTGATCAGATACGTGCCGTCGCCCACGGCGTTGAACCGCCACTTGTCGTTGTCGTTGTCGTAGTCGCAGGAGCCCTGTGCGACGTCTGTGGAGGAAGAGTTCTTGACCAGGCACCTGCCGAGGAGCCGGTTCGTCATGCTGAAGGTGTACGTGGCCCAGCGGCCTTGCGTGACAGGATCCGCGGCCGGTGCGTTGGAGGCGCTTGGCTTCTTCTGCTCTGCCGTGCCAGACCTCTGGGGCTGTGGCGCACTCTGTCGTACTTTTCCGCTATCGCTGCCGGGGGAAGTGGCCGCCGTCTTCGGTTTGCCGTCGGACGCGGTCTTCTTGAAGTGGTGCTTCTTCGACTCCGGTGATCCGTCCGGTTGCGAGCTGGTGGACGGTGGTTGCGGAACGTAATTCCCGAGATCTCCGCCCGTCGTGCTGGAATCCGTCATACGGGCGTCCTGGGGGAAGTTCGCGGCTGAGTCATGCGGATTGTCGTGGTCCTCGCCCACGAGCAGGAGCGGGACGCCAAGCAATATTGCGCCGACCAGAGCCGCGGCGGCCAGCATCGGCTTCTTGGGGCGGCCTCCCCAGGACCGCCCGTCAGCACCCTCCTCCAACGGCCCGGTGCCGTCCGGAGCGTCAAGGCCGACATCCCCCTTCCCGGCTGCTCCGCCCTCGGCGCTCCGCGCGGTTTCTGCTGGCGGGGCGTCGGCGTCAGCCTCGGGCTCGCTCGGCGCCGCTGCGCCCCTGCCGGATTCCTTCCTTGCCTTGCCAAGACGGGCAAGGCGTGGCAAGTCCCTCTCCCTGGACTCCGTCCGCGTCTGTTCCCGCGACGTCTTCTTGTCGCTCTGCGCGGCTTCCGTGTTCCCCTCGGCAGCCTCGGGCTCTTGCGTGCCAGCCGCGGGCGCGGGGGCCCCCTCTTCGGTATTCGCCTGTACGGCGACCGCTGCCAGGGCCTCACCGGAGTCGCCCGCCACGACGGACATCACAACTGGTTGACGCACGGACGTCTGGCGAGCGGCGATCACCGGGGCGAGTTCGCCTGAGCCGATCTCAGTCAGACGTTCGCCGCTGTCTGGCCGTCGTCCCTTGGGCATCGTATGTTCCTCCACTTTCTCGCATGGTGGGTGAGCTTGACGGGCAGTTATGCCGTCCTTCGGTAATGCGCATGGCGCGCAGCACGCGGCCGCGCGTGGATCGCCCTGTTGCCTTTCACCACGCTGCCCAGGCGGTTTCGTTCGCGTGAGTTCGCAACGGGATAGGTCGCAGCCTCTGCAGCACACAGCCTGTCGGCCCGTGCCTGCGCTTGCCGAATACCTCATCCATGCTGGTCAGGCAGCATGTCGGTACTCGTAGAGGGTGCCACCAAGTCGGGCTCGTCGTCGTATGTCCAGATGGGCGATCCGTTCCGGATCCTCGATCGGAGCGGGCAGCGGGTGGAGGGGCCGGGCGTTGGCGAGGCCCTGGTGCGGCCTGTTGCTCGTCATCGAAGAACTCGAACTCGCGCAGACTGTACAGGAGTTGGCGCTTGTGCCAGATCAAAGTGCGGTGCAGCCGATCTCGTCTGCAACTCTGCATCCACTGCTCCATGACCGAGTTCATTCTCGGCATTAGTGCACCGCTGAGAACCACTCTGATACCAGCGTCCTCGAACAACTGCGGGAACTTCCCGTCCCGGTCCCTGAGCAAAAGGCGTGCTGGCGACCAGGCGCAGCAGGAGCGTTCGGATCGAGTGCACGGTGCGGGGCTGGCCTCCGCACTTCGGTTTGGGCTGGACGGCGCGTCGGCGGGCCACGAGGTCGCGGTGCCAACGGAGCACTGTGCCGGAAGCACCAGGAGCCGCGTCCGGCACAGCACTTCCCCTAGTAGCCCGGGAGCGACGCCGCCTAGATCACGATCGGGCGACGCGCTCTCGGGTACCCGGTCCGGCGTCGGACGGCACCGCCCCCGCACTACCGGAGTGATCGCGTAGGGCGTCGCCCGATCGCGATCTAGGCGGCGTCAGGCGACCAGGGGCGTGAGGGAACCCGCCCACCCACCACGGACCGGCCCCCTGGAGGGCCGTCGCCGAGCGGGAAGCGAACGCGGGAACCCAGTGCATCCAACACCGTTCGGGATGCGCCCAGTACACAACAGTGGGTCCAGGACTCACTTATGTGCACTGGCTAGGAACGGTGCACCTACGGCTGGCTGATGTTCCACCGCCGACTGGCCCGCGGCTGCAAGTCCCTGTCGGTCCGTTCCGAAGTGGTGATCCACCTGATCATGACCGACCTGATGGCTTGCCGCCTCACCGGCGCGACCACGGTCTCTTGGCGTGAGCCGACAGCACAGGACCAGCCTTGAATTCCGGGGGAACACCGGGAGAACACGACCTCCAACGGTGAGCCGACGTCCTATGTCTGGCTGGAGCGGAGGGTGACCGCGCGGCGGAGGGTGTCCCGGCAGGCGAGGATGGCGGGGTGCTGGCTGCGGCCACGGCGTACGACGGTGAAAATGCAGCGTGTGCGCTGTCCGCGGGGGAGTTGCCGCAGAGTGAGGGTCGGGCGCTGTCCGCACCAGACGAGGTTGGGAAGGAAGGCGGCGGCGTGTTTCTGCTCGACGAGGCGGACATGGAGGAGGAGGTCGGTGGTCTCGAACCGTACGTCAGGTTCGAAGCCGGCGTTGCGGCACAGCGTCATGGCCCACTGCCGGGCGGGTGTGCCTTCCGGTTCCATTGCCCAGGGATGGTCCGCGAGTGAGCGCAGTGCCGCCATCGGGCTACCAGCATGCGCGTCGTCCGAAGGCTTCGGCAGTGCGAGGTGGAGGGGGTCGTCGAGCAGCTCTTCCTCTTCGAGTTCGGCGGGCCGCGGGTTGGGGTTGCCGGGGTATTCCTCGGTGAGGACCAGGTCGAAGTCGTGGGCCTGCAGGGCAAGCAGGGCCCTTTCCGGCTCCATGTGTGTGACGTGGACCCGCAGGCGCGGGTGCCGATCACGCAGGAGGTCGAGCGCAGTGGGAACCAAGGCCAGGGCGGCCGTCTGGAACGAGGCGATGCGCAGGGTGCCGGTCAGGTCTGTCAGGGAGGTGGCGATGTCCGCCTCCGCACGCTCCAGGCGTTCGAGAACCGCTTCGGTGTGGGCGACGAGGATCTCGGCCTGCTCGGTCAGCCGCACCCGCCGCCCGACCGGTTCCAGCAGCCGAACGCCCACTTCGGTCTCCAACTGCGAGAGCTGCTGGGAGACGGAGGACGGGGCGTAGCACAGGGCTGCGGCTACGGCCGCCAGGGTGCCGCGGTGCTTGAGTTCGCGCAGCAGGCGCAGTCGGTGCAGGTCGAACATCGGCAGACCGCCCTCCTCACCGACGCGGAGCGATAGCTAAGTGGTTGGTTTCTCCGATGAGTACAGGTCGAAAAGTATCGCTAGACCGACCGGAGGCGGATGATACACCCTGATCGTGTGTCTGAGAACGTGTCCTCCCTCCGTGCCCTGCCCTGGTCTGTGCGGCCTAGCGCCCGTACTTGGCGGTGTGAACCCGCGCCTGCCGAGGTGCGGGGGTTCCATGCCGCGCTGCCCGACTACTCACCCACCCCGTTGACCGAACTTCCTTCGCTTGCAGCGGAGTTCGCCGTAGGTCGTGTATTCGTCAAGGACGAGTCGAGCCGTCTGGGGCTGCCCGCGTTCAAGGCGCTGGGTGCGTCCTGGGCGGTCCACCGCACCCTTGCCGAGCGCGCAGCGAGTGGCAAGGAAACGACTCCGGTCACCCTGGTGACGGCCACCGACGGCAACCACGGCCGGGCGGTGGCCCGCACGGCACGCCTGCTCGGGCAGCACGCCCACGTTTTCGTCCCGCAGGGCGTGCATCCGCAGGCCGTGGCGGCCATCGTCGCCGAGCAGGCGAAGGTTACCGAGGTTGCGGGACCGTACGACGAGGCCGTGCGCCTGGCGGCCGTGGCGGCTGCCGCGCCGGACGCGGTCCTGGTCCAGGACACCGCCTGGCTGGGCTATGAGCAGATCCCGGGGTGGATCGTCGAGGGCTACTCCACCCTCTGTGTCGAGATCGACGAGCAGCTGGTAGCCGAAGGGGTCGTCGCAGGACCTGACCTGGTCTCCATCCCGGTGGGTGTGGGGTCACTGGCCCAGGCTGTGGTCACCCACTACCGAAGCCGCCCGTCCGGATGGGCTCCGGCGCTGTTGTCGGTGGAACCGAAGACCGCGGCCTGCGTCCTCGAAAGTCTCACCATCGGTGAGCCCGTCAGCGTCACCACCGGCGATACTGTCATGGCCGGACTGAACTGCGGCACTCCCTCGAGCATCGCCTGGCCCTACCTGCACAGCGGACTGGATGCCGCTGTCGCCGTCTCCGACCCCGACAGCACCGGCGCGGCCGCTGATCTCGCCGCCCTCGGTATCTCCTCGGGTCCGTGTGGAGCCGCCACGCTTGCCGGTCTCCGCGTGGTCCTCACCGGTGTGGGCGCCGAAGACCGCCGTACGGCACTGGGGCTCGATGCGACCTCGGTGGTCGTGCTGCTGAGCACCGAGGGCCAGGCCGCCAACCCGCACTCCACCGCCGATCACTGAACACGCAACACCCGAAAGACCGCTGTGTTGAACCACCGCACCTTCATCACCCCGCATCAGACCGGCTGGACCATGAGCAGGGCGGCAACGTGCTGCCCCACTTCGCCGCTGCACTTGGTGTCCTCGGCCTGCTGACCATCGTGCGCGGCCCGGACATGGCGCGCTGGTCTACGGCGACCTGCGGGTCACCTTCGGCCATCTGACCGTCCACCGAGACCTGACCAACATCGTGTCGGCCCGCGCCGAGTTGACCGTGGACCTGCGCACCCCGTACGACGTCCAGACGGTCCGGGCCGAGGAGGCCCTCGCCACCACCCTCCTGCGCCTAGCCAACCAGGACTGAACGCGGTCCCCAGCGGCACCAGCACACACCAAGACGCCCGAGACAGAGCCCACAGCTGATCCCGGGGAGAGCCAACAGGCGCTCCCCGGGATCAGCATGCCTGCATACAGGGAGGACCCGGGCTGCATTGTTCGGAATTTCCGATGACTATCACTCGGAAACCTTCGCTGGACCGATCCGAGGCAGCTGGGGCACAGTGCTCCGCAAACACCGTCACGCCCGGGTGCCCCGCCCCTGACTCCCGGGGCGGCGTCAGACTTCGGAAGGCCCTCATGCTCCCCGAGACTGCCTCGACTCCAGTGTCGCCCGATCCCTTGGACTTGGATACCGGCCGCCTGCTGGCCCGGCTGATCGCCATCGACTCCGTCAACCCGGACCTCGTACCCGGCGGGGCCGGCGAGAGCGTCATCGCCGACTTCTGCAGCGAATGGCTGGCTGCCCGCGGCTTCGAGGTCCACACCCTGGAAAAGCGCCCCGGCCGGCCCTCACTCGTTGCGATCGCCCGTGGCATTGGCGGAGGCCGCTCCCTCATGCTCAACGGCCACCTCGACACGGTCAGCCTCGCCGACTACGACGGCGACCCGCTCGACCCGCAGATCCGCGACGGCAAGATGTTCGGCCGCGGCACCTTCGACATGAAGGGTGGCATCGCGGCCATGATGGTCGCCGCCGCCCGCGCCACCGCCCACGCTCCCCTGCGCGGCGATGTCATACTCGCCTGCGTCGCCGACGAGGAGCACAGCAGCTCGGGCACCGAGGAGGTGCTGGAGTCGTTCACCGCCGACGCAGCGATCGTCGCCGAGCCGAGCCACCTCGAAGTCACCCTCGCCCACAAGGGCTTCGCCTGGTTCGACGTGGAGATCGTGGGCCGCGCAGCCCACGGTTCACGACCGGAACTCGGCATCGACTCGATCGCCAAGGCCGGTCACGCCCTCGTCGCGCTCGAGGAACTGGGACAGCGCCTCGCGCAGGGCCCGGCACACCCCCTCCTGGGCACCGGCACCGTGCACGCCTCCATCATCCACGGCGGCGAGGAACCCTCCACCTACCCCGCCCACTGCCGCATCACCCTGGAGCGCCGCACTGTCCCCGGCGAGAACGCCGACCGTGTTGAGCGCGAACTGACCGTCGTCCTCGACTACCTCGCCGCCACGGTCCCCGACTTCCGCTACCAGCTGACCCGCGGCCTGCACCGTGAGCCCTTCGAGGCTGACCCCGAGGCACTCATCGTCCGCACCCTGATCCGCAACGCCGAGCGGGCCCTCGGCCACCCGCCCGTGGTGCGCGCCGAGCCCTTCTGGACCGACTGCGCCCTCCTGGACCGCGCGGGCATTCCCTGCCTGCTCTTCGGCGTCGACGGCGCAGGCGCCCACGCGGCCACCGAGCACGTCGACCTCGCCTCGCTGGACCGCCTCACCGACATCCTCACCGACACCATCGCCGACTTCTGTGTCTGAGCCCTCGGCTGGACCTACCCCGGGCCCCGTACGGAACGAAAGGTGCATCACCATGACCACCCCGGTAGACCAGCGGCAAGGCGACGGCCTGGCCGCCACCAACAGCACGTCCGACGAGGGCTACCAGCGCGGCCTCACCGCCCGCCAAGTCCAGATGATGGCCATCGGCGGCGCCATCGGCGTCGGCCTCTTCTACGGATCCGGCGCCGGCATCGCCCGGATCGGACCGAGCCTGATCGCCTGCTACGCCGGCGCCGGAGTCGTCGTCTTCCTGATCATGCGGGCCCTGGGCGAACTGCTCACCTACCGTCCCACCTCCGGCAGCTTCGCCGACTACGCCCGCGAGTTCTTCGGCCCCTTCGCGGGCTTCGTCACCGGCTGGTCGTACTGGGCTGTGTGGGTCTCTGCCTGCATGGCCGAAGTGACCGCAGCCGGCCACTACATCGCCTACTGGTGGCCCTCGGTACCTGTGTGGGCCACGGCCGCGACCGCCCTCGCCATCCTCTTCATCGCCAACCTCGTCTCCGTCAAGGTCTTTGGCGAGCTGGAGTTCTGGTTCTCCACAATCAAGGTGGTCGCCATCATCGCGATGCTCGTCATCGGCGCCGGCGTCCTCACCTTCGGGTTCTCCTCCATCGGGGACACCGCCTCCGTCACCCACCTGTGGGCCGACGGCGGCTTCGCACCCAACGGCGCTTGGCAGTCCCTGCTCGCCATGCAAGGCGTCGTCTTCGCCTACCTCGGCGTCGAACTCGTCGGCGTCACCGCCGGCGAGGCAGAAAACCCCAAGCAGACCCTCCGCAAGGCGATCAACACCCTCCCTGTCCGCATCGCGATCTTCTATGTCGGCGCACTCGTCGTCGTCCTATCCGTCCAGTCCTGGACCGAATACGCCCCCGGCGTCAGCCCGTTCGTCCAGGTCTTCGCCAAGGTCGGCATACCCGGCGCCGCCGGAATCATGAATTTCGTCGTCCTGACCGCCGCCCTGTCCTCCTGCAACTCCGGCATCTACTCCACGGGCCGGATGCTCCGCGGCCTGGCTGTCAACGGCGAAGCCCCCGACGTCGTGAAGAAGCTCAACGGCCGCCGACTCCCGCTCGCCGCCCTGACACTGTCCACACTGGTCATGGGCATCGGTGTCGTCATCAACATCGTCTCCCCGGACAAGGCGTTCGTGTACATCACAGCCGTCGGCACCTGTGCCGGCCTGTGGACCTGGACCATGATCCTCGCCGCCCACCTGCGCTACCACGGCAAGGTCCGCGCCGGCCTCCTGCCCGCCACCGACTTCCGGATGCCCGGCGCTCCCGTCACCAACTGGATCGCCATTGCCGCTCTCTTCTCCATCGTGATCCTCATCGGGATGGACGCCGACACCCGCATGGCGCTTTACGTCTGGGCCAGCTGGTTCGCACTGCTCAGCGCCGGCTACCTCACCCTCACCCGAAAGGCACGCGGATGAGCACCGCGGAGAAGAACCTCCAAGCCCTGGGCCTGTCCCTGCCCCAGGTCGCGCCCCCGCTCGCCGCATACGTCCCCGCCGTCCAGGCTGGCTCCTTCATCCACACCTCAGGCCAGCTCCCCCTCGTCGACGGCTCACTGCCACTCACCGGCAAGGTCGGCGCCGACGTCACCCCGGAGCAAGCCAAGGAACTTGCCCGTACCTGCGCCCTAAACGCGCTGGCCGCCGTGAAGCAGATCGCTGGTGACCTCGATCGCATCGCCCGCGTCGTCAAGGTCGTCGGATACGTCGCCTCCGCGCCGGACTTCACCGGCCAGCCCGGCGTCATCAACGGCGCCAGCGAACTGCTCGGCGAAGTCCTGGCAGACCGGGGCGTCCACGCCCGCAGCGCGGTCGGCGTCGCGGTCCTCCCGCTCAACGCTCCAGTTGAGGTCGAGCTTCTGGTCGAGCTGGCTGATACGACGGACCGCCCTGCAGGAAGCCTGATCGTCGACTCAGGGCGTGCGAGGGTGCGAAGGGGCAACCCGCGGCACCCATAACCCGCACATGGTGTGGACAACGGACGGCATCCCCACCCTGTCGATAACCGGTGGTCCTGGCATCCACCACCGGGGGCTTCACCGCCTTCGGCTGGTGGTGGGAACCGGTCAAGGGACAGTCCAACCTCATCAACTGCTCCTCCGGCACTGCGTTCGACAACACCGGCCCTGTGCCGTTTGCACTCACCGTGTTCACCCCACGCACCACGAATACCAATTGCATCGCGCCTGCCAGAGAGCACCGTCTCGTCGCTGCGGGCTAGGTGTGTTCCCTACGCCACATCCCGGAAGCGAGAATCCTTTGTTCGCTCCAACCGCAGCACAACGCCCTGGCATTCGCGCCGTCGCCCGCCTTGCACTGCCTGCCTGCACTCCCGCTTCGGCGAAGAGCCTCCCCCGGGCGTTCATCCCCAAGCAGCGTGGCTACGCCTCCTCCACGCTTCCGCGGCGGAAGTCGCGCCCGGGCTCGGCAGGCCCGCCGGCGCAAGAGCCGCCCGGAGCACCGAATTCGCCCCTGACACCGGCAAGGCGCACCGCGCTGCTCGAGCAGGTCTACAAAGACCACTCCCATTACCTCAGATGTCTGGTGCGCTCACGGGCCGGCGGCGACTGGGAACTGGCGGAAGACGTCGTCCAAGAGACGATGCTGCGCGCCTGGCGCTACGCCGAGAAGTTTGACGGCGGCCCTGAATTTACCCAGGCCTGGCTGACGACCGTCGCCAAAAACCTGCTCATCGACTCCCATCGACGCCGCCAGACCAGACCACAGGAGGTTGCCTACCAGCCATATCTGGAACACGGCACGCCCCTCACCCACGACAAGTACGCCGACATCCTGGCCTCCATGACCGTGGAGGAAATTCTGCCGAGGCTCAGCCCAGAGCACCGCGACGTCGTCCGCTTGATCTACTTGTCGGAGCGCTCCGTCGAGGAGGCAGCCAACCAACTCGGCATACCTTCGGGCACGGTCAAGTCACGTCTGTTCTACGCGCTGCGGTTGATGCGGCAGATCCTGGAGCGCGCAGACGCCCGTGCCGACAGAGCGCGCTAACCGAACTGGACTCGCTAGCAGCGGCCGTGTCCGATGCAGGAGAGCGGGCCCAGGCGGAGCGCCTCGGTCGTCGAGCCGCGAATTCCTAGGCGTCGAACCGCCTGCCATCGAAGCCACACCGTAACGGCGTTCACGAACTCCTTCGACAGACCCGAAACCATCGGTCACTACGAATGATCAGGAGATTCCATGTCCATGCGACGTCAGCGCAGAGAACGGAGGGTCGGCGAGAGCCTGGGGGTAGGGGCGGCACCCGCGGCGCACCAGCATGACGGGCATCTGCCCGTGCTCCCTGCCCGGCCGGGCACCTTCATCAGCGACCGCGTGTCTTTGGGGGATAGCGAGCAAACGCTCGACCGGTTCCGGGCCGATTGCGGCCGCACGATCGTGGTGCAGCCATGAGTCGCGGAGACATCCTCGTGCTAGGCGAGGCTCTCGTCGACCTCGTGCCGGTGCTAGAACAGGCGGTCGGCGAGCCCACCCTGTTGCACGTGCAGCCCGGCGGCGGGCCGGCCAACGTGGCCGTCGGATTGGGTCGCCTGGGGATGTCGCCGACGCTCGCGGGAGGGCTTGGTGAAGACGCCTTCGCCCGGATGCTCGAGGAACGACTCGACTCGGCTGGTGTCGACCTCTCCCTCTGCGTCCGTTCGGGCCTTCCCACGGCGCTGGCCGTCAGCGACTCGGATGGGGCCGGTGCCAGCTACAACTGCCACTTCAAGGAAACCGCCAGCTTCCAGCTGCCAGACCTCAGGCCGACGCTAAGCCGTTTCGAAGCGGTATACGTGGGTGGCCTCGCCGCCGTCGTCGACCCAGCAGCGCGTGTCGTCGCGGCTACGGCTCGTGCAGCGGCCCGGACTTCGCTGCTCGTGGTGGACCCGAACGTGCGTGAGTTCGGCATGCTGGAACCGGTGGTGTGCCGAGGACTCCTGCGGGGACTGGTATCCCTGGCCCACGTCGTCAAGGCCAGTGACGAGGACCTGGTCCGCCTTTGGCCCGGAAGGGACCCGGAGGCCATCGCCCGGACACTTGCCCGGGCCGGGCGCCTGATCGTCATGACTCGCGGGGCCCACGGCAGTACGGCTTTCACCGCAGACGCCGAGCCGTTCTCCGTCGGTGCCGCTCCGATGGATGTTCTCAACACCATCGGGGCTGGGGACGCCTTCACGGCAGGGATGCTGTCGTGGCTTGGCACCACGGGCATCCGGCTTGGCCGGTCGGCGGCGGCACTCACTGCTCGCGAGGCTGAGGCCATGCTGAACTTCGCCTCCGAGACGGCCGCCTCCGTGTGCGGACAGGTCAGCGCGGAACCATCAGGGCCGGCGCGCACCTGACGCCGCTCCGGCCGGACTCCGTGGCAGGCTGACGCATCAACTGATGACCGCAAACGCCGTCACTCGTTGCGCCCGCGGACGCACGGCGGATAGCGTTCGTAGTGGTGGTTGAGTCTTCGTTAGCCGGTCAGCCAGAACATGGTCCGCTCGATGACCCATCGACGAGGTCCTAATCGTTCGCTGGACTCGATGCCCTTGCGGTCGATGCGCACGCGTGCGCGGGGCGGGTGTGAGCGGCCGCTATTCTGCGCAGAAATCATCAACGCAGCCCTGAAGGACGGCATGAACTACCCGGAATTCCTGCGCACGGCGATGGTCGCGGCTCACCGTGAGGCGGGAAAGGGGCATGTCGCCGATTACATCCCAGCATTGGCAGGGGCGGTCCCGGACGCCTTCGGGATGGCGCTGGCCACAGTCGACGGTGAGCTCCACGGCGTGGGGAACTGGAAGGAACCCTTTTCCATCCAGAGCATCTCAAAGCTGTTCTCCCTGGCACTGGTCCTGGCCGAGGGAGGGAACGCGCTATGGACCCGTGTCGGGCGAGAACCCTCCGGGACGCCATTCAACTCACTCGTGCAACTGGAGGCCGAGCGCGGCATCCCGCGCAATCCGTTCATCAACGCAGGCGCCGTCGTCGTCACCGACCGGCTGCAGACGCTAACCGGGGACGCCTCCCGGAGTGTCCTCGGTTTCCTCCGAGCCGAGTCCGGAAACCCCGGGATCAGCATCGATCCGGCGGTCGCCGCGTCCGAGGCGGCCCACGGCCACCGGAACGCAGCCCTGGCCCACTTCATCGCCAGCCACGGCAATCTGGACAACACTGTCGCCGTCGTGCTCGAGGAGTACTTCGCTCACTGCTCCATCAGCGCCAGCTGTGGCGACCTGGCCCTCGCAGGCCGCTTCCTCGCGAGTCACGGGGTGCGGGCCGACGGAACGCGGATG
The DNA here is from genome assembly GCF_036248255.1 of Streptomyces sp. NBC_01717. Classification (NCBI taxonomy): domain Bacteria; kingdom Bacillati; phylum Actinomycetota; class Actinomycetes; order Kitasatosporales; family Streptomycetaceae; genus Streptomyces; species Streptomyces sp. NBC_01717. The sequence continues at coordinate 302,622 of NZ_CP109179.1, read as the reverse complement.
CTCAGCAGCACCGAGGCCAAGCGTGTCAACGCCGTCCTGCTGACCTGCGGCACCTACGACGCCGCTGGGGAGTTCGCCTACCGGGTCGGTCTGCCTGCCAAGAGCGGCGTCGGGGGTGGAGTGCTCGCGATACTGCCGGGCCGGGCGGCGCTGTGCGCCTGGAGTCCTGCCCTGGACCGGGCTGGTAACTCCGTAGGCGCAGTGGCGGCGATCGAGGCGTTCACCACTGCCACCGGGCTCTCTATATTCTGAGACGTCGGCGGAGCGGCATCCCTAGGCTACGTGCTGACCGCCGAACAGGACCGCTCGCGGCGACCGGGTCGGTGGTCGGCATCGACCTGGGCATCGCGCATTTCCTCGCCGACTCGGACGGCGGGTTCGTGCCCAACCCAGGTACGGGCGCAGGGTCGCCGCAAGCGCACACCCCCACCAACGGGAGGTGCGCGGCCTTGTACAGCTGGGTGCGGCATCAGCGGCTCGATCACGGCTGGAGCGTCGCAACGCCAACCAAGCAATAGCGAGAGGCCACCTCCATCAGGGCGGAGAGAAGTCAACCCCCTGGGAACGAAGACTCGAACTTCACAACGCCCTCCCGTCTCGTTGGCCAGCATCTTCATCTGCTCGAGCTGCTCAAGAAGGCCCACTCGTGATTGTGTTGCAAGCTCCCTCCTTGATGCAGGTTGGCTGAACCGAAGTGAGTCCTCTCGCGTGGACCTGGAGGAGAGTGTCAGTATCGGGTGGGCTGCAGCTACCCGACGCACGTGCTTTCCGCATGCGACATCAGTTGGAGGAATTGAAATGGCACGTGCGGTCGGCATCGACCTGGGCACGACTAACTCCGTCGTCAGCGTTCTCGAAGGCGGCGAGCCCACCGTCATCACCAACGCCGAAGGCGCCAGGACCACGCCGTCCGTCGTCGCCTTCGCGAAGAACGGCGAGGTGCTGGTCGGCGAGGTCGCCAAGCGTCAGGCGGTGACCAACGTCGACAGGACCATCCGGTCGGTCAAGCGCCACATGGGCACCGACTGGAAGATCGACCTCGACGGCAAGAGCTTCAACCCGCAGCAGATGAGCGCCTTCATCCTGCAGAAGCTGAAGCGCGACGCTGAGGCGTACCTGGGCGAGAAGGTCACCGACGCGGTGATCACCGTCCCGGCGTACTTCAACGACTCCGAGCGTCAGGCGACGAAGGAGGCCGGCGAGATCGCGGGCCTGAACGTCCTGCGTATCGTCAACGAGCCGACCGCCGCCGCGCTGGCGTACGGGCTCGACAAGGACGACCAGACGATCCTCGTCTTCGACCTCGGTGGCGGCACCTTCGACGTGTCGCTCCTGGAGATCGGCGACGGCGTCGTCGAGGTGAAGGCCACCAACGGTGACAACCACCTCGGTGGTGACGACTGGGACCAGCGCGTCGTCGACTACCTGGTGAAGCAGTTCGCCAACGGTCACGGTGTGGACCTGTCCAAGGACAAGATGGCTCTCCAGCGTCTCCGCGAGGCCGCGGAGAAGGCGAAGATCGAGCTGTCCTCCTCGACGGAGACCACGATCAACCTGCCCTACATCACGGCATCCGCCGAGGGCCCGCTGCACCTGGACGAGAAGCTCACGCGCGCCCAGTTCCAGCAGCTCACCGCGGACCTCCTGGAGCGCTGCAAGAACCCGTTCCACAACGTCATCAAGGACGCGGGCATCCAGCTCTCCGAGATCGACCACGTCGTTCTCGTCGGTGGCTCGACCCGTATGCCGGCCGTCGCCGAGCTCGTCAAGGAGCTGACCGGTGGCCAGGAGGCCAACAAGGGTGTGAACCCGGACGAGGTCGTCGCCATCGGTGCCTCGCTCCAGGCCGGTGTCCTCAAGGGTGAGGTCAAGGACGTTCTGCTCCTCGACGTCACGCCGCTGTCCCTCGGTATCGAGACCAAGGGCGGCATCATGACGAAGCTCATCGAGCGCAACACCACGATCCCGACCAAGCGGTCCGAGATCTTCACGACGGCCGAGGACAACCAGCCGTCGGTGCAGATCCAGGTCTACCAGGGCGAGCGCGAGATCGCGGCGTACAACAAGAAGCTCGGCATGTTCGAGCTGACCGGTCTGCCGCCGGCCCCGCGTGGTGTCCCGCAGATCGAGGTCGCGTTCGACATCGACGCCAACGGCATCATGCACGTCGCTGCCAAGGACCTCGGCACCGGCAAGGAGCAGAAGATGACCGTCACCGGTGGCTCCTCGCTGCCGAAGGACGAGGTCAACCGGATGCGTGAGGAGGCCGAGCAGTACGCGGAGGAGGACCACCGCCGTCGCGAGGCCGCCGAGTCCCGCAACCAGGGCGAGCAGCTCGTCTACCAGACGGAGAAGTTCCTCAAGGACAACGAGGACAAGGTCCCCGGTGACGTGAAGACGGAGGTGGAGGACGCGCTCACCGAGCTGAAGGAGAAGCTCAAGGGCGAGGACACCGCCGAGATCCGTACCGCCACCGAGAAGGTCGCGGCCGTCTCGCAGAAGCTGGGCCAGGCGATGTACGCCAACGCACAGGCCGAGGGCGGCCCGCAGGCCGAGCCGCAGCCCGGCCAGGCGCACGCCGACGGCGCGGACGACGTCGTCGACGCCGAGATCGTGGACGACGAGCGGGACGCCAAGGGCGGTGCGGTGTGACCGAGGAGACTCCGGGCTTCGAGGAGAAGCCTGACGTCCCCTCCGGCGCCACCCCTGACGGAGCTGAGCCGAAGGACGCCGCCCCCTCTTCGGAGGAGGGGGCGTCCCCGGCCGGGGACTCAGTACAGACAGTCGGCCTCACCGCCCAGCTGGACCAGGTCCGCACCGCGCTCGCCGAGCGCACGGGCGACCTCCAGCGGCTCCAGGCCGAGTACCAGAACTACCGCCGCCGCGTCGAGCGGGACCGGGTCACGGTCAAGGAGATCGCTGTCGCGGGTCTCCTGTCCGAGCTCCTGCCCGTGCTCGATGACGTCGGTCGCGCCAGGGAACACGGCGAGCTCGTGGGCGGGTTCAAGTCGGTGGCCGAATCGCTCGAGACGGTCGTCGCCAAGCTGGGCCTGCAGCAGTTCGGCAAGGAGGGCGAGCCCTTCGACCCGACGATCCACGAGGCGCTGATGCACTCGTACGCGCCGGACGTCACCGAGACGACCTGCGTGGCGATCCTCCAGCCGGGGTATCGCATCGGCGAGCGCACCATCCGCCCCGCGCGGGTGGCTGTGGCCGAACCCCAGCCGGGGGCGGCCCCTGCGGCGGCGAAGGAAGAGCAGACAGACGACGAGGAGAGCGGTGGCACCGAGGAGGTCTGACATCTCGTCCGACCACCGAGGGGCCCACCGTCTGCCCCGGCGACCGGCCCTCGGGCCGGTCGCCCGGCCGATCGTCCGGAAGGAGGGACGTCGATGAGCACGAAGGACTTCGTCGAGAAGGACTACTACAAGGTCCTCGGCGTCCCCAAGGACGCCACCGACGCCGAGATCAAGAAGGCGTACCGCAAGCTCGCCCGCGAGTTCCACCCGGACGCCAACAAGGGCGACGACAAGGCGGAGGAGCGCTTCAAGGAGATCTCCGAGGCCAATGACATCCTCGGCGACTCCAAGAAGCGCAAGGAGTACGACGAGGCGCGCGCCCTCTTCGGCAACGGCGGCTTCCGGGCCGGGCCCGGTGGTGCGGGAGGCAACTTCAACTTCGACCTCGGCGACCTCTTCGGAGGCACCCAAGGCAGCGGAGCCGGCTTCGATGACGTCCTGGGGGACCCGTTCAACAGGGGCGGCGCCGCGGGAACCCGTACCCAGCCCCAGCGCGGCCAGGACATCGAGTCCGAGGTGACGCTCAGCTTCACCGAGGCGGTCGACGGGGCCACGGTCCCGCTGCGGATGTCCAGCCAGGCCCCCTGCAAGGCGTGTTCGGGCACCGGCGACAAGAACGGCACCCCGAGGGTCTGCCCGACCTGCGTCGGCAGCGGTCAAGTGGCTCAGGGTTCGGGTGGCGGTTTCTCACTAACCGACCCGTGCCCCGACTGCGAGGGCCGCGGCCTGACCTCCGAGCACCCCTGCATGGAGTGCAAAGGCAGCAGCCGAGCCATATCGTCCCGCACGATGCGGGTCCGCATCCCAGCAGGCGTGACCGACGGGCAGCGCATCCGGCTACGCGGCAAGGGCACCCCCGGCGGACGGGGCGGCCCAGCCGGCGACCTGTATGTCGTCGTGCACGTCGGCGAGCACCGGGTGTTCGGCCGCAAGGACGACAACCTCATGGTGACCGTCCCGGTGACGTTCACCGAGGCGGCGCTCGGCGGCGAGGTCCGGGTCCCGACCCTCGGCGGCCCCGCTGTCACCCTGAAACTGCCGCCCGGCACACCCAACGGCTGCCTCATGCGGGCGCGGGGCAAGGGCGTGGTCGGCAGGAACGGCGTCCGCGGCGACCTTCTGATCACCGTTGAGGTGAGTGTCCCCAGGGACCTGTCGGGGAGGGCTCGTGACGCACTGGAGGCGTACCGCGAGGCGACCGCGGGCGAGGACCCGCGAGCGGACCTGTTCCAGGGTTTGAAGAGAGCATGAGTCACATGGACGGCCGACGACGCAACCCGGATGAACTGACCGAGAATACCGCGGTCTACGTCATCTCGATCGCGGCCCAGCTCTCGGGTCTGCACCCGCAGACACTGCGCCAGTACGACCGCCTCGGTCTGGTCTCCCCGGACCGCACGGCCGGCCGGAGCCGCCGCTATTCGGCGCCCGCGACATCGAACTGCTCCGCCAGGTTCAGCAACTGTCGCAGGACGAGGGCTCGCGGGCATCAAGCGCATCATCGAGCTGGAGAACCAGGTGGCCGCCCTCCAGTCCCAGGGCGCCGAACTCCAGGCGGCCTTCGACGGCGCGGCAGCGATGCAGCAGCGCGAGGCGCAGGTGCACGCCCTGTACCGGCGTGATCTGGTGCCGTACCAGGATATGCAGCAGACCAGCGCGCTCGTGGTGTGGCGGCCGAAGCGGAACGCCTGACTCGCCCGGCATCTAACAGAACCGCGTCAGCCTAAGCTTGACGTTTATCCAGCTCTGCTACTTGTGATGGTTGCCGTGAGGTCCGGTTAGCCCTGTTTCCCGACGGTGCGTTCCTGTGCGCGGTGCTTGTTCTTCATGCCGATGGGCCGGCCCGGGCCAGCGGTACTGAGTTTCGGTGCACTGGTCGGCTGAGGGGCCTTGCCGTGGAGGCGGCGAAATCCTCGGCGGACCCGTGCTGGCGTGAGACGCCCCTGACGTGCAGGCCGCTCCCAGGGTCTGCGGAGGTCTTCGGCCAGGGGCCGGGCCAGGCGGAGCTGAGTGTGGGCGGCGATGACGAGCCAGGTCCAGCGGTCAGCGGCAGCCGGCTCGCGGAGCTTGGGAGTTGTCCAGCCCAGCGTCTGCTTGAACATCCGAAAGGTATGTTCCAGGTCGAATCTGCGCAGGAAGGCCTGCCAGAGCCGGTCCACGTCTGCTGCGGTGGCATCGGTGGCCGACCACCACAGCCAGATGGGCCGAGGGTTGCGGTCGCCGCGGAGGTGGTCTACCTGTAGACGGATGACGGTGCCTTCGATGACCGGCAGCTCCGCGAGATGGTCGGTCCATGCCGAGCGTCGGGTCAGCAGCGGATGCAGGCGGTCCCAGGCCCTGGCGGTGGCCTGTCCGTAGTGAGCTGTGTCGGTCACCGTGGTGATGGACGGGACGGGATGGGTGGACGGGTCCTCTTCGCGCCGTGCTTGGGCTTGCGTCCGCGCTTGCCTGCCGGTTGTGGCGGAGGCGGGAAGAACAGGACCCGGTCCGACCGCATCCGCCCCAGTAACTCCACGGGCAGGTCTGCAAGCAAGAAGGCCAGACGGGTCACGTCGTAGCCGGCATCGACGACGATGAGAACGGGCGGGTCGCCAATCTGCCACTGGCCGGCCACATACAACCGCTGGAACACCTCCCTCACCTGGACTGCGGTGACGGCGATCGCGTCGTCCCACGGCCGCAGCCGGAGCACGTCCAGCAATGCCGTCCACGACGTCCGACCCGGCTCCAGGGCGGCAACGAAGGAGTAGGGCCAACCGGGGATCATCTGAGCCGAGCCCCTGCCCCGACCGTATGTGTGACAGAACAGCCGCTCCGGGCTGGTATTCGCATCCGGCCGCAACCAGTTGCTCACATCGACGGCCAGGACCAGCCGCCCCTCCGCCGTGCGGGGAAGCGCAGGTCCCGCCAGCGCTGTACGCAGCCGTGCCACATCCAGATTCCCGCAGTTCAGACCGCCGTATCAGGCGCCATGCCCGCGTCGGTGCTCGGGCGCCAGCGAGAGCTCGACCAATGTCTTCACCGGCCCGTCCGTGCACAGCAGGGCGTCGCTCAGCTCGAACAGTGCATCGCGCCGCCCGGTCAGACAGGCATAGAGCTCCGTCCGAAAGCGTGACAGTTCGGCAAACGCATCCCGTGGGACGCGGTGTTGCAGCAGACTCATTGATACGGCCTTCGTGCTGATCCCATGCCTCTGTGACGGAGCACAGGATCATACGAAGGCCGCTCTCACGTCCGGGGGACAACCAAACCCATCAGCAAGTTCGAGGCCATGTTCGACCCCAGACCATAAACGCCAAGCTATGGGCGTGCAGATCATTAACTCGTAGCTTTCCGCTCGGTGGTTCGTTGGTCTGGCGTGAGCGGGCTGGAAGAGCAACGGGACGTGTTGGCAGTGAAGTTCGAGGTGATTCTGCCGCATCTCGATGAGCGGCAGCGTCGTCTGTTGATGGGGGCGGAGGCCCAGTCCCTCGGTCACGGCGGGATCAGAGCAGTCGCTCGTGCCGTCGGTGTTCGTGAGGCCACAGTCTCGGCCGGAGTGCGAGAATTCGGCTCTCAAGAAGCGCCGTTGGGACGTGTGCGCTGGCCTGGCGGCGGCCGTAAACGGGTCGCCAACCTCAACCCAGTCGTCCGCAAGGTGCTTCTCGCATTGGTCGAGCCCGATGTCCGCGGAGATCCCATGTCGCCGTTGCGCTGGACCACCAAATCCACCCGCAAGCTCGCCGAACAGCTGACCCGGCAGGGCCACAGGATCTGCGCGGACACGGTGGGCGACCTCCTGCGCGAGGAGGGCTTCAGCCTGCAGAGCAACGCCAAGACCCTTGAAGGCAAGCAGCACCCCGACCGAGACGCGCAGTTCCACTACCTCAACGAACAGGCCCGCGACCATCAGGACGGCGGGGCTCCGGTGATCAGCGTGGACACGAAGAAGAAGGAACTGGTCGGCCCCTTCAAGAACAACGGCCGCGAATGGGAACCGAGAGGCGAGCCGGTGCGAGTCGACACCCACGACTTCCCCGACTGCGAGCTGGGCAGAGCAGTGCCCTACGGCATCTACGACGTCACCACGAACACCGGCTGGGTCAACGTGGGCACCGACCACGACACCGCCGCATTCGCTGTCAAATCGATCCGCCGATGGTGGAACGGCGCCGGACGAACCGCCTATCCAACAGCCGACCGGCCACTGATCACGCTGATGCCGTCGGCTCCAACGGATATCGCACCCGCACCTGGAAGACCGAACTCGCCTGCTTCTGGAGGCAGTGGTAGAACTGGCTGATCATCTTGTTGAAGAGGTTTCTCTGAGCGGCGGCGTGCCAGTCCCCGGCCTCGCGGCGGCGGTCGTAGTGGGCCTTTGCGCCCGGTGAGTGGGTCAGTGAGGCGAAGGCCCACAGGTAGCTGGCGTGGTTGAGCCGGTCGTTCTTCACCCAGCGTCTGGTGATGCTGGACTTCTTGCCGGACGCCCTGGTGATGGGGGACGCACCGGCGTAGGCCTTCATTCCGCGGGCAGTGGCGAAGCGGGCGTGGTCGTCCCCGATCTCAGCGAGGATCCGGGCGCCGAGCTGGGTGCCGAGCCCGGGGAGGCTCAGGATGATCTCGGCGTCCGGATGCTGAGGGAAGGCCTCTTCCACCGCCTCGGCGAGCTGGTCGGCGGCCGTGCAGGCGGCGTCGAGCTGCCGCAGCAGTGCGAGCATCTGTTTGCCCAGTGCGTCCTCGACCAGCGGTGGCTGGTGCGCGTATTCGGCCCGCAGGACCTCGCGGATGCGCTCGGCGTCGGCGTCGATGCGGCGCTGGCGGCCGGCGCGCTTGAGTGCCGAGCGCAGTTGCGCGAGCGACAGCCGGGCCGCCCGTGAGGGTGTGGGGGCGAGCTGAAGTACTCGCGCAGGAGCGAGCGGAGCTGGTTGGCGAGCTGCTGCCGGTTCCAAATGGCGTCCTGCTGGGCGCGGGCGAGGACGGCGATGGCGCGGGCGAGATCGCTGTCCTTGGGCAACGGCCGGTGGGCGTGCATATCGGTGCGGAGGATGTTCGCCGGGACGAGGGCGTCGCCGGGGCCGGACTTCTTCCGTGTGACCGCGTGACGGTCGCGGTAGCGTGCGGCGGCCACGAGCAGGATGCGGGTCGCGGGGCGGCAGAGTCAGTTCTGCCAGTGCAGGTAGGCGTCGAGGGCGGCGGGCCTGGCGCTTCCCGGTCCGCAGGACCGCGACGAGCAGGCCGCGGGAGGTCTCGATGGCAACCGGGATCGGGGTGTCCTCGGTGTCGCCGTGCTCGGCGAGCAGATCCAGCAGGATCTTGTAGCCGGTCGCGTCGTCGGTGATGTGGCGCTTGGCCAGGAGTAGTGTGCCGTCGTCGTCGACCAGCGCGACGTCGTGTGTCTTCTCGGCCCAGTCGATGCCGCAGTAGATCAACTTTCCCTCCCCGAAGTGTGGGTGTTTGCGCTGGTCACGAGCGCATGCGGGGCCACGCAGCGACCTAATTCCAGGCCTCGATCAGGGAACGGGCCGACACCTCACAAGCCGTTCGTGGCACCAGCTCACCGCACGGGCTTCGGTCTGTTCCCAGAGCTCGGACGGCTCGGGGAATGCAAGAGATCACCGTGCGACGGGCTCGCACCACCAACTCCAACGAGTTATCACTGCGTCTCGTGCGACCACAGCGCGCACGCGGACACGGTGGGCGCCCTGAACGTTCTACGGGCCGGGCTGGCCCGTCGCGAAGCCTCACCGGCATAGCGAGCAGCCCCCTCGTGCACGAGGGGGAGGAGTCACGGAGCTATCGGCGCAGACCGCCCAACCCGACGAACCTGATGCGGCACTAGATCCCGCTGAACCAGCTCACGCCCACTGCGTTGAACTAATAGAGCTTCCTTGCAGATCCCGCCGGACAGCATGTTGATGCCATGACTGAGTGCTCCCCGGCGGGACAGGCCACACCTGCTCCGGGATGGGGTGGCACGTACTGAAGCCTCCCATGCGCCGTGAAAGAGAGCAGACATGGATGGATCAGACACGGGTAGTGCGCCGTCTCCCCTGCCGCCGACCGAGGTATTGCTTGCCGCCTCTGTCGCCAGGCGGTTCTATCTCGACAACCTGTCGAAGGTGGAGATTGCCGAGGAGTTCGACATCAGCCGCTTCAAGGTAGCCCGCCTCCTCGAAACAGCTGTGGCCCAGGGCATCGTGGAAATCAGGATCACGGTCCCCGCGGAGATCGACGCAAGGCTGTCGGCGGCGATGCGCCGCCGGTTCGGCCTCAAGCATGCGATCGTGGTACAGGCGCCGACGCAGGACCCAGCGGGTCCCGAGCCGGTCACGGAGTGGCTTGGCCCGGTCGCCGCCCAGCTCATCGCGGAGATCGTGGAGCCCGACGACGTCCTCGGGCTGGCATGGGGCCGCGCCGTGAACTCCGTGAGCGAGGGCTTCACCAAACTGCCCCCGTGCACCGTGGTCCAGCTGACCGGCGTGCACCCGCTTGAACCCATCAACGCGAACTCCGTTGAGGCAGTCCGCAAGACCGCGGCCATCTCCGGCGGCAAGAGCTATCCCATCTACGCACCGTTGGTCCTGCCCAACAAACTCACGGCCGACATCCTCCGCTGCCAGCCAAGCATCGCCGAGTCCCTCGACCAGTTCAACCAAGTCACCAAGGCGGTCGTTCCCATCGGCGGCTGGGGCCCCACCCTCTCCACCGTCTACGACGCCCTCTGCGAAGAGGAACGCGAGCTCTACCGCAAGCTCGGGGTCGTCGCGGAGATGACGGCCCTGCTCTTCGGTTCCGACGGCAGCGTGATCAGGACCGATCTCAATGAGCGTACGATCTCCGTCACCAATGAGCAGCTCGTCCACATTCCTGAGGTGATCGGCGTCGCCGGAGGCGCTCAGAAAGCGGAGGCGATCGGCGCAGTCCTTACATCCGGCCTGCTGACGGGGATCGTCACGGACAGGGCAGCGGCGCTCCATATCCTGAGCGTCCCCCCGTCCGGTGATCTGCCCGTGCGCGACACTGCCCGTCGGCCGCCGACACGTGCGGCGACTGGGGCGATCGTGCGCGATATATCCGCCGCAGTTCCTCTGGAGGCCGTCCGGGTCGGGTAGAGCTCGCCTTGAGGCCGGCGTTGTACGCCTCCTTGGAGTTCTCCTCCCTCCAGCCGGCGAAGCGCGGGTTGGTGCGCTTGTCCTCGTTGAATGCCTTCCGCAGCGACGGCAGCGTCCACGACCGCCGCTCAGTCGGCTCCTCCTCGGGGATCAAGCGCAGTCTTGCGTGCGTGGCACAGGGGCCGTCGACGTACCTTGCGTGGCAGAGTGGCCACCTTGACAGCGGCCTTACGACGACGCTCCGATCCCTGTTTGTACCGGCTGAGCGACTGCTGTGCGGCTTCGAGTTTCGCTGCGGCCTTGCTGCCGTGGCGCGGGTTGGCAGACGCGCTCACCGGTGAATGCGGTGAGAAACGAGGCTATGCCCCTCGCGATGCCGAAATTACTGCCAGTCGCGACAGCGGCGCGGGCTCGGACCGCTCGACAGCCAGGGCCATGTACCAGCGCTTGCTCTCACTCTTGACCGAGACGGACTTGACCTTGCCGGCCAGGCACGATGCTGGTGCACCCGGGACGTGCCCGATGCCCTGGAAGCGCACGCGGGTAACAAGGCCGTGCGGGGTGAAGTCTCACTGGCAGCCGTCGCCGTACCTGGGGAAGTCCACCATTTCGAAGCGGACGACTCCGCGAAGACGTGGGTAACCCGGCTTGCCCCCGGCACTTATACGGCGGAAGAACACGGAGAATGTCTTGCCGAGACGACCAAGCATCGCTTGCAGGGAGAGGGACCAGCGTCCCTGACGCTCCGGGGCGAACGCCCGAATCCCCTTGAGCTACGTGGACTGCTGCCGTGCGTTTCGCTCCCCCGCTGACGCCGGAGATGTTCAGGCAAGACCATCGGGGCCCCTCCGGTCTGCGACTTTCAGCGGCACGTCAGCGAATGGCCGCCACGTCAGCGCCACGTCGGGAACTCTTCAGCGCCACCGGGTGGAATCCGTCACATGCCCGTCCGGGCAAACGGAATTCGGCTTGCCGCCGCCCCAGAAAGCGAGAGAGCCATGTTCGCGCCCGCTACATACGCACCGTCCACCGACGTAAAGGTGGACGGACCCGCCCATGGACCAAAGTCGCCTGTGTCCGCTGCCATTCCATGGAAGGCGCCCAACAAGGCGCCGAACCCCATGCCTCGCCCGCACGCCGGATGGCAGGGGTCGCTTGTGCCTCAGGGCACGTCGCTCCCCGCTCTGACACCGTCGCGGCGCGAGGCCGTGCTCGAGCAGGTCTACCGGGACCACTACCGGTATCTGATGTGTCTGCTGCTGTCTCGGGTCGATGGGGACAGACACCTGGCGGAAGACATCCTGCAGGAGACCATGGTGCGCGCCTGGCGCAATGCCGAGCGGCTGGACACCTGCCCTGAGGCCACGCAGGCGTGGCTGACCACCGTCGCCAAGAACGTGCTTGTCGACACCCATCGGCGCCGCCAGGCCAGGCCCAAGGAGGTGGCTTGCGACGCCACACTGACATGGAACATGCCACACAGCCACGACGGGTACGCTCAAGTCGTTGCCGCTATAACCGTGCAGCGGACGCTGCCGAAGCTCAAGTCCGAGCAGCAGGAGGTCCTCCGTCTCGCCTATCTGATGGACCTCTCGATGGAAGAAATAGCCAATCGGCTCGGCATCCCGGTGGGAACCGTCAAGTCGCGGCTGTTCTACGCCTTGCGATCGATGCGGGCGATTCTGGACCGGGCGGACGCCCGTGCCGAGCGCGCCGGCTGATCCGGGGTGGATGCATGGAACCACATCAGTCGAAACATCACTATGATTCGGTCGAAGACCTCAGCTACCTGGCGTTTTACGCCATACTCCTCGTGTGGAGTTTCGGCTGCTCGGCCCTCTCGAAGTGGCCGACGAAGATGGCGAGTTGATCCAGCTGCCGGGCGAAAAGCTGCGGCATCTGCTGGCTCTGCTGCTGCTCAGGCTGCCCGGGCCGGCATCGACCCACCAGCTCATCGACGAGCTGTGGGGCGAGCACGAAGGTCGGGACCCCCTGAACGCATTGCAGGCCCATGTCTCCAAGTTGCGCGCTCGGCTGGGCTCTGAGTCCGTGCAGCGGTCTGGTGACAACTACCGTCTCGCGGTCCCGGCAGCGCTGGACAGCAGCCGGTTCGCACAGCTGGCCGCCGAAGGCAAGGAGGCCCTACGCCGGCACTCCTTCACCGCCGCACGCAGGCTGATGGACGAGGCCCTCCAGCTCTGGCGCGGTGAGATGCTGGTCGGCATTCCCAGCAGCAGCAGCGTCGAGGCGGCTCGCACCCAGTTGACCCGGCTCCGGCAGTTGGCTGAGGAGGACCGAACCGACGCCGCTCTCGCCCTGGGAGACAACGCGGAGCTAATACCCGAGCTCGAGGTCGACGTTGCCCGCCACCCGTACCGAGAGCGGCGGCGCGCCCAGCTGATGCTCGCCTTGTACCGAACCGGTCGGCAAGCCGAAGCTCTGGACTCCTACGCTGAACTCCGCCGCCTCCTGTCGAACACTCTGGGCACCGAACCGTCCCCTCCACTGGCGCGGCTGCACCGGCTGATCCTCCAGCACGACCGCTCGCTGTCAGCCGCCTCGGGCGACCGGGATGACCCCGCGGCCCGGCCCGCGGCTGCGGAACTTAGCCGCACGGAGCCCAGCGCTCCCGCATCGGCCGACCGGGATGACGGCTCCCGCATCGCTCTGCGCAAGGACGGGAGGGACGTACCACAAGCCCCGATCCCCTCCGCCGCACCGGCCGCCTCAACCATCGGCAATCTGCGGGCGCCACTGGACCGGTTCGTCGGCCGCGCCTCGACCCTGGAATCATTGCGCGCCAAGATCGGCCAACACCGGCTGGTCACCGTGGTGGGCACAGGAGGCGTGGGAAAGACACGAACCGTCCTGGAAGTGTGCCGTACCATCGCGCATCGCTACGCCGACGGAACCTGGTTCGTCGACCTGTCTGTGCTGGGCCGCGGCGACAACGTCACCGAGCGGGTTCTCGGCGTGGTGCAGCCGAATGACCCCGACGACGCGGTAGCACACTCGCCCGGAGCCCAGCTGATAGACGGGCTGCGCGGCCGCCGGGCGCTGCTGATCCTTGACAACTGCGAGCACGTGATCGATGAGGTGGCCGAGCTCATCCAGTCGCTGTTGCTGGAATGCCCGTGGGTCGTGGTGGTAGCCACCAGCCGCGAGGCACTGGCCATCGACGGGGAGAGTCTGCTCCCGCTTCCGCCGCTCACTCAGCAGGAGGCCGTAGAGCTCTTTGTGCTGAGGGCCGAACTCAAACGTCCCGACTTGCCGTTCGAAGCGGGCGACTCAGCCATTCACGAGATCTGCGCGAAGTTGGACCGGTTGCCGCTCGCGGTCGAACTGGCGGCATCCCGGGTGGCCCTGCTGCCGCCGATCGAGATCGCTCGGCGGCTAGTAGACCGCTTCCCTCTGCTGGCCGTTCGCTCCCGATCCGCACCACCACGACACCAGACCATGGCAGCCGCCCTGCAGTGGAGCTACGACCTGCTGACCCCGTCCGAACGGCGCGTGCTTCAGGCCCTCTCTGTGTTCGCCGGCGGATGCACTCTGACCGCGGCCGAGACAGTCTGCGGCCCCGATCTGACCGCCTCGTCACCGCTCACCGAGGTGCTCAGTCGGCTGATAGACAAGTCGCTCCTCCTCCGTACGGACACAGAGGCCAACGACCAGGTGCGCTACCGCATGCTCGACACGGTGCGCGAGTACGCCCGGGCTAGGCTCATGGCCGACGGGCGGGGCGAGGAGGTGCACCAACGGATGGCCCACTGGCTGCTCGAGGCGACCGCCCAACTGGCCTCAGAACAGTACCGACTGCCGGTGGCATACATGTGGGAACTCACCTCCGAACACGCCAACGTGCGGTACACGTTGGACTGGCTGCAGAGCCGCGACGAGCACGTATGCCGCGTAGTCCTTCTTGGACGACTCGGCTACTACTGGGCCGCCATGGGCATGGGCGCCGAGGCGGTCCACTGGCTGCAGAACCTGCTGGACCGGAAAGATCCTCCCGGTCCACAGCCCGACGGGTCGCTCGGCCCGGTCACTCTGGCTCAATACCAACTGTCACTGGCCCATGCGCTGAGCTGGTACGCATGGCTCGGCGCCGTGAGCGGACTGCTGGCCGACCCCATCCTGCACGCATGGCAAGCGGTGGACGTGGCCCGACTCCTGACGGACACCGATGTCCTCATCAAGACCCTTGGGCTAACCTTCTGGACCACCGTGAGCCACGGGACGCTCGACGAGGCCCGCGTTGCGCTCATCGAGGCTGACAAGGCGGCCGATGCCGAAGGCCAGACGGCGGCCCGCTCACCGCTCGACTCCCTGTGGGCAAGCTGCCACGTGATCGAGGGGAATGTCGACGCTGCCGCGCGCAAGGCGAAGGCCGCCGTCCACAGCGCCCTCCGATCCAGCAACAGGACGCACCTCCTGGGCGCACTACTGCGGCTGGGCGACATCCGAAACGTCGGCGGGCAGCCAGAAGAGGCACGGCAGCACTGGCGGGACGTCGTCCGTATCGCCTGCGAAGCCCGCGAGGATATCTGGGAGATACAGGGCCGTTTCCGGCTGGCCTACGCCGACGTCGCAGCCGCCCGGTACGCAGCGGCCCTGGAATCCCTGAACGACCCCGTGTTCCAGAATCTCCCAGGCCATGACCTGCCGACCGCCGCGCTCAACCTCCGCGCCATGGCGCAGCTGTTGCTGGGGAGGCCGGACGACGCAGAGCGGACTCTCCTGACCGCCCTCGAGCTGCTCGGTCCGCACGGTCATCCTGTGCGACGGGCGGTGACGGCTCTGACGCTGCGCCACATCGCCCAGCTGCGCGACGATCGGACCGCCGTGTCGCGTTGGACCGAGCAGTTCTCCGCCGTGACGGAGCACCTCGCACCATGGCTGCGCTGGTCCGTGCAGAGGGCGGAGCGTGAGATGGCGGCCTGGACCACCCAAGTCCAGGACCGCGTTCACGTTTTGGACAGCACTTGCTGGCTGGAGGGGTTGTGCCCGGACGAGCCGGAGACTCCCGGCCGCGTGGTGACGCTGTTCCTCGGCGAGCAGCTGACACGAGGTTTGGCCCTGTCCACCGAACCGGCCGGAACGTTCGTCGACCCACTGCCCCACAGCGGCGCATTCCCTGCGCATCACCGCCCCGACCCCGGCACGGCTCCAGAGCGTTCGGGGCGTACCGAGGCATAGAGGGGGCAGCGGCTGCCCGCGCCTCTGCGTGGTCAGCTCACCCGGCGGCACGCGCCAGCAGAGCGTCGCAATTCGAATGACCTCGACTGACCGTCTCATGCGTGTAGCTCTATGCGATCGATGCGACCCGACCTACTACATGGAGCATCCCATGAGCGACATTTTTGATGGAATGCGACAGATCCTGACTCAGCGGTTCCATGCCGCCGAAGAGCAGCTCACGCCGGATGCGAGCCTGGACGACCTGGGCATGGACTCGCTGGACCGCGTGGAGTTCGCCCTGATGCTGGAGCAGGCGCACGGCATCAGATTTGGCTCCGACGTGGACGGCGTCCGCACGCTAGCCCAGACCGCAGCGTTGATTGCGCGCAAGAAGGGCGCTGTCGAATGACGACCGGCAGCCAACCTGGTGGGAGCCAAGCGCGGAAGTCAGGTTCGGTGTGGCGCCGAGGGGGCCCTCCCGGACTGCGCGCACACGGAGGCGGCCCCTTCGGAAGCGAACTTCAGCATTGTCTCGGCCTCGCAGAGGTTGCGAGCTGCCTTCCACCAACTGGAAACCTTCCTTGAGTTCAGGGCACGCCGGGCAGGCGTCCCGCTGGTGTACGTCGATCCGGCGTACACCAGCCAGGAATGGCCGAGTGCCATCGCATCGAGAGGAAGAACCGGGTCGACCAGGCCCTCTTCATCTGCCAGAAGTGCGGGGTCGTTGCCCACGCCGACCGGAATGCTTCCCATAACACGCCCAACGCGGCGAGGCTGTGTGGATCGCGGGGTGTGAGTCACGCGCCCCAGCACCTTCCTAGGTGCCTGGACGGAGTAGGCCACACCACTGTCAGCGGTGCCCTACCTCCAAGCCCGGTCGTTCACGGCCGGTCAAGTTGACTGGACTTCCAGCCGTTGACCGATCGAGCTGCTGGCTGGCAGGTCTGCTGGCAGGAGCAGCTTGAGGTCCTCTACGCTGGGGGCGTCCAGGCCGCCGAGTCGGCCCGCCTGGCGGGTGATCATGTTTTCCAGGAGCTTGCGGGCGAGCCGTGCGTTCCCGAACGAGCGGTCACGTGGCAGGGCGCCGATGTGGCTGTGCAGCGCGGTGAGCGTCTCGGGAGCGCACTCGTACCCGGAGGCGGCAGCATGCCCGGTGACGATGGTGACCAACTCCTCGGTGGAATAGTTCTCGAACTCCACGAAGCGGGAGAACCGGGATGCGAGGCCCGGGTTGGAGTCGAGGAATCGCGCCATCTCCTCGGTGTAGCCGGCCACGATGACCACGGTGTCGTCGCGGTGGTCCTCCATCAGCTTGAGCAGGGTGTCCACGGCCTCGCGGCCGAAGTCGTTGGACGATCCGCCGGGGGTGAGGGTGTACGCCTCGTCGATGAACAGCACACCGCCCATGGCGCTGTTGAAGACCTCTTTCGTCAACTGCGCCGTCTGGCCGATGTACTGCCCGACCAGATCGGTGCGGGCGACCTCCACCAGCTGGGGGCGGCGCAGCACGCCCAGGGAGTGCAGCAGTTCGGCGTAGAGCCGCGCCACGGTGGTTTTGCCGGTTCCGGGCGGTCCGGTGAACACCAGGTGGTTGCTGATCTTGGGGGCGGGCAGGCCGGCTGCGACCCGCTGGCGGGCGTTGGAGAGCAGATTGACCAGGTCTGTTACCTCGCGCTTGACCGAGCTGAGGCCAATCATTGCTTCCAGCCTGGCCAGGGGGCTGTCAGCGTCGTCCGTCTGTTCCGCGGCGCCGCGGACGCTCGCGGCTACGGTATCGCCTACGTCCTCGGGCAGGAGCAGCGACAGGTCGCTCTCGCTGGGGTCTGGCATAGCGGCGAGCCGGAACGACTGCCGGTCGATCATTTCCTCGAACATACCTCGGGCGGCGCGGCCGTTGCCGAACGTCGCGTTCCGTGTCATCCCGTCGAAGTGCAATGCCAGAGCCTCGCGTGTCAGCGGCTCCAGCTTGTACTCGTGGCTGGCGCACATGGACTCGGTGATCGTCACCAGCTCTTCTACTGAGTAGTTGGCGAATTCGACCGTGCGGGTGAAGCGTGAGGCAAGGCCGGGATTGGCGGACAGGAAGGACTCCATCTGCTCCGAGTAGCCGGCTGCGACCACGACCACGTCGTCGCGGTGGTCCTCCATCAGCTTGAGCAGGGTGTCCACCGACTCCCGTCCGAAGTCGTTGGACGAGGCGCCCTCCGGGGTCAGGGTGTAGGCCTCGTCGATGAATAGGACACCGCCGAGGGCGCTGTTGAACGCCTCCGTGGTCTTGATAGCCGTGCCGCCGATGACCTGGGCAACAAGGTCGGCGCGCGCTACCTCGACGAGGTGACCGGTGCGCAGCACGCCGAGTTCCGCCAGGATGCTGCCATAGAGCCGGGCGACCGTGGTCTTGCCAGTGCCAGGAGGGCCCGCGAAGATCAGATGGCGGCTCATCGACGCGACGGGCATGCCGAGCCTGATCCTGCGCTGAGCGAGCTGGTTGAGGTTGACCAGAGTACGGACCTGGTGTTTGACGTTCTCTAGGCCGATCAGCGCCTCCAGCTCGGCAAGCGGCCCTTCAGGCTCGGCCTTGGCGACGCTGACACCGCTGCCGGAGCCGCCCACGGCGCCCCTGGCGTTCTCACCCCAGGCGTCTTCGGCGCCGTTGTCCACGCTGTTCAGGGACGAGACCGCCAGTTGCTCGCTGGAGCGGCTCTGCTTGAGCCCGGCACCCTTGTTGTCGCGTACAACGCAACCCTTGAGGGACACCTCGTGTTCGCTGTCGACTCGGATACCGTCGCCCGTGCTGCCGGTGATCTCGCAGCCGGTCAGGGCGGCACGGCCGCCACGCATTACATGGACGCCGTGGGCCTTGGCACCCTGCACCCGCACCCGTTCGAGGGTAATCTCGCCATGTGCCTGGACGGCCACGCCGGAATCGGCGCTGGACTCGATCAGACAGTCTCTCAACGTTCCCAAGCCGTACTCCGCGACCATGAGGCCTGCTTTTGCGGCCGAGCGCAGCACCGTGTCGGAGACGAACGGGTCTGCCTCGTCCGCGATGTGCAGCGCGGCGCCGCCCGCCGACTCGATCTCGCAGTGCTCCAGACGTCCCCGGCCGTCGGCCGAGATTTCCACGCCGTTCCCGCCGGAGCCGCTGACGATCGCGCGGCGCAGCAGCGGGTTTGCGCTGGATTGGATGGAGATGCCGACTCCGGCAGCGTCCACGACCTGCAGCCGGTCGAACTCCGCCGCGCTGTCGTCCGCGAGCAGCACGGCAGCGGACTCGCAGCGGCAGTCGCGTACCACTGTGTCGATCAGGATGGGGGAGCTGCCCTCGGCGACGCGGATCGCGGGCTCGGCGGAGCTGGTGAACTCGCAGCCCTCCAGTGTGCCGCGGGAGCGGTCCAGGACCAGCAGCCCGCTGTGCTTCGGCTTGCGCGTACGGCAGTTGACCAGCAGCGGATCGGCGCCGCCGGAGATCACGACGGCGCTGCCGGAGATCGAGGTGAACTCGCAGTCCTCAATCTCCGGGCGGGCGATGCTGGTGATGAACAGGCCAACGGACGCGTCGCGGACGGTGGTGCGCAGCACCCGGGTGGAGCTGTGTCCCTCGAGGGCGATGGCAGGCTTGTCCGTGCCGGAGATGTCGCACTCCTCTACCGTGCCCCGGGCCTCGCCGTTGGCCAGGATGCCGTTGCCGCGGGCGCCGCGCACACGGCAGCCGCGCACGGTGGGCCGGGCCTGTTCCCCGATCACCACGGCGGAGGTGCCGAGGTTCTCGAAGTGGCAGTCCTCGATGGAGCTCTCCGCCTGCGAGGTGTCCACGATGCCGGCCCCACCGGGATTGCTGATCCGGCAGCCGCGGGCGGCCAGCGAGCCCGAGCCGCGCATCAGGACGGCTGCCCACCCCGAGCCGGTGACGGTGCATCCGTCCAGGGCCACCTGTCCTCTCGCCACGTCTACAACCGGGATCTCCTTGTCGTGACCGCGCAGGACGAGATCGGTGAGCATCACCGCGTCTGCCAGGAGGTTGATCGCGCCCTCACGGCGCGGGCAGATCTCGACGCTTCCCCGGTCGCCGTCGGCGACGATGGTGACCCGGGTCCTGATGACCAGGCTCTCGGGGTAGCGTCCGGGCTTGACCCGGATCACCGCTCCGGTGCGCGCCTGCGCCAGTGCCTCACCGATCGTCTGGAAACCGTCCGACCGGTCTGGGCCGACCATGAGCAACTGCCGTGACACGCGCCTCAACCCTCCTCGATGTCGTGCTGAGATCCGCCGCCCGGATACGCGGGGCAGGCGGTGAAGCGGAGCGAGTCTCCGACGCTCCGCAGCTTCTTTCCGGACCACGCCCGCACACTGCGGGGGAGCTTCGGGACCGTAGTTGTTTCACCCGACTGCCGGGCTGCGGCGCGCACGCGAACAGGCATGACGCGTCGATCGGCCTCGCGTAGTGAACTGGAGTGCTCCGCTTGTGCATACACGACCGCCGGAGCGCGCTTATCATGCGCGTCATGACAAGCCATCTGATACACCGACTTATTACTATCGCCGTGGCTGCCTCCGCCGTGCTCCCCGCCGCGTCCGGCCCGGCCGTCGCCGACCAGACCGCGGACACGGCATTCCAGACCTCGGCGGATCCGGGAGCGATCAGCCTGCCCCCGCTGCCCGTTCGCCTCGGGGCCGGACAACCTTGCACCGTGGCGTCTCAGAAGACCGCTACGGCGGCGACCTGGTCCGGGAGCGCACTCGGCCTGCACCGGGCGCATCAGCTCTCCGAGGGCGAGGGCGTGACCGTCGCGCTGGTGGACACCGGAGTGGGTTCCGGCGTACCCGCGCTGTCCGGCCGGGTGACCGCCCTCGGCGGTGCGGGCACCGACTGCCCGGGCCACGGCAGTTTCGCCGCCGGGCTCATCGCCGCCGCGCCAGAGAAGGGCAAGGGGGTGGTCGGGCTCGCCCCGCAGGCCCGCATCCTTGCCGTGAGCGGCACAGACGACCGCGGTGCGCCCAGCGTGCAGCGTGTCGCCCAGGGGATACGTGCCTCCGCCAAGCGCGGAGCTGAGGTGATCTACGTCGGCGCGACTCTGCGCACGGGCCGAGCGGAGCTGGCCTCGGCCGTCGCGTACGCCGTCCGTGAGGACGCTCTGGTGGTCGCGCCGGCGGCCCCGGACGCCGTGCCGCGGGAGGAGCTGGGCCCCAACGGCGAGCTGCCGCGCGGCCCGTACTGGCCCGCGGCCCTGCCCGACGTGCTCTCCGTGGTGGACTTCGGGCCCAGTGGCGTACGGCAGGAGAAGGCCCCGCCCGCCTACCGGCCGGAACTCGCGGCGCCCGGTGGCGGCATGGTCAGCGTCGGCCCGCGCGGCTCCGGGCACTACATCGGCTCCGGCGCCTCGCTGGCCGCCGCCTGCGCGGCCGGCGCTGCCGCCCTTGTACGCGCCTACCACCCCGAGATGACTGCCGAGCAGGTCAGGCGCCAGCTGCTGGAGGCGTCCTACCCGTCTGACATCCCCCGGCTTGATCCGTACGCGGCCATGTCCACAGTCCTGCCGGCAGCCCGTTCCCAGAGCGCCATCAAGGCAGCCAAACCCCCGGCGGCCCGCATGCCGGCGCCCCCCGACAACCGGCCCCGCACTCGGGGGCTGGCCATCGCCGCGGTCTGCCTGGCCGTGGTGCTGCTGGTCGGCGCCGCCGGCGTGGTCATCCCACTTGGCCGGGCCAGAGGCTGGCTCCCGCCGGGGCGCTAGACGTGCGCACGGAGCCGAGAACGGATCCTCGAACACCCTGACGGCCGGGCAGGGCGCCGCTGCGAACGGTTCCATCCCGGCCACGGACGTGGGCCTGCCATACGGCGTCATGTGGCCTCGCCCTCCGCCAACGCCGTCTGCACCTGCACGCTCTTGCGGCGGGCGATACGTACCGCCCGACCAGGGATAAGTGTGCGGCCCTTGACATTGCCGAAGAGGTAGCCCTCTGAGGGCGGGCAGGACATCAGCAGGGCGGGAGTGTTGACCTCCTGGAGCCGCCGCAACAGCGACTCGTTCAGACCGCGCCCGGCCCCCGCCGAGGAGCGCGCCACGACGATATGGAGGCCAACCTCGTACCCGAGCGCCAGATGGTCCAGGAGCGGCATGAAAGGCTGCGCCAGCGGGCCGGTGCCGACCATGTCGTAGTCGTCCACCAGAATGAACAGCCGCGGACCGGTCCACCAGTCGCACAGCTTCATCCGCGAGGGGCTGACGTCGGCGTCTGGCACCCGCTGCTTGACCGCGCGCGCCACGCCGTTCACCAGCTCCTGGAGCACGTCCAGCGACACAGCATGCCCCAGCCGGTACTCCTCGGGCACTGCCTCCACCAGCTGGCGCCGGTAGTCGACGGTCATGATGCGGGCCTCTGCCGGGGTGTACGAGTCGGTGATGCCCTTGGCGAGCACCTTCAGCAGGTTGGTCTTGCCGCACTCGGTGTCGCCCACCACGATCATGTGCGGGTTCTCGGAGAAGTCGTGCCACACCGGCGCCAACTCGTTCTCCTCCAGCCCGATCGCGATCCGCAGATCACCCTCCGGGGTGGGCAGTTCGCTCACCTCCACCCGACTGGGCAGCATCCGCACAGGCGGTGCGCTGGGGCCGGTCCAGCTCTCGCTGACCGCAGAGACGAGGCCAGCGACACCGTCCGCCAAATCGTCGGAGTCCTCCACTCCGTCGATCCTCGGCAGCGCCGCGAGGTAGTGCAGCCTTTCACCCGTCAGCCCACGGCCCGGGCTGCGCGGCACGGCGGCAGCCTTCCGCGAGTCGATGTGTGAGTCCATCGAATCGCCCATGCGCAACTCGAGTCGGGTGCCCGCCTGGTCGCGGACGGACGCCGACAGCTCCACCCACCGCGCAGTGGTGACGATCAGGTGCACCCCGTAGTTGAGGCCCCGCGCGGCGAGCGCGTTGAACGTCGGGATGTGCGTGTCGAAGTCCTGGCGCACTGTCGACCAGCCGTCGATCACGAGGAACACGTCGCCGTGCGGCTCGTCCGGGAACTCCCCTTCCGCCCGGCGCTTGCGATAGGTGGCCATGGAGTCGACGCCATGCTCCAGGAAGAACCGCTCCCGGCCGCTCAGCACCGCGTTTACCTCGGCGACCGTGCGACCCACCCGCTCGGAGTCCACACGCGCAGCCACACCGCCCATGTGCGGCAGGCCGCTCAGTCCGGCCAAGGTACCGCCGCCGAAGTCCAGGCAGTAGAACTGCACCTCGCGCGGAGTGTGGGTCAGAGCGAGCGCGGTGATCAGGGTCCGCAACAGGGTGCTCTTGCCGCTTTGCGGACCGCCCGCGATGGCCACGTGGCCGCCGGAGCTGGAGAGGTCCACCGTCAGCAGGTCGCGGAGCTGGTCGAAGGGCCGGTCCACGATGCCCACGGGGACGGTGAGCCTGCCCCGTGACGGCCAGTCGGCCGTGGTGAGCCCGAAGCGCGGGTGGGGTGCGAGCGGCGGCAGCAACTGGTCCAGCGTGGGTGGCACATCCAGCGGCGGCAGCCAGACTTGGTGCGCGGGCGGGCCGGAGCCACGCAACCGCTCCACAGCCACCGACAGCAGCGTCTCGCCGCTCTCTGCTTCCTCGGCCTCCGGCTCCGGGGCTTCCTGGCTCTCACCCAGCTCCGGGTCCGCGGCGGGCGCTCGCGGGACGACCCAGCCGGACGTCCACGGCACGATCTGGCTGGCCACCTGGGCCTGCACGACAGCACTTCGCCGCTTCACGTAGGGGCCCGAAACATAGGCGGCTCGGAAGCGGGTGAGCGCGTCCACCCCGCTTTTGAGGAAGCCGCTGCCGGGCTGGGCGGGCAGCTCGTAGGCGTCAGTCACCCCGAGCACGCCGCGGCTCTCCATCGCCGAGAAGGTGCGTAGACCGATTCGGTACGAAAGGTGGCTCTCTAGCTGGTGGATCCGGCCTTCGTCCAGGCGCTGCGAGGCCAGCAGCAGGTGCACGCCGAGGCTGCGTCCCAGGCGGCCGATCATCACGAACAGGTCCATGAAGTCGCGGTGCATGGAGAGCAGTTCGCTGAACTCGTCCACGACCACGAACAGGCTGGGCAGGGGCTGGAGTGGTGTGCCCGTCTGCCGTGCCTTCTCGTACTCCACCGCCGAGACGTAGTTCCCTGCAGAGCGCAACAGCTCCTGGCGGCGCATCAGTTCCCCGTGCAGGGCATCCTGCATCCGGGAGACCAGCGCCACTTCGTCGGCGAGGTTGGTGATGACCGCCGAGGTGTGCGGAAGCTCGTCCAAACCCAGGAAGGTCGCCCCGCCCTTGAAGTCGACGAGGACGAAGTTGAGCGTCTCCGAGGAGTGGGTGAGGGCCAGCGCCAGGACCAGGGTGCGCAGCAGCTCGCTCTTGCCGGAACCGGTGGCTCCGATGAGCATGCCGTGCGGACCCGTGCCGCCCTGGGCCGATTCCTTGATGTCCAGCTCGATCGGGGCGCCATCGCCGCTGACGGCAATGGGGACCCGCAGCCGGCCGCTGCCGGTAAACCGCTTCCACAGCGAGGACGGCTCATGCCGGTACAGGTCAGGGATGCCCAGCAGTGTCGTGAGCTGCACATCGGCGGAGAACGGCTCGCCCACCTCGCCGCCCAGCCCCATCCGGTACGGGGCGATCAGGCGGGCGACGGCCTCGGAGCCGACCGGGCCCAGCCGGTCGGGCGCGCCCAGCACGGTCGTCTCCTCTTTGCGATCGCGATCGGTGCGCACCAATGACAGGCGGTTGTCCTTGAGTTCCAGGCGAAGCGTGGTACGGCCAGGCTTCCACGACAGGGCCCCGGTCAGGTCGAGGACGACCGCGTTGCGGAAGCCCAGCCCGTCGAAGCGGTGACCGTCGGGGATGGTGCAACCGTCCACCACGACGACCATGAAGGGCTCCTCGCGGCCGGGAACGGCCTCCGGGTCGCACGCGGGGCGCTCCTGGAACTCGGCCCCCAGGAGGTTCTCCAACTCACCGAATGCCGAGGCGATCAGGCGGGTCGGCCCGGCCCCGTCCTGCTCGTGCCGGTGCAGGCTGTGCGGCAGCCACTTGGCCCACTCCCACTCCGCACGCTGCTCGTCGGAGACGCACAGCGCGATCCACACGTCGTCGGGGGAGTGGAATACGGCGAGCTGGGCGAGCAGCGCGCGGATCACACCACGGATCTGCTCTTCGTCGCCCCGGAGGAGAACCTTCGACCACGCCTTGAGGTAGACCGCGATCGGCTGCTCCGGAACGTTGGAGTACGCCCGGATGAAGCTTCGCAGCGCGTGCGCCGACAGTGGCTCGAGGTCCTCCACGGGTTTGGTTGACAGCGGGGTCAGTGTCATGGCGAGCCGCTGGTCGCCGACGCCGACCCGGACCTCGAGGAAGTCCTCGTCTGACGGGCGCCGTTCCCACAACCGGGTACTGCGTGCCAAGCTGCCCAGCGCCTCAGGTGCCGGATGCCGCCAGGACAGGGCTTTTTGCTGCTCGGTGACGGCGGCCCGCACCTTGCGCCGGGTCTGCGCCAGATAGCGAAGGTAGTCACGGCGCTCACCCTTGAGTCGCTGCTTGCGCTCGCCGCTGCGGCGCATGACCTGACCCAGCATCATGCCTGCGGAGGCCAGCACCATCAAGCCGATGGCGATGTACATGAGCCCGCCGCTCGACCTGGACATCCCGGGCCGCATGAACATCATCATCATGGACACCGACATCAGCGCCATGGGCAGATAGGTCCAGACTGCGGAGCTGTCGGGGACGACCTCCGGCAGGGTGGGCGGCTCCTGGAGGCTGACCTCCCCCGACGGCATCTGCGGGCCGTGCCGGCGCGCGGGCCGCCGGAACAGGATCACACTCAACGAATTAGCCTCCTCGACGAGGTCTGAATAATTCCCTGTGGAAAACGGCCACATGGCGAGCGTGTGATGAGCTCTGCGGCTGTCGTCCGAAAAGCGGCACAAAAATCACGGCAGGCTGGAATTGCCGAGCCGCAGCACCGGAACCGGGTCCGCAATACCGTGCCTGCGGCTTCCAGGAAAGCATCCTGAAATCTTTTCCGCTCAGGTTGTCAACCGCCGCGGAGAAGCGTAAAACTCTTTGCCGCGTACCCGTTTGCGATCCAGGCTCGTAAGTCGTGGAGCCGATCGGCATACACGCTCCGACATTCCAGCCACCGCGCATGCGGTCCTGTCAGGAAGCAGAACCAAGCTCATGACTGACAAACAGGCGACAAGCCTGTGCCGCCTCACCGTCCGCGCCCCCGCAAAGACGATCGACCTGGCTGTGCCCGCCGACGTGCCCGTCGCCGATCTGTTGCCCACTGTGATCAGCTACGGGGGAGACGACCTGGAAGAAGCCGGGTTGGAGCATGAAGGTTGGATCCTCCAGCGCCTCGGCGGCCCGCCGCTCGATCCTGAGAGTACCCTGGACTCCCTCGGGATGCGCGACGGTGACGTGCTCTTTCTCAGGTCGCGCACCGATGCGCTGCCCGAAGTGCACCTGGACGATCTGGTCGACGGCATATCCACCAGCATGCGGGGGCGTCCGTACGGCTGGAGTGCCGAGGCCAGCCGCCGACTGCTGCGGGGTCTGTTCGTCTCCGTGCTCGCCCTCGGCCTCGTTGTTCTCGCCCTGCCCGGCCCATCGCCATCGCTGCGAGCCCTAGCCGCAGGCCTAGCTGGGCTGCTGCTCGTCGCAGGGGCGGGCTCGGCGAGCCGGGCCGTCGGGGACACGGCAGCGGGCGCGGCCATCGGCTTCATGGTCGCCCCCTATTTCGCGCTGGCCGGCTGGCTGCTGCCCGGAGGTGAGTTGAGCGGTCCGCACGGCGATGCCGTGCTCGGCGCCAGACTGCTGGCCGCGGCGGCAGCCGTTGCGGGCGGGGCGGTGCTCGCCCTGGCCGCCGTCGGCCTGTACCCAGCGTTGTTCCTAGGTGTCGCCACGATCGCCGCGGGTGGTGCGCTCGGCGCTGTGGTGATCATCGTCGGGGGACTCGGACCCGAACAGGCCGCGAGCGTGGTGGCGTTGGCGGCGGTGCTCCTGGGCGGTTTCGTGCCGTCGTTGTCGTTTCGGCTCTCCGGGATGAGGATGCCTCCGCTGCCCACCAACGCCCAGCAACTGCAGGAGGGTATCGACCCCTACCCCACCAACGAGGTCGAGCGCCGTTCCATCCTCGCAGACGGCTGGATGACCGCCTTCTATGGAAGCGTCGGCCTGATCTGCGTGCCCTGCCTGGCGGCCATGGCCTCCCGCCCTGGACTCGCAGAGATCTGCACCATGATCGCGCTTTCCCTCCTGCTGCTCCTGCACAGCCGGGGCCTCGGCAATGCCTTGCAGCGCATCGCGCTCACCGCGGCGGGGGCATGGGGCGCCGCCCTGCTGCTGTTCGTCTCGGCGCTCGGCTTCGGCGCCGCCGACCGGCTGATCTTCACCGCTAGTCTGCTCGGCCTGACGGCGTCCATCGCCATCGCCTCGTGGACGGTGCCCGGTCGGCGACTCGTGCCGTACTGGGGACGCGCGGCCGAGGTGCTGCACTCCATCGCGGCGTTCAGCATGCTGCCGCTCACGCTCTGGTCGCTCGGCGTCTACGGCGCCCTGCGCGGCCTCAACGGCTGATCGGAGGCTGGAACATGCAAAACAAGCGCGACCAGGTACAGGCGCACATGTTCGTCATGGGGCGACTGGCCTCGGCCATGCTGCGGGCCGAGCCCGACGCCCCGGAAAGCCCCTCGGGTCGGACCAACCGAGCCACCTCCCTCAGCGTGATCATCGCTTTGATCCTGTGCGCGGGTGCCTTCGTCTTCGGACTCCTCAAGCCCGGCGGTAACACCTCGTGGCGCACCTCCGGCGACCTGATCGTCAGCAAGGAGACCGGCACCCGCTTCGTGTACCTGAACGGCCGTCTGCGCCCGGTACGCAATTACGCCTCCGCGCTGCTGCTGGCCGACGGGAACCTGAAGACCACGACGGTGGGCGACAACTCGCTCCGGGGAGAGCCCCACGGCTCACCCGTCGGCATCCCGGGCGCCCCCGACACCCTGCCAAGTGCGGGCGATGTGAACAGCGGTCCCTGGCTTGTGTGCTCCGGCCTCGCACCAGGTACCGGCGGAGCCGTCAGAGCCGTCACCATACTGGCCGTTGGCAACCCCGATCCAGGCGGCGCCGGCGGCGCACGGGAGCTTGGCGGCAAGGAGTCTGTGCTGGTCCTGGGCCCGGATAAAACTGCGTATCTGGTCTGGCAAGGCAGGCGGCTGCGCCTGGATGACAAGGCGGACGCCGCCAAGGCGTTGGGCTACGGGTCGGTGACACCGCGCCAGGTCTCCGCGTCATTCCTGAACGCGCTCCCCGCCGGGCCCGACTTGGCGTCTCCCGAGGTGCCTGGCAGGGGAGACGCAGGACCCGACCTGGGCGGGCGCAGGACGAGGATCGGACAGGTCTTCCAGGTGGATGTGCCAGGAGCCGCTCCCCGCTACCACCTGCTCACCCAAGACGGGTTGGTCCCGCTGACGGACACGGGCGCCGCGCTCGTACTCGGCGACCCGCGGACGCGCGCCACAGCGTACGCAGGCGGAACGGCCACGGTGGCCCGCCTCGGCACCGACGCGCTGACCGGCCACCTGGCCTCGGCCACAGCTGTGCAACGGGCGGGCGCAGGAGCACTGCCGCAGGCCCCGCCGAAGGCGGTTGACGTGGCCGCCGGTTCCCTCGCCTGCGCCGGGGTCGACGCAGCTGGTGGCAGCCCGCGGACCAGCACCCTCGTGCTGCCGGAAGAGGTCGTCGGCCTGCCTGCCCAGCCGCCCTCCGACGAGGTGGAGCCGGCCTGCCTGGACGTCGACGCCATCACCGTGCGGGCTGGAAAGGGCGCTCTGGTACGGGCGTTGGGAGCCGCCGGGAACGTCCTCGGGGACACCACTTATCTGGTGACCGACTCCGGGGTGAAGTACTGGCTTCCGTCGCAGGAAGCCGTCAAGGCCCTGGGCTATGAGGGGACGCGGCCGCAGGCGCTCCCCGCGCCGTTGCTGGCGATGCTGCCCACTGGGCCAGACCTTGACCCCGAGTCCGCGTCAACGGGCGGACATGTCTTCAGCATGCGGTGCAAAACCGGTAAATAGCCCGTCTGTTTACAGAATCGTCCAATCAGGCACCGTCCTGGGCTTTTGGGGCCGAAGACTTGATGAAGATTTGAGCTTCACTGTCGGTGTCTTTGCTGTTGTCGACCGTGACATGGAGGGGCTCTATGTCCAAAGTGCCCGTCTGTGGTCCGCATTAATGCTCAGGTGAGCGGCCTTGCAATTGAATTCTGCTCAGCTGAGCATTTGAGCGTCATTTCATGGGTCATTCCCACACGTCGATGCGTTGCCTGACGCCGTGTTCCTTGTCTAGTATCCGGGGTTGCCCCCCTGAGGCGCCGCCCCGTGGACAAACGGTCTGGCGTGCTGCGCGCACAGAATGCGAGCAGCGATGGAGTCCTCGGGGGGTTGAATGCCGTAATCCTTCTTTGAGAGGAGAATGCGCGTGGCGGCCATGCAGCAATCAGAAGTAGGCGCGACCCGAAATGGAATCTCGGCGCTCGAGCAGGCCCGCGGCGGTGTCCTGAGGTGCCAGCAGGACGTCCAGAGCACGAGGACGAACCTCAGCTCCGGCTACGGAGGCGCCGACGGTGGTGCCTTCGGCAGCCTGCTGGACCAGTGGGACCAGAACGCCGAAATCATCCTGTCGAACCTCGACCGCATGATCGACGAGCTCAACCAGACGCTGAGCGAGCACGGTATGACGCAGGGCTCTGCGAACGACTCGATCAGTAGCGAGATCGGCAAGTCCGGCTCTGTGTTCGACCAGCTCAACCCCTGAGCGGCCTAGTCCCACAGATGTGATCGGCCACTGATCCGCCCTCGTTGGCTCGAAGGAACCCCCGCATCCACAGGCTCCTGCCCCGCCCACTGGCAGCTGCCCTCAACCGGCATCACATGGTGAATTGAGGAATCAAATCGATGGACTTGAGCGACGGCTACATATACGTCGACTACCGCCACACCGAGAACGCGGCGGAGGACATGGTCAGCCAGACACAGGCGATCATGAGCATCTTGGCGAACCTCGAAATGGAGCTCTCTGAGCTGCGCAACAGCTGGGTCGGTGACGACAGGCAGGTCTACAGCGAAGTCCAGGCCAAGTGGGACCAGGCCGTGGAGAACATGAAGACCCTGTTGGCCAGCCACTCGTCCCTGCTCACCGACATCTCCGGCAACTACCGCTTCACCGAGCAGAACCTTGCGCAGAAGTGGGGCGACATCCGGATAGGCGGTCGCTGACCGCTGCCGAGTTCGCGCACCACAGTCGTACAAGAGCAAGCTCGCAGACCAGTGCTGCCGGCCTCAGCCGTGCCGGGCGAGGCCGGCAGCGCAGGTTCATCGCGGGCACCATGCCCCGCCCCCGATTCGTGTGAGCGGCAGATCCCTGATTCCGGGAGCCCACGGCCGGCGATCCGCATCTGCCTGAAGAGGAGAAAGGAACCTCCATGGCACCCACGACCACAGTCCTCGACAGCGATTGGCTGAAGGAGTTCATCAAAGAGCACGTCGTAGAGTTCCGGGCGGCCTTGGAGAACCTTCTCAAGGACGATCCCAGCGGGCTGTCGATGGAGACCATCAGCCTCGGTGACATCTCCAGCAAGACGATCATGTCCAAACGCCCGCTGATTCTCGGCCCCATGGCGGGCGACGGCGATCTGGTCGGCGGCTCCGCCCTGAACGAGAAGGTCAAAAAGACGGCAACGGACATCAACAAGATCTTCACCGATCACAAAGTCCTCTTCGCGGATCTGGAGGATGCGCTCTGGGAAACCATCAAAGAGCTGACGGAAAATCAGAAGAAGAGCCTCGACGAGATTTCCGCTGATGAGTTCCTGGATATCTTCGACGACGTCGACAGCGACATCTCGAGTACTGGCCAAGACCAGACCCAGAACTAGCAGGGCCCGGACGGGTCGTCTTCCCCCTTACGCAGCGGAGCCCAGTGATGCCTGACCCGAGCATGAACAACGACGATTACTGGAAAAAAGCAGTCGACATGCTCACCGGCTATGTGCTGCCGGAGCGGAAGACGCTGTTCGACGACATCAAGGGAAACGAAGGCATTCCGCTGATGCACGTGCGAATGCCGCATGAGGGGTCCGAGTTCGACGCCAATTTCGTGTCCGGCGGCGGTTGGCAGTACGACAACACTGACTACGTCATACCCTTCTTCCTGGCGGCCTACGGACCCACCGAACCCGGCTCGGGGAGCCGCCTGGACAGGTGGTGGGCGTACATCACCTTCATTGGGCTTGGTGAGGACAAAAGCAATCCGCCGGGCGGTGAGGAATCATTCGTCGGTGGCGAGTTCTCGAGCGGCGTCCTGAAAGACCAAGGCCGCGATAACAAAGACGGCCAGTACGTCAAGTGGGACAGCCGCGCCCTGTACCAGTACATCGACGGCTCCGGGGAAGCCCTCTCCCAGATCGCTTACCAGCCCTACAGCACCCACGGCTACAGCAACCGTGGCCTCAACGTGGACGACAGCTTGTACGTCGATCTGCTCTCCTTCACCGAAGTGGGCAGATCCTTCGATCGAGCCGTCAATTTCTTCGAGGACGCCGCCAAGCGCATGGAGGAGTGGGACGCCAAAGATATCGGGGAGGCGAGCGAATCCTGGAGCGGCACCGGAGCCAGCCTCTTCAAGCACCTTGTCCACAAGCTCCGGAAGAACTATGAGGGCTACGCCGAGCAGCTCAACGGGGGCGAGGGCAACGCCAGCGAAGTGTCCCTCGACGGATACGAACTCACCTCGAAGCCCGCCCGGGCCCTGGTCCGCGCCCAGGCCGTGCTCCGCCAGGAGGCGGAGAATCTCTACAACACCTGGCTTGCTTGGTTCGATACCAGAAACCCGTATCGCTGGCTCTATGACCTCCTACAGCAGGTGCGCTTGGAGCTGTTCGACACCCAGTACGACCACACCGATGTCGACGTTGAGTCTATGTTCGACACTACGGTTTTCGTCTCGACCGCGGGTTTTCGGCAGATGATCACCATCGAGGGCAAGGACTACGGCCGGCCTAACGAAATCAGCACATGGAAAGCGATCGCTGAGGAAGCCATCCGCCGCTGGGACCACCACGCGCAGGAATGGCTGAGCGCGGCGGGCGCTGAATCCGTCGTGCGCATCACCGAGGCGCTACGCGACGTGTCCGCGGCGTTCGAGGGCAGCCTGACCGACCGTGACCACCAGTCCCTCAGCGAGATCGCCAACAAGGAGCAGGTGGAGAACGAACGCAAGCAGGCGGAGAAGGACCGCGATGAGACCCGCAAGCAGTCGGATGAGGATCGCGAGCAGGCGAAGAAGGATCGCGATGAGGCCCGCGATCAGGCGGACAAGGACCGCGAAGAGGTCCGGAAGGATCGCGAAGAAGCGCGCAAGCAGGCGGATGAGGATCGCCAGGAGGCGAAGAAGGACCAGGACGAGGCCCGCGCACAGGCGGAGAAGGACCGCGCGGAAGCGCGTCAGCAGGTGGGCCAGGATCGCGCGCAGCAACAGAAGGATCGCGAGCAGGCGAAGAAGGACCAGGACGAGGCACGCGCACAGGCGGAGAAGGACCAGGACGAGGCCCGCGCACAGGCGGAGAAGGACCGCGCGGAAGCGCGTCAGAAGGTGGGCCAGGATCGCGCGGAGCAGCAGAAAGCCCAGGACGAGGCCCGCGCACAGGCGGAGAAGGACCGCACGGAGGCCAAGAAGCAGGCTACCGAACAGCAGTCGATGGCCATGTCCCAGACGAGCCGGCAGCAGGCCAAGGACGACGCTGAACGCGAACGGCTCCGCAAGCAGCAGGAGCAGGACCGTCAGGAGGCCCGCGCTCAGGCGGAGAAAGACCGAACAGATGCCCGCAATCACGAGTCCGAGGCCCGCGCCCAGAGCGACAAGGACCGTGAGGACGCGCGCAAGCAGCAGGAACAGGACCGCGAGCGGCTCCGCAATGAGCAGGATCAGGCTCGTCAGCAGGCCACCCAGCAGCAGCAGGCAGCGCGCGATCAGGCTAACCACGATCGAGAAGCAGCTCGTCAGCAGGCGCTCAAACAGGAGACGCAGTCCAAGCTCGACCTGGAGCGGGACAAGACCGATGCCCGCGCCCAGTACCAGCGTGACCTGGCCGACGCCAGAGCCGAGCGTGGCACCGCCGAACAGGCCGCCGACCAGCACGCCGCACAGGCCAAGAAGGACTTCGAGCAGGCCCAGGACGACGCCAGGGACCAGCGGGACCAGGCCCATCAAGAGGCCGATCGTGAACGGGCCCAAGCCAAGAAGGAGTACGAGAAGGCGCTCGCCGACGGGAAGATCAGCGCCGAGGAAGCCAAGGCCCAGTACGACCGCAAACTCGATGACATCAACCAGCGCGAGCAGGACGCCGTCCACAAAGCCGACCAGGCAGAGGCGAAGGCCAAGGAGGAGTACCAGCGGCAGAAGGACGCCGCGCAGCACGAGCGTGACAACGCTCGCCAGGACGCGGAACAGGCCCGGAAGCAGGCCAAGGCCGACTATGACCGGCGCATGGCCGACATCCAGTCCGAGTCCGACCGGCTGCGGTCCCCCCAGAAGGACATGAACCAACTCATCCGTCAGCGGATCGATGGCCTTTCTCAGCCCGGCGGCCTTTCCTCGACGTACTCGCCCTACGGCTCGGAACTCGGTGGAAACCTCTACAACCAGGATGATCTGGCGTCCGCACTGGGCCGCGACGACCAACTGGCGGCCAACGCCTCCGCCGGCCCCGGCGGATATCCCGGAAGCCCGGGGATGTTCCTCCCACCCGGCAGAGGCGGCGGGAGCGGCGGCGAGGGCGGCTCTGCCGCGGAGCGCACCCGCACCGTGGTTGAGCCCGGCGTCGGCCGTGCCGGCCGGCGTGGCACCACTCTCGAGGAGCAGGAGAACAGCGTGAAAACACGAGGCTCCGTGCCGACGGCCAGCGGTATGCCGTTCGCCCCCCCGATGGCCGGAGGCATGGGGCCGCAGCAGAACCAGTCCACCGAGAGCGGAGACCGTGAACGCACCACCTGGCTGGCCGAGGACGAGGACGTCTGGGGCACGGACGAGGGTGGTGCGCCGCAAGCGCTTGGGCGGTGACGGGAACGTTCCCGCGCCAGTGTGCGCGATGAGCCCGCACCAGACCGGCAAGGACAGTTGGAAGAAATCGGAGGAGAGTGCTGTGAAGGAACCCATGGAACAGCGTCTGGCTGACGCCATGGCCCGGATCAAGGCCACAGAGGAAGCGGTGGCGAAGGCCGACTCGGAACTCAGACAGGCGACGATCACCACACGGTCCACAGACAGGTCCGTGCAGGTCACGGTGGGCTCGCAGGGCGCGCTGATCGGCCTGGAATTCCTTGACGGCAAATACAAGAACATGGCAGCCGCCCAACTGTCCTCCGCCATCCTGCAAACCGTCGAGAAGGCCCGCGCGGAGATGGCCCGGCGTGTGGTGGACACCTTCGAACCGCTCACCAAAGCCATCGGTGACGGGTCCTTCTCCGACCACGTGGGCGTGGACTGGGAGACTATCTTCGGCTCGCTCCTCGACGGAGCGGAGCAAGGGGAAAAGCCGTCCAGCGCGACGGACCGACTGCGCGACGAGATCCACGAGGACGAAGCGGAAGCGTTGCCCGCGCCCGCTGGTAAGAGAAATGCCACCAGGAAGGCGAAGGGAGCGAGACAGCATGGGCAATGAATACTCGGCGGACCCCGACGGCATCCTGCAGGGCTGCTCGAAATTGGAGGATGCCCGCGTGATCGCGGAGCGGCTAGCACCCGAGTTCGAAGAACGATCGGAGAGATTCTTCGGCTGGTGGGGCGAAGAGGGTTGTGACGATGACTTCGCCAACCAGGTTGGGCCGGCGTGCCGCGACGAGTTCGAACGGGCCTGTGCAGCGGTCGCCTCCGTCGGCAGTGGATTTGGGGGCCTTCTCCACGCGTTCGTCGGGCAGGCACGATACGTTCAGAATCCGCAGAACATGGCTCTCGACGACATCCACCACGAGGGATCGCAGACGGAGAGACGCTAGGCGGGTTTTTGCGTCGCCCTGGGGACGGGGCGGCGCATCGTATGGACATCCGCAACAGCAGTACTTTCAGCATAGGGAAAGACGGATATGGCGATTGAGTTCTCTCCGAGCCTCAGGCAGTTTCTTGAGGTTTGGGTGGGCGCCAGTGTGGCGTCGGGGAATGAGGACCTGGGCTATGACAGCCGGTTGCCGTATCAGAAGCTGGCGGATGACCTGCGGGGGTTGTCGACTGCGATGCAGGGTGCGATCTCGCAGGTGGGGATTTCGATGCCCCCGGCGGTGGCGGAGCAGTTCATCGGGGCGATGAAGCTGTTCGTCGACGACCACGGTGTGAATTATCTGTACCGGATGTCGGATGAGCTGGAGAAGACGGGCGATCGGCAGGTCGATCGTTCGCGGAAGCTGGCCGAGGCCAAGTACGAGATTCTGATCGAGTTCTCTTTCATGAATCTTGAGTTGGCGTTGATCGCGTTGTTGTCGGTGTTCACGGGTGGGACGTCGCTGCTTGAGGCGATGGCGGTGCGGGCGCGCACTGCTTTGCAGATCATTTTGATCATGCAGCGGATGGGGCGTGCTGTGCCGACGCCGTTCACGGCTGTGCTGGAGGCGCTTGAGGAGGCGTTCACGTCGTTCTTCGCGCAGTTCTTGTCGATGACGGTGCCGGACAATCCGGATCGGCAGCGGAAGGGCTTCGACTGGGTCGACGTCGGCAGGTCGGCGTTCGTGGGGTTCTTCGCCGGGTTGTTCGGCGGTGCGTTGGCCGAGGTGTACGGGAAGTTTGTCACGAAGCATTTCAAGGACAACCGCTGGCTGAAAGAGGGCTCGGAGGTTCCGTTCGCTTTTGTGAACGAGGGTCAGGCTGAGACGTTTGCCATGGGGCTTCAAAGGTGGGTATTTGACGGGAAGCCCGGGCTCAGTTGGCAAGATTTTTGGATGGCTGGTGTCAGTGGTGCGTTGACCACCAGTGCGGAGATTGTGGTGGGTGCGGCGGGTCTGGGGCTGCATCACCAGTTTTTCCTGAGGCCTTCGCTGAACGACAACTCTTTCGTCGACAAGCCGGGTGTGCTGGACTCGCCGGATGCGGTGCGGGTCAACAGCGCTCACCCGTTGGCGGTCGGGGACTGGGAGGGCGCACGGTTCACGGTGCCGCCGGAAGCGCTCGGCGTCGAGGGACGTGTCGGTCCTGGCGTGCCGGATATGGTGCGGCCTGCCGTTACGTTGTCCTCTCTGCCCCCGCTCCTGCTTCCGCCGAACGGCCCCGGAGTTCCGGGTGCGGAGGTCGGACTCGGTGCGGTTGCTGCTTCGGGATCCCTGCCGGGTGCGGACGTCCCTGACTTGACGGATGCTCCACGGTTCCCCGGCAACCTGAGCGTTGTCAGTGACCTGAGCGTTGTCAGTGACCTGAGCGTTGTCAGTGACCTGAGTGAGGTCAGTGATTTCAGTGACGGGGCGTCGGTTTTCAGCGATGTCAGCGATGCGTCGTCGTTCACCGATGTCGAGGACGACTCCGTGTCCGTCTCGGACACCGGTATGGATACCGGTATGGACGCCGGTATGGATACCGGTTTGGGGCTTGTGAAGGGTGCGGGCGCGCCTGCGGTGAGGGCCGATGGGGCTGTTGGTGCGACCGGGGTGTTCAGCAGGTCTGGCTTGCCCGAGGCTGCGGAGGCGGGCGGTGAGCTGCGGGCGGGGCGGGGCGGGGCGGGTTTGGAGGGTTCTGCCGGGGCCGGTGCGCAGGTGCGCGGTGCGGGTTCCTCGGGGGCCGGCGGGGAGGTGCGTGGTCCGGCGTCGGGGAGCGGGGCTCGGGCCGAGGACGGCACGGTCGAGGGTGTGCAGTCGCAGGACGAGACCGGGCTCGTGTTGGAGACAGCGCACGGAGCCGGCCAGGACGACGGGCTGGGCGCGGGGGATTCGCGTATGCCGACGCTGTCCGGGGCCCCGGAAACGTCTGGCACTTCGGCAGGCGCTGGTTCTGCTCATTCGTCTCGCGCCGGCAGCTCGATCTCCGCGCCGGGTCCCCAGACCGGCGAACCGCGGATAAGCCGGCAGGACAGCCAAGGCGTGGACGCGGTCGCGGACACGGAGGTGTCCCAGGGGCGGGAAGACGGTGGCGCGGGCGAGGTCGAATCCATGCCGGCGCTCAGCGGCCCGACCGTCCCGGTGCGCCCCGCCGTCTCCGCAGGTCCCGCTGCGGGCGTGCCGACCGTTACGGGTCAAAGCCCTGCGGGTCAGAGCCCTGCGGGTGACAGCGAGGTCATCGCTTCGGCTCCCTCGCCGACCGCAGCCGCAGCCGGGTCCGGGACGGGGACCGGGGTCTGGCAGGACAGCACGTCCGGCACCGCGACCACAGCCACAGCGGCAGGGACACCGACGCCGTCCGCCACGCCCGCATCTTCTGCTGCCACGATCTCCGGCACCCGGACGCCCACGACGAGCGGGGACCCCAGGACCGCTGGCGCCCCGGCCGCCTCTGGCGCAGGGGTGATGGGTACGAGTGGTGGTCGACCGGTCCGGCAGTCCGTGCCGGGTGTGGTCAGGCCGTCTGTGGAGAGCACGGTCCCGCGGATTGTGGTGGAGCCGGTTGCGGGTGTCACGCAGGGTGGTGTGCTGCCCGCGCAAGGGCAGCGCGGTGCGGGGCGCGACGGCGTACCCGGTGGACGTTCTGGGCAGTCCCGGGCCGCGGCTGCGTCGGCGGGTCGGTCTTTCTCCGGCGTCTTCGCTTCCGCTGGTGACCGTATGCCGTCCATGGGTGGGCGGGCTGGGTCGCGGTGGCAGGCTCCTGAGGTGGTGGCGGGGGAGATCACTGATTCCAGCGGCCGGCGTATCGGGGTGATGTCCTTCGACGCCAGGGAAGGCGCGGCGCGTAAGGACGTGTACGGCAAGCTTGGCGGGCAGAGCCGTTATGTGCAGTGGCGGAAGGACGCGGTCAAGGGGAAGGTCGGTGAGTGGCGGGACCTTCCGCAAGGGTTCGGGGAGTCGTTCTTCCTGGCGCTTCACCATAACGAGCAGGGGTTCCATGTCGTGGGGCCGGATGGGCGCAGCCGGGTGTGGAGTGCGGAGGAGGTCGGCCGGGAGCTGCGCGCGCGTAAGAAGGAGCTGTCCGGCTTCAAGCAGATCACTTTGCTGTCCTGCACCGCGGGCGCGGAGTCCCCGACCCCGGACCGGGCGCAGGCCGATGCGCAGATCGTTGCGGACGTTTCCGGGTGGACGGTCAACGCACCCGTCGGCGAGGTGGCGTTCACCGAGTGGGGCCAGGATGCGCGTGTCAACCTGAAATACGACGCCGACGGCAACGCCACCGCCTGGCGCACCTTCCATCCTCAGGGCTCGTCCGGGACTGGTGACGGGTCCGGGGGCCTCCGGAACGCGGCGGGCGGGACCGCCCCCGACACCACGATGCAATTCCCGTCCAACGGCTGGAACTCGCCAACAAACCAGGCCGAGGAACTCAACCCGCTCTACCTTCTGGTCGATGGCAAGGAGGTCACATCGCTGCGCTCGTTGAGCGAT
Organism: Streptomyces sp. NBC_01717; assembly: GCF_036248255.1. Lineage (NCBI taxonomy): Bacteria > Bacillati > Actinomycetota > Actinomycetes > Kitasatosporales > Streptomycetaceae > Streptomyces > Streptomyces sp. NBC_01717. The sequence goes on along the minus strand of NZ_CP109179.1, from coordinate 264,487 downwards.
GCTCCCGCGCGGGGCGTCCTGCCCTGGCGGGAATGGCGGGCCCTGGGTCCCCGCATGCAGCGTATGACGAAGGTACTGATTGACACCGGCGTTCTGTCGCAGCGGGAGCTGCACGAGTTGGTGGACCGGCTCGCGGGGCTGGAGGGGTCCAGGTGGGCTCGCGAGGTTGGGGACTTCGCTTCCCGTCTGGACCGTGTGGCTCGCGCCACCGGCGGCGGGGACGGCAGCCAGGTCCTGTGGACCGGTGAGGAGGTCCAAGCTCGCTTCCAGAAGCTTCAGGCGTCGCTAGAGGTCCTGGAACGACTGCTGAGCGGCGGGGACTTCGACGAGGCGGTGGCGCGCGAGCGTGCGGTCGAGGTGCGGCGTTCCGCCGATGCGGTGGCGCAGGCGTTGAACGGTTTCATGGTGGACGCTGCCCGTTTCGGCGGCCAGTACCACTTGAGGAACAGTTTTGTGCCGACGGTGGCGGCGGCCCGGAACCTGGCGGACGCGGTGGAGCGCGCGGTGGCGGCCGGTAATGCCCGCGAGCTGGTCCGGGATGGTCTGCGGCCTGTGGCTCCGCGCACGGTGGGGGCGCTGGCCGAACTTGTGCGGGCCTACCGCGGGCGCAAGGCGTATGCCAGCGTCCCGGAAGGGGAGCAGTGGGGCCACGTCGTGCCGGATCTCAATGATTTGTCGCGTGCGGATAGGGCGGAGTTCGTGCGGGAGTTGTCGCGCGGCAACGTCACGGCGCTGCGGTCGGATGTGGGTGACCTGCTGGGCGACAGGCAGTGGCGGGACCTGTATGAGCGGCTGCGGAATCTACCGCTGAGGCTCAAGCACGCCACCCCTGCTTTCCATGCCATTGCCAACAGCGGTGTGCTGGTGTCCCAGTCGGCTCTGGAACGGCAGGGAGAGGCCTTCCTCGCCTCGGGCTGGAACAAAGCTGACGCACAGCTACTGGGCAACGCAGACTTCGCGTTCTTCCGGGTGGAGTCCGGGGACGCCCCGATGCAGACCCGGTACGGTCCCACCACGCTGGTCTTCGGCATCGAGGAGCTGGAGCGACTGGGCGGCTGGGTGTCCCTGCACGACCAGGGAGACCCGCTGGACCGGGCCAGCATGCGCGAGCTGCGGATGCCGGACCGTGAGAGGCCTCTGCGCTCCTCCAAGGTCCTGGATGGCATCAACCGACTCGGGCCGCGCATTCAGTGGGTGAACACCTACCCGGATGCGCCGGCCGGCCGGCGGCGGGTTCTGGTCTCCTTCGAGGCGGAGGTCTTCCACGGTGCGGACGTGCGTGAAGGTATTGCCTTGTCCGTGCTGCGCGAGGTGGCGCGGATCGGCGGGGACTTCCCCCAGCATGCGTTCGGCCTCGACGAGGAAGGGCTCGGCAAGCTGGTCACACGCCTGTACCGGCCCGAGGCGAAGTTCGCCTCCGGGTTGCCGATCGACCTCGGGCTCACCAAGCAGCCGACCGGATGGCCCCGGCCCATCGTGGTGCACAACCCGGACGGCGACGGCCGCTATCTGCCCAACGGCACCATCGACCCACTGGCCATGGCAGCGAGCAAGGCCGCCAAGGATGCGGACGAACTGGCGCCCGGACCGGAGAAGTACTGGAACCGCTTCCAGACGGAAGCCGCGGAACTCCACGCGTCGTCGAGGGCGGACAAGGACGACGTACTGCGGGAGAAAGCCAAGAAGTTCCGGACCTTTCTAGAGGAAATTCTCGATGATTACCGGAGCGCCGACCGCAAGGTGTTCGACAGGCTCGTCGTATTCCGGTCTGACGCTGCGGGCGGTCGCCGGGAGCTTGCCGAGCGACTGCTCAAGGAGCGGGCGGACAAGCGGGCCCAGGTCGCCGCGCGCGCCGAGGAGATACTTGAGGAAGTTGAGCGGATAATCGCTGACCCTTCGGGGTTCGGCTCGGGAGAGAGGCTGTCGCCCTTCGACGCGGCGTACAACGATCCTGCCTGGAACTGGCAGAGTCTGCTGTATGAAGGCGTGGTCGGCCGGGCGCTTGCTGCCAGCCCCGCAGTGATCGAAGAGGCCCGACGGGCGGTCTCCGCGCTGCATGCGCTGTTGGCGAGCCATTACGGCGCGGAGGCGGCATCCCGGGTGTTCCTGGACGCCGAGCCGCGCAACGCCGCCGATGCGGTGCAGGCCTTCGACCACCTGCTCGACGAGAGCGGCGAGGCGACCCTGACCGACCTGATGGACGCGTTCCGGCGTGCCGCCTACGCCAATACCGAAGAGCAGGCGAACACCCTCGCCGACCTGTGGGAGAGCAAGCCCGAGCTGAGGCCAAAGGGCCTGGCTGCACGCCCGCCGGCCGCCTCGCCATACTCCGCCGACGAGCGGCGGAGCCTGACCCTGCGGGGATTCCCGCTGTCGTCCGGTCCGGCCGACAGCGAGAAGTGGCTGCTGGCCGCGTACGACCAGTTGAGCGTGACCGGCAACCCGAACCTCTTCCATCTGGCGGTGACGGGCCACTCGCTGGAAACCGGCACGGCCTCGATGATCGAGGTGCTCCAAGCCATGCAGGCGGTGCACCCCACGAATAAGCGTGCCGAGATCCTCTCAGGCGACGCGCTGGACATGTACCAGAAGTTCGAGGGTGTGGTCGCCGCCGAGCTGCCCGAGTCCGTACCTGAATGGCTCCGTGAGGCGTTGACTCTGCCTCACTTGGGCTTCTACAGGCTGATGAGTCAGGCTGTCAGACGGGAGGCCTGGTCGGTGGGGCCCGATGACCTCCAGCAGGTGTTCGCGTCGCCCGACAACCAGTGGCCGAGCGCGCTGACGAGTCAGACCCTCAGCGTGGCTGCCGCCGTCGAGCGGTGGAAGGCCGACCACCGGCAGCAGGGCTCCGTCCACCTGCAACAGGCACACATAGCCGCCCTGCAACTGCACGCCACGACCGAACAACCCGCAAACGCCTTTGAGAAGTTCACCTCTCGCTTCGACGACGCCACCGACCAACTGCTCACCAACTGGCTCGAGGGGTGGAAGCGCCTCGCGGCTGCGCGGGTGAACGCGCGCACCCTGGGCCCATACAGCGGCGACGCCGAGCTGCTGCCACGGCTTCTCGTCCAGAACCCGCAATTCAGAAAGACGACGGAGGAGCTGGACCAGGTCGTCACCCAAAACACAGCCGACTGGCCCGGACATCTCCTCCGTGCCATCACACGGCGTCTGGACCAAATCGCCGAAACCACCCTGCGCTTCCTGCCCGTCCACGCGTACACGGTGAAAGAGGCGTTGACAGCACTGCCGCCTGTGGGCAAGGACGTCTTCCTGCCGACATGGATGAAAGGCAACACCGCCCGGACATGGATGCCAGCCGTCGCCGCTCTCCCGCCTGGGCGCGAGAAACGTTTCGAGGTGGCCCAGAGAGCCACGACGGACCTAGAGACGGCGCTCCAGCTCCTACCCGAACCGAACAACGACGGGCCGCAGCATCTGGTCGTCCTCCGTGTGCGCAACTCCACGGGCCGCGATGTCACGCCCTTCTCCGACCGGCCGGACACGAAGCTGGTCCTCTTCCCGCCGGGCATGAAATTCACCGTGGTCGGCAACAGTATCGTCGAGGGCCCAGCGGGTTCGGCTTACGTAGAAGTGATCGTCGACGAGGCGACCCCGCTCCCCTCCCCCACGCCGCAACCCCCGACCGAGGCCGCGACCCAGGACGGCCAAGTCGAGGAACTCAACCCGCTCTACCTTCTGGTCGATGGCAAGGAGGTCACGTCGCTGCGCTCGTTGAGCGATGCTCCCGCGCGGGGCGTCCTGCCCTGGCGGGAATGGCGGGCCCTTGCTCCCCGCATGCAGCGTACGTCGAAGGTGCTGATTGACACCGGGGTTCTGTCGCAGCGGGAGCTGTACGAGTTGGTGGACCGGCTCGCGGGGCTGGAGGGGTCCAGGTGGGCTCGCGAGGTTGGGGACTTCGCTTCCCGTCTGGACCGTGTGGCTCGTGCCGCCGGCGGCGGGGACGGTAGCCAGGTTCTGTGGACCGCTGAGGAGGTCCAAGCTCGCTTCCAGGAGCTGAAGGCGTCACTGGACGGCCTGGAACGACTGCTGAGCGGCGGGGACTTCGACGAGGCGGTGGCGCGCGAGCGTGCGGGCGAGGTGCGGCGTTCCGCCGATGCGGTGGCGCAGGCGTTGAACGGTTTCATGGTGGACGCTGCCCGTTTCGGCGGTCAGTACCACTTGAGGGACAGTTTTGTGCCGACGGTGGCGGCGGCCCGGAACCTGGCCGATGCGGTGGAGCGCGTGGCGGCCGGCAGTGCCCGCGAGCTGGTGCGGGATGGTCTGCGGCCTGTGGCCCCGAGCACGGTGGGGGCGCTCGCCGAACATGTGCGGGCCTACCGCGGGCGCAAGGCGTATGCCAGCGTCCCGGAAGGGAAGCAGTGGGGCCACGTCGTGCCGGATCTCAATGATTTGACGCGTGCGGATAGGGCGGAGTTCGTGCGGGAGTTGTCGCGCGGCAACGTCACGGCGCTGCGGTCGGATGTGGGTGACCTGCTGGGCGACAGGCAGTGGCAGGACCTGTATGAGCGGCTGCGGAATCTCCCGCTGAGGCTCAAGCACGCCACGCCCGCCTTTCACGCCATCGCCAACAGCGGTGTGCTGGTGTCCCAGTCGGCTCTGGAACGGCAGGGAGAGGCCTTCCTCGCCTCGGGCTGGAACAAAGCTGACGCACAGCGGTTGGGCAACGCAGACTTCGCGTTCTTCCGGGTGGAGTCCGGGGACGCCCCGATGCAGACCCGGTACGGTCCCACCACGCTGGTCTTCGGCATCGAGGAGCTGGAACGGCTCGGCGGCTGGGTGTCCCTGCACGACCAGGGAGACCCGCTGGACCGGGCCAGCATGCGCGAGCTGCGGATGCCGGACCGTGAGAGGCCTCTGCGCTCCTCCAAGGTCCTGGATGGCATCAACCGACTCGGGCAGCGCATTCAGTGGGTGAACACCTACCCGGATGCGCCGGCCGGCCGGCGGCGGGTTCTGGTCTCCTTCGAGGAGGAGGTCTTCCACGGTGCGGACGTGCGTGAGGGCATCGCCTTGTCCGTGCTGCGCGAGGTGGCGCGGATCGGCGGGGACTTCCCCCGGCATGCGTTCGGCCTCGACGAGGAAGGGCTCGGCAAGCTGGTCACACGCCTGTACCGGCCCGAGGCGAAGTTCGCCTCCGGGTTGCCGATCGACCTCGGGCTCACCAAGCAGCCGACCGGATGGCCCCGGCCCATCGTGGTGCACAACCCGGACGGCGACGGCCGCTATCTGCCCAACGGCACCATCGACCCACTGGCCATGGCAGCGAGCAAGGCCGCCAAGGATGCGGACGAACTGGCGCCCGGACCGGAGAAGTACTGGAACCGCTTCCAGACGGAAGCCGCGGAACTCCACGCGTCGTCGAGGGCGGACAAGGACGACGTACTGCGGGAGAAAGCCAAGAAGTTCCGGCACCGTCTACAGACAATGTTTCGGGAGTACTGGAGCGCCGAGGGCGACGTGTTCCGCAGGCTCGTCGTATTCCGGTCTGACGCTGAGGGCGGTCGCCGGGAGCTTGCCGAGCGACTGCTCAAGGAGCGGGCGGACAAGCGGGCCCAGGTCGCCGTGCGCGCCGAGGAGATGCTTGAGGGAGTTGAGCGGATAATCGCTGACCCTTCGGGGTTCGGCTCGGGAGAGAGGCTGTCGCCCTTCGACGCGGCGTACGACGATCCTGCCTGGAACTGGCAGAGTCTGCTGTATGAAGGCGTGGTCGGCCGGGCGCTTGCTGTCAGCCCCGCAGTGATCGAAGAGGCCCGGCGGGCGGTCTCCGCGCTGCATGCGCTGTTGGCGAGCCATTACGGCGCGGAGGCGGCATCCCGGGTGTTCCTGGACGCCGAGCCGCGCAACGCCGCCGAGGCGACGCAGGCCTTCGACCACCTGCTCGACGAGAGCGGCGAGGCGACCCTGACCGACCTGATGGACGCGTTCCGGCGTGCCGCCTACGCCAATACCGACGAACGGCCGAACACCCTCGCCGACCTCTGGGAAAGCAAGCCCGAACTGAGGCCGGCCAGCCTGCCCGCACGCCCGCCGGCCGCCTCGCCGTACTCCGCCGACCAACGGCAGAGCCTGACCCTGCGGGGATTCCCCCTGTCGGCCGGACCGGCCGACAGCGAGAAGTGGATGCTGGCCGCGTACCACCAGGTCAGCGGCGCCGGCAACCCGGGCCCTTTCCCTCTGGCGGTGATGAGCCACTCGCTGGAAACCGGCACGGCCTCGATGATCGAGGTGCTCCAAGCCATACAGCCGGAGCACCCCACACTTGCCGAGATCCTCTCCGGCGACGCGCTGGACATGTACCAGAACTTCGAGGCCGTGGTCGACGCAGGGCTGCCCGAGTTCGTACCGGAAGGCCTCCGTGAGGGGCTGGCTCTGCCCCACTTGGGCTTCTACAGGCTGATGAGCCAGGCTGTAAGCCGGGAGGCCTGGTCGGTGGGGCCCGATGACCTCCAGCAGGTGTTCGCGTCGCCCGACAACCAGTGGCCGGGCGCGCTGACGAGTCAGGCCAGAAGCGTGGGTATCGCCGTCGAGCGGTGGAAGGCCGACCACCGGCGGCAGGGCTCCGTGCACCTGCAGCAGGCGCACATAGCCGCCCTGCAACTGCACGCCACGACCGAACAACCCGAAGACGCCTTTGAGAAGTTCACCTCTCGTTTCGACGTCGACACCGACCAACTGCTCACCAACTGGCTCGAGGGGTGGAAGCGCCTCGCGGCTGCGCGGGTGGAAGCGCGTGCCCTGGGCTCGTACAGCGGCGCCGCCGAGCTGCTGCCGCGGCTTCTCGTCCAGAGCCCGCAATTCAGAAAGACCGCGGAGGAGCTGGACCAGGTCGTCACCCGAAACACGGCCGACTGGCCCGGACATTCCGTCCGTGCCGTCACACGGCGCCTGGACAAGATCGCCGAAACCACCCTGCGTTACCTGCCCTTCCACGCGTACATGGTGAAAGAGGCGTTGGCAGCGCTGCCGCCTGTGGGCAAGGACGTCTTCCTGCCGGTTTGGATGCCGGGGACCGCCGCCGACCCTTTCACACCTGGGCGCAAGATTCGTCTCGCGCTGGGCCAAAGAGCAACGACTCACCCAGCGGAGGCGCCCCAGCTTCTGCCCAAACCGAACAGCGACGAGTCGCAGCATCTGGTCGTCCTCCATGTGCGCGACTCCACGGGCCGCGATGTCACACCTTTCTCCGACCGGCCGGACAGGAACCTGGTCCTCTTCCTGGACACGAACTTCACCGTGGTCGGCAAACGCATCTTCAGTAGCCCGACGGGCTCGAGTTACCTAGTAGTGACCGTCGACGAGGCGACCCCGCTCCCCTCCCCCACGCCGCGACCCCCGACCCAGGACGGTCAGGCCGAGGAACTCAACCCGCTCTACCTTGTGTTCGATGGCAAGGAGGTCATGTCGCTGCGCTCGTTGAGCGATGCTCCCGCGCAGGGCGTCCTGCCCTGGCGGGAGTGGCGGGCGCTGGATCCCGACACGCGGGATACGACGAAGGTGCTGATTGACACCGGGGTTCTGTCGCAGCGGGAGCTGCACGAGTTGGTGGACCGGCTCGCGGGGCTGGATGGGTCCAGGTGGGCTCGTGAGGTTGGGGACTTCGCTTCTCGTCTGGATCGTGTGGCTCGTGCTGCCGGCGGTGGGGACGGCAGTCAGGTTCTGTGGAGTGGTGAGGAGGTCCAAGCTCGCTTCCAGAAGCTTCAGGCGTCGCTGGGCGGCCTGGAACGACTGCTGAGCGCCGGGGACTTCGACGAGGCGGTGGCGCGCGAGCGTGCGGTCGAGGTGCGGCGTTCCGCCGATGTGGTGGCGCAGGCGCTGAACGGTTTCATGGTGGACGCTGCCCGTTTCGGCGGCCAGTACCACTTGAAGGACAGCTTTGTGCCGACGGTGGCGGCGGCCCGGAACCTGGCCGATGCGGTGGAGCGCGCCGCGGCCGCCGGTGACGCGCGCGACCTGGGTGTCGGTGGTCTGCTGCCGGTCTCCCCGAAGTCGCTGCGAGAACTCACGCGGCATGTGCGGGATTTCCGTACCCGAAAGGGCTACGCCCAGATTCCCCAGGGCACACAGTGGCAGAGTCGCTTCCCCGAACTGGCCGACATGGTCCCAAGCGAGCGCCACGCCTTCATCCAACGGCTTTCCGCCAAAAATATCGAGGCGCTGAAAAGTAGCGTCGCCCACGTGTCTGAACGCCGGGAATGGAAGGATCTTCACCGGCGGCTGATGAGTCTGCCGTTGCGGCTCAAGCATGCCACGTCGGCTTATCACGCCATCGCCAACGGTGGCGTGCTGATCTCCTCCGCGCAAATGCAGCGGGATGGAAATTCCCACCTCGCGTCCGGCTTTACTTACGACGTGGACAAAACCGCTCTGGGGAATACAGACTTCTTGTTCTCCAGGGTCCAAGTCGGCGACGCCCCCATGCAGACCGAGTACGGTCCCACCACCCTCGTTTTCGACTTGGACGAGCTGGAGCGGCTCGGCGGCTGGGTCTCCCTGCGCGACCAGCTCATACCGCAGGAGGGGGGGACTCTGAGCGTGTTGCGGATGCCGGGACGGGAGACGCCGGTGCGCAACACCGAGCTGACACCCCCAGCGAGCGACGAGGACGGGAAGCGGACCACTTGGGTTCACACATATCCAGACAGGCCCGGCACGCAGGATACTGTCTCGTTCGATGAGGAGGTGTTCTACGGCCCGGACGTCCGTGAGGGCATCGTCCTGTCGGTGATGCGTGAAGTCGACCGCATCGGTGGCGAGTTCATGGAGTGGGCGCTCAACCTGGACAGCGACGAAGAGCTGGGCCGGTTGGTGACGAGTCTGTACTGGCCGGAAGCGAAGTTCGCCCCGGGACTCCCTGTCGATCTCGTCGGGAGCGAGTTGGCGAAGGGCTGGCCGCGTCCCATCGCCGTGCACAATCCGGACGGCGACGGACGCTACCTGCCGGACGGCACTATCGACCCGTACGGCAGGGGAGCGGCCGGCAAGGCGGTGAAAGCCGACCAGTTGCTGGACAGGATCGAGACGAGGACGAAATACGTCGGTGCGTGGGTGGCCGCCATCGACCAGGCCTCCACCGAAAGTGAGAAATCCCTCGCGGAGCGCGAGGCGCACAAGAAGTGGCAGCAAGTCTGGGAGGACCTAAGCCGTATCTTCATCGCGATGGACAAGGCCATCGCGGCCTACGAGCAGTTCCGGAGGGCCTCGGTCGGGGAGCGCGTCGAGCTCGCGGACCGCCTGATCCGGGAGCGCCGGGATGCCCTGGCCCGGGCGAGGGAACGCGTGCCCGAGATCGAACGCGATCTTGCGAGCGCGATCATCGCCCTGAGACAGAGGACTCATAAGCCCAGCGTCGGCGCGGAGCAGTTCCCCACCCAGGGCTGGAATTCGCCCCCCGGGCAATTGGACGTCATGGATGACGAGCTGACGGGCTCGGATCCTGACATTCCGTCGCTTTACCTCGTCGTTGACGACGACGGGGTCATGGAATACCCGTCGGTTTACGAGGTTCCTCTCAACGTCGTGGACTGGCGGGAGTGGCGCAACCTGCCCCAGAGCGAGCAGGACAAGTGGCCTTACTGGGTGGATGGAGAGGCGTACTCTCAGCTGGACTTGGACGCGGTGGTCGATCACTTCGCCCGCATCAGCGCGGACTGGGGTAAGCGGGTTGCTCGGTTTGCGTCCGATGTGGACGGTGCGGCGCGTGCGGCCGGTGACTGGACCGGTGAGCGTATCCAGTGGACCGGTGATGAGGTCCGGGATCACGGCGCGGAGTTGGAAGCAGCGGTCAACGGGTTGGAGTTGCTGGTCGGGGGCGCCGCTCCGGTCGAGGACGCGATTTTGCTGGAGCGAGCCGCCGAAGTACGCGATATCGCGGATGTGGCGGCGGTTGCGCTCCGTGGCCCCATTCGCAGTGCGTCTGCTCTGGGCGGTGCCTACCATCTGCGCAACGCCCTGGTGCCGACGGTGGCGGCGGCTCGGAACCTGGCCGATGCGGTGGAGCGCGCGGTCAGTGCCGGTGACGCGCGCGATCTGGGTGTCGGTGGTCTGCTGCCGGTCTCCCCGAAGTCGCTGCGAGAACTCACGCGGCATGTGCGGGATTTCCGTACTCGAAAGGGCTACGCCCAGATTCCCCAGGGCACACAGTGGCAGAGTCGCTTCCCCGAACTGGCCGACATGGTCCCAAGCGAGCGCCATGCCTTCATCCAACGGCTTTCCGTCAAGAACATCGAGGCGCTGAAAAGTAGCGTCGCCCACGTGTCTGAACGCCGGGAATGGAAGGATCTTCAGCGGCGGCTGATGAGTCTGCCGTTGCGGCTCAAGCATGCCACGCCGGCTTATCACGCCATCGCCAACAGCGGAGTGCTGATCTCCTCCGCGCAAATGCAGCGGGATGGAAATTCCCACCTCGCGTCCGGCTTTACTAACGACGTGGACAAAACCGCTCTGGGGAATACAGACTTCTTGTTCTCTCGGGTCCAAGTCGGCGACGCCCCCATGCAGACCGAGTACGGTCCCACCACCCTCGTTTTCGACTTGGACGTGCTGGAGAGGCTCGGCGGCTGGGTCTCCCTGCGCGACCAGCTCATGCCTGAGGAGGGGGGGACTCTGAGCGTGTTGCGGATGCCGGGACGGGAGACGCCGGTGCGCAACACCGAGCTGACACCCCCAGCGAGCGACGAGGACGGGAAGCGGACCACTTGGGTTCACACATATCCAGACAGGCCCGGCACGCAGGATACTGTCTCGTTCGATGAGGAGGTGTTCTACGGCCCGGACGTCCGTGAGGGCATCGTCCTGTCGGTGATGCGTGAAGTCGACCGCATCGGTGGCGAGTTCATGGAGTGGGCGCTCAACCTGGACAGCGACGAAGAGCTGGGCCGGTTGGTGACGAGTCTGTACTGGCCGGAAGCGAAGTTCGCCCCGGGACTCCCTGTCGATCTCGTCGGGAGCGAGTTGGCGAAGGGCTGGCCGCGTCCCATCGCCGTGCACAATCCGGACGGCGACGGACGATACCTGCCGGACGGCACCATCGACCCGTACGGTATGGAAGCGTCCGACGCGGCGGAGATGGCCGACGGGGCGCTGCGCCAGATCGAGAAGGGGACGAAGTCCCTTGGTGGGTGGGTGGCCGCCATCGGCCGGGCCTCCACCGATAGTGAGAAGTCCCGCATGGTACAAGCGGTGCGCGCCACGCGGGATCATTTCATGAAGGACCTAGGCCGTCTCCTCAGTGAGACGAAGAGGGCCATCGCGGCCTACGAGCAGTTCCGGAGGGCGGCCCCGGTCGGAGAGCGCGTCGAGCTCGCGGACCGCCTGATTCAAAGCCGCAAGGATGTCCTGGCCCGGGGGAAGGCCCGCATCCAAGAGATCGAACGCGTTCTTGAGAACGCGATCATCGCTATGAGGCAGAGGACTCATAATCCCAGCGTCGGGGCGGAGCAGTTCCCCACTCAGGGCTGGAACGCTCCGGAGCCGGGCGCGTACCCTAGCCCGGGCGATCAGGAAGGCGCCGACTCCGCGCGCGACGCGATCACCGCCGTCGAGTCCTGGCCGGCCGCCGATGTCCGTGATGCCGCCGATTTCGATGAGGCGGATAGCGCCGAGGGCCGCGGGCCCAACCGCTCCGCGGTCACGAGCAGCTCGGCCTACGCGGAGCGCGGGGACCTCGTCGAACGCCCGATCCAGCAGACCCGCGATGAACTGACGAGTACCGAGTACCCCGTCGAGCACGCCTCCCGCTTCCCGGCGTTCTACCGCTCGAACGAATGGCACCAACTCACCGGCTCTGACCAGACCCTCGACGACATCGCCCAACTGATCGCATCCGACGGGACGCCCGCGGGACCGCACCCCCTGCCGCACCGCGCGGCCGAGGAAGCGCGGGAACGCCGCGAGGCATTGGCCGACTGGTCGCTGCGCCATGACGAGACCGGCTCGCTCGCCAGCAGACTGGAGCCGGGGCATCTCGCCGCGCTGTACCTGGTCAGCGGCCCAGACTCGGAACTCCTGTCGCGAGCGTCGAATCAAGAGCGCGCCCTCGACGCAACCTGGCTGCACAACACGGCGCTGTCGCTAGTCCGCCGGGAGGCGGAAGCCGAGCATCCGCGTTTCCCGCTGCTGTTCCTGCGGAATGACGCCTTCCGCGAGTTCGCCCTCGGGCCCGTGGGCCTGGAAACACAGGACGCCACGCCCGAAGAGCGCAGGGCGGCCGAGGAATGGCAGGACATCCGGCGTGCTGAACTGACCGACCGCGCCCGGCGACTGGTATACGAACTCCGCGATGAGCTGCGGGGACACGCCTCGATGGCCCAGGAAGCGCTGGAGTCGCTCCCCGCCGTGGACACCGCAGTGCACTGGGCGACCTGGGAGCCGGGTAGGGCTGGCGAGCGTGGTGCCGACTCCGCCCCGGACCACTTCCGGCTGCCACGCTTCCACCGCGCCGCTGCGAACCCCACCGCCGCGCTGCACGCGCTCGACGCCCTGCGCACCGCGGGCGCCCGCGAAGCCGAGGCGGGCGAGGGCCACCCAGTGGTGTGGACCGTGCGGCGCTCCTCCGCCCGTGATGTCTCACCTCTATCCCAACACCCTGGCGAGCGCGCGTTCCTCTACCCCCGCAGCACGGTGTTCCAGGTCGAATCGTCGACCGTCCACCATGACGCGGCCACGGGCGAGTCGTACGAGCACATCGTCCTCACCGAGGTCGCTCCGCCGCCGAACCGTGAGCTGGGGGAGCAGGGGACCGTCCGGACGGTGGCCGCCGACCACCGGATGATCGGCTTCGCCGCCTTCTCCGAGCACCGCACCACGCCCGCCAACCTGTCCGGATGGGCGAGGCAGGACCTCCCGGTCCCGCGCCTGTCTGCGACACCGGCCGCGACGACCGACCCAGTTGCCGCCCGCCGTTCCCCGGCCCCCGACGCGGGTGGCTTCCGCTCCCACTACTCCGACCCGCGCTGGGCCAAGCTGAGCCGCCGGTACGAATCAGAACTCGGCCGGAGCCTGGCAACCCGCCCCGCCGTGATAGACGCCGCCCGTGACATCCTCCGCGTGCTGCGCGGACGACCGGACGCGGTGCCCGCCCTCCTCCCGGAGGGTTTCCCGCAGGACGCGGATCTGGCAGGGCTCATGCGCGCGAGCGCCCTCGAGGCCACCCGCGGCGAGACCTTGCCTTTGCAGCTCGCGAAGACCGGAAGCGACCGCTACCGCGACCTGCGCGATGAGCGCGGCTTCCACCTGGCCGACAGCCGGACCGCCGTCGCCGAGCGAATCCTCGCCCAGTACGCGCAGCACGCTCCCGCCGACCGGCTGACGGCGGCCCGCACGGCCGTCTTCGCCTGGCGATTGGCGGCGGGGCACGACTCCCTCTACGAACTCCTGGAGGAGACACGGAACACGGCGGCCTCCTCCGCCGTCGAGCGTGCGGTTCTCCTTGGGGACGCCGCCCACCTGTACGCCTGGGCCGACGCCGAACTGGCCGCCGGGCACGGCCCGCGCACCCCGTACCAGACGCTGTACGCCGAGCGGCACGACTGGATCGCCCTGGACGACACTGATCCGGGATCCTCGCCCACTGCTCCGCTGGCGCCGGGGCACATCGCCGCGCTGCGTCTGATGAGCGGCCCAGCGGACCGGCGACTGCTGACCGCAGCGGTCGCCAGCGGACCAGGGGAGCGCGCCCGGGATGCGCTGCGGCGCGAGGCCCACGCCGTCGTCAGCGAGGCGGTGGACCGCGTGCGTGCGGGCCGTCCGGCAGACTTCCCGCGCACACTGCTGCGCGACCGCCGCTTCCACGCTCTCGTCCAGGAGGCCCAGGCGGTGCCACCGCACACGCCGGACCACGATGCCCACCTCGGCCAGATCCGCCATGAGCTCCTGGCGCGGTCGGACGAGGGCCTGCTCGACGAGTTGTTCGCCGACGCCCCGGAACACGTGGCCATGGCGGCGGAGGCGTTGGCTCTCCTGCGGCCGGTGAGGGCTTCGGTATGGGGGTCCGGTTGGGCTTCCGAGGACGCGGCGGCGTTCGGTGCGGTGGGTGTGGAGCGGTTCCACGCCGGGTCGCTGAATCAGTCGGCGGCATTGGAAGAGATGCCGCTCTCGGGCACGTCCGATGGGCATCCGGTGGTGTTCGAGATGGTGGACGCCTCGGCCCGTGACGTGTCGTTCGTGTCGGCTGAACCAGGGCCTGACGCGGTGCTGTTCCCGGAACCGGCGGGCTTCGAGGTGGTGGAGCGTCTCTGGCAGCAGGATGCGGCAGGGCGGCGGTACGAGTACGTCCGGCTCGCCGAAACCGCCCCCGTTGCCCAGACGATACGCACGCGGTTCTCCGTCACCGCCCCCGAAGAGGCCGCGGCGCCGCAGTTCCCGACCGAGGGCTGGAACTCCGCCCCCACCGAGGCCGAGGCCGTGCCCGCTCTCACTCCCCGCTTCCCGGCGCTCTACCGCTCGGGCGAGTGGCATCGGGTCGCTGAGCAGTACGAGAAGGACCTTGGGACGGTGCTGGCCGCCGACCCACTTGTGGTTGAGGAAGCCCGCAAGGCGGTCACGGCACTGCACGGCTACTTGTTGGGAGAGGCGCTGTCCGACCAGCGCTACGACCCAAACAGCGTGACGCGTAACTTCCTTCCGCCGGGCCACCCCTTCACTGAGGACGTCGCCAGACTCGAGGGCCATGGTTTCACCACGACGGATGCATGGCGACTCCGCCTCCCCGTCGCCCCGCTGTACTCGCTGATGGACATGTTCGCGCGCGGTGCCGAGCCGAGCCCGTCCGGCATCACGCTCAGCAACCTGTGGCGGGACCACCCGGAACTGAACCTCCGAGCCCGGCCTCTGGCACCGTCCACCCCCCAACCGCACAGCGAGTCCTTCCTGCGGGAGTCGCGCGAGCGCGGCCTGAGGATGACACAGGGACCAGCGACGTCCGTGGAGTGGCTGCTCAGAGTCGGTGACAAGTTCCAAGGCGATGCACTGCTGTTCCGCGAGGCCATGCTCGGCTGGCTGCTGCCGCGCGGTACGCACTCGTTGGCGGAGATCCTGACAGCTGCCCAGCGGGCGGGCGTGCGCGACGAGGTCGAGCCCGACGCCACGCGGGTCGACGCGGCCCGGCTCCACGGCTGGGTCGATGGTGTCCTGGACCCCCGGGACCGGCTGCGCAGGGCCTTTTCTGACCAGCTCCGCGACGCCGACCCTCACCTGGCGGCCCGCCTCATGCCGCCGCATCTTCAGCTGTACGCCCGACGGATGTCCTCGCTCACCGCGGGGATCACGGAGGAACCCGGCCGGCGGATCGAGGACATCCTCGCCCTGACCGAGCAGCAGACACCAGCCTTCGGGCAGGGTGAGCTGTCACCCGAGGCGGCCGGGGAATGGCGGCAGCGCCGCGCGGCGTTGGCCGACTGGCTGCGCCGTCACCAGCACATCGCCCTCCTGCGGGACAACGTCAACGACGCCTACGCCAAGGCGATCTACCTGGTCAGCGGACCGGACGCGCGGCTGATCACGGCAGCTGACGGCGCGGGGGGCGGAAGCCGGGAGCGTCTGCGACACGAGGCACGCGCACTGGTGACGGCCGCGTCGGCGGACGAACACCCGCAGTTCCCGCTGCTGTTCCTGCGGGACGACGCGTTCCGCTCCCTTGCCCGCGAGGGGAGGCGCCGGAACTGGACCAGCCTGGTGCGGGGCCGCGTCGAACAGCTCGCGCTCCAGGCCGAGCGGCTGACCAACGGGCTGAGCAACGAACTCATCGGCTACGGCGAGCTGGCCGCCGAGGCCCTGGAGATGCTGCCCTCCGTCCACACCCGGATCTACTGGACCAGCAGGCTACCGGACCCGGCGCAAGGCGAAGGCGTGCCCAAGCCGGGGACGGAACTGGAACTGCCCCGGTTCCACCGCGCGACCACCAGCCAGGAAGCCGCGCTCAGCGAGTTCCACGACCTCGTCGGAGGCCAGGGTCTGCCGGTGATGTGGTCGGTGGACCGCGCCACAGCCCCCGACGTCTCCCCGCTGTCGAGGACTCCGGAGCTGCGCACGGTCGTCTACCCGTCCAGGACCAGGTTCCGCGTGGAGTCGGCACGCCTGCGCCACGACGCGGCGACCGGTGGCAGCTTCCTGCGGGTCGAGTTGAGTGAGCTGCCCCTCGTCCAGCCGAGCGAGTCATGGAACCGGCCGATCGTCACCCGGGACATCCCGTCGGCTGGACGGCGTATCGGTGTCTCCAGTTTCAATGCCCGGGACTGGACACGGCGTGGGGAAGCCTCGGCGCGCGTGCGCGAGGCAGTCAGCTGGACGCCCGTGGACGCCGGCTCGATGAAGGCAGTCGGAGCTCCGCAGCCACTGAACCGGGACGGCGACTGGTTCGTGGCCACCACACACGGCAGTCCGCAGTCCGTGGAAGTCGTATCGCGCTACGGTCCGCGGAGGGTCAGCGGGCCGCAGTGGGGCCAGTACCTCAAGGCGCTCCTGGACGGCAACGGCCTGCCGGCGGCAGCCCGGATTCTCCTGTACTCCTGTTCGACGGGCGCCGAGGTGCCTGGTGGGGATCCCGTCGGACAGCAGACCGCCGACTGGAGCGGACACCGGACCACCGCACCCAGCACACGCGTCGTGCTCCATCTGGCAAAGGGGCGGCCGTCCGTCAAGCTGATCGCGGAGGCCGGGCAGGAGCTGCCCCGCCTGGTCGAGTTCACCCCGCGGGACCGGACCCGTGCCGCCGCACGCCCCAGCGAGCCCGGTTTCCCCGAGTACGCCAGCGGCTTCCGTGCCTTCTACTCCCACCCGGACTGGGAACCACTCAGCCGCACGTACGAGCGGCACCTCGGCGAGCACATGGCCGCGGACCCGAATGTGGTGCAGGCCGCCTGGCACCTCGTGGACGTGCTGGGCCGCAGGTTCGAGCCGGTCATCGAAGACCGGCTGACCCAGGACGCCGATCCCGATGTCAGTGACTCCGCCCAGCGCCTGCTGGAGATGCTGCGCCGGAACACGGCCGCTGACGGCACCCCCGACCGCACGGCCGACCTCGAGGTGTGGGAACTGCTGTACGTGGTCGCCGAGGCCGCGCTCCACGACGGGACGCCCATAAGCACCTCGTCGCGCGGCCCCGCTTGGCAGCAGATCCTCCATGACGGACACGGTTTCCCGCTCGTGAGCGGCCGCACCGACGTGGCCATGCGGCTGCTGGAGATCTACCGGGACCTGGCCCCTGCCCGGACGCTGCCCGCCGTCAGGGCGGCGCTCACCGCCTGGCTGCTCTCCCAGGGGAGGGACAGCCTGTACGAGATTCTCGCCGACTCGCACGAGGCTGCGCGGTTCCCAGCGGCAGAGCGCGCGATGCTGCTCCAGGACGCAGCGCATCTGTACGCCTGGGCTGACACACAGTTCGCCGCGCCACTCATGACGCCCTATCAGGCGCTGTACATGGAACGACATGACTGGCTCGTCCCCCCCGTCACCGGAGACGGGCAGTCGCCCGACGACATCGTCCGCACCTTGGGCGAGAACCCGACCCTGCCGGCCGCGGACGATCCGCAGGCACAAAGCTGGGCCGATCGCCGTGAGGCGCTGGCTGAGTGGGCACAGCGTCACCCGGGCGCTTCGGTCACCGACCTGTTGACCCCCGGGCACATCACCGCGCTGTATCTGCTGAGCGGCCGGGCGGACCGACGCCTGCTGACCGTCGCGGCAACCGGCGGATCAGGGGAGCGCGGGCGGAACGCCCTGCGAGACGAGGCCCGAGCTGTCGTCCGCGAGGCCGTGGAAAACATGCACGTCGACGGGGCGTTCGGCTTCCCGCGCACGCTGCTGCGCGACGACGTCGTCCGCGACCTGGTACAGACCGTTCAGCGAATGTCTGCCACCTCGCCCGACCTCCACACCCGGCGAGCAGTCGCCCTCGACCGCATGCTGGAAGGCATGGTCGAGGGACGGGCCGACTACCTCTCCGAGGAGGCCCCGGAGCATCTGGCCATGGCAGAGGAGGCGTTGGCATTCCTTCCCCGGGCCGGCGCCTCGGTGTGGTGGTCCGGTTGGGCGTCGCAGGACGCGGCGGACTCCGCCGCAGTCATCGTGCCGCAGTTCCACACAGGGTCGCTCAACGAACTGGTCGCCCTGGGAGAGATGCCGCTGTCGGGCGAGCCCGGCGGGCATCCGGTGCTCTACGAGGTGGTGGACGCCTCGGCCCGCGATGTCTCGTTCCTGTCGGCTGATCCGGCGCACCAGACGGTGTTGTTCCCGCAGTCGGCCGATTTGGAGCTGATGGAGCGGGAATGGCGGCAGGACGCGGCAGGGCGGCCGTACGAGCACGTTCGGCTCACAGAGACCGCTCCCGTCCCCCAGACGGTGAGGTCCGCGGCCCCCTTCGCCTTCCCGGCCGACGACCAGTGGAACGCGCCCTCTTCCCCCGAGGGCTCGTTCGTCGGCGGGGCACAGGCCGCCGGCGACTCCGGTGTCATGACCCTCTCCGTGGATACTCCGGAGTTGTCGGATGCCGAGGACGAAGGTGATTTCTCCGGGACGGACAGTGACTCCGACGCCACGGACTTCTCCGTGGATACTCCGGAGTTGTCGGATGCCGAGGACGACGGCGATTTCTCCGACGAATTCGACAACCCGGGCCAGCTCGGCACGGAACCCGCTGCCCCCGACAGCACGGAGCAGGGCGTCCTCGGCGTGCTGGACCCCTCGGTCGAGATCGACTCCCTGTACTTGCTGTTCGACCAGAGCGCGGTTCAGCGGCTCCAATCCACCGACGATGCCCCCACGGGCACGCTTTCGTGGGACGAGTGGCGGGACCTGCCTCGGTGGCGACAACTCGGCGCTCCCTACGTGATCGACGGCCGCATGTCGGCGCAGCGAGATCTCCACCTGCTGGTCGATCAGCTGGCGAGCGCCGGAGACGTCGTCACGGCTGTCGAGGTCCGCGCGTACGCGTTCCGGCTCGACAGCGCGGTGCGTGCGGCCGGGGTCACCGACCCCGCCCGGATGATCTGGACAGGTGACGAGGTCCAGGCCCGGTACCGGGAGCTGGAAGGCGCCCTGAACGCACTGGAGCAGCTGCTCGCGGACCCGGAGCAGTCCGCACAGACTCGGGAGACGGCGCTCGACCTGGCCGCCGGGGTCCGTGACTCGGCGAATCTGGTGGCTGGTGCGTTGGCCGGCTTCGTTCGAAACGCCGCCGGTGTCGGGGGCCTCTACTGGCTCCGCAACGCATACACACCTGTAGTGGCCGCTGCCCGCGGACTTGCGGCGGAGGTGGCCTCGGGCCGCGTATGGCTCGACGACGGCCCGCGCCTGGCCTCGGCACAGACGCTGAGCGAGTTGGTCGGCCACGCGCGCGACTTCCGCCTCCGCAAGGCGTACGCGCTGCTGCCCACCGGGACCCAATGGAGCCAGCTGCGGCCGGACATCGACTCCCTCACCCACGAGGAGCGGTCGGCCTTCATCCACGACCTGTCGCACGCGAACCTGGACCGTCTCCGGGCCGACGTGGCGGATCTTCTTGACCGTCCTCGGTGGCGGGCGTTGTACGACCGATTGGTGGCCCTGCCGCTGAGGCTCAAGCACGCCACGCGGGCTTATCACGCCATTGCCAACAGCGGAGTGATGGTCTCCCTCGCGCAAATGCAGCGGGATGGAAATTCCCACCTCGCGTCGGGCTTTACCTTCGACGTGGACAAAAGGGCCCTGGGTAATACGGACTTCGCGTTCCTCCGGGTCCAAGTTGGCGACGACCCCATGCCGACGAAGTACGGTCCCACCACCCTCGTTTTCGACCTGGACGAGCTGGAGCGGCTCGGCGGCTGGGTGACCCTGCACGACCAGCTAGACCCGAATGAGGGGGGGACCCTGGGCGAGCTGTGGATGCCGGGCCGCGATCGGCCCTTGCGCTCCTCCAGCGTCTTGGAGGGCAACGACCATGACGGGGGGCGAGCCCAGTGGGTCAACACCTACCCAGACGCCCCGGCCGGCCGGCAGTCGGTCCTGGTCTCCTTCGATGAGGAGGTCTTCCACGGTGCGGGCGTGCGCGAGGGCATCGTGTTGTCCGTGTTGCGCGAGGTGGCGCGGATCGGCGGGGACTTCCCCCAGCATGCGTTCGGCCTCGACGAGGAGGGCCTGGGCAAGCTCGTCTCACGCCTGTACTGGCCCGAGGCGAAGTTCGCCTCCGGGCTGCCGATCGACCTCGGACTCACGGAGCAGCCGACCGGCTGGCCGCGGCCCATCGTCGTGCACAATCCGGACGGCGACGGCCGCTACCTGCCTGACGGCACCGTGGAACCGGCCAGAATGGCCGTCAGCAAGCGCTCACTAAGCACCGACATAATGGCCTATCAGCTGTACGATGACTGGTCGAAGTTGCAGTTGGAACTGCAGTCATTTCAAGGTCCCCTGTCCCTCAACAATTACGTGGAGACCAAGGGCAGGGCAGCCAAGCTGCGCGAACGGTTCGCAGCCCTCCTCGTCAGCCACCAGGCCACTGAGGGACACCATGAAGAGTTCCTGCGGAGGGCGCAGGGGGACCGTGCGTTGCTGGCCGAACGCCTGCTGCACCAGCACCGGGAGAAGCTCGCCAAGTCCCAGTCGGTCTTGGACGAGCTCGACCGCGTGATCAACCCCGCCACCGGCTCCACGGGCCTCGGGATCCTCTTCGCCGAGCCGGGATGGGAGGAGCTGAGCGGGGGCTACGAGAGTTCCCTCGGCATGGCGCTGGCCGCCGACCCCGCCGTGGCGCGGCAAGCCAGGCGGGCGGCGTCCCGGCTGCACCAGGTGCTCGCCGAGGCATACGGGCCTGACGACGCGGCCCGTGCTTTCTTCTCCCCCGAGGTCTTCGGGACCGACGCAAAGGGAGCACTGAGCGCGCTCCTCGACGAGTTCTCGGGCGCCTCGCTCCACGAGCTGATGGACGCGTTCATCCGGGCTGCGCACGCGAACCCCGACGTGCCGCATACGCTCAGCCACCTGTGGGAGCAAAGGCCCGAACTGCGCCCCCACGGCCTGCCCGCCCGGCCGCAGACCGTTCCGGAGCACACCTACGCCATCCGCGACGAGATGGCCCGCCGGGGCATCCTCCTAGGCGAACGCCCTGCGGTCGAAGCGCTCTGGCTGCTTCGGGTCCACCGGACACTGGGAGTGCCTGGACAGACCACGGACTTCGCCAGGGCCGTGCTGGCGCACGCGCTCGGCTCGCAGACGCACACCCTCTTCGAGGTGCTGCATGCCGTCAACGAGGATGCGGTATCGCCTGAACTGGCCGCCGCCCTCCAGGCCGACGCCCGCGTCCTGTACGCCTGGGTCGACGGCACCTTCGATCCCAGGAGGCACTTCCCAGAAGGCCCATGGGCCACACTGCTGGTTCCGCCGCATATGAAGGCGTACGACGCGCTCGTCAGCGGCATGTCCCTGCCCCCCGGCACCGTCTCCCCGGACGAACTGCGGCGCATGCTTCTCGCCCCCGACGGCTACCCGGCCTCCGGCCTGCCCCAGCACATCCAGCAACGACTCGACGGGATCAAGCGCTGGCACCAACGCTACTCCCGGCGCGGCCGACTGGACACCTCGGCGCTGAGCCGGCTGACGGCTGGTCACTTCGCAGCGCTTCAGCTGCAGGGCGATGCCGCTGAGGCAGGCATGTCCGCCTTCAACGGACTGCTCGCGGAATCCGGTGTGGACCAGCGGACCGGGCAGTGGCTGACGAACTGGGCCAACTGGTGGACTCACCAGGCGTGGAGAGCCGCAACGAGCCCGGAGGGCATCTTCGGCGGAGACGCTCGGACCTTCCCACAACTGCTCGCACGGGACCCCGGCTTCCGGAGCCTGCTCGACGAGGTAGCGGCGCACACGGAACTCGGCGGGCCCGATCCTGAAGCCCAGCGGCTGCGGCAACGTCTCGACGAGCACGCCGACCGCACCGTGCGGATGCTCCCCGCCCACGCCTGGGCCGCGGTGCAGGCGCTGGAGACGCTGCCGCCGTCCGGCCGCGAGGTGTGGTGGACCGAGCTGGTGCCGGGGGAGGCCCCGGCCGGGAACCTGCCCGCCCCCGGCACGCGGATCGTCGTGGACGCGACGCGATTCCTCACCACCAGTCCGCAGGCGCAGCAGGCGTTCGCACGTCCGATCAACGCCGACAATCTGTCGGCCGAGGGCGCCCGCCACCTGCGCGTCTACCGATTGGCTGGCTCCACCGCCCGTGACACCACGCTGTTCGCCAGTCGCCCGACCCAGCCCCAGCTGAGCTACCCGCCGGGAATGGCGTTCCAGGTGGAGAGCGCCCGGGTGATGGCCAGCCGGGATGGTCGGTCCTTCGTGGAGGTCACGCTGACCGAGGCCACCCCGCTGTCCAGCGGTGTGCCCACGGCCGATCTGGTTCAGGCTCTGCGCACGGATCAGGCTTCGGCGGTGGTGGAGTCGGTTGCCGCGCAGGCGGGATCGGAGTTGCCGCGCCGTGAGACGGATCAGGCTTCGGCGGTGGTGGAGTCGGTTGCCGCGCAGGCGGGATCGGAGTTGCCGCGCCGTGAGACGGATCAGGCTTCGGCGGTGGTGGAGTCGGTTGCCGCGCAGGCGGGATCGGAGTTGCCGCGCCGTGAGACGGATCAGGCTTCGGCGGTGGTGGAGTCGGTTGCCGCGCAGGCGGGATCGGAGTCGCCGCGCCCTGAGACGGATCAGGCAGCCCACGCGACCTGGCTCACCGCTGCGACAGACGTCTCTACCCACGACTTCGACCTCTCCGGTACGGATTGGGTATTCCACGGGAAGCCGTCAACAGGCGAAGAGCTCAGCCCTGTTGAAGCCACCTCCAACCTGAAGAACCTGGCACGTGACTGGATGAAGATTTCATCCCACAAGGTGACACGGCGTTCGATGGAGTTGCAACGAATTGACCAGGCTGTTGCGGAGTGGCTGAACGGGACAGGAATCGAGTTTGTCTCCGGACGGTGGGAACAGCAGCGAGACGCTCTGCAAAAGGTCAAAGCGCAGATTCAGTACTGGCGGATCTCCAAGCGTGGCGCCAGTCGGCGGATGTCCGCGGTCAATGAGCTCGAGGGCACGGTCGATGCCGCGTTGGAGGGAATCGAACGCTTTTGGCGGAGTCCGGCCGAGACCACGCTCCTTGAGGCTTATCGGCGCCAGACCAAGGATCCCACTCTCCGAGCGCTCCTGGACGAGTTGACGCCGCTGGCCGACAAGGTGACTGAGTATGAGCGGACCCCTGAAACGACCGGCGGTTCCACCATCGCCCTCAGCGATGGTGCTTACAAAATCGAGTACGCAATGGGGCGTACTCCGCAGGAGCAGCTTGCCGCGCTCGTTCAAGGACTGATGCGAGTCGCCGTCAACGAGGCTCACCGCTCAGACGCGCTGAACCGTTCGGTTCGCACTCAGGAAGAGCTCGGACGGGAAGAGGGGACTGTCGATCCGCAGGTCATCGACGACTTCAAGTTCCATGTCCTGTACGGCGTCAAAGAACTGCTACAACTGCTTCCCGACTCGGGGCTTTCCGCTTTTCGGAAGGAGAACATCCGCGAGAAGTTGTTCCGCCACACCGCTGGAACTGGGCTGGGTCGGTATAATGCGGACCTTTCTCAGATCCTGGTGTGGAGCAGCACGGAGAACGTCACATCCTCGCCGTTCCACCAGCGGTTGACCGAAATGGTCGCCGAGGCTGCCGGGTGGCGGAAGGGTAAGAATGTCGTCGTGCCCAGCCGTCCGGAAGAGACGCTGGGTAAGCTGTTGCTCCCGATCCTCAGGCTGAACAGGGAGCTCGCCCCTGGTCAGCAGCTCTCCGAGGCACTCACCGTCAAGACCGACGGCAAGGTATTCGGCGCAGCAGGGCCGGAAGTCTTCGACTTGGTCGAGGCGAAGACCGGCAGCGACAACGCGCTGGTGCTGATCGGCAAACCTTCCCACGAACAAAAGAAGTTCAAGGAATTCTTCAAAACCTTCGACCTCAGTGAGAGTGGCGTTCTCTATCACTTTGATCAGTCCGCCGACGGCCAGTTCAACATCTACGGCGACAACACGTATCCGCTGCCTGAAGGGTTGGCTGGAAAGCCAATTCTCGTTATCAGCGGGCATGGGGAACCGGACCATGTAACCTTCGGCCTAAAGGGCCGTTACTCTCGGAGTAACGACTCGTCAGAGGCTACAAATGAGGTCATACTCGCCCCCGCCCACCTGGTCGATACGGTTATGAAGACCAAGACCTACGCCAAGGCGCTGAGGATGGCCGAGGGCAAGGGGCAGAAGCTGAACGTCCTGTTCTGGTCTTGTAATGTCGGCAATGAAGACCTGATCGATGCCTCGTTCGCCGAAGAAGCCGCCGCGAAGATTCCCGCGGGCCAGGCGAGCGTGTGGGCAAGCCCCTACAAGGTCGTAAGTGGCCTGAACGGGGATTTCGGAGTGCTGGCGCCGCGGAGCGGCGTTTCTGATGTCCTCAAACAGTTTTTCCCGCCCGTGGTGGACGATTCGGTTCTCAACGGTCGCAAGACGGTGACGATCGGAGATCCTTCCCAGTTCGCCGGTGCCGTCTCACTGCGGAAGGCTGGCGAAGATCTACGACTGCGGCACGAGCACGCCCATTCGGGATCGGAAGCCGATATCGAGAATTTGGTTGCCCAACTCGGTGGTAAGCCTTACGTCGTCCTCGGGCGGCGCGTCGGAAACAAGGTAGAGCTCTACGACAAGACGGGTGAGGTGGAGACACGGACCCTGCTCGGCCCGGAGGAGCTGGCCGACTGGCTGAGCCAGAAAGACCGGGTGCCGAAGAAGGCTCCGCTGTTCCTCGCGGTGGACGGCTTCGGATTCAAAAGGCTGATCGAGAGCGGCAGCGACAGGGATCCCGAGGTTTGGGGGGACTCGTTCGCCGACGAGTTGGCCGACCTCTGGGATGGTCCGGTGTTGGGGCTCGGTGGCCGGCTGCGGCAGGTGAAGAACCCGCAGACCGGGCAGTGGCAGCTCATGGTCAACTACTTGCCGGGAGTTGGAGCGGACGCCGCGGTAACTTTTTCCTGGCCGCGTAAGGCAGTCGCTGCCGCGAGCGGAACGGAAGCCGCGGCGATTGCCTTCCACCACGAGATCGGCCAGGTCACGGACAGAGCGCGTGACTCCTACGGCCTGGCCAAGGGCATCATTGAGGCGATGGGCGTCGACGCCTTCGACGCTCTGGTTGACCGGGTCTCCGGCATCGTGCGGGAGGAGATCCTCTTCCCCGTGAACGGCCTGCCGCAGGAGTTCCAAGCGATCGTGGAAAGCATCAGCATCCTGAGAAGCTTCCCGGCGGCGGAATCCGCACAGGCCGTCGACTCCGTCAAGGATTACATCAGCGACCTGCGCGATTTGTGGAACCTCCCCAAGCCGACCGGCCCGGACGCGCTCTCGGCAGCCGAGCGGCGCGAGAGGACCACCACGGACTCGGCGGGCGACGGGCAGTCGGCGTTCCTGTCAACGTTCAGCCACTTGACACCCGCGCTCGTCGTGCGGAATCCGGTCACGCCGCAGAGCCCCGCGGCTTCCGAGTCCGAGCCCGTATCGAGTCGTCCGTGGCAGTCAGTCATCGGTTTTGGTGAGGGGAAGAAGGACCTCACCTCCGAAGCCGAAGCCAAAATTCGGGAGCTCGCCGGCGAAATAGCCGAGGAGGCGGTGCGCAACCACCGAAGCGGTTCCCCGATGCTCGAGGTCTACATCACCGGATTCGGAAATTCACAGCTCACCGGCATGAAGGCCGGTGAACAGCGGGCTCGCAGCGTCGAGAAGACCATCAAAGAAGAGCTGCTGCGCCGGCTGGACGAGCTGAACGAGGGATTGGAACCGGCCAGCCTGCGTCCGACCATTCCGCTTCTGGAAAGCATCAAAATCGTATCCACCACGCTCGGTTACGAAGGGGCCGCACCGCAACACGGTGCCACACCGGGGGATAACCGTCGGACGGCGGTCATCGACGTCGTTCGCAGGCCGGCCTTCGACGGGACGTTCTTCGAGGGCGCCGTCTCCCTTCGACCGACTGCCGAGTTCCAGGGAACGCAGGACCTTCCGGACCTGGAGGGGCTCGAGGAGGCAGTCCAGAGCGTCGGGAACGCCGAGGCGTTCCTGGTGGACGTGCCGGAGAAGTTGCGGCGGGCCACCCTCGTCGAGATCAAGCTCCTGGCGCAGTCGCTGAGAAATGCGGGGCTGCCCGGGACAGGACCGTTGGTCCTGAACCTGCCGGGCACCGATGGCGACGCCGGGCAGGGGGGCGTCCCGACGGCGGTCCTGTTGGCCGAGGAGATGGGACGTCCGGTCGTCGCACTGACGCAGGGCTTGGACGGAGGCTCTGGCACTACCAGCGGGACCTGGCAGGTTCACCGCCCGGACGGCTCCTTCCCCCAGCCGCAGAGCGAGTCGACGGCCGACTCCAACGGGACAAGTACCTTCCTCGACGAGCTGCTGGCCCCCCCGTACATCAATCTGCACGGCTCCACCGACGACCGGGCGGCGGCCTTCGGACCCGCCACGCCACAGTCGGATCGCAGCGAACTCCCCTCGCAGTCCGTCGTGCCGAATCCGGTCACGTCGCAGAGCCCCACGGCTTCCGCGTCCGAGCCCGTATCGAGTCATCCGTGGCAGTCAGCCATCAGTTTCGACAAGAGGAGGAAGGACCTCAACCTTCACGCCAGGGCGGAACTTGTCGACATCGCCGGCGAAATAGCCGAGGAGGCGGTGCGCAACCACCGAAGTGGTTACCGTTTGCCCGAGGTCTACATCACCGGATTCGGTAATTCAGAGTGGACCGGAATGAACGCCGGTGAACAGCGGGCTCACAGCGTCGAGAAGTTCCTCAAAGAATGGCTGCTGCAAAAGCTGGAGGCCCTGGACGATAGATTGGAACCGGGCAACCTGCGCCCGACCGTTTCGCTTCTGAAAAGCATCAAAATCGTATCCACCACGCTCGGTTACGAAGGGACCGCACCGGAACACCGTGGTGACAAACTGAGAGACTTCCGTCGGAAAGCGGTCATCGACGTCGTTCGCAAGCCGCACGCCCACTTGACGTTCTTCGAAGGCGCCGTCTCCTTTCGACCGACTGCCGAGTTCCCGGGTACGTGGGGTCTTCCGGACCTGGCGGGGATCGCGAAGGCGGTCCGGAGCGTTGGGGACGCCAGGGCGTTTGTGGTGGACGTGCCGGAGAGGTTGCGGTGGCCCTTCCCCGTCGAGATCAAGCTCCTGGCGCAGTCGCTGAGAAATGCGGGGCTGACCGGGACCGGACCGGTGGTCCTGAACCTGTCGGGCGCGGTAAGCGTCGCGTGGCAGGGGAGCAGCCCGGACCTGCTGGCCCAGGAGCTGCGACGTCCGGTCATCGCACTGACGCAGGGCTTGGACGGGGGCTCGGGCACCACCAGCCCGACCTGGCAGGTTCACCGCCCGGACGACTCCGTCCCCCAGGCGATCCCGTTCCATCAGGAAATCGGCCAGGTCACGGAGCTAGTGCGTGAATCCTACGCCCTGGCCAAGGGCATCATTGAGGCGATGGGCGTCGACGCCTTCGACGCTCTGGCCGCCCGGGTCTCCGGCATCGTGCGGGAGGAGATCCTCTTCTCCGTGAACGGCCTGCCGCAGGAGTTCCAAGCGATCGTGGAAGGCGTCCGCATCCTGACAATGTTGCCGGCTGCGGAATCCGTCGAGGCCGTCGACTCAGTCAAGGATTACTTCATCGCCCTGCGCGGTTGGTGGAACCTTCCCAAGCCGACCGGCGCGGACGCGATCTCGGCAGCCGGGCGAGGCGAGAGACCCACCACGGACTCGCCGCGCGACGGTGAGTCGGCGTTCCTGTCAACGTTCAGCCACTTGACACCCGCGCTCGTCGTGCCGAACGCGGTCACGTCGCAGAGCCCCACGGCTTCCGCGTTCGAGCCCGTATCGAGTGGGCCGTGGCAGTCAGTCATCAGTTTCGGCGAGGGGAAGAAGACCCTCACCCCCCAAGCCGAGATGAAAATTTTCGACGTCGCCCGAGAAATAGCCGAGGAGGCGGTGCGCAACCACCGAAGTGGTTACCGCTTGCCCGAGGTCTACATCACCGGATTCGGTAATTCAGAGCGGACCGGCATGAAGGCCGGTGAACAGCGGGCTCGCAGCGTCGAGAAATACCTCGAAAAAGAGCTGCAGCGATGGCTGAAAGTCCAGAACAGGGGAGTGGAGCCGGGCAGTCTGCGTCCGACCGTTCCGCTTCTAGGAAGCATCAAAATCGTATCCACCACGCTCGGTTACGAAGGGGCCGCACCGCAACACGGTGCCACACCGGGGGATAACCGTCGGACGGCGGTTATCGACGTCGTTCGCAGGCCGGCCTTCGACGGGACGTTCTTCGAGGGCGCCGTCTCCCTTCGACCGACTGCCGAGTCCCTGGGAACGTGGGGCCTTCCGGACCTGGCGGGGATCGCGAAGGCGGTCCGGAGCGCTGGGGACGCCAAGGCGTTCCTGGTGGACGTGCCGGAGAGGTTGCGGCGGGCCACCCCCAACGAGATCAAGCTCCTGGCGCAGTCGCTGAGAAATGCGGGGCTGCCCGGGACAGGACCGTTGGTCCTGAACTTGGCGGGCACTGAAAGCGACGCCCGGCAGGAGGGCGTCCCGACGGCGGTCCTGCTGGCCCAGGAGTTGCGACGTCCGGTCGTCGCACTGACGCAGGGCTTGGACGGAGGCTCTGGCACCACCAGCGCGACCTGGCAGGTTTACCACCGGGACGGCTCCGTCACCCAGCCGCAGAGCGCGCCGACGGCCGAGGCCGTACTGGCGAACCTGGATCTCGCCGCGCTGGAGGCCCTGTACTTGGCGAGTGGAGCCGACGCGCGCCTTCTGCAGGAGCGGGCCGCTGGGAGCGAAGAGGAGGCCCTCGCACACCTGCGACGCCAGGCCCGGATCGCCGTCGAGCGTGCGTTCGGCAGCGGTGGCATCACCGACCACCTGCCTCTGATGTTCCTGCGTAACCCGGCTTTCGCCGACCTAGCTGCGGAAGCCGCGCAGATCGCGGGCCTGCCCGGCCGAGACCAACGCCTCCAGGAAATCCGGAGGACGCTCGCGGACAGGGCTTCCGAACTCGTCTCGGGTATGCGCGAGGAACTGCGTGACCACCGCGAGCGAGCCGTCGCCACGGTGAGGGAGCTGCCATCGGTGGTGGATTCTGTGTGGTGGGCAACCCGCGAACCCGGGGCGCTGCAGGACCATGCCGGCGGATCCGCGCTGTCGGAGCGTCCTGCCATTCTGCCGAGCCTGCACACGGCCACGGCCGACCAATCAGTGGCGCTCGACACCGCACTGGCACACGGAGCCGCACTGGGCGACGACCACCTGGTGCTGTGGGAGGTGCGCGAATCGAGCGGGCGCTCCCTCGCGCCGTTCTCCCGCAACCCGCGCACCCGGCCCGTGCTGTACCCGGAGCGCGTCCAGCTGCGGATCACGGACAGCAGGCTCGTGCACGACGAGCGGTCCGGACTGACCTACGCCCATGTCACCGCCGAGGAAATCCCGTTCCGGTCGGCACCGGTGTGGGACCGTCCGGTCACCACCCAGGACGTGCACTCCCACGACGACGAGGCACGGATCGGCACCGTCAGCGGCGACGCACCCACCGCCCTCGCCCGGCTCGACGCGGAGCGGGCCCGCGGCCCGCGCAGCGACCAAGTGTTCCAAGCCCTGCGCCCCACCCTCTCCGGCACGCAGGTCCGCGGCCTGCGCGGTGAGGGTCTGGCGGAACTCCCTGCGGCAGGCGGTACGGAATTCGCCGGTGCCGCTGGGCGGGAAACGGTCCCAGCGGCCGGGCCCCTGGAGACACACGGCCCGGACGAAACCCACATCGCCGCGCTGCGCCTGCTCACCGGCCTGGACCGCCCACTGCTCAGCGACCGGTTCACCGCCGGAACGCAAGGCCTTGTGCAACTGCGCGACCAGGCTGAGAAGCTGGCCTTCGCCTCGTTCGACAGGCGGAACTCCGGCTACCCGCAGCTCTTCCTGCGTGATGCGGCGCTCCGCTGGTTCCTCGATGAGGCCGACGCGGTTCCAGCGCGCGATCCCCGCCGCGAAGAGAAGCTCCAGGAAATCCGCGCGGACGTGGCCGCTCGCGCCCGTGAAATCGCTGCCGACCTGAGTAAGGAAATCACCGGCTACCTGGATGCGGCGGCCGAAGCCGTGCGGGCGATGCCGCCGTTGGACGGCCCGGTGTGGTGGGGCATGCGAGTAGACGGGAAGCTGGCGGTGGCGCTGGACGCCATCACCGTGCCCCGCTTCCACGAGGTGACGACCGATCAGCGAAAGGCGCTGACGGACCTCTCCGACCCCGACACACCGAACACAGGGCAGCGGGTGCTCGTCCAGGTGGACTCCTTGTCGGTGCGGGACATCACCGCCGCCCTGGAGGCAGGCCAGGCCGGGCCTCGTATCGGAATGTTCCCGCAGGACACCGAGCTCCGGATAGTCGGCCGCGAACGGCAGGACGACGAATTCGGACGGCCGTATCTGCACCTGCGCGTCGTCCAGGCTGAGTCGGAGACCGCAACACCGGACCGGTCCTCTCCCACCGACCGCGACGTCCAGGAGCAGGAGCAGGAGCAGGAGCAGGAGCAGGAGCAGACGCAGACCGCCGAAGTCGGTCACAGCACGTTCCCGATGGCCACCAGCTCTGCTCCTGCTCGCCCGCAGCCCGCGCATCTCAACCCGGCTGACGGCGGGTTCGGGGTTGCTTTTGAGGATGTTCCAAAGTGGATTAACGCTCGCATCCTGTTCGAGAAGGAAGCGGCTCGCTTTGAGAATTCCCTTGGCCGGCATTTGATGGAACATGCGGCCGCCAACGAGCACTTGGGGCGGATGGTCCAGGCCGTCTGGGAGCGCACGCCGGAGGAGTGGCGGGACGAGTACGGCACTGACGATGCTGCTATTCCCGGTGCTGTCGGCCGGGATTTGGACGCGTTGGAGCAGGTCGTCTACGCAGGAAATCTGCGGGAGCGCATAGCGATCTTGTTCAACGGATGGGAGCTCATCCACGAGGTCCTCGGGCTCAGCCATAGGGACCCGCGAGCAATCGAGACCGAGCGCAGCCAGCGCCGTACACATGAGATGACGCGTTGGCGCCGGACGGTGAACGCGCAGATCGAGGCGTCGGACCTGCCAGACGATCAGAAGAAGGCGCGGCTGGCCGAGGCCAAGGCGAGACTGCTAACGAGCATCCCGGTGGACCGTGTCCGGCCGCCTTTGAGCGAGGCAGAGCGGCGGCTGGTCCAGGGGGACTCTGTCGCATGGAAGTCGGGATCGCGGCGTTTTGAATTGCCGATGGGGGGTGCCTTCCACAAGGCCGCCCAGTCTTCCGGCGCACTGGTGGCCGCCGGTACGTCGAGCTCGACATACCGGCCTCTGCTCCAGGCGGCCGCCATGCGGGAGCAGTGGGGGGTCGACGTGGACCTCGGTCTCGTCCGCCTGGCGCTGCTCGGCTCGATGCTGGCCATGCGACACCACACCTTCCACGAAGTGATGCGCGGCGCTCAACTGGTCTTCGACGCACTGGCCGAGAACGGCACGCCGGAATCTCCGGAACTCAACTACCACGACAACTGGGGACGCTACTGGCAAGTGGCCCCGCTCTCAGAGGACGAGCTGCGCAAGTACGTCGCCATCGATGGCAAGTTCCCAGATGAGCATGTGTGGGAGCAGATCGGGCTCCCCGGCCAGGAGCCGGCCGGCTCGAAGCCCGAAGACGGAGGTCATCGGGACAGCGCTGTGCTGGTCCGGCCCATCGTCGACGCCACCGGCAGGCGGATGGGAGATGCCTCGTACAAAGCCGAGGACTGGTCCATCGAAAAGAACACCTACGGTCATCTGACAGGGAAGACCAGCGGCCGGGGCAGTGAAGTGCTGGTCCTCCCCATCGTCGACGCCACGGGCAGGCGGATGGGAGATGCCTCGTACAAAGCTGAGGATTGGTCAATCCGAAGGAACACCTACGGTCATCTGGCAGAGCAGACCCACTACACCCAGTGGAGCAGGAACGCAGACGGGGAAGAGGTCTCCAGCCAGCAGCCGCTCCCCGCGCAGTGGGGCTCCTCCTACTTCGTGGGCTCTCACGGCTCCGCGACGGGCTTTGGTCTGGCCACGGTCAGCGGCAATCTTCTGCGGGTCGACGGTGCGCAGCGCGGGCGCGAACTTGCCGAGCGCAGAGGCCAGATGAGTGGCTTCAACAGCATCGTCCTGATCGCCTGCAGCACAGGCAGGACGCACGAGGGCGTCGATTCCGTCGCTCAGGCCGCGCCGGCTCAGCATGTGGCTGACGAGACCGGCCTGGCGGTTTACGCCCCGACTGGAGAGTTCGCTTTCTTTGAGGACCCCCACACCGGGCAGCGGCGGATCCACCTCCTCGAGGATGACGAGGGCCAAGCCAGCTCTTGGCTGGTGTTCCACCCGCGGAACGGACGTGACCGGACCTCCCCGGAACCTGCCGCTCCCGGGGATGAAGCTGCCCGCGACCCTGAGGCTGGGAAGAGTTCCGCCGCTCCCGCTCGCCCGCAGCCCGCGCAACTCAACGCGGCTGAAGGCACATCAGAGACTGCCGTCCTCCCCAGCCAGCCCGACGTCGTCCAGGAGAGCGCTGCCGCCCACTCCCGCGACAGAATGGAAGCCCCGCTCTACCCGGCCCCTGAAGACTGGAACGCGCCCCGGCGCACCGCGCCGATCACTGCAGCTGAGTCGCTTGAGCGTCACCCGCCGAGGCTGTCGAACATGTACGGCGACCCTCGTTGGGAAGAGCTCAGCCGCCGACACGAGAACGCCCTGGGCGAGGTGCTGGCCGCGGACCCGGCCGTCATCGATGCGGCCAGGAAAGCTGTCAGGTACCTGCACCGGTACCTCAGCAGCCTGGTGGGCCCGAGCGCCCCGAGCGCGTTCTTTGGGAACGTCCCCAACCCGCCCGAATCCCTGGCCCGGCTCGTCGATGACAAGGGCGGAGCGAGCCTGGCAGAGCTGATGACCGCTTTCCACCAAGCCGCCTACGCCAACCCGACCACGCCAAACACGCTCAGCCGGTTGTGGGCTGCCGACCCGAGCTTGAACACCAAGGGCCTGCCGCTGGAGCCGACGCTTGTACCGAGAACCGGCGACTGGCACCAAGTCATGACGCGCAATCGTGGCTTCCGGATCGTCCACGGGTCCTCCCCGCTGGCCGAGTGGCTGCTGCAGGTCCACCAGAGCATCGCTCCTGACGAGGACCCGATGCCGTTCCGCGATGCGCTGCTCGGGTGGCTACTGCCCGCCGGCACCTACTCGCTCGTGGAGATCCTCCAGGCTTCCCAGCGGGTAGGCGTGCGCGATGCAACGGAGCCTGATCCGGAGGTCATCGACGCTTCGCGCCTCTACGGCTGGGCCGCCGCGTTCTTCGCCCCGCTCGACCGGCCATCCATTGCTGGACGGACAAGCGGGACCGGGAAGCACGGGGACCTTTGGCAGGACTTGTGGCAGCCGCACCGACGGCTCTACGCCGAGCGAACGACCTGGCTCACCCCACAGCTCACACATGACGGCTCAGCGCTTAGGACGATCAAGAGCCTGTACGGCCTGTATGGGGCCGTTGACAACTACCCGCAGTTCGACGAGGCGTCCCCGGACACACCCGCGGAGGTGACAGGGGGCCAGCGCAGGCAGGCATGGCGTGCCTGGCTGCTGCGCCACCGAGACCAGCAGTTGGTTTTCAACGTCAAAGTCGAGCTCGTGCCCGCGCTCTACCTGGCCAGCGGTTCCGATGTCCTTCTGCTCAACGCGCCCGTCACGGGTGATGCGGAGAGCTTGCTGTGGCGGCGTCGGCTTGCCCGTTCTCTCGTCGCTCAGGCATTCAACTTCGGTGACCTGCGCTTCTCCCTACCACTGCTATTCCTGCGGGACGCGACCTTCCGGGCACTGGGTGACTTGGCCAGGACCGTGTCCGATTCCGCGCCTGACCGCGACGCCCGGCTGAGCGACGTGCATGCCCAACTCGCCGACCGAGCGGCCGAACTGGTCGAAGGGCTCGCACAGGAGCTGCGCGAGCACCGCGACATGGCGATGGAGGCGGTCGAGCAGCTGCCCCCGGTGCTAGCCCGCACCTGGTGGGTAAGTATGGAGAACGGCCCGATGGAGGGCGACACAGCGGTGGGTCAGCCTGAGCAGACCATCACCCGGGCACCGCTTCACCCGGTGACGCTCAACGCCCGATCGGCGCTCGACGCCGCGCTCGCCCCGACGAAGCTGACCGGCTATCCGGTGCTGTGGGAGGTCCTGGAGTCGACCGCGCGGGACATCGCCATGTTCGCCCGTGATCCTGGGGAGAGGCAGGCGCTCTACCCGGAGAAGAGTGAGTTCCGCGTCAAGGAACGGAAGATCCGAGTGGATGGCACGACCGGCCGCCGGTACGTGCACATTAGGCTCAGGGAGCGCAAGCCGAAACTGTCGCGCAAAGCGTGGAACCGCGAGATCATCACCCGACCCGTTATCGACAAAGACGGCCGGCAGATCGGGGTGTCCAGTCACAACGGTCGGGACTGGCTAGTCGGACGCAAGAAGTTTTTGCCCCGGTTCTTCGAGAACAGCACCTACATGGTCGAGGACGACAAGACCTCCGCGCTGGTAGGCCCGCAACCCGTGCCCTGGCTCGGCGAGAGCGTGTTCCTGTGGACCTCGCACGGCTCGCAGCGCAACATGCGGGTGATGTCGCGCTACGGCACGAAGATCGTTGCCCCGGAGCAGGTCGGCTACTACCTCGGGCGGGTGCTCGATGGCCTTCGCGTGCCCGCGACTACACGGCTGGTGCTGCATTCCTGCTCTTCGGGGGGGCAGGTTGCGCGGGCCGAACGGGTGGGCCAGGCCGTTGCTGACCGCAGCAGCCACGGTGCCTACGCCCCGGAAACTGACTCGGGGATCCATTTTGCTCCGGGCCAGCTGGAGCTCTTCCTATACACTCAGCCGGGCAATCCTACGCCCACCTGGGTTCCGTTCGAACCGCGTAAATGGACGGCACTTGATGCTGCTGCCCGCTCTGCCGTCCATGACTTCTCCGGACAGGCAGCCAGGTTCCGCGCCTTCTACGGCACCAAGCGGTGGGAGGAGCTGACCCGCTCGTACGAGGACGCGCTCGGCCGGGCGCTGGCCGAGAAACCCTCGGTGATCGCCGCCGCTCGGCAGGCCGTGACCCGCGTCTACGACCACGAGGTGACCCAGCACGGCCACCACGGCAGCGCCAGGCGGTTCTTCCCGCCCACCCATCCTGCGGCGTCCGACTATCGGACGGCGATGGAGCGGCTGCTGGACGCGAACTCTGCCGCCAACCTGGTGGAGTTGATGTCGGCGCTCGACTACGCCCTCATGCGGGATCCCGTTCCGCGGTCCCGGCCCGTAGACAAGTCGAGCCCGGACTTCCACGAGGTGCGCTCCGCGGGCATCCTCGTCGTCAACGACCAGGCGCACCTTGCCAAGGAGATGTTGCTGCGGTACCGCGCCGTCCCGGGCGTCCAGGCCGCGGACATGCCCGCGTTCCGCCAGGCGGTCCTCGCCTGGCTGCTCCCCGACAATTTCAACACCCTCTTCGAAGTCCTGGAAGCCTCACACGAGGCCGGGATGGGCGACGTCGTCGAGCACACCGTCATGTTCGGCGACGCCACCCACCTGTACGAGTGGGCCGATACCAAGTTGGCCCCGCGTGAGGACGCCCCCGCGTCCTTGCGGAGGCTGCTGCTTCTGCCCCACCACTCGCACTACTTCAACCACAGGCGCTGGCTCACCCCTGAGGTCAGCGGGGACGGCTCGGTGCCCTACGGCATCTGGACCGCGCTCCACAGAGGCGATGAGCACCTGTCCGAGACCGGCAACGTGCTCCCCACCCCCCGGACCGCCGATCCGCGCGTGGCCCACGCCACGTGGGACGCGCGTCAGAAGGCCCTGGACGACTGGAAACGGCGCCACAAGGGCTCTCCGCTGGACCGACTGAGTCCCCCACACGTCCTCGCGCTCTACCTGTTCGGCGACCAGGACGCCCGCCTGCTTGGCCAGCGATTCATGGCCAACCGGTCCCCCGCGCAGGTCACCGCTGAGCTCCGGCAGGAGGTCCGCGCCGTCGTCAATGCCGCTGTAGACGGCGAGGTCCAGTTCCCGCTGCTTCTGCTGGGCGATGACACCACTCGCGCGCTGGTGGACAGGCTGCAGACCCTCCCCGCGAGGGTCCGCGACCGGGTGGCGCAAACGGAAGAAACCCGACGGGCGCTGCTGGCCCGCACCGACAAGCTGGCGAACCGGCTATACCAGCAGACCCCGGAGCACCGCGGCATGGCCGCCGAGGCACTGGGGCTGCTGCCGCCGGTGGGGGCCCCCATGTGGTGGCACATGACGGCGTCGGGACCGCTGGATGACCAGCCTTCCGTCGGACTCCACGAGATCACGGTGCCCCAGTTCCACTTGGCGAGGTTCACCGAGCCCCACGCCCTCGCGGCCATGCGCGTGGAGATGGCCCAAGCCCCGGACGGAAGCCATCCGGTGCTGGTCGAGGTGGTCGAATCCTCGGCCCGCGACGTCTCGGTGTTCTCCCGTAACCCCGCTCGCCGGGAGGCCCGCTACCCCGACGAGGCTGTCTTCCGCGTCCTGGACCGGCAGGTGCGGCACGATGCGGAGACGCGACAGCGGTACGAGCACATCACGGTCCAGGAAGTTGAACCCGTCCCGCAGGCACCGGACACCGGGCCGCTGCCCCCACGGCGCAAGGCCTCGCGTCGGTCCACCAGGCCCGCCTGGCACGCCGACGTCCAGCTCCACGACATCCTCTGGGGCGGCAGGGTCGTGGGCAAGGCGTCGTTCAACACCCGGGACTGGGTCCGACGCGAGGCCACCTACCAGAAGCTGCCCGCCGTGACCCACTACCAGCAGTGGAGCAGGGATCCGATAAGCGGCAGGCAGTCCGCGATCGAACTGCCGCTGCCCACCGACCCGGGGCGGACCTTCTACTTCGCCTCGCACGGTGCCCCGCAGGGCTTTGAGCTGGCGATGGGCAGGGGCGGCACGAAGGTAGACGACGGCACGTTCGTCAGCGAACTCATCGGCAACGCCGCCGAGTTTGGTTTCACCAGCATCATGGTGCTCGCCTGCAACGAGGCGCCTGCATCGGGCAGCGGGGTGCCCTTTGCCTCAGGTGTCCGGCTACACCGGATCGCCGGTGCTTCACGCCTGCCGGTGTACGAAACGACGGGCCGCGTCGCGGTCACCGCCCCCGCGCCGGAACCCGCCGTCGTGCACCTGCTGGAGGACAGCGACGGTCGGCCCACGTCCTGGCGGGTGGTACGCCCCTCAGGCACGGCCTCGCAGCCGATCTATCCGGGTGCAGAGGACTGGAACACGGAGCCGCATGAGACTGGCACCGGAACCGGGGCCCGGAGCGGGGCCGAGCCCTCCGGGCCGACTGGCGTCCCTGCTGCCGAGTTCCCGGAAGGCGGCTGGAACTCGTCAGGTTCGGCGGCGGACCGCGAGGACCGTGGCCCGCTGCTGGAAGACAGTGGCGGGCGGCCCACGTCGTGGCGGGTGCTCCACCCCTCGGGCATGGCCTCACAGCCGGTCTATCCGGGAGCGGAGCACTGGAACATCGACCGGACGCAGACAGCCTCGTCCTTCCGGTCTGCCCTTGGGAGTGGAGACTCTGGTTCTGCACGGCGTACCGGTTCGGTGTGGCCGGGTGGGGGAGGGGCTGGTTCGGGGCGGGTGGTGCACAGCATCGGCGCGGGCGCGCGCACGATCGGTGTGGCTTCGTTCTCTGGGTATGACTGGTCGTTGCGTGCGCAGGCGTATGCACGTCTTCAGGAGGTGGGTGAGTACGCGCAGTGGAGCCGGGGTCCGGGCGGTGAGGACGTTGCGGCGCGGGCGACGATGCCTGTATCGGGAAGCGGGACGTTCTTCTTCGCCGCGCATGGTCACCCCAGTGGTGGGTTCTCCGCCGCCCTTGCCGATGGTGGAACGAGTTCGGTGGACGTTCCATGGGTCGTGAGCGTGTTGGGAGGGTCCGGCACTCTGTTCGAGGCTGGGTTCCGTGATCTGGTGATCCT
This sequence comes from Streptomyces sp. NBC_01717, assembly GCF_036248255.1. Taxonomy (NCBI): domain Bacteria; kingdom Bacillati; phylum Actinomycetota; class Actinomycetes; order Kitasatosporales; family Streptomycetaceae; genus Streptomyces; species Streptomyces sp. NBC_01717. The sequence goes on along the minus strand of NZ_CP109179.1, from coordinate 226,415 downwards.
GTCCTGCCAGCCCGCAACGCCTTTGACCGAGGACGGTGCGCGGCTGCTGGAAGGCCGGCTGAGAGCCCTGGCGGACGGCACGGGACTGCACGTCTATCAGAACACCGGACCGGTGGCCGTCACTCCGCAGGATGGTGATAAGGACCCGCTGGTTCACCTGCTGCCGGACTCCGAGGGGCGCCCGACGACCTGGGCTGTCGCCAGCCCTGATGGAACGTTCGCGTTGGCCCCGGCGTCGCTGGTGCCTCCGCTCCCTGTCGGGGGCGACCGGAGTGCTGCTCAACCGTGGTCGGTGACGGGGTGGCGGCCGGCCGGTTCGTTGGAGAGTGTGCGGTTCTGGCCGCTCTATGCAGACCGTGAGTGGCAGCAGCGGAGCGTGGAGTTCGAGGCGGAGCTTGCCCGGGCGTTGATGGAAGACGAGGTAGCCGTCGCCGCCGCCAAGAAGGCGGTCGAGCAGCTCTATTACTTCCTGGTGCAGCGGTACGGTGTGCGCGGTGCTGATCTGGCGTTCTTCCCGCCGGACCACCCGGGAGCCGGGTCTGGACAGTCGGTTCTGGGCTTCGCCGCCTCGCTGCCCGGGCTCAGGGGGCTGGTGGATGCGTTCTTCCGTGCGGTACATGGCGCATCGCCCACCTCGCTCAGCCGGATGGTGCCGGGGACGATCGCTCCGGCCGGCCCGGAGCGTGGTCAGGGCTACCGCGGCGGGGCGTATCAGCTCGCTCACGATTCGCGCGGGTTCCGTCATGTCGGCGGTGCCGGTGGCCCTGCGTTGGGGATGCTTCAGGCATATCAGGTGACGGGTGCGGACCAGAGGGAGCTGACGGACTTCCGGAAGGCCGTCGTGGCCTGGGCCATGGTGTCTGACGCCCAGTCACTGCACGAGGTGCTTCGCGCCTCGCACTCGCTTGGCATGGGGGACGGTGCGGAGCGAGACGCGTTGTCCCGTGACGGGGCGCGTCTGCATCTGTGGGCTGCCGCACACCTCATGCCAACCGGTGCTGATCTGGGGATTCCTCATCACCAGCTCTACCACAGCCGGTACCAGTTCACTGTGGATGACGGCGACGCGAAATATTCACGGTCAGCGACCATAGACGTGCCGGAGACCATAGCCCGTGAGCTGGAACTGGCGGCGTCCGGGCAGCCACTCCCCGCCTCGCCATCGATTCGGCTGAAGGCGGCCCGCGAGTGGCTTGACACCTACGGGGATGTGGGGCGGAAGGCACTGCGTGCGTTGCAACCCGCGCATCTGACGGCGCTTTTCCTCTATTCCAACGCCGACTTCCAGCTGTTCAAGGCGCACATCAATGGCGGCCGGCTTGGAGAGGCGGCAGGACGGTGGATGCTTCGGCGCAAGCTCCGGCAACTGGCCCTGACCCATGCGCGTGACGGAGGCGGAGCGATGCCGCTCCTCCTGGAAAACGATCCGGGATTCACGCAGTTGACAGAGGCCTTGGCCAACTTGGCGTGGGGTTCTACGCCCGAACTCGCCCTGGACCTGAGCCGTATCGTGCGTGAGATCGCCGAACGCCTGGGCGAGCAGTTGCCGGTACATGTCGCGATGGCCGCCGAGGCACTTGATCTGCTGCCGCCGGTCAATTCGACAGTGTGGTTCGGCAGTCACCCGCCTGGCCAGATCGGCCAGGTTCCCCCAGACAGTCCATCGCTGATCTCCAACACCTGGCTTGCCACATCGTTCCGCAGTACCTCGCTCGACCAGCGAATAGCAGACGGCTTCATGATCGCAAAAAGCGGCAACGGCCACCAAGCGCTGGTGCGTGTGCTGAACTCCACCGCCAAGGAGATCGCTCCCTTCGCGTATAGCCCGCAGGAGAAGGAGGCCCTCTACCCTCCGGGGGCGGCGTTCCAGATCGTCAAGCGCGAGATCCGAACCGATCTGTACCGCCCGTACGGCCTTTACACCCTCACTGAGATGCCGTCGCGGCCTGCTCCGGCGTACTGGAACGCGCCGTCGCACGAGACAGCGACCATCTCCCGGACACCGGAGACGCCCTCTTCCTCCCCCAGCGCCGGCAGTGGTGAGACCATGACCGCTGGCGCACGCTCAAGGGTGGTCGGGGGGCTGCTGGAGTCGGCGGATGAGGAGGTGCTGTTCCCGACGAGTCAGGCGCCACACAAACTCCGTACGTGGTGGCGTGCGATCCGGTCTGACCGGTCTCGCCCCGAGAGTGGAGCTTCTGGCCCTGTGGGCGGCCTTCCGCACCAGAGCCAGGGCCCGGCGTACACCCGGGCAGCGGAGCTGCTGGAGGATCTCCGGGCTTCCGCTGTCCCGTCCGGGGCCACAGGGCAGCCGTTGTCCGGGACGGAGTTGCTGGGGCCGGACCTGTTCGGCCTGCGCCGGCCGACGCCGCCTCCGCCCTTCCTGGCCGGGCATGACCACACCGCTCTCACCGATGGCCGGTCGGTTTCCTTCTTCAACCTCCTCGACATGGCACGGTCAGAGCCCGCTCCCTCGCACCGTCAGATGGCGCCGGACGCCCTGCCAAAGGCCAAACACCTCGAAACAAGGTCTGAGTGGCCGCAGGCCACGCGGGAGTGGTGGGCCGAGGCCGGCAGGAAGGATTTGCCGCAGCTTCCCGCGATGGCCCAGATGCCACGAGTGTTCCACTCGATCTGGCTGGGCGGCCCCCTGCGGGACACAGACACCCAGCAAGCTTTCCGCGTGAACCTGGCGGTACGGTCCGAAGTCCACGGCACAGGGGCCCGGTCGGTTCTGTGGACCGATGTGTCACGCGCCAAGTTCGAGCAGGTCAAGGCAACCTCGTCCAGCGCGGACTCCGCCGACCTCGCCGAGATCCGGGACATGCTCGCATGGGCACAGAAAAACAAGATCGCCCTCGTGAACGTCGACGAGGTGTTCCACGCCGAATCACCCATGCTCCTGCACGAGTTCTACCGGAACGAAATCTTCAAACAGGCAGGCCCCGGCTACGCCGCGGCAAGCGACATCCTCCGCATGGAAATCATCCACCGGTTCGGCGGGATCTACCTCGACGGCGACGTCAAACTCCGAGATCGGGACACGGCACTGGACAGGGTAATCCGGTCAGCCGACTCGCTGCCCGGATTCGCCATGGACAGTTCATATCACCGCCAGACAGTTGGAAATGATATGTGGGTGGCGCCCAAGGGGCACCCTATTGCCCGTATCTATCTGGATGAGATTCGGCAACGTTATAGCCAGCCGCAGTCTAGCTTGATGGACGATTTCAGTGGGATGCGGGAGGGCTTTTTCCGCAACGCCTTCGGTCGGGTGCACCGGAACTCCGTTATGCGTCGAACGGGGCCGGGCGCCCTGGAATCTATCGCCGATAAACTGGGAATCGGTCAATTCGATTTTCCCCCCGTGGATGGCGCAATCACGCAATACGCCGCGAGTTGGTTGCGACCTTCGGCGCCCCGGGAACGAGAATCGCTCGTTTCGCGGGCTGAAACGCTTCGGACTGCCCAGATGGCGACGCAGGCACTCGTGCGTGATCTGTTCAATCGTGGGGGCGACTTGCATGTCACTCAGGTGGAAGCTGCGCTGAAAGAACACGCGCAGCGGGACCTGATCTGGGAAGCGGCGCTCACCTTCCTCGCCCAGCGGCCGGAACTGGCCGAACGGGTCTCCACGATCACACTCAAGAGGATGGATCACGAGGGAGAGCACCTGGTCAAACTCCCGGATGCGGCCCTTCCCCTTCTCGACTTCGGCACCCCCGCCGGTGAAGAAGATGAAGGTGCAGGCTTCTGGTTGGGGGAGTGGCGGGAACCTGTCCGTCTGCCCTCGCTAACCGTCGAATCGGAGGAGCCCGACCGCCAGGCGTCGGGTGCGCCGAAGTCTGGCTCCTCAGGCAGCAAGACGTCGGTGTTGGCTGTTCCCTCGGACAAGCCCGTCCTCCGTGAGGAGTGGTGGGACCGGCGTGGGGGGGCCGTACCGGCCCTGCTGAATACTGAGATCTTCGACCCCGGTTCCACTCCCGATCCGTCGGCGCGCGAGGACGGGCGGTCTGGTCTGCTGGCCGGCCGGTCCACACTGGTACGCGCCGAGATCCGGCGGATCCAGGCAAAGGGCGGCCGATGGGTGCGGGAGGCGTCGGTCATCTTGCCCCTCAAACTGGGCGAGGGTACCGGTCCCGGAACCGTGGAGTGGCTTGGTCGGCGCATTAACGAGCTGCTGGACCAGCGCGTCAACATCGGCTTCCTGCTCCCGGTCTCAGGCGATCAGCTCCACGTCACCGCCGAGGTCGTCCTGGCTCCGGAGCACAGGCAGGCCGTCGAAGTGACCCTGACCAAGCAGCCGGGAGACTCCGACCAGCTGCACTTCCACCTCCACCTCGACGACGCCACCGCCGAGGACCGGGCTGAGAACCGGGCCGAGGACGACAACACCCTGCTCCACGAGGTCCTGCACTACACCGGGGTCACCGACCGGTACTTCGACCCCACGGCACTGTTCCGCAACCATCGCAGCAAGGCGGATGAGACCGGGATCATGGCCGGCGGACCCGCCGGCAGCGTGACCGCCCTGTCCGAGGACTACCTCCGGCAAATCGAAACCGCCACCACCTCAGGACCCGTCCTCCGCGACCACCGCCTCGACACCCAGGACAACACCACAGCCAACACGACCGGCAGCCACCCAGACGCACCGGCGCCGGTGGAGACCGTCTCCCAGACGCTGGGGACAGCCTCGCCCTCCTCCAGTCCCGGCAGTGGTGAGCCCGTGACCGCTGGCGCATGGTCAGGGGTGGTTGGGGGGCTGTTGGAGTCGGCGGATGAGGAGGTGCTGTTCCCGACGAGTCAGGGACCACACAAACTCCGTACGTGGTGGCGTGCGATCCGGTCTGACCGGTCTCGCCCCGAGAGTGGAGCTTCTGGCCCTGTGGGCGGCCTTCCGCACCAGAGCCAGGGCCCGGCGTACACCCGGGCAGCGGAGCTGCTGGAGGATCTCCGGGCTTCCGCTGTCCCGTCCGGGGCCACAGGGCAGCCGTTGTCCGGGACGGAGTTGCTGGGGCCGGACCTGTTCGGCCTGCGCCGGCCGACGCCGCCTCCGCCCTTCCTGGCCGGGCATGACCACACCGCTCTCACCGATGGCCGGTCGGTTTCCTTCTTCAACCTCCTCGACATGGCACGGTCAGAGCCCGCTCCCTCGCACCGTCAGATGGCGCCGGACGCCCTGCCAAAGGCCAAACACCTCGAAACAAGGTCTGAGTGGCCGCAGGCCACGCGGGAGTGGTGGGCCGAGGCCGGCAGGAAGGATTTGCCGCAGCTTCCCGCGATGGCCCAGATGCCACGAGTGTTCCACTCGATCTGGCTGGGCGGCCCCCTGCGGGACACAGACACCCAGCAAGCTTTCCGCGTGAACCTGGCGGTACGGTCCGAAGTCCACGGCACAGGGGCCCGGTCGGTTCTGTGGACCGATGTGTCACGCGCCAAGTTCGAGCAGGTCAAGGCAACCTCGTCCAGCGCGGACTCCGCCGACCTCGCCGAGATCCGGGACATGCTCGCATGGGCACAGAAAAACAAGATCGCCCTCGTGAACGTCGACGAGGTGTTCCACGCCGAATCACCCATGCTCCTGCACGAGTTCTACCGGAACGAAATCTTCAAACAGGCAGGCCCCGGCTACGCCGCGGCAAGCGACATCCTCCGCATGGAAATCATCCACCGGTTCGGCGGGATCTACCTCGACGGCGACGTCAAACTCCGAGATCGGGACACGGCACTGGACAGGGTAATCCGGTCAGCCGACTCGCTGCCCGGATTCGCCATGGACAGTTCATATCACCGCCAGACAGTTGGAAATGATATGTGGGTGGCGCCCAAGGGGCACCCTATTGCCCGTATCTATCTGGATGAGATTCGGCAACGTTATAGCCAGCCGCAGTCTAGCTTGATGGACGATTTCAGTGGGATGCGGGAGGGCTTTTTCCGCAACGCCTTCGGTCGGGTGCACCGGAACTCCGTTATGCGTCGAACGGGGCCGGGCGCCCTGGAATCTATCGCCGATAAACTGGGAATCGGTCAATTCGATTTTCCCCCCGTGGATGGCGCAATCACGCAATACGCCGCGAGTTGGTTGCGACCTTCGGCGCCCCGGGAACGAGAATCGCTCGTTTCGCGGGCTGAAACGCTTCGGACTGCCCAGATGGCGACGCAGGCACTCGTGCGTGATCTGTTCAATCGTGGGGGCGACTTGCATGTCACTCAGGTGGAAGCTGCGCTGAAAGAACACGCGCAGCGGGACCTGATCTGGGAAGCGGCGCTCACCTTCCTCGCCCAGCGGCCGGAACTGGCCGAACGGGTCTCCACGATCACACTCAAGAGGATGGATCACGAGGGAGAGCACCTGGTCAAACTCCCGGATGCGGCCCTTCCCCTTCTCGACTTCGGCACCCCCGCCGGTGAAGAAGATGAAGGTGCAGGCTTCTGGTTGGGGGAGTGGCGGGAACCTGTCCGTCTGCCCTCGCTAACCGTCGAATCGGAGGAGCCCGACCGCCAGGCGTCGGGTGCGCCGAAGTCTGGCTCCTCAGGCAGCAAGACGTCGGTGTTGGCTGTTCCCTCGGACAAGCCCGTCCTCCGTGAGGAGTGGTGGGACCGGCGTGGGGGGGCCGTACCGGCCCTGCTGAATACTGAGATCTTCGACCCCGGTTCCACTCCCGATCCGTCGGCGCGCGAGGACGGGCGGTCTGGTCTGCTGGCCGGCCGGTCCACACTGGTACGCGCCGAGATCCGGCGGATCCAGGCAAAGGGCGGCCGATGGGTGCGGGAGGCGTCGGTCATCTTGCCCCTCAAACTGGGCGAGGGTACCGGTCCCGGAACCGTGGAGTGGCTTGGTCGGCGCATTAACGAGCTGCTGGACCAGCGCGTCAACATCGGCTTCCTGCTCCCGGTCTCAGGCGATCAGCTCCACGTCACCGCCGAGGTCGTCCTGGCTCCGGAGCACAGGCAGGCCGTCGAAGTGACCCTGACCAAGCAGCCGGGAGACTCCGACCAGCTGCACTTCCACCTCCACCTCGACGACGCCACCGCCGAGGACCGGGCTGAGAACCGGGCCGAGGACGACAACACCCTGCTCCACGAGGTCCTGCACTACACCGGGGTCACCGACCGGTACTTCGACCCCACGGCACTGTTCCGCAACCATCGCAGCAAGGCGGATGAGACCGGGATCATGGCCGGCGGACCCGCCGGCAGCGTGACCGCCCTGTCCGAGGACTACCTCCGGCAAATCGAAACCGCCACCACCTCAGGACCCGTCCTCCGCGACCACCGCCTCGACACCCAGGACAACACCACAGCCAACACGACCGGCAGCCACCCAGACGCACCGGCGCCGGTGGAGACCGTCTCCCAGACGCTGGGGACAGCCTCGCCCTCCTCCAGTCCCGGCAGCAGCGCGCCAGCGACCGCTGACGCACGCTCAGGACATGAGAAGCGGTCTGACCCGCCTCGCCTTGGGAGTGGAGTTTCTGGCCCTGTGGGCGGCCTTCCGCACGAGAGTCAGGGCCTGGCGTACACCCGGGCAGTGGAACTGCTGGAGGATCTCCGGGCTTCCGCTGTCGCGTCCGGGGCCGCAGGGCAGCCGTTGTCCGGGACGGAGCTGCTGGGGCCGGACCTGTTCGGCCTGCGCCGCCCAGTGCCGCATCCGCCCTTCCTGGCAGGGCATGACCACACCGCTCTCACCGATGGCCGGTCGGTTTCCTTCTTCAGCCTCCTCGACATGGCGCGGTCAGGTCCCGCTCCCTTGCACGGGGAGATGGCGGCGGACGCCCTGCCACGGGCTGAACGCCTCGAAACAGAGGCTGAGTGGCCGCAGGCTACGCAGGCGTGGTGGGCCGACAGGCCGGATGAGCCGCAGCTCCCCGCCATCGCCCAGATGCCACGAGTGATCCACTCGATCTGGCTCGGCGGTCCTCTGCGGAATGCCGGTAAACAGGGGGCGTTCCGGCAAAGTTTGACGGATAGGGTGCGTCTTCATGGGAAGACGGCGCGATCGGTTCTGTGGACCGATGTGCCTCGCGCCATGTTCGAGCAGGTCAAGGATGACCCGTCCCATGTCGACACCGCTGAGCTGGCCGAAGTCCAGGACATGCTCACATGGGCACAAAAAAACTACATCGCCCTGGTGAATGTCGACGAGGTGTTCCATGCCGGATCACCGATGTATCTGCACGAGTTCTACCGGGCCGAAATGATCAAGCAGATAGGACTCGGGTACGCGGCGGCGAGCGACATCCTCCGCATGGAAATTCTCCACCGGTTCGGTGGCGTATACCTCGACGGCGATGTCAGACTGACTGACTCCTTGGATCAGGTGATAGAGTCCGCCAACTCGCTACAGGGATTCGCTACAGATATAGTGCAAGACGATGAGAATGTCGGATACAACAATGATGCGTGGGTGGCGCCGAAGGGTCATCCGATTGCCCGTATCTACTTGGATGAAATCAAGAAAGCATATGCCAGGCGTCAATTCGACCTGATGGGCTATTTCGTAGTAGCGCCTATAGCTTACTTCGCCACTCCTGAAGGTATGGTGCATCGGAATTCCGTAATAGGGCGGACGGGCCCGGATAATTTCGAACGCATCATCGAAAAATTGCGCATCGAAGCTCGAGATCTGCCGTCCATCGACGACATGGACTGGCTTAAAGGCTCCGGCCTGTCCTGGCTTGAGCCGTCGGCGCCTCGGGAACGGAAGATGTTCGTCCCGCGGGCGGAAACGCTTCGGACTGCCCAGATGGCGACGCAGGCACTCGTGCGTGACCTGTTCAACCGTGACGGCGACCTGCACGTCACTCAGGTGGAAGCTGCGCTGAAAGAGCACCCGCAACGGGACCTGATCTGGGAAGCAGCGCTCACGTTTCTCGCCCAGCGGCCGGAGTTGGCCTCGCAGGTCTCCACGATCACACTCAGGAGGCTGGACGGGGACGGAGAGCACCGAGTCGAACTGCCGGATGCGGCCCGTCGCCTTCTCGACTTCGACACCCCCGCGCGTGAAGGCCGTCGAGAAATCGACTGGCTGGGCGAGTGGTGGACACCCGTCCGGCTGCGCTTGCTGGAGACAGCCTCGCCCTCCTCCAGCCCCGGCAGCGGTGAGCCCACGACCGCTGATAGACCCTCGGGGTCGACCGGCGTCCCCGCTGCCGAGTTCCCGGAAGGCGGCTGGAACTCGCCAGGTTCGGCAGGGGACCGCGAGGACCGTGGCCCGCTGCTGGAGGACAGTGGCGGGCGGCCCACGTCGTGGCGGGTGCTCCACCCCTCGGGCATGGCCTCACAGCCGGTCTATCCGGGAGCGGAGCACTGGAACATCGACCGGACGCAGACAGCCTCGTCCTTCCGGTCTGCCCTTGGGAGTGGAGACTCTGGTTCTGCACGGCGTACCGGTTCGGTGTGGCCGGGTGGGGGAGGGGCTGGTTCGGGGCGGGTGGTGCACAGCTTCGGCGCGGGCGCGCGCACGATCGGTGTGGCTTCGTTCTCGGGGTATGACTGGTCGTTGCGTGCGCAGGCGTATGCACGTCTTCAGGAGGTGGGTGAGTACGCGCAGTGGAGCCGGGGTCCGGGCGGTGAGGACGTTGCGGCGCGGGCGACGATGCCTGTATCGGGAAGCGGGACGTTCTTCTTCGCCGCGCATGGTCACCCCAGTGGTGGGTTCTCCGCCGCCCTTGCCGATGGTGGAACGAGTTCGGTGGACGTTCCATGGGTCGTGAGCGTGTTGGGAGGGTCCGGCACTCTGTTCGAGGCTGGGTTCCGTGATCTGGTGATCCTGTCCTGCCAGCCCGCAACGCCTTTGACCGAGGACGGTGCGCGGCTGCTGGAAGGCCGGCTGAGAGCCCTGGCGGACGGCACGGGACTGCACGTCTATCAGAACACCGGACCGGTGGCCGTCACTCCGCAGGATGGTGATAAGGCCCCGCTGGTTCACCTGCTGCCGGACTCCGAGGGGCGCCCGACGACCTGGGCTGTCGCCAGCCCTGATGGAACGTTCGCGTTGGCCCCGGCGTCGCTGGTGCCTCCGCTCCCTGTCGGGGGCGACCGGAGTGCTGCTCAACCGTGGTCGGTGACGGGGTGGCGGCCGGCCGGTTCGTTGGAGAGTGTGCGGTTCTGGCCGCTCTATGCAGACCGTGAGTGGCAGCAGCGGAGCGTGGAGTTCGAGGCGGAGCTTGCCCGGGCGTTGATGGAAGACGAGGTAGCCGTCGCCGCCGCCAAGAAGGCGGTCGAGCAGCTCTATTACTTCCTGGTGCAGCGGTACGGTGTGCGCGGTGCTGATCTGGCGTTCTTCCCGCCGGACCACCCGGGAGCCGGGTCTGGACAGTCGGTTCTGGGCTTCGCCGCCTCGCTGCCCGGGCTCAGGGGGCTGGTGGATGCGTTCTTCCGTGCGGTTCATGGCGCATCGCCCACCTCGCTCAGCCGGATGGTGCCGGGGACGATCGCTCCGGCCGGGCCGGAGCGTGGTCAGGGCTACCGCGGCGGGGCGTATCAGCTCGCTCACGATTCGCGCGGGTTCCGTCATGTCGGCGGTGCCGGTGGCCCTGCGTTGGGGATGCTTCAGGCATATCAGGTGACGGGTGCGGACCAGAGGGAGCTGACGGACTTCCGGAAGGCCGTCGTGGCCTGGGCCATGGTGTCTGACGCCCAGTCACTGCACGAGGTGCTTCGCGCCTCGCACTCGCTTGGCATGGGGGACGGTGCGGAGCGAGACGCGTTGTCCCGTGACGGGGCGCGTCTGCATCTGTGGGCTGCCGCACACCTCATGCCAACCGGTGCTGATCTGGGGATTCCTCATCACCAGCTCTACCACAGCCGGTACCAGTTCAAGGCGCGAGACAGCGACGCGAAATATTCACGGTCAGCGACCATAGACGTGCCGGAGACCATAGCCCGTGAGCTGGAACTGGCGGCGTCCGGGCAGCCAGACCCACTAAAGGGTCGGCGGAAGTCAGCCATCGAGTGGCTGGACACCTACGGGGATGTGGGGCGGAAGGCACTGCGTGCGTTGCAACCCGCGCATCTGACGGCGCTTTTCCTCTATTCCGACCTCGACTTCCAGCTGTTCAAGGCGCACATCAATGGCGGCCGGCTTGGAGAGGCGGCAGGACGGTGGATGCTTCGGCGCAAGATCCGGCAACTGGCCCTGATCCATGCGCATCACAAATACGAATCGATGCCGCTCCTGCTGGAAAACGATCCGGGATTCACGCAGTTGGCAGACGGCTTGGCCAGCTCGGAGGACTCTCCCGTCATTAGCCGTATCTTGCGTGAGATAACCGAACGCCTCAGCGAGCAGTTGCCGGTACATGTCGCGATGGCCGCCGAGGCACTTGATCTGCTGCCGCCGGTCAATTCGACGGTGTGGTTTGGCAGTCACCCGCCTGGCCAGATCGGCCAGGTTCCCCCAGACAGTCCGTTGCTGACCTCCAGCACCTGGTTTGCCACATCGTTCCGCAGTACCTCGCTCGACCAGGACGTAGCACTCCAATTCATGCGTGTAAAAATCCTGCTTGGGGGCGACGGCCACCCAGCGCTGGTGCGTGTGCTGAACTCCACCGCGAAGGAGATCGCTCCCTTCGCGCTTGATCCGGACCAGAAGGAGGCCCTCTATCCTCCAGGGACGGCGTTCCAGATCGTCAGGCGCGAGACCCGCCCGTACGGTCATTACCTCCTCAGGGAGATGCCGTCGTGGCCTGCTCCGGCGTACTGGAACGCGCCGCCGCAGGAGGCAGCGACCGTCTCCCGGACACCGGCGCCGGTGGAGAACGTCTTCTGGACGCTGGGGACAGCCTCGCCCTTCTCCAGCGCCGGCAGTGGTGAGCCCGTGACCGCTGGCGCAGGGTCAGGGGTGGTCGGGGGGCTGTTCCCGACGAGTCAGGCGCCACACAAATTCCGTACGTGGTGGCGTGCGATCCGGTCTGACCGGTCTGGCCCTGAGAGTGGAGCTTCTGGCCCTGTGGGCGGCCTTCCGCACCAGAGTCAGGGCCCGGCGTACACCCGGGCGGCGGAGCTGCTGGAGGATCTCCGGGCTTCCGCTGTCGCGTCCGGGGCCACAGGGCAGCCGTTGTCCGGGACGGAGTTGCTGGGGCCGGACCTGTTCGGCCTGCGCCGGCCGACGCCGCCTCCGCCTTTCCTGGCCGGGCATGACCACACCGCTCTCACCGATGGCCGGTCGGTTTCCTTCTTCAACCTCCTCGACATGGCACGGTCAGGTCCGGCTCCCTCGCACAGTGAGATGGCGCCGGACGCCCTGCCAAAGGCCAAACACCTCGAAACAAGGTCTGAGTGGCCGCAGGCTACGCAGGCGTGGTGGGCCGACAGACCGCATCTGCCGCAGCTCCCCGCCATCGCCCAGATGCCACGAGTGATCCACTCGATCTGGCTCGGCGGCCCCCTGCGGAACACCGGAAGCCAGCAAGCTTTCCGCGAGAATCTGGCGGAGCGGTCCAGAGGCCACGGGACAGGGGCCCGGTCGGTTCTGTGGACCGATGTGTCACGCGCCAAGTTCGAGCAGGTCAAGGCAACCTCGTCCAGCGCGGACTCCGCCGAGCTGTCCGAGATCCGGGACATGCTCGCATGGGCACAGGAAAACAACATCGCCCTCGTGCACCCCATGGAGGTATTGAACAACGAGGTGCTCGACGAAGAATCACCCATGGGGGACAGCGCGACCTTCCAGTTCTACCTGAACGAAACCTTCAAGCAGACAGGCCCCGGTTACGCGGCGGCGAGCGACATCCTCCGCATGGAAATCCTCCACCGGTTCGGTGGCGTATACTTCGACGGCGACGTCAAACTCGAAAACCTGGATGCGGCAATCCAGTCGGCCAACTCGATTCCCGGATTCGCCCTGAACAGCGAATGGGACACAGGTACATTTGTCGGCGTTGGAAACGATATGTGGGTGGTGCCTAAGGGTCACCCTATTGCCCGCATCTATCTGGATGAGATTCGGCAACGTTATAGCCAGCCGCAGACCAGCTTGATGGACGACCTTACCTGGGTGCAGCCTCGCGTCTTCCTGACGCCCGACGGTAGGGTGCGCCGGAATTCCGTTATGCATCGAACGGGGCCGTACCTCCTCAGGTCTATCGCCGGACGCCTGCGACTCCGGCACAGCGAATTGCCCGGCATGCTGGGCGCATCTAATGAACACGCCGCGAGTTGGGTGGGGCCTTTGGCGCCCCGGGAACGTGAATCGCTCGTTCCTCGGGCGGAAACGCTTCGGACTGCCCAGATGGCGATACAGGCACTCGTGCGTGACCTGTTCAACCGTGACGGTGACCTGCATGTCACTCAGGTGGAAGCTGCGCTGAAGGGACACCCGCAACGGGACCTGATCTGGGAAGCAGCGCTCATGTTGCTCGCCCAGCGGCCGGAGTTGGCCTCGCAGGTCTCCACGATCACACTCAGGAGGCTGGACGGGGACGGAGAGCACCGAGTCGAACTGCCGGATGCGGCCCGTCGCCTTCTCGACTTCGACACCCCCGCGCGTGAAGGCCGTCGAGAAATCGACTGGCTGGGCGAGTGGCAGACACCCGTCCGCCTGCGCACCGTATCCACCCAGACGCACGAGCCTGACCGCCTGGCGTCGGGCGCGCCGGTATCTGGCTCCTCAGGCAGCAAGAAGCTGGTGTCGGCTGTTGTCTCGGACAAGCCCATCCTTCCTGAGGAGTGGTGGGACCGGCGTGGGGGGGCCGTACCTGCCCTGCTGAATACTGAGATCTTCGACCCCGGTTCCACTCCCGATCCGTCGGCGCGCGAGGACGGGCGGTCTGGTCTGCTGGCCGGCCGGTCCACACTGGTACGCGCCGAGATCCGGCGGATCCAGGCAAAGGGCGGCCGATGGGTGCGGGAGGCGTCGGTCATCTTGCCCCTCAAACTGGGCGAGGGTACCGGTCCCGGAACCGTGGAGTGGCTTGGTCGGCGCATTAACGAGCTGCTGGACCAGCGCGTCAACATCGGCTTCCTGCTCCCGGTCTCAGGCGATCAGCTCCACGTCACCGCTGAGGTCGTCCTGGCTCCGGAGCACAGGCAGGCCGTCGAAGTGACCCTGACCAAGCAGCCGGGAGACTCCGACCAGCTGCACTTCCACCTCCACCTCGACGACGCCACCGCCGAGGACCGGGCTGAGAACCGGGCCGAGGACGACAACACCCTGCTCCACGAGGTCCTGCACTACACCGGGGTCACCGACCGGTACTTCGACCCCACGGCACTGTTCCGCAACCATCGCAGCAAGGCGGATGAGACCGGGATCATGGCCGGCGGACCCGCCGGCAGCGTGACCGCCCTGTCCGAGGACTACCTCCGGCAAATCGAAACCGCCACCACCTCAGGACCCGTCCTCCGCGACCACCGCCTCGACACCCAGGACAACACCACAGCCAACACGACCGGCAGCCACCCAGACGCACCGGCGCCGGTGGAGACCGTCTCCCAGACGCTGGGGACAGCCTCGCCCTCCTCCAGTCCCGGCAGCAGCGCGCCAGCGACCGCTGACGCACGCTCAGGGGAGGACGGGAGGCGGCTGGAGCCGGCGGATAAGGAAGCGCTGTTCCCGACAAGTCAGGGACCACACAAAATCCGTACGTGGTGGCGTGAGAAGTGGTCTGACCGGTCTGCCCTTGGGAGTGGAGACTCTGGTTCTGCACGGCGTACCGGTTCGGTGTGGCCGGGTGGGGGAGGGGCTGGTTCGGGGCGGGTGGTGCACAGCATCGGCGCGGGCGCGCGCACGATCGGTGTGGCTTCGTTCTCGGGGTATGACTGGTCGTTGCGTGCGCAGGCGTATGCACGTCTTCAGGAGGTGGGTGAGTACTGGCAGTGGAGCCGGGGTCCGGGCGGTGAGGACGTTGCGGCGCGGGCGACGATGCCTGTATCGGGAAGCGGGACGTTCTTCTTTGCCGCGCATGGTCACCCCAGTGGTGGGTTCTCCGCCGCCCTTGTCGGTGGTGGAACGAGTTCGGTGGACGTTCCATGGGTCGTGAGCCTGTTGGGAGGGTCCGGCACTCTGTTCGAGGCTGGGTTCCGTGATCTGGTGATCCTGTCCTGCCAGCCCGCAACGCCTTTGACCGAGGACGGTGCGCGGCTGCTGGAAGGCCGGCTGAGAGCCCTGGCGGACGGCACGGGACTGTGGGTCTATCAGAACACCGGACCGGTGGCCGTCACTCCGCAGGATGGTGATAAGGCCCCGCTGGTTCACCTGCTGCCGGACTCCGAGGGGCGCCCGACGACCTGGGCTGTCGCCAGCCCTAATGGAACGTTCGCGGTGGGCCCGGCGTCGCTCCCTGTCGGGGGCGACCGGAGTGCTGCTCAACCGTGGTCGGTGACGGGGTGGCGGCCGGCCGGTTCGTTGGAGAGTGTGCGGTTCTGGCCGCTCTATGCAGACCGTGAGTGGCAGCAGCGGAGCGTGGAGTTCGAGGCGGAGCTTGCCCGGGCGTTGATGGAAGACGAGGTAGCTGTCGCCGCCGCCAAGAAGGCGGTCAAGCGGCTCTATTACTTCCTGGTGCAGCGGTACGGTGTGCGCGGTGCTGGTCTGGCGTTCTTCCCGCCGGACCACCCGGGAGCCGGGTCTGGACAGTCGGTTCTGGGCTTCGTCGCCTCGCTGCGCGGGCTCAGGGGGCTGGTGGATGCGTTCTTCCGTGCGGTACATGGCGCATCGCCCACCTCGCTCAGCCGGATGGGGCCGGGGACGATCGCTCCGGCCGGCCCGGAGCGTGGTCAGGGCTACCGCGGCGGGGCGTATCAGCTCGCTCACGATTCGCGCGGGTTCCGTCATGTCGGCGGTGCCGGTGGCCCTGCGTTGGGGATGCTTCAGGCATATCAGGTGACGGGTGCGGACCAGAGGGAGCTGACGGACTTCCGGAAGGCCGTCGTGGCCTGGGCCGTAGTGTCTGACGCCCAGTCACTGCACGAGGTGCTTCGCGCCTCGCACTCTCTTGGCATGGGGGACGGTGCGGAGCGAGACGCGCTGTCCCGTGACGGGGCGCGTCTGCATCTGTGGGCTGCCGCACACCTCACGCCAACCGGTGCTGATCTGGGGATTCCTCATCACCAGCTCTACCACAGCAGGTACCAGTTCATTGTGGATGACGGCGTCGTGATGGTGCCGCAGACCATAGCCCGTGAGCTGGAATTGGCGGCGTCGGGGCAGCCACTCCCCGCCTCGCCATCGGCTTGGCTGAAGGCAGCCATCGAGTGGCTGGACACCTACGGGGATGTGGGGCGGAAGGCACTGCGTGCGTTGCAACCCGCGCATCTGACGGCGCTTTTCCTCTTTACCGACGCCGACTTCCTGCTGTTCAAGGCGCACATCAATGGCGGCCGGCTTGGAGAGGCGGCAGGACGGTGGATGCTTCGGCGCAAGCTCCGGAAACTGGCCCTGACCCATGCGCGTGATGGAGGCGGACTGATGCCGCTCCTGCTGCAAAACGACCCGGGGTTCACGCAGTTGACGGACGCCTTGGCCAGCTCGGAGGACTCTCCCGTCATTAGCCGTATCTTGCGTGAGATCACCGAACGCCTGGGCGAGCAGTTGCCGGTACATGTCGCGATGGCCGCCGAAGCACTTGATCTGCTGCCGCCGGTCAATTCGACAGTGTGGTTCGGCAGTCACCCGCCTGGCCAGATCGGTGAACTTCCCACGGACAGTCCGTTGCTGACCTCCAGCACCTGGTTTGCCACATCGTTCCGCAGTACCTCGCTCTACCAGCGAATAGCAGACGGCTTCATGAACGCAAAAAGCGGCAACGGCCACCAAGCGCTGGTGCGTGTGCTGAACTCCACCGCCAAGGAGATCGCTCCCTTCTCGCATAATCCGCAGGAGAAGGAGGCCCTCTACCCTCCGGGGACGGCGTTCCAGATCGTCGAGCGCGAGATCCGAACCAACCGGATGAACCGCCCGTACGGCTTTTACACCCTCACGGAGATGCCGTCGCGGCCTGCTTCGGCGTACTGGAACGCGCCGCCGCAGGAGGCAGCGACCGTCTCCCGGACACCGGCGCCGGTGGAGACCGGCGTTCCCGCCGCTGAGTTCCCGACCCACGGCTGGAACTCCCCGGATCGGGGCGCGGACGGCGAGGACGACCGCCCGCTGCTGACCCGCATTTACCAGGACCCGTCCTGGGAGGTCTTGAGCGCCGATTACGAGAAGGCGATCGGCCAGGTCCTGGCCGAGAACCTCAAGGTGATACGCGCGGCCCGCAATGCTGTCACCGCGCTCTACAACGTGTTGCTGCGCACGCGGGGCCACGACGCTGCGGTCACCGCGTTCACCACGGGTGTCCCCACCAACGACCCGCAAGGATTCCTTGCCCGCCTGCTCGACGAGGGCGACGACAAGGTGGCACTGGCTCAGCTCATGTACGCCTTCACGGCAGCCGTCAGGAACGCCGCCGCATGGCCCGAGCTCCCCGGCCTCAACGCCGCAGCCGCCGGGCCGTGGAAGGCAGCCGAGCACGATCGCGTCGGCGACTGGTACCGCGACATGCGCCACCAGCGCGGATATCGGCTGACCAGCCGCCCGGCCGCCATCGTCGAGCGGCTGCTCCTCTCCTGGCGTGCGTTGGCAGGAGGCCACAGAGAGACGGCAGGCGCGGAGGCGCTGCTGTTCAGGGAGGCTCTGCTCGGCTGGCTGCTGCTTGCCGGCCAGCACTCGATGGTCGAGGTCATCGAGGCATCCCATCGCGTCGGACTGCGGGACGAGACCGAGCCGGAGCTGCAAGCCGTCGAGGCGCACCGCTTGTACGGGTGGGCCGACGGCGCGTTCGATCCGCGGCGCCGGGCAGCCAGGCTCCGCCCGTCCGCCCAGCCGGATGCCGTCCTACGTGAACTGCCACACCGCCGGGCCTACGCGGCCCGGACACGGTGGCTCACCCCGCACCTCTCCCAGGACGCTTCGGTGTCGGCGTCCATCGCGCGGATGACCGGAACGGACATCGAACTGCTCACGACCGAGCTGACCGAGAACGCCCGTCCCGTTCCCGAGGCGACCACCTTTACCGAGCGCGCCCGGGCCCTTCAGGACTGGCTGCTGCGCCACCGCTGGCCCAATTTGCTGCGGGAGGTCGGCACAGGTCAGTCGCGCGCGCTGTACCTCGTGAGCGGAGCGGACGCCGTGCTGCTCGGCACCGCTGCCACCAATCCGCAGCATCTGCCGCAGGTGGCCAGCTCACTGGCACGGGATGCGTTCGACTCCGGCGACCTGCGGTTCGGACTGCCTCTGCTGCTGCTCCGGGACGCGACCTTCGCCCAACTCGCGGACCTGCCCCGGGACATTCCTGCCGACGTCCGGGAACCGGCGGACTGGCTCGCCGAGACACGGCAACTGCTCATGGACCGAGCCGCGTTGCTCGCCGACGGCCTCGCGGACGAGCTGCGCGAACACCGCGGTGTCGCCACCGAGGCCCTCGACGTACTGCCTCCGGCTCTCCGAAACGTCTGGTTCGCCACGCACGCCCGGGCCACGCCAGGGGACGGGGCGGCGGCCGCGGAGCCGGGCCAGATCATCGACCTGCCGCCCTACCACCCGATGACACTGGACCGGGACAGGGCACTGGAGTTGCTGCCGCGCGAAGGCGCCGAGGCCCCCGTGCTCTGGGAGATCACCAACTCCACCGCACGCGACGTCTCTGTGTTCGCCAGGCGTCCCGACCAGCGCCCCGCGCGCTATCCGAGCGATGTCCAACTGCGGGTCACGCACCGCAGGATCCTGCTCGACAACGCAACGGGGCAGCGCTTTACACACATCACGGCCGAGGAGGTCGCACAGCTCTCCTCGCAGGTGTGGGACCGCGAGTTCATCACGCGCCCGATCGCCCACCGGACCACAGGACAGCAAATCGGCGCCACGCTCAGCGACGCCCGCGACGTCAAGACGGCGACAGCGCTGTTCTCCCTCCTCTCCGACGAGGAGCGCTTCTACGCCATGGACGGCGCGACGAGGAGCTACGTCGGCGGTCCGTACTCCGTACCCTGGCAAGGACAAAGCGTCTTCTTCTTCTCTGCCCACAGTGACGGCGCCATGGTCTACGTGTCGTCCCGCTTTGGCCGCAAGACCGTCAGCGGCGAGCATCTCGGCCTATACCTGCCGCGGCTGCTCGCAGGCCCGCACATTCCGCACGGCACCCAGATCGTGCTGGCGTCCTGCTCCACGGGCAGGAGCCTCGGCGGCACCGCGCCGCTGGCCCAGCGGGTCGCGGACCGGTCCACGATGGTGGTGTACGCCCCTAAGAGCACAACTGGCATCGGGCCGTTGCTCGGGCCTGAAGGCCAGGCCGTCGCGGCGGTCGCCGGTGGAGACCCAGCCGCCACGTGGGTGCGGTTCGAGCCCCGTCGTGCCGACGACGGAGCGGCGTCCCGCGAGGCCGTTCGGGACTTCTTCGCGTACACCGGCGGGTTCGGCGGGTTCTACGGCACCGAGCGGTGGGAGGAGCTCACCAGGAGCTACGAGGACGCCCTCGGGCAGGCGCTCGCCGCGAACGCCGAGGTGGTGGCCGCGGCCCGCCGAGGCGTCCGAAAACTGCGTGACTTGCTTTCCATCGAGTTCACGGACACCGTCGACCAGCGGTTCGTCCGGCCCGGCATGGGCGCCGGCAGAGCCAAAGCGGCCATGGATACGCTGCTCGACGACCGCTCCGGCGCCGGACTGCCGCTCCTGATGGCGGCCTTCGGCACGGCCGTCTTCCACGGCGGCCCGCCCATCACATCGGGACCGGTGGACAAGGGCAGCGAGCGGTACCAGGAGATGCGCGAGCGGGGCTTGCTGCTCGTCAATGACAGGGCGGCGCACGCCGCCGAGGTCCTGGCCTTCTACAAGGAACTGCCGGGCGTGACAGACGAGGACGTACGCGAGATCGTTCCGCCGGTTCTCGCCTGGTTCCTGCCCCGCAACCGCACCACCTTGTTCGAAATGGTCGAGGTGCTGGTCCAGACTGGGATCGGCTCTGCCGTCGAAGAGGCCCTGCAGTGGGGCGACGCGGCCCAGCTTTACGAGTGGGCCGACCGGCGCTTCAGGCCGCTCGACTACGCCCCCGCCGAATTGCGCGACCGGCTGGTCGCCCCGCACCAGGCCATGTACGCCGAGAGCACCCGCTGGCTGACGACGGAGCTGACCGGCGACGGCGCGATCCCGGCGAGCGTCGTCGAGGCACTCGCCACCGGAGTGGACTGGATCAATGCCGAAAAGGGTTTGCCGCCCGCCCCCCAGCGCTCGGACGCACCCCGGGGCCCGCTGTCCTGGACGGCCAGGCAGCACGCCCTGCGCAGCTGGATGGTCCGGCACGGCGGCTCCCCGCTCGCTCTGGTCTCGGCCGAGCAGATCACCACCCTGTACCTGTTCGGTGGCCCCGACGCCCCGCTGCTCGACAGCCGTGCGAAGACCGCCGGCGCCTCCGCGCAGCGATTGCGCCATGTGGTCAGCTCGCTGATCAGGGGCGCGTTCTGGTCCGGGGAGCTCAACAGCGCCTTCCCGCTGGCCCTGCTGGCCGATCCGACCTTTGGCGGCCTGGTGCAGCAGGCCAGGGTCACGCGCGTGGGCGGCTACGAGAACGACTCCGTCCTGGACGGCATCCGCAGGCTGCTGATCAGCCGGGGCACGGAACTGGCCGACATGCTGCACGGCCAGCTCGCCGCACACCGCAGCATGGCTGCCACCGCGCTGCGCTCCCTGCCGCCTGTGCGGACCACGGTGTCCTGGCACACGTGGGCGCCGGGCGGGTTGCCGTGGTCGGCCGCAAGCGCACCGGACGGCGGGTTCGACGGGATCACCGTTCCCGAATTCCACCGAGCCACTCTGAACCCCGAGGCCGCGCGGGCGGCCATGTGGTCCGAGCTGATGCTGGGCCGTGACGACGGTCACCCGGTGCTGGTCGAGGTAGTGGACTCCTCCGCTCGGGATGTCTCCCTCTTCCAGCCGGACCCGGGCGCGGGAACGGTGATGTACCCGAAGGCCATGGAGTTTCAGGTCCTGGACCGCCAGGTGGGCTACGACCCTGATACCAATCAGGAGTACGAGCACATCCGTGTTGCCGAGACCGGGGCGACGGGCGGTCACGGTCAGGACACCGTGCCCGCAGCCATGTTCCCGGAGCATGGCTGGAACTCCACCCCCGCTGAGGACGCGGAGGCGTCAGCGGATACGGCGGACGACGACGCCGCTGGCCTCAGCGACCCGCATCCAGCCGGGACGTCGCCGTTGGCCATGGCTCCCGACGCACCGGGCTGGCTTCTTTCCCGGATCCGTTATCTGGAGGAGGCGGAGTTCTTCGAGGACAACCTGGCCGTTCATCTGATCGAGCTCGAGGAGGTCCGCGAGGAGATCGGGAAGATGACGCGCGCCTTGTGGCAGCACGCGGTGAGCGCAGGCTTGGACGTGAGGTTGTTCGGCAGTGCCGAGACAGGCCCCGGTGCGGTCGGCACCGACCCGGACAAGCTTCGGGGTGTGGCCGAGTCCGGCAGTCTGCGCGAGCGGACTTCCTTCCTTTACCACGGTGTGATGACCGACCTGATCACCCGCCTTCTCGGGGTTGGCCGGCTGAGCGATCCGCAGTGGATCAAGGACCAGTATCTGATCCGGCAGGACCCCAGAACCAGGAAGCCTGACGTCTGGGTGCGCTTTTTGGAGGCCGAAGCGCGGTACAGGGCGGCAACGCGTGCCGTGGAAAGTGGTCAGTCGGATCAGATCCCGGTGCTGCCGGAGCTGGAAGCGGCGTACTTGCAGGCCGCCGAGCAGTTGGGCACCGGGATTCCGGTGGACGACGTGCTGCCCCCGCTGAGCGAGGCGGAGCGGGACCACATCGGCGACCAGGAGAATCTGCCGTGGGTCTACGCGACCAGCAGAATGACCATGCCGCTCTGGGCGGATCTGCACCCGGCGTCCGAGGACACCGGTGGTTTGGTCAAGACGGGGATATCGGGCACCACTTACCGGTTTATGCGCATCGCGATGCTGATGAACCAGCATTGGGGGCTGAACCTGGATCTCGGGCTGGTCAGGCTTGGCACGCTCAGCAGCATGCTGCCCGCCCCCTTCCAGCACGGGACGGAAGTGGCCCGAGGCGGGGATCACACCTTCCACGAGATGATGACGGGCGCGCAGCGCGCCCTGGACGAACTGCCCGACCACGATCCGGCACTCGACTATGTCAACGACCTGTACCGGTACCGGAACATCCACCCCCTGACCGAGGACCAGCTGCGAGAGAAGGTCGCACGCGACGGCAAGTTCCCCGACGAACACGCCCTGGAAGTGCTGTACGAGAACCGCAAGGAGGCGTTGGACCAAGAACGAGACATGGGCTCGGACCCCAACCAGCCAGCGCCGATGAGGCGGAAGGTGGACACTGGCCAGAGCGTGCCGGCGGTGGCCTCAAGCACCGTGTCCGCCCCGCGCTACCCCGACCCTGACGCTCCGAACCCGCCCGCCGGGTCGACCCCGAGCACCGTCGCGGACTCGGTCGCTGCCGCGCTCCTCGGGGCGGCGCCCGACCTCAAGGAGTCTCAGGCCGGGGGCCGGAAAAGTCCTGACGCCCGTTACCTGGCGGATTTGCCGGGCGAGGCCCCCCGACGGCTGACGGACCCCGACGGTTCCGTCTACGACCTGATCACGCCCTCCGGAGACGACAACCGCTTCTACGCGGCTTTGGCCGCCGCCGCGCCCGGCTACCTGGACCCGGACCGGCTTCGCGAACTGGTCGCGGCCCAGGCGCTGCCGGAGACGGCCCGGCTGGACCCGCGCGCCACATTCAGCGTGGAGGAGCTGACCGCGGCAGACGTGGTACTCGACCGCGACCAGCGCCGCCAGTTCAAGAGCAACGGCGGACGGCTGCCCGCCACGTTCCGGCCGACCCGCCGTCAGGAAGCGACCCTGATCCAGAGCCAGTTGCGCACGGCCCGCCGCTGGAATTCCGACACGGCATCGCTGGCAGCCGAGTCGGCCGCCCGCGTGCAGGGGATCAACGTGGTTCTCGTCCACGAGAACGGCAAGTTCACCCGCCACGGAGACCGCAACGCCCCCCTCCACAGCGCGGCGACCATCTATCAGCGCGGCGACGAATACCTAGCGGCCCGCCCCCGCCCGGTCCGCCCGGAGCAGTGGCACGACCGGAGGCCGGCTGCTCCAGCGTCTGCGCTGTGGACGGAGCATTACGACCCGACCCGTGACCCCCTGCAGCCGGGCACGGCCCCCGGGGTCCTGGCAGGGCGCGACACCCGGATCCGCATGTGGATCCGCCGGATCCAGGCCGACGACGGCCGCTGGGTGCGCAACCTCTCCCTCCACCTGCCCATGCGCTTCGGCGAGGGCTTCACCCCGGACGACCTCCCGGCGTTCCAGGACCGGATACGGGAGCTGCTGGACACGCACGCCAACAACGGCCTGTGGCTGCCTCGCTCCGGCGACCAGCTCCACATCGATCTCACCCTCACCCATGCCCCCGATCACCCTGAAGCCATCGAGCTGAGCAGGACACCCGATCCCGCCGACTCCGACCAGCTCCACCTGCGTCTGCACACCACCGCCGACCCGTCATCGGAAGCCCGGCAGCGCGACGAGGCCACCGTCCTCCACGAGCTGCTGCACTACACAGGTGCGATCGACGCCTACCACGATCCCGATTCCCTCTTCCGACGCCTTGCCGAGAGCACCGACCACACCGGGATCATGGCCGACCACACCGGCGCGACCGCCCCGATCCTGCCGCTGGACCTCCTGAAGACCGTGGAGAACACCGCCGATTCCGGTCCCGCCGTCCACGACCACCCCCTGTCGGCCCGGTCCGACACCGCCGCCCCGGCCGACGACGCGAGCCTTCTGCCCCCCACGGATCTGGATCCGATCCATCCGCCGGCCCAGGGCAGGGTCGCCATCACCGCCTCGCCCGAGGTGGTCAAGGACATCGAGAAGCGCTGGGATCAGACGGTCAAGGACCAAGGCGACGGCAACAAGCTCATCATCACGGTCGAGGGCGACACCGTAAGCACCCGTGACCTAGTGTCCCTCGTTCTAGAGCGGATCGGCGTGATCGAGCAGACCGCCGCGCTCATCGCCCAGGCCAAACCGAAGGACAAGGCCAAGGCAGGGGCCGTGCACAAGCTCCTGTTCTCCTACAACGCCGACGGCAACCGGGGGACCCTCAGCCGCGAAGTGCGGCTGGAGTCGCCTCCGCAGGCCGCCGCCCCGGCGTCGTCCCAACCGCAGCCGGGTCCGGCCCCCTTCGGGTACGACCCGCAGGCCACGGCCGCGGCCAACCAGGCGAAGCTGACGGTGGGCCGGGAATTCACCGCGCTCATGCGGGACCTCGGCCACCGCATCGTGCTCGGCGGCGGCGCCCAGATCAACGTGCTGTTCGACAGTCCGCGCCCGATGGCCGACCTGGACTTCCGCCTCCACACCCCCCATGTAGCGGGGTTCGCAGTCACCATCAACCAGGCCATCGCCGAACGCTTTCCCACGCCCCCGGACAGCCCCCCGAACGCACTGTCCAAGGACCCGAAGGACGGCCGCGCACTCACCGGCACGATCAACGGGGTCGAGGTCACCGTCGGCCCGAGCAGCATCGCGTACGACGATGCGACGGACGTCGCCGGGATCACCGTGCCGACCGTGGCCGACTCCCTTGTCGACAAGGCGCACTCGCTGGCGGATCGAACGGGACCGAAGCGGCGCAAGGACCTTTTCGACCTGCTCTGGGCGATGGCCAGGCAGCCCGCCGGTGATGTGCTCCTCGCCGACGAGCTGGAACCCCGGCGCGGCGACGCCCACCACCGTGGGCGAGCGCCGGGCACCGCGGACACGCTCACAGCCCACTTCGCCAACGCACTGGGCGAGCTGACGAAGAATAAGAAGGTTCGCCAGGCACTGGAGAACGGGTGGCGCGACTTCGGTGCGACCGTGCAGGACGTCGAGCGGCTGCGCGAGACGCTCACCGATCTCGCCGACACCTTCCGCGTCGGCCCCGGTCCGTTCCGCGCCCTGGTGCTGACGGCGGGCAACTTCACCGGCGACATGTTCGGCCTCGCCGCAGCCCTCCTACTCAACCCCAGGCTCCACGTCGGCGTCCTGACCGGCCCCCACCACCACGACCAGGTCGGCTCCTTCCTCCGCACGACCCTGACCGCACCGGTGCACAGCCGGTACGCCAAGCTCCAGGAGAAGCTGAAGGCGAACACCGATCTCTCCCCCGAGGTGCGCAAGGCCGCTCTGAGCGAGATCACCGCCCAGCGGGACAACGAGCTGCGTGCGCAAGAAGAGCGTGTCCACAGCCTCCACGTCGACAAGCCGCACACCCTGTACACTGCGACCGCCTACGGCTCCCAGGCGCTGCCGTACGACACCATGACCCCGACCCTGCCGGTGGGGCTGCGCAGCGTCCGCTTCCAGAAGCCAGTGTCGTACGCCTCCAGCCAGGTCGTGGACCGGTGGGGCAACCAGGGCCACGAACGCGCGAAGGTGCGGACCGCATGGGGACTGGACCAGCCCCGCACCGAACGGGTGCGCGAGTTCCTTGCGGCGCACGGAATCCGGGAGACCGGGCCGCACGTCGTGTTGTGGTCGCGGCGGAGCGGCAAGCAAGGGGGAGCGCACCCGCAGCACGACACCAGCGTGGCGGGGCTGCGGCAGATCATCGACCGCCTGCCACACGAAACTTCCGTGATCATCACGGGCGACCGGGTACCCGACGACGCGGTGGCGTTGCTGGCCCTCCGCTATCCGAACGTGCACGACCTTTCGGAGTTCTGGAGCGACGGCGACTGGCAAACGCGCTTCCCCGGCGGCAGCCGCCAGGACCAGTTCCAGCTCTTCGACCACCTCTCCCAAGCCGCCGACGGCGACCTCAAGCACCTTGGGTTTCGAAGCGGCAACCTGGAGGCATACGCCCTGATCGGCCACCAGGTGCGTTACCTCGAAGAGGTGGGCAACCGCCAGGCCGGTCGCCTGGAGCCCTGGCACAAGCCCATCGGCTACAGCCGGATCACGCTCAACAAGGTACCGACTCTGACCGGCCAGTGGGTGGTCGCCATGGCGACCAGGACCGGCAACGAGAGCGCCATCCCCTGGCGGGAGGTCCACGGCGACCAAGTGGGCGGCAAGCCGGACACGAAAGACGAGGCACTGGCGGAGTTCAACATCACACCCGAGCAGCGCGGCTTCGACCCTGTGGATCTCACGGCCATAGGCGCCTACCTCGGATTCACTCCTCCCGCTACCCCCGCTACCCCCGCTACCCCCGCTACCCCCGCTACCCCCGCTACCCCTGCCGTCGACGTCGCCGGGAACGCCCACCCCGACGCTCCGAAGCCGGCCGCCCCGTCTGAGGTGCCCGCTCCGTCTGAGTCGTCCGCCGGGTCGAAGCCGCGTGGCACCGCGGACTCGGTCGCTGCCGCGCTTCTCGGGGCGGTGCCCGACCCCAAGGAGTCTCAGGCCGGGGGCCGGAAAAGTCCTGACGCCCGTTACCTGGCGGATTTGCCGGGCGAGGACGGCGTGCGGCTGCACGCGCCTCGCAACGGGCAGCCGGAGGTCCTGGGCGCGGGCATGGATCCGGACAGGTACCGGGTGGAGTCCGTGGCCGAGGGCCGTACGCGTCTCATCCGCGTGTCCAAGCTCGGCTCGGCCGGGGACGCCCCCGTGCACACGTGGACGTTCTCCGTGGGCTTCGGCGGGCGATCGTCCCTGGCGGGGGAGACGGTTGTTCTCTCTAGCGGGCCGTTCGATGGCGAAACCCTCACCGTCCAGCACCGGCTCGGCGACGTCCAGGCCCATCCGCTGCGTGACGCCGAAGAACACCACTGGCCTGTGAAGGTGGGCGAGGAGTACGTCGTTGCCTCCCCGGAGGGGCGTCAGGTCTACGACCGAGCAGGCGTGTTCCAACCACGCTCTGAGGCGGCGGCGCCAGCGCGCGTGACGGAACGTCCGGCGCTGCCCGCCAGGTTGGGCGAAGAGGCGATCGAGCGCTGGGCAGCCTCGGTCGAGCTGTCCAGAACGCATCTGCTCGCGGCGGTGAACGACAAGCGGGTGGCCGACCTCATGCGCGATGTCATCGGTGGGGCCTTTACGTCGAAGAAGGGCTACGGCGGCTTCGTGAACCCGACCGCTCTGGCTGACGGCACGCTGGTGGACAAAGTGCGTCACTTCCACGAGGTGACGCGGGATCTGCTCTTCGAAGGGCGCAATCAGAACGTCACCGTCTACCGGGGCCTGTCCATGGACCCGGAGAGCCAGCAGGCTGACCGGTTCGTCGAGCGGCTGCCCATCTCCACCTCCAACAACTACGACTTCCAGGCTGAGTGGGCGCGGGGCGCGATCGCAGACAACCGTGTGATCTTCGAGATCGACGTCCCCGCGGACCACGGCAAGCTCGCCATGGCCTACCCCGGGCAGTACGAGCCGACCGAGACGGACGCGCCGGC
Organism: Streptomyces sp. NBC_01717; assembly: GCF_036248255.1. Classification (NCBI taxonomy): domain Bacteria; kingdom Bacillati; phylum Actinomycetota; class Actinomycetes; order Kitasatosporales; family Streptomycetaceae; genus Streptomyces; species Streptomyces sp. NBC_01717. Next base: position 199,010 of record NZ_CP109179.1, on the reverse strand, counting down.
ATTCAACCAGAGCCAATGGGAAGCCACACTCTCCCCGACCGTGCTCGTCCGTGCCGGAGAACCGCGCATGGAGAACGGCATCAGGATCATCCCGGTCCGGGCCGAGGCCATCCACCCCGACCGTTTCGAGGAACTGATCCGCGAGGAGTGGTCCGGTCTCCCGTCGCAGATAGCGTTCGAGGACTTCAGTACGGCGTTCCGGCAGGACTCGCTGCGACGCGGGCCTGACCTGGGGAACGCCCATGTCCAAGAGACTGCAGACGAGTCCGGCTTGACCAGGCGTTTCGTGGTGACCAGGCCGGAGACCGCGATCCCGCTGATCATCACGGTGGTCCACCAGCCCGAATCCGACGCCGTAGCACTGTCCTTCACCGACGGCGACGGGAGCGTGCTGCGGGAAAGGACCTACAGCGGTACGGGTTTCCGCGCCATCGCCACCGATCTACGCGGCGGCGTGCTGTACGACAACGACGAGTTCAACCCGCTCCCGGCCCCCGCCGCGTGGGCAGACCTCCCGCCGATCCTCCAGCTCGTGGAAGCACCCGTCGGATCCGCGAACCTTCGCGGAAGCTCCGCCGTGTCCTCCTCGGACACCGACTCAACCCAGTCGCGGCCCACGAGCCTCCCGGAGGAGACGTTCGCCCCGCGCTTCGGCGCGTACTACGGCAGCCCGCAATGGCAGCAGTACAGCGAGGAGCATGAGAAGGCGATCGGCCGGGTCCTGGCCGCCGACCCGGTGGTCATCCAGCATGCGCGTGCCGCCGTCGACCGCTTGTACACGTACCTGACCTCCCACCACGGGAAGGTCAAGGCCCGCCGCGCGTTCTTCCCCACGCACCAGGAGGCCGCCGCACGGAAGGCGATGCTCAGGCTGCTGGATCAGGACTCGGACGCGAGCTTGTCTGAACTGATGACGGCACTCGCCAGCGCCGCGTACGCCAACCCGTCCGGGCAGTACACGCTGAACAGTCTGCTGAGCGCACGCGAGAGTCGGCCGCGGGCACGATGGCGGCGGGCGATCAGGCTCGTCACCGCCCTGCCGTCCACCATGCACAACTGGTGGTCCTCGCGGCGCCGAGGGAGCCGCATCCGCACCGGATCCCTCATTCCGTCCGGCCCCGAGCCGGCCGGGCAGCGTGACGCCGCTTGGCTGGCGAAGATGCGCGACCAGCGCGGCTTCCTCGTCGGGCAGCGCCCGGCGACCAACGTCGAGTGGCTGCTCGCAGCCCAACACTGGCTGAACATGACAGACAGCGATCGGCTGCTGTTCCGCCAGGCGTTGATGGGCTGGCTGCTGCCCTCGGGCGAACACTCTCTGTTCGACATCCTCGAGGCGTCACACCAGGCCGGAATGCTGGACGCGACCGAACCGGACCTCTCCCGGATCGACGCCGCGGGCCTGCACGGCTGGGCGGACGGCAACCTCGACCCACGCGGGCTGCTGTCTGAGCCAGGCGTCCGGCGGTGGATCAACACCGATGGAAGGAAAGCGCTCGAGAAGTCGCTCACCCTGCCGCACCAGCGGATGTACTTGGACAGAACGACGTGGTTGACTCCGCAGGTCACCGGGGAAGGCGCGGGGTCAGACGCCCTTGTCCGGATGATCGGCCAGCCCGGTGTCGAAGGTTTCCGCGGGCCGGTGCCACCGCCGTTCCACCCTGTCTGGCGCAAGAGGCGCGAGGCCCTGCACGACTGGTTGCTCCACCACGACGCCATCCAGCTTCTCCAGAACGCCAAAACGGCCCATGTCCCCGCGCTGTACCTGGTCAGCGGCTCCGACGCACGGCTGCTCGATGAGCGGCTCGGCGACGGCGAGGAAGGCGCATGGCTGCTGAAGGAGCGGGCACGCGAGGTGGTCGAGGCCGCCTTCGCGGCGGCTGACCGGCCATCAGAGACAGACTTCCGGTCCTTGCTGCCACTGCTGTTCCTGCGCGACGAGCGGTTCCGGGAACTGGCCCGTCAGGTCGAGGAATTTGTCGACCGGACGACGTCCGGGGGACCGGGGACTGCGCTGTCGGAGCTCCGGTCGGACCTGACGAAGCGCGCCGAAGAGCTGACCGAGACGCTTTTGGGAGAGCTGGGGGAGCATCGGGAGATGGCGGCCGAGGCGCTGGGCATGATGCCGCCCGTTGCGTCCACCGTCTACTGGACCAGCCAGGACGCGGACATCCCGGCCAAGGGTGCACATCTGGCCCTGCCGCGCTTTCACTGGGCGACGACCCGTTTCGAGACCGCGCGCGCCCAGGCGCTTGGGCGCGGCGTGGACGGCCACCCGGTGGTGTGGGAGGTGGAGCGTGCCACGGGCCGTGACATCTCTCCGTTCTCCCGCGTTCCTGGCGAGGGCACGGTCCGCTATGCCGAGCCGGTGACCTACGAGGTCGTCGAGCGCGAGACACGTCTCGACGCGAGCGGGCAGCCGTATGCCCACGTAAGGGTCCGTGAGGTCGCCGCATCGCTGCCCCGGCAGCTGTGGCAGCGGGAGATCATCAGCCGGCCCATCGTCAGCGACGGCCGCCGGATCGGTGAGGCCAGCCTCACCGAGCGGGAATGGGCTTCTTTCGGGCAGCGGCTCCAGAATCTCCCCAGTACCCGGACGTACACCACCTTCTCGCTCCGGCCCGACGGCGAGTCTGACTACAGCGGCGACCCCGCCGAGGCGCTTCCCTGGGGCAAGAACGTCCACCACTTCTCCGCCCACGGCTATCCCGCGCACCTCGTCACCGTCTCGCCCGCGGGTCTGCGACACGTCAGTGCCCACGAGGTGGGCTCCTACATCGGCAATGTGCTGCGCGATCAGCAGGTGCCGCCTGAGACCGAGCTGGTGCTTCAGACGTGCGATGTGGGCAGCGGGCGGGGTATCCAGCGGATAGCCGACCGCGCTGGCCGCGTCACCTATGGATCACCCGATCTGCTGGAACTGACCAGCGGGAATGGGCTCCCCCGCTTGGCGTTGCACCACAGCCCGTACGAGCCCAAGCCGACATGGCAGGTCCGCCGCCCTGGACAGCAGGCCGCGACTGCCCGTCAGGTGCCCACAGGCTCTGTAGCCCAGTCGGCGTGGGCAGGGGTGTACATCACCTCGGATTGGCCGGACGTGGCTCGGCGGTACGAGGACGCGCTCGGTCGCGTGCTCGCCGCCGACCCGCGCACGCTCGGGGATGCCAGGAACGTCATCCGCTGGCTCTTCGACGCCCACTCGAGCACGTTCGGGGGCCCGGACGAGGCCAAAAAGAAGTTCTTCGCCCCCGATGTCCCGGACACGTTCGACTATCCGGCCGCCTTTGACCGCCTGCTGGACGAGAACTCGGGCGTGACGCTGCACGAGCTGATGACGGCGGTGAGCCACGGGCTTCTGGGGAGGAGCCCGGACTTGCGCAGCGAGACCGGACCGCTGAGCGACGACGTCCTCGAGGAACACCGGGACGAGCGTGGCTTCACGCTCATTTGGGAAAAGGACTGGCTCTCTCGCTCCCTCTTCACCGCCTACGGGCGGCTCCTTGAGTACGCCCCCGTCAGGGGCAGGGCGGCGTTCGTGCGCGCGGTCACGGCATGGCTGCTGCCCGACAACACCGCATCGCTGTACGCCGTGATGGACGCCGCCGACAAGGCGTTCCGAGAGAAGCAGGCGGCGGCGGCCTCGGCAGCCGTGGTCGCCGACGCGGCGCACCTGTATGAGTGGGCGGACCAGGTCTACGCCCCCCGCTTGTTGAACCCGGGTGAGCTGCTTGACCGGTTGACGCCGCCGCACCTGGCGGCATACGAGAAGCTGATGGCTCCGGCTGCTCTCCCGGCCACCGACGGCCAGGTCCTTCCGGGCCACGAGGCGGCGGCCCTGCGTCTGTTGGCCGGCTCGGACTCCCAACTGCTGGACGCGAGGTTTACCGGCGGTGCGCGAGGCCGGGAGCGGCTGGCCGACGCGATCCGTTCCGCCGTGCTGAGCGGGACGGCCAACGGCGGGACATGGCCCGCGCTGCTGATGAGGGACTCCGCCTTCCAGAGCCAGGCCGATCAGATCAGGGCTGCACTGGCTGCTGAGGGAACGCTCACTAATACGGGCCCCGCCGTCACGGCGCTGCTGCGGCGCGCCGCTGAGCTCGTCGACACCGTCCAGGCTCAGATCCCCGCGCACCTCGCGATGGCGGCGCGGGCGCTGCGCGCGCTTCCGGCCGTGGCCGCGCCGGTGTGGTGGGGTACCTGGGTACCCGGCGCGCTGGACGGTGACGCCGCCGCCCCGGACGCGATCAGCGTTCCCCGGTTCCGGCCAGTGTCGCTCGACCAGCGAACAGCGCTCGAGACCATGGCCGCGGGCGGGCCCCGGACTGGTGACCACCACTTCGTGCTGGTGGAGGTGGCCGACTCCTCAGCTAGGGTCATTCCCGACTTCTCGAACCTCACCGGTCCGGGTCAAGCGCGTTACGCGGACGACGCGGTGCTGGACGTCCTCCGCCGCGAGCTGCGGCAGGACACGCTGACCGGCCTGACTTACGAACACCTCTGGGTTCGCGAGAAGGGCCGCCCTGGCCCCGACGGTTCGGGAGACGAGGGTCCCGGCGACGGCGGTTCACCATACGAGGGCCCTGACGCCTCCGGTCCCGACAGCGACGGCTCCGGCACCGACAGCGCCGCCCCCGGCTTCGACCGTTCGGGCCAGGACGCCGTGCCCTCGGCTATGTTCCCCACGCACAGCTGGAATTCCACTCCCAACCAGGACGCGTCCGCTCAGGACAAGGCTGTCGCGCCACCCGCCGAGGAACTCCAGCTCGACCGGCCCGCTGAACCGGAGGCCGCCGCCGGCATAAGTGCACTGGACAGCAACGACAGCACCGGCATCGAGGCCCGTAACGCCGACCTCGAGGTCCACAACCCGCCCGCCCCGCCCGCGCCGCGCACGCTCGGAGACGAGGCTGCAGAGGTGCTCCTCGGGACGACGCATGGCCCCAAGGCATCCGTGGGCTCTCCCGGCTCCGCCGTCTCGTCCTCGGACGCCGAATCCGCTCAGTCGCAGCCCACGAGCCTCCCGGAGGAGACGTTCGCCCCGCGCTTCGGCGCGTACTACGGCAGCCCGCAATGGCAGCAGTACAGCGAGGAGCATGAGAAGGCGATCGGCCGGGTCCTGGCCGCCGACCCGGTGGTCATCCAGCATGCGCGTGCCGCCGTCGACCGCTTGTACACGTACCTGGCGTCCCATCACGGGAAGGTCAAGGCCCGCCGCGCGTTCTTCCCCGAGCACCAGGAGGCCGCCGCACGGAGGGCGATGAGCAGGCTGCTGGATCAGGACTCGGACGCGAGCTTGTCTGAGCTGATGACGGCATTCGCCAGCGCCGCGTACGCCAACCCGTCCGGGCAGTACACGTTGAGCAGTCTGCTCAGCGAACGCGAGAAGCGGCCATGGGTGCAATGGCGGCGGGTGACTAGGTACATCACCGCTCTACCCGCCACCGTGCGCCGTTGGTGGTCCTCGCGGCGCCGAGGGAGCCGCATCCGCACCGGATCCCTCATTTCGTCCGGCCCCGAGCCGGCGAGGCAGCGTGACGCGGCTTGGCTGGCGGAGATGCGCGACCGGCGCGGCTTCCTCGTCGGGCAGCGCCCGGCGACCAAGGTCGAGTGGCTGCTCGCAGCCCATCAGTGGCTGAACGTGCCAGACAGTGATCAGCTGCTGTTCCGTCAGGCGTTGATGGGCTGGCTGCTGCCGTCGGGCGAGCACTCCCTGTTCGACATCCTCGAGGCGTCACACCAGGCCGGAATGCTGGACGCGACCGTACCGGACCTCTCCCGGATCGACGCCGCGGGCCTGCACGGCTGGGCGGACGGCAACCTCGACCCACGCGGGCTGCTGCGGGAGGAAGGCGTCCAGCAGCGGATCACCGCTGACGAACGAAAGGCGCTCCAGGAGCCGCTCACACCGCCGCACCAGCGGATGTACTTGGACAGGACGGCGTGGTTGACCTCGGACGTCACCGGCGAAGGCGTTGATGCGGGAGCGATCGCACAGATGCACCGCCTGCCGGGTGTCGAAGGTTCCCGCGGGCCGGTGCCGCCGCCGTTCTATCGTGTCTGGCGCGATCGGCGCCAGGCCCGGCACGACTGGTTGTTGGGCTATGGAGATATCCGGCTTCTCTACAATGCCAAAGCGGCTTATGCTCCCGCGCTGTATTTGGTGAGTGGTCCCGATGCCCAGCTTCTCGACGAACGGTTCGGTCGCAGTGAGGAGGGCATGCGGCTGCTCAGGGTGCGGGCACGCATGGTGGTCGAGGACGCTTTCGCGGCGGCTCAGCACGCACCGGAAAGGGACTTCCGGGCCTTGCTGCCGCTGCTGTTTCTACACGACGAGCAGTTCCGGGAGCTGACCGGTCAGGTTGAGGAATTCCTCGCCTTGGGCCAGTGGTCTGCTGCCATGTGGGGGGCCGGTCGGACGCTGGCTCCGCACTTGTCCGAGCTTCGACGAGCGCTGACGGAACGTGCCGAGCAACTGTTGGCCGAAGGGCTCTTGGGAGAGCTGGGGGAGCATCGGGAGATGGCGGCCGAGGCTCTGGCCATGATGCCGCCCGTCGCTTCTGCCGTGTACTGGAGTAGCCAGGAGGCGGGTACCTCGGATGTGGGCACGCGTGTCACCCTGCCGCGCTTTCACTGGGCGACGACCCGTTTCGAGACCGCGCGCGCCCAGGCGCTTGCGCCGGGGGTAGGCGGCCACCCGGTGGTGTGGGAGGTTGAGACTGCCACTGGCCGTGACATCTCCCCGTTCTCCCGGGTTCCGGGTGAGGGCACGGTGCGCTATGCCGCGCCGGTGACCGTCGAGGTCGTCGCGCGGGAGGAGCGTCTGGATGCGAGTGGGCAGCCGTATGCCTACATAAAGGTCCGTGAGGTGGCCTCCCCGCTGGCCCAGCAGCTGTGGCAGCGGGAGATCATTACGCGGCCCATCGTCAGCGACGGCCGCCAGATCGGCGAGACCAGTTTCAACGAGCGAGAATGGCTCGTTGCAGGGCGGCCGCTCCGCAATGTCTCCAAGGTGCGGAATTACAATACCTATCGGCGTGTGCCCGGCGGCGGAACTGACTACAGTACCGAGCCCGATGAACTGGTGCTGTGGGGCCAGAATGCCTACCACTTCTCCGCGCACGGTGCACCCGCTTCCCTACACACCGTCTCTCCTGCGGGTCTGAGAACGACCAGCCCCCACGAGGTGGGCATCTACCTTCGGAACGTACTGCGCGATCAGCAGGTACCGCCTGAGACGGAGCTCGTGCTTGAGGCGTGCGACCTGGGCGCTGGGCCGGGCATCCAGCAGATAGCAGACCGCGCCGGCCACGTCGCCTATGGACCGCCTGTGCGGGTGGGTTCCAATGACAAGAATGGGCAACTGCGCCTATTGCTGCACCAGGGTCCCTACGGGCCCAAGCCGACATGGCAGGTAGGCCGCCCCGGAGAGCAGACCGGGTCTGCTGGCCAGTCGCCCACAATCCCGGCACGCCAGTCGGCGTGGGCCAGTGTGTACTCCGCCCCGGAATGGCCGGACTTGGCCAAGCGGTATGAGGACGCACTCGGTCGCGTGCTCGCCGCCGACCCGCGCACACTCAGGGACGTCAGGGAGGTCATCATCTGGATCTTCAACGCCCACCGGAACATCTTGGGCGGCCCGGAGGCGGCCAGCCGGAAGTTCTTCGCCCCCGACCGCCCGGGCACGTTCGACTATCAGGCCGCGTTCAACCGCCTCCTGGACGAGAACTCGGGCGTGACGCTGGACGAGTTGATGACGGCCGTGTCGCTTGGCCTTCTGGGCGAGAGCCCAGAGCAGCGCAGCAACGTGACGCCGCTGAGCCCCGAGACGGTCGGGCTGTACCGTGGCGAGCGCGGCTTCGACAACATCGAGGACCAGCAGCGGCTGGCCTACGACCTCTTCAAAGCCTACGGTCGGCTCCTTGAGTTCACTCCCGTCAAGGGCAGGGCGGCGTTCGTGCGCGCAGTTGCTGCGTGGCTGCTGCCCGACAACACGGCATCGCTATACTTCGTGTTGATGTACGCCGACGTGGCGTTCTCCAGTGAACTGCCAGTGGCGGCCTCGGCGGCCGTGTCTGGCGACGCTGCGCACCTGTACGAGTGGGCGGACCGGGTCTATTCCCCACGTTCGTTGAACCCAGGCGAGTTGCTTGACCGGCTGGTTCCGCCGCACTTGGCGGCGTACGAGAAACTCATGGCTCCTCTGGCCGTCCCGACCCCTGACGGCCAGGGCCTGCCGAGCTACGAGGCTGTTGCCTTGCCTCTGTTGGCCGGCTCGGACTTCCAGTTGCTCGACGCGAGGTTTACCGGCGGTGGGCGAGGCCGGGAACTGCTGGCCGAGGAGATCCGTTCCGCGATACTGGGCGGGATTGGCGCCGGAGGGACATTCCCCGCGTTGCTGATGCGGGACTCTGCCTTCCAGAGCCAGGCTGAGCAGAGCAGGGCGGCACTGGCTGCTGAGGGCACGCTCACTGATACGGACCCCGCCGTCACGGCCCTGCTGCGGCGGGCCGATGAGCTCGTCGACACGCTCCAGACTCAGATCCCTGCGCACCTTGCGATGGCCGCACAAGCGCTGCGCGGGCTTCCGGCCGTTGCCGCACCAGTGTGGTGGGGGATGTGGGTGCCCGGCTCGCTGGACGGTGCCGCCGCCCCGGACACGGTCAGCGTTCCCCAGTTCCAGCCCGTGTCGCTCGGCCAGCGAGCAGTGCTCGACGCGATGGCCGCGGGCAGGCCCCGGTCTGGTGGCCACCACCTGGTGCTGGTGGAGGTGGCCGACTCCTCGGCCAGGGATATCTCTGCTTTCTCGGACCTCGCTGATTCTGGTCAGGTGCGCTACGCGGATGACGTGATGTTGGAAGTCCTTCGCAGCGAGGAGCGGCAGGACGAGTTGACCGGACTGCGCTACAAACACCTCTGGGTTCGCGAGAAGGGCAGCCCGGGCCCCGACGGTCCCGGACGTGAAGGCCCCGACGACGGCGGTCCCGGAGACACCGGTTCACCAGACGAGGGACACGGTTCGAAGGGCCCCGACGCCTCCGGTCCCGGCACCGACGGTTCAGGCGAAGGCGGCCCCGGGCCGCAGGGACCAGGAATCGGCGGAACCGGACCCGACACCACCGCCCCCGAGCCCCTGACGGAAAGCAACGCCTCCGTCGACCCCGCCCCGACCGGCAGCCGGCAGACCGACCCCGATCAGCCCACGGCACAGAACCAGCCTGCCGAAGAGGACCGGCCCGCCGCACAGGAGCCGGGCGGCGCCTCACAGGCCCCCTGGTATCTGGACCGTGACGCACTCGGCCACGCAAGCGTGGACCGGGCGGACATGCCCGAACCCGTCGGCGCGGTCGCAGCCGCGCAGTCCGCGGCGAACGGGCCGCACCCGGGCGTCACCGAGACGGCCGCCGCCTGGGCCAGGCAGATCATCGACGGGCTGCGTTCCGGACCAAACGACCCGGATGCCGCGCTGTTCCCCGACATCGAGGCCGCCCTGCGCGACCTGCTGCTCACCTCCGACCCCGCGACCTGGGACACGCTGCTCGCCAAGGGCCGAATGTTGGTCGCCGGGGGGCGGCTGGTGTGGCTGCGCCCCGTGCTGCGCGGCACCCGACCCCGACCCACCACGGACACGGCCCCCGACGCCGTACGCTCCTACAACGTGGCCTTCGCCGCGACCAGCACCGGTGGCGAGACCTGGCACGAGGTCTCTCGCGCTTTCCAGTCTGTCCTGTTCACTGCCATAGAGGTGGCTTCGCGGGCCGTGTCGTGGGTCCTGCTCGGCGCACCGCACTTCGGCGGCAGCGCCTCCGAGAAGCGGGCCAGGAAATGGAACCGTAACGTCATCTCCGGACGGAAGCTGTTCATCGCCGACAGCACGGCTTTTGAAGCGGATGTCAAGGTCAGGGTGTTCATCGACGGCGTGGAGCGCGAACACGGCGTGATCACCCCCCGCGCGCTGGGCGTCGAACTGCCGTCCGTGTACACCACGCCCGGAGCGCCGCGCCCACACGACCCGGAGCCGCGCCTTCCGGCCGCGCCGCAGAGCAGCTCGCCCATGCGTACACCCAAGGCGAGGCTCACGCTCAATGCCGTGGACATCACCCCCGTCGTCGCCGGCGTCCAGCGAGAGCTGCGCTCCGGTGGCCTCCCCGCGCGCGCCGCCCTGGAGGTCGTCGAGGAATTGCAGGCCACGGTCAACGAGAAGACCGCGATCGCCCGCAGCCGGTGGATGCTGACGTCCGGCGACGTCACCAACCCCATCCGTTCGGGGTTCATCCGCACCAAGAGGTTCCAGGGCCACTTCTCGGTCCGCGCGGAGATCGAGGCTGCCCAGTACGTAGGCATCACCCCGGAGGTGGCAGTCCGCGACGATCTCGGTGGGGGGCTGTCCAATGAGGAGAAGAAGGCGGGCGGGACCAGCGCGTTCCTCGGCCTCGGGCTGAACCTGGCCGCCCATGCGGACCCCGGTGCGGTCATGTCCATGTACCCGCTGCTGGGGGGGACCGTGGGTACCAGCCGCTCCTCCGGACACTCGCTGCACCGGCAGGGCCTGGTGCACACCGTGCTCAACGCGCGATCCGATCAAGCCAGATACTGGGCTCGGTTGAAGGTGACCGTGGCCACCGAGTCCACGACACACCGCATCCCCGCTGTGGAGAGCGTCGTGGATTCGGATATCGGCGTGCCCGTGCGGGAGGCTGCGGGCTTTGAGGAGCGCGTCTTCGGCGCCGCCGCCCGCCACACCGCCGTAATCGAGACCGAGACCGCGGCCGGTCCCGGCGTCGCGCCCGTTCCGCCGCGCGGCCCGCAACTGCCCGGCCCTGTTGAGTCGGGCCGCTGGGTACGGGCGCTGCTGCGCGAATCCGGAGCCGCCCTGGTCCGGAACACTGTTCGGCCCGCACGTCTGGACGCCAAACTGCCCGTCCCGCACCCGAGAGAGCCGCTGGCCCTCGCGTCACGCCGCGGCCAGGGCTTCGGCATGCTCACCGACCTCCCCGGCTCTGAGCTCGTCCACGACCAGTTGCGGGCCGCCCTCGCCGAGCAGGCCGGCAGCGCGGGGGCCAAGGCTGACTGGTCGTCGACCGACCGCGACCTGGCTCTGTTCTTCGGCCGACCCGCACTGGAGTCCGACCTGTCCCACCTGCTTTCCGGGATCTCCCACACCGTCAAGCTCGCCGGGCGCTCCTACCAGCTTTACGCGCGCGGCATCCTGCTGGAGCGGATCGCCGGAGAGAGCTATGACATGACCGTCAACGCCCGTGCCGCCGCCGGAGCCACCGTGGCCGGGAACCGAAAGACAGGCTGGGACGCACGCCTCGGCGCCGGCGGCGCCGCACGATTCGGGATCGGCAAGTGGTTCAAGTTCCAAGCCGGCGCCTTCCAGGCATCCGGGGACTATGGCAAGACCCGTGCGGACGAACTGTCCAACGGAGCAAAGCTGTATCGGCGCACCGAAACAGCGACAAGCGTCGACGAGCACGTTTACAACATCGTGTACGAACTGACGATCCGCCCTGATCCTGAGCGAGAGGGTCCGGCTGACACATGGTGGATCGACAAGCCGGACGAGGTCGTCGCCGCCGTCGCCGTCCCGCACGAGCACGTCCCCGCCACCTCGGTCACTGCGCCCGAAGCCAGGTCAGCGGGCCGCCTCTCGCGACTGGCCAGGAGCCTGCCCGAGCCCGCGCGCCTCGCGGTGGACTTCGCCGTCGGCGGATCGTCCGGCGTTTACCCGGTATTCCTCGTCATGTCCCAACTGAGCCGCCTAGCCGCCCTGCTGCACGCCCAGGTCAATCGGGTGCCCGCACAAGAAGCGAAGGCGTGGGCCGACAACCCACTCAACTGGCCCGCTGAGATCCGCCACGCCACCACCCCCGCCGAACTGGCGAACCAGTTCGCTCTCCTGGTGGGGCCGTACGGCCACGAGTTCGAGCTGCCGGTGCGCGACGGATTCAAGCAGGCTGTCCGAATAAGGCTGTTCGCGCACAATCCGGTCAAGTCGGTCACGGTCGGCGGCGACGTGGAGATCGAGCACTACCTCCAGGCGACCAGCCACCACCGGCCCGGCAACAACACCCGCAAGGTACTCAGTGCGCTGGCCGCAGGCGGCCCACAGATTCGTTTCGGCGCGGAGGCTGCCTCCAACGCAAGTGACGAGTACGGAGACGACGGCGCGCCACACGGCGCGCCGAACACGCACGGAGACAGCAGCGAGGGCGGCATCGGGGGACGTGCGACGGCCCTGCTCCTCGCGAGTGGTGAACGCCACTGGGAATCCGGCAAGAGCGGCAAACACGGCGACATCCAGATCAGCAGGGCGACTTACCGGTGGGACGCCCACACCGTGCGCAGCGACGCCGTCTTCCAGGTCACCGCCCTGCGCTGGTGGGACGACGAGATGGTCGAAGAGACCCGATACCTCACCTTCGAGAATGTCCTGGAGATGCTGATCCCGCAGCGCCGGATGGAAGACCTGGTTCCATGGCTCCTTCCTGATGAGCAGCCAAGCCAGTCTGAGCCCTCCCGGGCCTTGGTCCACCCGGAGATATTGGAAGGCGTCGCGCACACCGAAAGGCTGCGCGCCGACCAGGTGCTCCCCGAGATCGAGCGACAGCTGCTGAAGCGCGGCGTCCTTCGGGAGAGCCCGGAGGGCGAACGCAGGCCCAACCTGCTGCATCGCTCGCTCACCGCGACATACGCGACAAGCGGTCTGGAGTCCCAATTCCGGGCCCTGCGCGGGTCCGGAGTGCGTCGCTGGCTGCCGATCCCGGGCCTGCTGGGGACCACCCGTTACCTGTGGGTGCGGGTCACCGCCGACATCCGGACCGCCCACACGGACCGGCCGCGTCCGGATGTCTCGCTGACGCTGCGGGACGAGGGCGTGACCGAGGACTCGGCCTCGCGCTCCGTCTCCGACAGACTGCGCGGCGGCCTCGACGTCCGAGTCCGCGCCGGTTCCGGCCACCGCCATGGCGGACTGGAGGCCGGCGGCGGATACGGGTACGGGAAGGGCCGTGAATCGGAAGACGTTCGTGAGGTCAAGGACATCTACCGGGTGTCCAGCAAGGAGGCGTCCCACGAGTTCACACACGGGCTCGACTTCCGGATCGAGATCGGGATGAGCACCGAACCGCCCGCCTTCCTCGATGCTCTTGCGAAGCTCGGCAAGAGGATGCTGCTCGCGATGAGCCTGCCCTTCGACGCCGCCGCCGTAGCCGATTTCTGGCAGAGCCACCGCCGCTGGACGTGGTACGAGGACAGCTCGGCAGACTCGGGCAGCCAGTTGGCCGGTGAAGTGCGCCTGCTCGTACCCCGGCATCTGACGACCGGGGTCGCGGTCGCCGCCCTGACGCCGGGCCAGCCGGCCGCGATCGGAACCTATGCGCGGTGGGAGAACGCCGTCGACGCCGGGAGGCCTCCCCAGAGCAGCCACCACTCCATCGCTCCGAAGGAGCTGATCGACAACCTTCACCCATGGGCGATGCCTGCCGCGGCGGCCGTTCAGTACTGGTCCGCGCTCGCGTCTAAGCGGTTCCCGAAGGGCGCCGCCCCGGACCTGGGTAATCGGACGGTAGCGCGCGTGCCGGGCTTGGATTCCAGCACCATGGCGGGGCTTCTCTATGACCATTACACCAGCGAAGGCATGCTGCGGCCGAACCTCAGCGCGTTGCTGCGGCATGACTACACGGTGCCTGTCGGTGACGGCGTGGTCACCTTGGGGCTGGAACTGACACATGCACAGCAACTGTTGCCCGGCGAGGAAGCGAGGTACAAGGCCCGCCGCTACCAGCAGAGCGATTACGCGCCCACGTCCGAGAACCACAGCGGTTCCGGCTGGTATCTCGCGTTCGGGCCGGAAGGCGGCGGCGACGTGCAAGCGGGGCGTGCCATAGACCGGGCGCCCATCGAGTTCTACGGCCTCGAGGAGGGCGAGAAGCGCACCTTCAAGGTCGCCGAGACCGATGAGCACAACAAGGAAGGCGTCCGCTTCTTCCGCTACTACCGCTTCGACTCGGTCCTGGTTGTCAGGGGCGCGGGCGGAGTTGTACGGGTCAAGGTGGAGCGTGCACTCTACGCAATGCTTCCGCTCGACGCGGACGGGAAGCTCGCCGGCGACCTGGAGACGAGCATGCCGCAGCTGTTCTCCAGCGCCACCGCGGCGAACTCAGAGACCGCTGACCGGGATGTCTGGCAGCCCATGCGGCACTTGGCGATCGAGGGGCCTGCACAGCGCTCTCGGCACACCGCTACCATCCCCCCGCTCCCACAGATCACGGTCACGGACTGGGACACGGAAGCTGACCGGGATGTCTGGCAGCCCGTGCGGCACTTGGCGATCGAGGGGCCTGCACAGCGCTCTCGGCACACCGCTACCATCCCCCCGCTCCCACAGATCACGGTCACGGACTGGGCCACGGACCCCCGCATCGAAGAAGTCGTGCCGGCGGATCGAACCAGTGAAGACCACGCCCCAGTCACGCCGGGACACCTTTCGTTCCCCGTCAGCCTCGGCCGGAACCCCTCGACGATGCAAGGGCGCTGGCGGCTGCCCGCCTACCTGGAACGGATGCGGGCCGCAGGCTCGGCCCAGTTCCACAGCCCGGTGGGCCTGGACTGGGTCGACGCGACGATCCGCACGATGACTGGCCGTGCCGCTCCCGAACTGATCACCGAGGAACTACAGCAGTGGCCCGGACGCTTCGTGGGTGCCGGCAAGTCTTTCCATATGCGAGGCGGGGACGGCTGGTACGACGTGAAGGTCGCGATGGTCCGTCATCCCAAGGAGAGGCGGCCGCTCATCACCTCCGTCGCCAACGCCGAAGAGATCTCGGCGGGGGAAATGCCCGTTCAGAACACGTCTGTCGAAAGCTCGCGGTCCGCCGCGGTCTCGGAGGGCTTCGCCGTCAGGGGTGCGGCCTACGCGCTTGCTCCCACGCCCGTGCCCGGCCTGCTCGCTGGAGCCACCGCCGCCGTGAACGTCGCCTTCGGCCAGCGAACGGTCACGACGACGAGCAGCGAGGGCTTCACCGACAGCCGCAGGCCGGTGCACCTTTCGGGCACCGTGGACGTACCCCGGCAGGTGCAGTGGGTGGTCACGGCCCAGAAGGCCGGCGTATCCCGGGGCCGGGTGTTCCACGGTGACGGCTCGGCCATCGCTCGAGTGCCCGTCGAGCATCTGGTCAAGGACGGGGAGCGGCCTGCCGAGCGCCGGCCGGAACCCATCGATGCCCAGAAGGCCCGCGGGATTGAGCTGGCAGATTCGCTGTCGCTCATCGCCGCGTACGATCACGCTCCCGCGAGCGAGCCGACCAGCGGCCTCTACCGCACCGTCAGCTCAGTGCTGCACCCCGCGCTCACCGCACCCGGGTCATCCGGCCGCTCGACGGCCATGGCGGAGACCTCGTCCGACAGCGTACTGAGAACCCTGGCGACAGCCTTCGAGGGCTGGACGGACTCGCCCGACCTCTCCGGCCGCGGCGACAGCGTCCG
The DNA here is from genome assembly GCF_036248255.1 of Streptomyces sp. NBC_01717. Classification (NCBI taxonomy): domain Bacteria; kingdom Bacillati; phylum Actinomycetota; class Actinomycetes; order Kitasatosporales; family Streptomycetaceae; genus Streptomyces; species Streptomyces sp. NBC_01717. The sequence goes on along the minus strand of NZ_CP109179.1, from coordinate 183,527 downwards.
GGGCGGGTACCGGATGCGCGCGCGGATCACCGCACTCGCCCCGGTGTCCCCGGTCGGCAATACCAGGTTGAAGAACTACCAGATGTTCGGCCAGAAAGACGGGGTGCAGGTCGGCAGGGCCTACGGCGGTGAGGTCGCCGCCGGTCCCGCGTTCGGCGTGGGCCTCATGGCTGGCGGCCCCAGAGCCCGGGTCTTCCTCCAACTCGGTCTGACGGCCGCGCGCAGCCGGGCGGTCTCCCAGTCCACCGGGGTGCAGGTGGCTCAGGGCGCGGAGGTCAGCGGTGCGAAGGTGCTCTACGAGGCCCGCGTGAGGATCACCGTAGAAGGCACCGCCCCGGTGCCTCTGAGCGCCCGCACCAAGGCCGGCGCGCAGCCCGGCGAGCACGAGTTGACCGTCTGGCTGAGTCTGCGACTCGACCAGGCCGCGGAGCTAGGCCTGCCGCTACCGCCCGGCCTGACGCCGAGCCCGCTGTTCCGCAATCCGGGCTTCGAGCGGCACCTGCCTGCCGGTGCACGGGGGGCGGGCACCGTCCTCGGCAGGGTGGATACCGATCCGCTGGTCCAACGGATCGAGGAGCTCTTCTCGACTGACGAACGACTGGACGGGTTCCTTCCACGGTACGGGCAAGCCGCCGTGTCGCCCGGCTTCTTCGAGACCGAGAAGGACCTGGCCAGGCAGCGGAACAACCACCGCGCGCTGACTCAGGCGCTGTCCCCAAGGGGCCTGCGCACTCGCAAGGGCATGCTGCTCACCACCGGCATCCCCATCAGGCTGCGACGAAAGCGTTGGAACGTCACCGAGTCGGTACTCATCCGTGTCGAGGGCACGCTCGTCGACGACGCCACCTCGTACCGGGGCGACGTCGACGACTGGGGGGTGGTGACAGCACTGGGGGTCGGCACGGGAGCCCAGAGTGGGGGAGCGGTCGGGCAAGGCGCGATGGCGCGCTTCGGGATCTCCGCCAAGCCGATCCCCGGGCACCTGTACCTCGCCGGCGCCCTGACGGTCGCCACGAACACCACCCGCGACGCTCAAGCGGGTCCGAGCGCGTCGCGAGGCTTCTTCAGCGAGGGCTCGCAGACAGCCAGCGCGTTCAACGGCAGCCTTCGCTTCAAGGTGACCGTCACCTCCGTGGTAGTGGCACGCACATGGCGGCGCTGGGCCACACCAGGGCTTCCCGGGCAGCAGGTGCCCGAGGTGACCACGTTGGCCAGCACCGACCCAGGCGGTAACGACGGAGTCCGACAGCTGGTCATACCGCCCACACCAGGGCTTCCTGGGCAGCAGGTGCCCGAGGTGACCACGTTGGCCAGCACCGACCCAGGCGGTAACGACGGAGTCCGACAGCTGGTCATACCGCCCACACCAGTGCTCCTGACCACCCCCGCGTCGATGACGGCGCGCGCACCGCGGAAGGACCTGCAGGCCTCCGCCGCGCCGCGTCCCCTGCCCGTGCCGCCGGCGGTGGGCATCGGCACACTCGTCGACCCGCAGTGGGCACCCCCGGAAGCCGGGCAGCGCCGGCTGACCGAATGGCTGGTGATGGAGGCGGCTGGAGATCCGGGGCACATTCAGGATCTCGCCCGCAGATTGCTGGCGCGGGCCGCCAGAGGCGACACGGCTCTGTCCACCCCCGGCCTCGACCCGGCGCTGACGCTCGAGGGGCGGATGAGCCGGGAGTCGATCGCGGCCGAGCTGCCGCGGGCCCTCAAGGGGGCGTGGATAGTGGATGGGTTGCGTTATGACCGGCGGTGGAACGGAGTCGCAGCCGCGGTCGGCATCCGTGCCAATGTGGTCAACCCGACCGTGATCCACGTGGGCGGAGCTCCTTCGGTCCAATCCGGCGTAGGTGGCGGGCACTCCGCCGCCAGCGGCAAGAAGCGTGCCGTCGCTGCGGGCGCCGGCGCGAGCGTCTTCGGGGCCGGAGACGCTCGCGCACAGAGTCCCGCGGTCTGGCTGCTTGGCGGGCCGGGTGCCTCGTACAGCGCAAGCTGGTCGGCCACGCAGCGGATCGGCAATTCCGGCGCGATCGAGCGGGTCGGGTTCAGTGCGGCCGGCGACCGGCTCGTGCTCGTCCAGGGCGACATCGAGGTATTGATGGTCGCCGAGGCGTCCGTCGGCGGGAGTGACCCTCAGGTGGAATCGGAGGGTATGGCATTCGACAGGTCCGTCACGGCCTGGCTCACCGAACAGCAGGCGCTCGCCCTCGGGCTCGGCCCGGATATCGACCAGCGCCTGGCAGAGCAGGCCCGCATCGAGAAGGGCCACCCGGCACAGACGACCGCCGAAGCCGCCGACGGGGCACAGGAGGCCGTGGGGGGCGCCGACCCGGTCGCCGCCCCGACCGTCGACGTGAACGCCGCCCCCGCCGCCGATCGGGCAGCCGGCCTCAAACTGCCTGGCACCGCCCCGCTCGGCCCCGGAGGTATCGACAGGCTGCCTGACTTCGGCGTCCTCTTGCCCCGGCTCCGCGCGGAACTGGAGCGTGTGCACGGGACGAAGCTGGCGAAGGAGCTGCTGCCCGAGCAGGTATTGCGGGACACCTGGCGGAACACTCAGCGCCTCGCGGACGTACTCGATCCGGTCGGCGCCACGGGTCTGCTCGGCAGCGCCCTCGACGGAGGCGTCCCGGTCGAGCTGTTCCGCACGAACTCGCAGGACGCCTATGTCGCCCGGTTCGTCGTCAGGCGGGGCACGGGCACGTTCGAGGACCGACCGGCAGGTGGCCAGGAAATGGCGTTCGTCACCAGCGCTTCGTTCGACGAGGCCATTTCGCGATCCACGATGAAGGGCTCGGGTGTCAACGCATTCGTCCTTCCGGTGGCCCCGCTCGGCGACACGGCCGGGGCCACGGCTCCGCAGGCCTCAGGTGGCCTAGCCCCGCACGACACGGCGACACATGGTGACAGCCGCAGCCGGCAGGTATACGCGGTGAGTGTGACGCCCGCGGACGCCGACTACCTCCGGTTCCGTGTCCCACTGACCGACGCCAGGCTCGACCTGTACGCGCCCGGTGCCGACGTGGACGCGGGTGCCGAACCCCTGCTTTCCGTGTCGCTTGACGCACCGACGACCGGCCACGACGACCGCTATATCCTCTACCGCGTCCTGGAGTCGGATGCTCGGGCTATGGCGGCTCTCGCTCGGGAGCGGTCGCTCGTCCCTCCGGGTTGGCGGCTCGCGGAGCGGCGGGAGCCGCTGGAGACCTGGCGGAGGCATGGTGTCAGCCTCCCGCCGGAGGCCCAGATCTTCCCCATGGAGGGCGCGCCGGTGATCCGGGCCGCACTCTCTGACATGGCCCGGAACATGGGTGCTTACCGGGGTTTCACGACGACCGGTACCGCCCAGTCCTACGTCAGGGACGAGTCACTGAATACTGAGTGGCTGACGGCGTCGCTGCCCCTGCTGACGAAGACGGGAGCCCGGCTGCCCGACGTGTACATGCTCGGCGCGCGCGGCGGGCAGGAGCTCACGGTCTCCCTGCACGCCAAGCTCACCGGGGGCGAGATCCTCACCACCGGCGAACGCCTGTACTGGGAGTACTTCGACGAGCTCGCGTCTGGAACGCCCCGCCTCGCCTCCGTGGGCTACAGCAGCGGTTCAGGCGACTCCGAGGGGGTTGGCTGGTCCGGAGGCGGCAGCTGGTCCAGATACCGCCACGACGACGTCCACGACCACGCAGCCACTGGCGGGATAAGCCGCAGCGGGGATACGGGCTCGTCCGCCTCGACGTCGGGCGGAAGCGAACCACGGCTGATCCGGCTGAGCCCGTTCGTCCTGGCGTCATTCGAGGTGGATCTGCGGCTCATCGCGACGCTGAAGCGCAGCGGCCAAGCCCTCGGCGTTTCCAAGGGCTCGGAGGACACACAGCTCAGGCTGCCCAAGCGGGTGGTCGTCCGGATGACACTGGAATCCGCGCTGAAGCTGGTGACGACGGAGGCCCTGAGCGATCCTCGAGGCCACCTGGACGCGCTCGCCCTCGCGCCTGCCCCAGCGGTCCCGTGGCACTCGACCGTTCTGGTCCGTCCCATCCTCGACGACGCGGGCAAGCGGATCGGCACGGCGTCATTCCCCCTGGCAGGCTGGCAGCGGCGCGAGGCCATCTACCAGCGGCTGAACGAGGTGACCGAGTACGTCGAGCAGCGCCCCGGCGAGAAGGGCGAGCCCGTGCGCGTCACCCGCCCCCTACCGCTCGCTGGCCGGAAGCGGTACTGGCTGGCCATGCACGGTGCGGATCACCGGGTCACAGTCGCCACGACCGACGGCGCGACGCGGGACGTGGACGAGCACGAGACCGCCGCCCTGCTTCGCGCGTACGGCGACCTGGCGACCGTTCCACTCGGCGCAGTGATCGTGCTGCTGAAGGACGGCCCAGGACGCGTGGAGGAAGCGGACTCGCCGACGAACGACGAGAGAAGAGCTGGCCATGCCATCCCCGTGGCCCGTCGGATCGCAGCCGCAACCGGGCTGACCGTCATCGAACCCGTCGGGGCGCTTCGGGTGACCGGAACGGACGACGGAACCGCGCGGATCGAGCTGTCCCCGGCCCCGGACGGCGGACCAGCACGCTGGCGGATCTTCCGCCCCGGAGATCAGGAGCCGCAGGAATACCCGGCCGCACGGCACCACGAGCCGCAGCCAACCGGGTCGGACGGTGCCACGGAACCCGCGGGCGCGCGTGAGCCGGAGGAGGCCGCACCACAGGCTGCGCAGACCCCCGAGGCTCCCCGCTTCCGGCACGAGGGCCCGGACACGGTGTCGTTCGAGGGACGCACCTTCCGCCTGCAGTCGCCCACGAGCGACCAACCCGGCTTCATTTCGACCCTCCTCCACGCACTCAGCCTGGACGCGCCGCAGGCTCTGCGGGCGGTGCCGGGACTAAAGAACCAGGCACCCGGCGACTCCCCGGCGCCGCCCGCCACGGCGGCACGCACCCTGCGCACCTGGCTCGACCAGCGCCTCACGGACGGCGACATCCCCGCAGACCTGCCAACCCCGGCGGATGAAGAACGCTTCTCGCTGGACGACCTGGCAGCCGCCGGATACGAGGTGAGCCGCGTACTGCGCACCGAAGACGTGCTCATGGGAGGGGGAAGCACGCTGACACTCGGCGCGGCGAGGGCCGGTGCGGAAGTCGGGCCGATCCAGCGATACCGGCTGCTCGTGGCCAGGGGCGGACTGCCCGAGGCCGCCCTCGCGGAGATCGTGGCCCCCGTAGCGGCCCGAGAGCTCGGAGTACGCCTGGTGCTCGCCGGACCTGGTGACGGGACGGTGAGGGAATTCGGCGACGCGACGGCAACGCCCGTGCTGCTCGTACTGGCAGAGGGCGGCTACCGGCCCACGGTGCAGACAGCGGACTGGTATAGCCCTTCTGCTCATCACTCAGACGCGGCCGGTTCCGTTCAGCCGTCTGGTGCCGGTAGCCCGGCACCAGCGACAGACCTTGAGACGGACCGGCAACCAACTGCCCCGCAAGAGGCCGGCGAGAGGGAGAACGGCTGGCACGACGCCCGGGGCGTGGACACGGCCGTGGACACAGGCATGCTCCAGGGGCAGGAAGACGCCGTCACGGCCGAGCCCGGGTCCACACCTATCCCGGGCACCCCCGCCACCTTGGTCGGCCCTGGTGCCTCGACAGTTCCCAGTCCAGGTCTGCCGACCGCTGCGGGCCAGAGCACGTCCACCTCCGCGGCCCCGTCGCAGGCCGAGTTGGCCGCTCCTAGGCAGGGCGCTCCTTCCAGCCCGGCTCCGGCCGCAGCCGGGACCGGGACCAGGGAAGTCAGCACGTCCGGTGACCCGACCAGCACCACCTCCACACCGACACCGACACCGACACCGACACCGTCCGCATCCTCGTCGGCTCCGGCCTCCCGCACCGCCACGCCGGACAGCCGGCCCGGCACCCGGACACTCACGACCAGCGACGCCACGAGAACCACCGTCACCCCGCCCAGCCCCACGGCCACCACCGGTGCAGCCGGTGTCGGCACGGTCGGTACTCGGCCGGCCCCGGGCACGGCCAGGTCGGCGCTGGAGAGCACGGCCCTGCGGATCGTTATGGAACCCGTCGCAAACGCCACACAGCACGCCACGCACAGCGGTACACCGTCCGCCGAAGTGGAGAACGGTGTGGGACGTCACGGCGCGTCGAGCCCGACACCGTCCGCAAGGGCCCGGCGGGAGTCGGCACTCTCCCAGAACGAACTCGCCATGCTCCGCACGGAGGTGCACCGAGAACTGCAAAGGCTGGTCCCGGACCACGGCCCCGTGGACACCGAGACAGTGGAACAGCAACACGACGAATTGCCCTCCCACCTCAGGGGGACGCTCCGCCAGCGCGGCGAGGCGATCGCGCAGATCCTCCTCACCGGTCGGCAGGCCGGCCTACGAGGCGGAGCACCACAAACACCAGAAGAAGGAAACCCGGCCCCAATTAGCGCCAGCGAGGAACCCCTCGCCGTGCTGCACCCTGCGGGACCGGCAGCCCCCCAGCACAGGGACACGGACCAGCCCGCCGCACCCCCAACAGCGGGAGACGACCAGCCCGACACGCCCCTCACAAGGAAGCGCGGCAGCCGGGCCATGAGGGCCCAGGAACCGGACACCCTCAGACGCCCGAGCCAGCACAGAATCCCGCCCCTGGCCACGGTGGATCCGCAGGAACAGGCGCGGTTCGACGACTTCCGCGACCGGCTCAAGCGGATCTTGGTACGGCCCGATCACCAAGTCCAGCAGGTCCAGCGCCTGAGGCACACGATCGGTGACTTCCTCAACGGTGTCGCGCCCCAGCACCGGGAAGCCTGGGTCCACCAAACGCGGCAGTTGATCGACACCCTCCCCGAGGGTGAGTTCACTGACTCCTCCGTCAACGCCGCCCACGAGGCACTCAACACCCACGACTTCAACCGTCCGACCATGGCCATACCGGGCGCCGACTACGTGTCCGCCAGCCACGTCACCGACGGACCCGGCCAGGGATACATCAACCGAGACATCCCCGAAAGCATCGTCATCGAGGGCGAGGCCTACGTACCGGTGTATTTGGCCGTCTTCGGCGACGCGCTCGGCTCCGACGAGCCGGCCTACAAGGACATCGGGCAGGACGACTTCGGCGTGATTCAGATACACACCGGAGCCCCAGGCGGCAGCGAAGGAACCATCTGGCTGAGCTTCGGCCAGCCGCTCCGGCAGCTCAAGTGGATCGAGAACTACGCCCGCCGCGCGTCCGAACCGATGGTCCGCTCCTTCCTCGTGCCACTGCGCACCGTGAACGAGGTCTCACGGGACTCGGTCACCGAGCACAACTCCAGCACGTTCCTCGTCGACCTCAACGTCGACAAGCACTTCGGCTCCAACCAGTTCGGCGTACGCAAGCCCGAATCACTCGAACTCCTGCGCCAGACCGCGCTCCCTGGCTCCCTGCGCACCTACACCGACGGCGATGTCCAAGGCAGGCCCGACACCTGGGGCGATGTCCGGCCCCTTGCACAACTACGCGAACGCCTCGGCGTCCCCGACAAAGTACTCGCCGGTTTCCCCGTGTTCACCAAGGACGCCGGCTTCATGGCGCCATCGAAGTACGAGAGCACGGCGCGTACCCTGCGCGAAGTCGTCGCGGCCCACGCGAAGAACCCGCGGCTCCTCGAACGCGGCGACAAGTCACTTTCACAGGGTGACGTGTGGAGGTTCTTCGACAAGCACGCGCCCGAGCACCTGAAGCAGAACATCGACGGGCAGAAGGAGAAGCGGGCCGCCGTCGACAGGTTCGTCCGCGACTACGTCACTCCCTGGGCCAACCACGCCCGTATCGCCCAGGCCCTGTACCACGAGTTCGAGGAACTCATCGACAGTAACCCCACCACGACCCCGGTCGACTACCGCCTCACGGACGCCCCGCCCACGCTGCGCGGACAGCGCCGCACCACCGAGCGCCTCATCGGCCAGGATCACAGCGAACTGCTGGAAGAGCGCTTCAAGGTCCGCCGTGGCTACGAGGCCCTCGGTAATCTGGTCACCGACGCCTTCAAGAGCCCACTGCGCGAGGTGTTCAAGGAACTGAACGAACTGAAGGACCGTCGCATCAAGATCCTGGACGACTACCAGTTCAAGATCGGCGACCGTGCCACGCTCCCCGGCAGGAACGTCGAATACCGCGCCTGGGCGGCAGAAGCATACGAGAAGATCACCGCGGCGCTCGCCGGCCAGACGCCCGACGACCTTGTCAAGAAGGTGCTCGACACTCTCACGCATATCAAGGACGCAACACACCCAGGACTCAGCGGCGGCTCACGCGGCTACGGGGTCGACTCCCGCGCCCAGGGATGACAACTCGGCCATGAGATCACTCTCATGGCGGAACGCCGCGGCCTGCCCGAACCCACAACCGACGTCATTTACACCAAACACGGCAAGGGCAAGGACCCCGAAACCTTTCATCACTTCACCCGCTCCCCCCACTCCTCTCACTCCTACACCTACCGCGTCGGCAACGCCGGCACCCTCCTCCCCGACGGCGCCGCCATCACCGGACACTGGCTCCGCTGCGGCGACGACTTCCTCCACGAACGAGGTTTCATCCTCCGCGGCGACAACGGCTGGATCGGTCGCGTTGCAAACTGGAACGGACTGCGTGCCAAGCTCCCTGACGACGCGAAATACGAAGTACGCGCGGACGCTGCACGCCTGCACCTCCTGCCGGTGCAGCACGACGGCCGGTCCGTCGCCATCCCCCTGACCGAGCACGAGCATCGGCGACGATTGATGGTGCAGAAGATCGCCGGCGATTTCGGAATCGACTTGGACTCGGCTGCCGGGGGCGAGGCGGTCAAGAACGACGATCCGGGCACGCCGGAGACAGTTCAGGCCAAGATCCAGCCACGTGCCTCACCGTTGCCGCTCGTGCAGCAATTGCACGCTGCGATGGACCACTACGCGCCGGTCCTTGGCTACCGGCGCGCGACATCCAGCCGGAGTCATGTCGAGCAAGAAGTCAAAACCGCGCTGATCAGCGGGGTCGTACCCAAGGAGTACGTCACCGGACCGTTCCCCACGTCGGGATCGTAGGAAGAACGATATGACCGTGGCCGAGCCCCCGGAGGAGCGCTGGCAGTCGAGCCCTGAGACGCGCGCGCTGCTGTTCACCGATTTCTACGGCGAACCCGCCGAGCCGGACGACGTGTTCGCGGACGCGCTCGACGGCGGATACGTCGAACGAACTCCCGCGCTGATCGCGATTCTCCAGGACGACAGCGCCGACCCGGCTGAGCGCCTGCGGGCTTGCGTCGCACTGACCAGTTGGGCCGACCCGGCCGGTTACGGGGCGGTGATCACGGCCGCCGCCGCTCCGGACGACGTGGTGTGGCGGAGGCAGTCCTACGACCGCTTCTTCGGCCAGGACGACACCTTCGGGCAGCTCGCGGATGCGGTCGGCGCCAGCCGATGACATGGTCGACGAGCGGGGCACTGCCCAACAGCGCATCGAAGGCGCCCGCGCCCTCATCGCCATCGCTGACCTGGTCCAGTTCGACCGACATCTCGGGCGTCTGTTGCAGTCCGATGTCATCGACGTGTGCCAGGACGACATGCGCGCCACTGTTGACCGCGGTATCCGGCGAGTTGCCGCAGACGACCGCATCCCCTTCGACCTCGACCTCCGACTTGCCTTGCTCACGATCGCCATGCGCCGTTTCGACGAGCCGGCGGCCACCGACGCGATGCGCCGCCTCGTTGCCGCGAACCTCGGCGACCGTGCCCCTCGCGAACTTGCCGAGGCCCACGGAAGTTCGCTGTGATTGGTGTAGCCCCTGGCCTGGCGGCTCATCCGCAGGTGACGAGTGCGACGTCACCGACCACCATGGCCTTGCGCAGATCGGAGGCCGAGACCGTCGTCTTCGCCGTCGACCTCGTGAGCACCGTTGCTGCTGCCTCCCCGTCCCAGGGGGTGAGCGCTGCGCTTCGAAGAGACTGCCCCAGGCCCACGTCAGCCGGTCAGGCGGGACTGTCGCGGTGCCGACGTGGCCCCGGCCCGGCCTGGGCGTCGTGGTCGCCACCACCGAGGAAGCCGTCGCGGCCACTGAGCGGTTGAAGCAGGCGAGACTTGCCACCTTTGAGGAGAACGACACTTTCTGCTGCTACCCCTGCAGGACAAGGTGTGGGTCCACGGCCCCGGCAGCGAGCCCTAGGAGATCTACACCGGTCAGAGCCGACGTCGACGTCCTTGGCATGGGAGCCGACGGCACCTCCGCGGCCTGCTGCACCCCTGACAAGACCCCGGCCGAGGCGGCGGCCGCCAGATATGTGAGCGCCGACGGAAAGCGACATGTCGATGCGACGACCCGTACTACCAGAACTGGCCCGAGAGCGCCCGCCACAACGGTGCACGACGCGCGTCGGGCTGGTTACCGGTGTCAGCCTGTGACCGCGAAGGTGGCAAAAAATCACCGCGAGTTGCGGATCCCACTTACCAGTTGGCGGTTGGGGCCGCTACGCTGCTGCTCAGCAGTGGGTATCGGAGTGGGCCCGATCCCTGTGCGGCAGACAACGTCCAGCGGTTCGCCGTCGGCAAGGTCGCTGGACCCTGCTCGACGGATTTCGGCTGCGGACGGCACTCCGGAGCCGATGCGCACCAACCCTCGGGACCTTCGATGTGCTGCTGTGGTTGCTCCTCCCTTTGTGTGGGGGCGGCTGTCGTTGAGGGCGCATTCGTGTGCGGGTGTGCCAAGAGTTCGGACGCAGGGGGTGCGTCCACGTTGGCGTTTCGCGCCGTGTCGAACCGGTGTGAATTTTTGCGCCTGCGTGTGGTGGAATTCGTCGGATCTAGGGAATTCCGTCCACGTTTTCGGTCAGCCTGTTTCTCGGTCTTCCCGCCCTGCCTTCCGTGAATTGTAGAAATGCCGTGAGCTGTGCATGAATCGCGGGCGGCCAGGATTCCGTGAAGATCAAGTGCCGCTGTCATCGCAGCGTAGACATTCCGGTGCGCAGTCTCTGCCACGTCGAATGAGGAAAAAAAATATGAGCAAGAACAGCCCTGCCAAGCCTGGTGCGTCCGGGGACGACGAGCCCGGTGACATCTCGCCCGTCGAGATCGAGCCCGCAAAGGACACCGTCTCGGACCCGGAGACAGACGCCACCGTGGGCCAGGAGCCCGACGGCACCACGCCCGCCGCCGACACCGCCGCAGGAGAGGAACTGGACGGCACGAGCCCTGACGTCGACGAGCCCGTCATCGGGGCGGGTGAGAACATGCCGCCGATCCCCGAGGAAATCCGCGAGGCTGGAAGGCTGGCCCCGGACCACTGGCTGGGCATGGTTGACCCGACCTGGAACGGCGAGGGTGCCCCTCCCGAGTGGGCCATGGTCGGCCGGTGGCGCTCCGGCCTCGACGGCGAGATCGAGGAGTGGCAGGACAACGAGGACTACCGGCCATCTCCAAGGGCTCTCGGCTGGCCCGAGCCGGCCGACGAGGTGGACGCCGCCGTTCATCTCGCCGCGACCGGGTATGGGCCAGGCGAGGACGTCGTCAAGACTCTGGCGCACCACGAGGTCGCCGTGTTCGTCAAGCCGGGCGGCGGCCCGCTGCCCGCAACCACCCCTGACGGCACCCCGGTCGTCCCGGTGTTCACCTCACCCGTATATGTGCACACCGCGGGCCGCTTGGCGTTCGAGTTGCTCAAGGTGCCCGATCTTCTCGACCTGGTGCCCGAGGGACACCTCATCTACCTGAACCCCTCCGGCCCAGTGAGCATGACGGTGGAACTCGACGTCCTTCGCGAAGAGATCGAGGGCCACCAGACACGCGACGCAGGTGCGGACTCCGGCGACGACCAGGCCCCGGACGAAGCGCTGCCCGAGCAGACCACCCCCGTTCTGCCTCGGTCCCGCCCGGTGACCACCGTCAGCCTCGACGGTCCGGAGAGCAGCTCCTCCTCGGGAGCGGCCGACTCCGTGAGCGGGGTGTTGTCCGGCGCACAGGAAGCAGAGCAGAGCGATGGGAACAGCTCCGGCGAAGCACCGGGCGCACAGGCCGGAGGGTGATCGGGATGAGCCGTTGGACCGCTGTCTTCTCGCGGGAGGACGGCAGGTCCGGGGCGTTGGGCGGCATACGGCGGTCAGCCAGGCGGTCTCGTCAGGAGGGTGGGACAGGCCAGCAGGAATGGGCTGGTCTTCCCTTTGTCGAGGACGTCGGCGGCGTCCTGCTCCTGCGGTCGTCCAACGACGATGCCCCGGATCTGGCGACCCTGACCGAAGTGGCCCATGCGGTCGTGGACGAAGAGGATGTCGTCACCCTGGTGATCGGTGCCCCTCCCGGGGCGGGAACGTACTCCTCAGCGTTCTGGGAGCGCCTTGGCGAGGCACTCGACTCGCTACGGCACAAGGGCACTTCCTGCGTCCGGCTGGTGATGGCGGGCGCCGGTGACGAACGGCGGGGCCGCCCTTGTGCGGCCCGCCGTATCGCCGATGCCTGGAAGATGGACGTGCTCGCTCCGGACGGTGCGGTGCTGATCGCACCAGGCGGAACACTCTTCGCCCAGCAGGACGGCACGAGTTCCGGAAAGGGCTGGTGGCGCTTCACCCCGGGACAAGCACCGAGCATGGCAGGGTGCAGGGCCCCTGCTCCGCTGTGGCAAGACGCCTTCGCCAGAATCCCCGCGAGCACCGACGACGGCTGCGTGGTCGAGCACATACCCGCCGGGATACTCATGCGTCCGGCTGAATCCCCCGCACCCGTGACCGGCGACCTTTGTTTCGCCGTTCCCATGGACAGCGAACTCCCCATGGTGCTGATCGGCGCGGCGGGGGCGGAGAACGTGGCAGCCGAGGAGGTCGCCGCCCTGCTCGCAGCGCTGCCCGCCGCACAGCGAACCCGGACCCGACTGGCTCCCGGAGGCAGCCGCGACCTACTGCCGCTCGGGCACTCCGTCGCCGACATGCTCGGCAGCGATGTAAACGTGCTTACCGGCCTGCCCCTATTGCCGGGCGACGCCCGGCCGGGAAACGAAACGACCGAGGCCCGCCCGACACTGATGGGCTTCGACGGACATCCCCGGTGGCGGCCGTTTGTCGCCGCCGTGGCCTGCCGACCCGCCGGGAGCGCGGCGACAGGCGAGGCAGGGGAGGCACGGAAGGGGACGACGGTGCTGGAACGTCCAGACCCTCGGCTGCTCCAGTGGTTCCCGCCCCTGCCCGGCGAAGGCATCGTCGACCAGGGCATCGTATATCTCGATGAACGGTGGCAGGTCGCGGTCACCAGGGCCGGTCTTGCGATCGGGGAACGGGGCACTCCACGTCCCCCGCTCGCCGCGAGCCCTCCGGACCCGGACGCCTTCGCCATCGAACTGGGCAGCCACGGACAGGAACTCGACCCGTCCCTATGGCCCGCGCTCTCCCGACTCCTGGAGGAACTGGGCTCCGAGGTATGTGCCAAGGCCTCATTCCTGGTAAGCGGCACACTCGCCCACGGAGAGCGGGACCTACGAGACGTCGCCGCGAAACACCGGGTGACGGGCATCCGATACGTGGTGCCGCGCCAGGGTACGGCGCAGCCGTCCCGAACGGCCGCCCAGCCCACCGAGTCGGCCGATCACAGCAGGCCCCGAGCGAGTGAGCGCTCGGCCGAAGCCCCGCACGCACTGACCAGCGGGCTGGGCAGCGCCGCTCTCACCAACCCCAGCCCGCATCCGGCGGCCGCCCACGACGAAAGCGGTGCGCCAGAACCCCCTAAGTCGCCAGACCCCTCGCTGACTTCTTCCTCGGCACCGGACACCGCGGCAGATACGACAGCCGAAACCCACTCGATACCGGCGCTCAAACCCGCGACCGAAACTACGGCCACCACAAATCCGACGGAGCCGCCTGCCGTGACCACCGAGGCCGTGAGAAGTGAAACGGCTCGACCGGCAACCGGTACAAGTCTGAGCCCGGGAGCCGGGCTCCCGGAACCTGCTTCAGAGACAGAGACGGCAGGGCCCGACAGCGACTCGGCGGCCAGCGTGGTGGCGACTGCGCTCGGCGAACAGTTCGCCATGAACGAGCTACCCCAGGGCGGAGACACAGAGGGTGCGGCTGTCACCGACCATGTCACGACCAGGGGGCAGCATGAGACCCCCCAGCCCCACGGCAGCCACACCCCCGACGCCGACCCTCTGCCCCCCCCGGCGCCGCACGCGCCTGCCCGGTCTCCGAAGGCGCCAGCCGATGTACCCGTCTCGATCCGCCCAGGACATGTCAGCAGCCAGACCGAGAGATCACAGTTCCGGGAACTCGCTACGGGGGTATGGGAACACCACAGCGCCGCCGTGTCCCGTGCGCTCACAAGGATGCCCGCCTTGCGGGGCGAGGAACTTGAGGCGGCAAGAGCCGACCTGATTGCTGTTCAGGCCTACCTGACGAACAACGAGGAGTTCGTCAGCGGACAAGCGCTGGCTGAGGACCTGCTCGCGGGCGGCACCAGGCTGCTGCCCTACGTCGCCTGCCTGGCGTCCGGTCTGCGGCGACTGCCCTCATACCGGGGGATCAGCTTGCGGGGCCTTCGATCGGTTGGGGGTATTCCCGGGAATACCGGCGAGGCGCTGGAACCCGGGTCCCTGCTCCAGGCGCCAGGACCGGTCAGCTCGCTTGCGCACGCTGCCGAGTGGCCCGGCGGAGCCCCCCTAGGCTATGCGATCTGGTCGGTGACGGGCCGCAGAGTCCGCCAGCTCCTCCCGGGAGGGTCCAGCCCAGGGTCCGACGAGGTGGTCTTCGCCCCCGGCACCGCGTTCCGGGTGCTCGGGACCCACGAGGTGACGGGATCGGCCGTTGTCCTGCTGCGAGAGCTGCCCGCAACAGAGTCCGCCACCGCGAGCAACTCGCCCGGGGGGCAGCAGCTGGACCGAACGGCACTCACCCGTCTTGAAGAGGCCCTGACCGGAAGTCTCCCGATGAGAGGCAGCTGGCCGGAGCGCTGTGTCGGCCGTGTGACCTCTGGCGGGTAGCCGGTGCCGAATTCCCCATCCGACTTCATTCAACAGGGGTCAGCCGGCTGCGCCACAGCCGGCTGAACTGATGTGCATAATCTGGAGGAACAACTGATGACAAGTCGCGGCGAGAGTGCCGAAGACGCCGACGCGCAGGCGCATCCGGCGTCAGGCAAACCTGCCTCACCTACCGGAGACGTCCGCCGTGCGGTGGCACTGCCGGCCATGTCCGCAAACCCTGGACAGGCGCTGGCACCGGCCGCCTCACCCTCGGCTGCCGCCGGCGCTTCCGACGATGAAGGCAGCGAGAGCCGGACCAGGCCGGACACCGCTACGGGGCGCTCCACCTCAGGCACGCTGACCACGGACGCCGGCGCAGCCAACGCAGCGCTCGCCCCCGATAGCGCCAGAAAAGTGACGGAAACCGGTGCGGCGGCCCGGAAGGAAGCCAACCCGGAAAGCGCTTCGTCCACGAGCGGCCAGGCGGCTCGTACCACCACCGCCAGCGCCCGGCTGACCTCCGATGCCGAAGGCCAGGAGCCCGGCGTCATCGCAGCCGTCGGCTCGACGACTCCAGGCGGGGACGACGAAGACGGCGACGAAAACTCGGAAAAGCCGAAGAAGCCGTTTCTGGCCGCCGCCGCCATCGCAGGCGTGGTGCTGGCAGCAATCCCCCTGCTGATCTTTGCCACAGGCAAGTCAGATGATGCGAAGAAGAACACGGCGTCGTCGGCCGCTGAGGTGGAAATACCGCTCGACGAGTCAGACACCGACGCACCGCTCGCCTTGTACGTGCCCGACAAGCCGGGTAACGAGAAAAGCACGCAAACGCCCAAACCGAACAAATCCACATCGAGCAAGCCGCGCAAGTCTCCTGACGCCAAGGCCAAGACAACGCCGACAGCAACAGCCACATCCCGCCCCACGAAGGCCAAGCCCCGGAGCGGCGTCCAGAAAGTCGCCCAGGCAGCTGTGGGAAGCTCTGCCAGCGCCGCGACCTACCACCTCGTCAGCGCCCAATCCGGAAAGTGCCTGAGCGCCGATCACGCCTCGGACGGCGCATGGCTGTTCATCTGGGACTGCAACGACTCCCGCGAGCAGAACTGGACGTTCAAGAACGACGGAACGATCCAGCTGAAGGGCCTCTGCATGGAAGTCGCCCACGCCTCCCAGGAAGATGGCGCGGTCGTGCAGCTCGCGAGGTGCAGCGGCAACGCGGCCCAGCAGTTCCGGCTCAACTCCAACAACGAACTGTTTGCCGTGGACTCGGGCAACTGCGCCGACGTCCGGAAGTTCGGACAGGACAACGGCACCCCGGTGCAGACCTGGGGGTGCAGCCGTCGGGCGAACCAGTCCTGGTCGCGTCGATAGGACCGCCCCTGGCACAACTCCTGCAGCCACGCCCGGCGGCCGGCGCCACAGATCGCAGGTCAATCAGGTCGGATTTCCACGGATCATTGATCACCGGTCAGTGGCGTCAGCCGGGGCGCACGCCGTCGCACTACCCGTGCATTGCACCTGCCTCCGAGCCCGACGAGGTGGTCTTCGCCCCGGCACCGCGTTCCGGTGATGACAATTCGTGGCGAGGCGTCGAAGACGCCGACGCGCACGCGCATCCGGCCTCAGGCGAGCCTGTCCCACCCACCAGAGACGCCCGCCGTGCGGTGGCACTGCCGGCCATGTCCGCAAACCCTGGACAGGCGCTGGCACCGGCCGCCTCACCCTCGGCTGCCGCCGGTGCTTGCGGCGATGAAGGCGGCGGCGAGAGCCGGACCAGGCCGGACACCGCTACGGGTCGCTCCGCCTCAGGGGAATAGGACCCCCGCGGTCACCGGGCGCCGGGACGGTGCGCAGGCTACGGCCTGAGATAGGTACTGCTCGTGCCTGACCGCGGCTCGTCGACGGTGCTTTCCGTTGAGCATCATCTGCTTGGCGCTCGACCTGATGGGGGCATACGCCGCCGAAGGCTCCGGGGACTCCGTCTTGTCGGCAGACGTAGCCGTATAGCTGGTGGGCATCGTGAGCAGAAAGAGAGCGAGCCGCATGAAGCCTGGGCGGTCCGACGGGATAGAGGAGTACGAGGAGGAAGGGTGGGATGCGCAGTGGGAGACGGACAGGGGTTCCCGGCTGCGGTTCCGACAGGCTGCCGATGAGCGGATCGGCCCGGCCCTGCGAAATGCCTCTCGATCCTTCATCAGAACCCGCAGGGAGGGCCTTGAGGACAGCGTGGTGACCCTGGTGAACCAGGAGCGCACAGCGCGTGGATTGTCCACGCTGCATATCGACGAGCGGCTGCGGAACTCCTCCAGGGCACACAGCGAGGACATGGCCGCGCGCGGCTTCATCGACCATCTCTCACCCGAAGGTATCTCTCCACTCGAACGCATGCTGATGGCCGGATACCCGTTTCCCGCCGCTGAGAATGTCGCCGTCTTTCTCCCGGAGCCCATGGGGGTGATGAGGGGCTGGATGAACAGCCCAGGACATCGGTTGAACGTCCTCAACCCGGCTTTCCGGGCCATAGGCGTAGGCATCCATGTGGAGGCCGGGACGGCGTGGTGGACGCAGAACTTCGGCTACTGGTGATCGCCCGGCGGGTTCCGGCGGGGGTTGCGAGCTGCTGTCGGTTTACTGCATTGATGTGAGTGATGGTGAGCGGGAGTGAGTCCTGTGGGTGGGTTGGTTGGGGTGGGAACGGGGGTTCCGGGGTCGAATGGGTGACCTTGGCGGTTGCGGCTCGTTGGGCTGAGTGGCAGGGGTGCCGACCGTCTCAAACACCCGACCTCCCAGGACGAAGGGGTGCTGCGTGCGGTCGGTGAGCATCAGGGTGCGCTTGCCTCCGGTTATCTCAAGGCCCGGTGTGCGGACGGTCTCGAGCACGGTGCGGACACGTGGGGCGGTGCGTAAGCGGGAGCTGACGGCACTGTCGTCGTCTCGGATCGCGGGTGCGATCACGAAGGCCACGCATGATCAGTGGGCGCTGGCACGCCGCTGCCAGGCGGCGTATATCCGGAACCCGGTCGGCGGGCCGTACCGCTTCGGCTACGACCTGTCCGGTTCGGCCAGTCACCGTGACGCGCAGATCCGCCACGCGCTGACCCGCCTGATCAACTGGGCCACGTGTGCCGGTGTCGGCGCGATCGGTATCGAAGACCTCGACTTCACGCCTGAGAAGACCCGCGAGAAGCACGGGGGCCGCAAGCGGTTCCGGCAGCTCATCTCCGGCATGCCGACCGGGAAGCTCAAGGCCCGGCTGGTCTCGATGGCCGCTGAACAGGGTCTTGCGGTCGTCGCGGTCGACCCGGCCTACACCAGCCTGTGGGGTGCCGAGCACTGGCAGAAACCCCTGGCCACCCCGCGCCGAATGATGTCCCGTCACGATGCCGCCGGTATCGCACCGCACACCCGCAGCCGCCTCCATCCCATGCAGGGCGACGTTCAACAGCACTGGGCTGATCACTCCGCCTTGAGGAGTTCCCTCCTCCGTCGCAGTGACTCGGCCGCGTTCTACCACTCCGGCCTTCAGCCATTGCCGGACCAGTCCCAGTGCGGGATAGGTGCCGAGCTGGGCCAGAAGCCGGTCGTGGTCAATGCGGTCGAATGCTGCCGCCAGGTCGGCGCTGTCTTCCGTCCGGTGTTGACCTCCGTCACCCGACGCACGCTGACCAGCGTGTTGCTGAGGCTCCGGAGCATCAGTTTCTGCAGGTTCCTGACTCCCGCCAGGTCACCGTCCGTCGATGCCGTGAAGATGCGCTGGCGCAGCCGGCGTACGTTCTTCGCCGCCTGGTCCCAGTCGATACTGTCCCAGCCCGCGAAGAAGTCGCCCTCCGGTCCGTTCACCCCAGCCGTGGCCGCGGCGTCAAACTTGTCCTTCGGTGCTGTCCCTGTCGTCATCGTCCCTCCTCACAGACTCACCCAGCTCACGTCAGCGTCCTTTCGGACCCGGAAACCTGTCCGGCATCCGGCGAGTTGGCCGGGATGGTGGCGGAGACGCCGCCGCTCGTCCTGTCCCGGTTTCCTCTGACCTTTCGGCCTGCCGGCCTTCGCTTCTTTAGCCGTCCTGTCCCGCCGGAGACATCAGCCTTCCTCACGGTCGGCCCACCGCCGCCCATGCCAGAGCGGCGGCGTCCGTCGGGGTTTCCACTTTCCGCGTGTGCGAGATACGACCGGATTGGGCGCCCTCTATATCCCGGGGCGGCGGTGTCCTCCCGGGCGCCATGGGAGATCCGCTCGGCGCCTGCCGCGTTTCAGCGGCGCACCCTGCTGTGGCGTCCCACCGGCAGGGCTTTTTTCACGAGACGTCATCGAGGCTTCACGGGTGTTCGCCCGCCCGGTCTTTCCCTTGCCTGTTGCCACCGGGTGGAACGGCGGCGCTTGGGCTTCTCCCCGGAGCTTCGCACCCCGCCGTTACCAGCGACGCACGTCCAGGTGGGAACGGATCATCGGACACGGACCCGGGATTACCCTGTCGTCGGCAACATCGCCGACCCCCTCTCCAAGAGCATCCACTCAACACACGCGACCTCGTGTCGCACCTTCACGCAGAAAGTGCCTTCCACTGGCAACGACAGAGGCCCCTAGACAAGGTCCATCGGCCCAGCTCAGGAAGGCACTTTTGCGTTTCTGCGCAACCCTCAGCCGCACCCCAACCGAACGGCGAGGCTAGGACTACCCAGCCAAGTCACACTGTCGCCGCCTTGCAGGTATCTGAAGTCGACCAAGTGGGCGCGGGCCCGGCCTCGACACTAAGCTCGTGGCCAGACCCGCGCCCGGGTTGGGGTGCGACAGTTTTGTGAGTGGGATGAGCCGAACGGTTTCGGAAATCGGTGGACTGATGGCCACCCCACGCCCATCTGCTTCCTCGCCCTACGGAGGAGATGGTTATTCCACTGCGGAAGGGGTCATGGGCGGCCGTCACCGTGAATGACGGCGTTCAGCGGAAAAACTTCACTTTTCCGTCGCTGCCGCTGTGGTCAGAAGTCGAACTCGGTGAAACCGCCGTAATCGTTGAAGTACCTGGTGGCTACGGCCAGCCAGTGTCCGTTGACATATATATAGCCCACAGCTTCGTCGTTGACGCGCCCGGTCAGCGAGGCAGACCAGCACGTTCCGGGCGCCATGACGGTCGAGGACCACCCACCTCGGTAGGGGAACTGAACGAATTCCCGATAGCCCGTGTGGTTGCAGGACCGGAAGTTGATAGTGCTGGCGTGAGCCGCGGGTGCCGGTATCAGGACAGCTGCGAGTAAGCCTGCGGCTGTGACGCCGAGTGTGGATTTGATGTGCGTAAGCACGGTCTTCAGTTCCTTCCGTGTGGGAGAAGTGCCGACGTGAGGTGAGGCGGTCGGTCACTTGTATAGACGCATGACATTGACTGCAGTTCATGCCACTTTTAAGCGACGTGCAAATGCGGGGGAACTCCAGGTCGGCAAGTACGTCATCGATGTCCACGCATGCGGACTATGCGGAACCGACCTGCACATTCTCCAGGGGGAGTTCGCACCCACGCTGCTGATCTTGCCGGGACACGAGTTCGCGGGCGAGGTCGTCGGCATCGGCTCCCAGGCCACCGAACTGGCCGTTGGCGACCAGGTCGCAGTGGTCGACCCCTCCCTGTACTGCCACGAGTGCCGCTAGTGCCGGGCGGGCCGCGACAACCTCTGCGAGCGCTGAGCCGCGATCGGCGTCACGGTCGCGGGCGGCACCGCCGAGTTCGCCGGCGCACCGGTGGCGAACTGCGCCAAGTTGCCCGACCACGTCGACGTGCGCGACGCCGCGCTAATCGATCCACTGTCCTGCGCGGTGCGCGGCTACGTCCTGAACAACAGCACGCTGGGAGCCGAGGCGCTGATCTACGGCTCGGCTCGGGAACCATCGGCCTGATGACGCTGGAGTTGGCCAAGCCGACGGGCGTGGCGAGCGTCGACATCCTGGACATGAACCCCGAACGGCTCGCCACAGCACAGAAGCTGGGCGTCTCATGGTCTGCGGCCGCCGCGGACGAACTGGACCGGCCCCAGGGCTGGGACTTCGTGATCGGCGCCACGGGCAACGCGGCAGCCAACCAGGACGGTCTCGGCCGGGTCGCGAACGGCGGGCACACTCCTGCAGTTCGGGGCTCCGACTTCGCAACACGGACGGTCATCGAGCCGTACCGGATCTACAACCAGGAGATCACGATTACCGGTTCGATGGCCGTCCTGCACAGTTTTGAGCGTGCCGCCGCGCTCATCGCGACAGACAGCCTCGACCTGGCTTTCTTCGTCAGCGACCGGCTATTGCTGGAGCAGTATCCACAAGCCATCGACTGGTTCAAGGCGCGCCAGGGCCGCAAGATCGTGGTACAGCCACGAGCGACGCGAGGGCATCGCGCCCAGTACTGGTCGTGACTCCTCCCCCTCGTGGACGAGGGGGCTGCTCGCTATGCCGGTACGGCTTCGCGACGGACCAGCCCGGCCCGTAGAACGTTCAGGGCGCCCACCGTGTCCGCGTGCGCGCTGTGGTCGCACGAGACGCAGTGGAACTTCTCCTGTGTGGGCCGGTTCTCCGCTGCGACGTGCCCGCATTCGGGGCAGGTCCGGGAGGTGTTGCGGGGGTCCACAGCGATCACGTCTCGTCCGGCACTTTCAGCCTTGGCGTGCAGGATCGTCAGGAACACCCCCCATCCGGCATCCGAGATCGAGTGGTTGAGTCCGGCCTTTGCGGCGGCCCTGTTGGGCAGGAAGCGGCCCGGCTGGTCGGGGTCGGGCCTCGGTGTGGGGGCCTTGACCATGTTGCGGATCTTAAGGTCTTCGTGCGCGATGAAGTCGTGTTCGCGGACCAGGCCCAACGCGGTCTTGTGTGCGTGATCAAGGCGCTGACGGCGGACCTTGCGGTGCAGGTCAGCAACCTTCTGGACCGCCTTCTTACGCCGACACGCCGGTTGCCGCGGCGCTTGCACCGAGCGAGAACCCCCTGTGCCGCTTCGAGCTTCGCGGCGGCCTTCCGCCCGTGCCGGGGGTTAAGCCCGCCTGTCGTCCTGACCCGAGGGATGCATGGCAGCAACGCCTTCCAGCCGTCGGGCGGCCAGAGTTCAAGGGCGAAGCAGGGCGGACGGACTCCGCGCTCCGGGCCCAGACCGGACACCCGCCCGGCCGCTTTCACCCGCTCTACGGTCCGTCAAACAGTTAGGTGCTGCAGCGCGCCGACACCGTGGTAAGAAGCTCCGCTTCTGGACGGTCGAACCGCAGGACTGGACCCCGCCCGGCACATGAGTGATCTTGCGCCGGGTACTCGAAAACGTGCACCCCGACTCCGTGATCCTCCTGCATGACAACGGCGGCGACCAGAAGCCGGGCAGTGCCGCACTGTCGAAGAACCTCACCACTCTCCAAGCGCGTGGAGGGAGTTCCACCGCAAGCAGCCGCTGACCAGTCAGATTGCGAGCTGATCGTGCTGAACCCATTGACTCACACATTCGTAGAAAACAATGATCCCAACAGAATGAGATTCATGGCCATGAGTGATGATCTGGTGCAGGAGAGTCTTCCTGAGGGCGCGGAACTGACAACCGACTCCGTTCACGAGCGTGCCGAGCGTCAACTGGAGGAAGGTCTCGAATGCCTCCGGCAGGCAGTGCGACGGGCACAGGACGCTTTAAAAACGACTGAGGCAGGTCAGGCAGGTCGCGGTCAGCCCCAGGGCCCTTGAGTTCTCCGGACTCGTCCGGTTTTGATCACGGGACGCCGTGGAGAGTGGGGATACTTGAGGGCCCGTATGAGCCCGTCGGGCGCTGGCCATCTCTGTTCTTGCGTGGGTATCCCCGGCTTCAGCCGGGGAGGGAAACGCATCCTAAGCCCGGAGGCGCGAAGCGCCGGAGTTCGCTCCGCCTCTGTCGTTAAGGTCAGATAGGCCGCTTCTGGCCTTCGATGTATTGGCGGATCACGGTCAGCGGTGCACCGCCGCATGATCCTGCGAAGTAGGAGCGGGACCAGAACACTGACCCCATGCCGATCCGGTTGATGCGGCCGGTGTACTCGGCCCGCAGGTACCGGGAGCTGACGCCCTTGAGGGAGTTGATCAGTTTGGACAGGGCGACTTTTGGCGGGTAGTGCACCAACAGGTGCACGTGATCCGCCTCGCCGTTGAACTCGCGTAGCTCTGTCTCGAAGCTGGCGCAGACCTCTCGCATGATCTCCTCGCACCGTTTGAGCATGGCGTCATCGAAAACGTCACGCCGATACTTGGTGACAAACACCAAGTGTGCGTGGAGGTCGTAGGTGACGTGGCGTCCGGTGCGGATATCGGGGTTTGACTTCCAGCGTGGTGACATACGCCAAGGGTAGTATGATCAAGCGAGCCGACGTGGAAGGGGGTGGGTCGGATGATTCGTGCGTATAAGTTCCTTATGCGGCCCACCGTGGGCCAGACGATCGTGCTGGGCGAGATGCTGCGGGATCACTGCTCCCTCTACAACGGTGCCTTGCAGGAGCGCCGTGACGCCTACCGGCACGTGTCGAAGACGAGCATCAAGTACGGATCGCAGTCCGCGCAGCTCAAGGAGATCCGGGCGCACGACCCGGAGCGGCAGGGCCGGTGGTCCTTCTCCTCCCAGCAGGCGACGTTGCGCCGTCTCGACAAGGCATTCGCCGCGTTCTTCCGCCGCGTCAAGGCCGGGGAAACGCCGGGCTACCCGCGCTTTCGTGGCGTGAACTGGTTCGACACGGTCGACTTCCCCAAGGACGGGGACGGCTGCCGCTGGGACTCCACCCCGCACGACCCGGCCACCCGCGTCCGCTTCCAAGGTGTCGGGCACGTCAAGGTCAACCAGCACCGGCCGGTGGTCGGCAAGGTTAAGACCGTGTCCCTCAAGCGTGAGGGCAAGCGCTGGTACGTGATCCTGACCGCCGAGCAGACCGCGCCCAAGCCGCTTCCCGCGACCGGCTCAGTGGTCGGCATCGACATGGGCATAGCGAACTTTCTTGCCGACTCGGGCGGCGAGTTCATCGAGAATCCCCGGCACGGGCGGAAGGCCGCCGCGAAGCTCGAAGCAGCACAGCAGGGGCTCGCTCGGTGCAAGCGCCGCGGCAACCGGCGTGTCGGCGTAAGAAGGCGGTCCAGAAGGTTGCTGACCTGCACCGCAAGGTCCGCCGTCAGCGCCTTGATCACGCACACAAGACCGCGTTGGGCCTGGTCCGCGAACACGACTTCATCGCGCACGAAGACCTTAAGATCCGCAACATGGTCAAGGCCCCCGCACCGAGGCCCGACCCCGACCAGCCGGGCCGCTCCCTGCCCAACAGGGCCGCCGCAAAGGCCGGACTCAACCACTCGATCTCGGATGCCGGATGGGGGGTGTTCCTGACGATCCTGCACGCCAAGGCTGAAAGTGCCGGACGAGACGTGATCGCTGTGGACCCCCGCAACACCTCCCGGACCTGCCCCGAATGCGGGCACGTCGCAGCGGAGAACCGGCCCACACAGGAGAAGTTCCACTGCGTCTCGTGCGACCACAGCGCGCACGCGGACACGGTGGGCGCCCTGAACGTTCTACGGGCCGGGCTGGCCCGTCGCGAAGCCGTACCGGCATAGCGAGCAGCCCCCTCGTCCACGAGGGGGAGGAGTCACGTTAGCCCGGTCTGAGGGTGTGTGGGCTTGATCCGCTTTGACGGACATTCGAGATCAGGGGTTCAGCCCCGGGAGGATGTCCATCATGGAGAGCATGGGGAAGAAGAAACCTCGCCGCCCGCGCCGTTCGTTCACGCCGGAGTTCAAGGCGGAGATCGTCGGTCTGTGCCGTCGTGGTGACCGCTCGGTCGGGCAGGTCGCCAGAGACTTCGAACTGACCGAGACCGCGGTGCGGGACTGGGTCAAGCAGGCCGAGGTCGACGCGGACGAGCGAAACGGGCTGACCAGCAGTGAGCGCGAGGAACTGGCCGCGTTGCGGCGGGAGAACCGCCGGCTGCGCGAGGATGTCGACGTCCTCAAGCGGGCCACAGCTTTCTTCGCGAAGGAGACCCGGTGACGGTGCACCCGTTCATCGAGGCGGAGAAGCGGACAGGTCACAGCGTCAAGCGGGCGTGTGAGCTGATGAAGGTCTCCCGGACCGCCTTTTATGCCCGTCGCTCCGGCCTGCCCGGACCCCGCGCGGTGAGGGATGCCGAGCTGACCGAGCAGATTCTCGAGGCCCATGCGAAGTCGCGCGGAACCTACGGGGCCCCGCGCGTGCATGCCGTGCTCAAGCGCGAGGGTGCCGGGTGTGGCCGGCGTCGTGTCGCACGACTGATGCGGGCCGCTGGACTGCAGGGCCGACACCGCAGGCGACGGCATGTGACCGGAGCTGTTTTCCGTCCTGACCTCAGCGTCCGGGACTTCCAGCCCGACCGCACCGGGCTCGATGTCCGCTGGTGCGGCGACATCACGCATGTCCCGACCGACGAGGGCTGGCTCTATCTGGCCACGGTCATCGACATCGCCTCCCAGCGCGTGGTCGGCTGGGCAACCGCCGATCACCTGCGTACCGAGCTGGTGGCCGACGCACTGACAGCCGCCTGCCGACAGCGCCGCCCCACCCATCCCGTGATCTTCCATTCGGATCGCGGGTGTCAGTACACCAGTCAGCTTCGCTTCCCTGGCAGCCGAGTTCGGGGTTCACGCTGTCGCCGGTCGGACGGACAGGACTGTCACGGGGACGCTTTGGCGAGTCGGCTCCAGGCTCTTATCAGGTCACGTCCGTCCGGCGGCAGCGCTTGCTGCGTGCCCGGCCGGGCGGTCGACAGATCAACGCCAGGACACTCACGGGGTCAGTCATAAGCACGAGTCAGACCACCTCAGCCGGGGCTACCCAATCCTTGCGGGATCCGGTGCGAAAAGACTGACAGTCATAGCTGTCCGCGACGGAGCCGACAGATGCCGTCGCGCCAGCCTCAATCAACCGCTCGCCATACCGAATTGACACGTATTGCGACCCGCGATCGCTGTGATGAATCAGACCCGAGCCCTTCTTGATTCCCCGCCGCCACAAGGCCATCTCCAGCGCGTCCAGCGGGAGATCGGTCCGCATGTGGGTGGCGAGCTGCCAGCCGACGATCATCCGCGAGTACACGTCCAGGACGAAGGCGACGTAGACCCAGCCCGACCAGGTGCGGATATAGGTGAGGTCGGCGACCCACAGCTGACTCGGCCGGCTTGCGGTGAAGCGTCGGTTGACCAGATCGGGCGGCCTGTGCGCGGTCGGCTCGGGGATCGTGGTGCGGCGCCGCTGCCCGCGGATCACGCCTTCCAGGCCGTCTTCGCGCATGAGACGCTCGATGGTGCAACGTGCTGTGGTGAGGCCCTCGCGCTGCAACTGGCGGTGGATGCGCCGGGCTCCGTAGGTCTCGCCGGAGGTGTCGTGGATGCGGCGGATGTGCTCGATGAGCTGTTCGTCGCGCAGGCGCCGGGCGGACTTTGGGCGCCGACGGCGGGCGTTGAATGCCGAAACCGAGAGGTCCAGTTCCCGGCATACGGGCTCGACCCCGAAGTCGTCGCGGAGGTGGTTGATCACCGCGTCAGCCTCGTGCGGGGCTGGTCGAGCTCCTTCGCGAAAAACACCGAGGCGGCCTTGAGGATCTCGTTGGCCCGACGCAACTCGGCTATTTCTTTGCGGAGTTGGGTCAGCTCGGTCCGTTCGGCGGTGGTCAGCAGATCAGGCCGGTCGCCCTTGTCCGCCTCGGCCTGGCGGACCCAGCCGCGCAGGGCCTCCTTGTGGATGCCCAGGTCCTTCGCGACATGAGCGACCGGACGACCGGAGGTCTGGACTTCGCGGACGGCACGCTCACGCAGCTCGTCGGGGTACTTCCGTGGTGCAGGCATCGGACCTGTGTTCTCCCATCTGCCGAGGCGATCATGCCTGGCTTCAGGGCCGCTACAAAATCCGGTTCAGCTCAGGTGCCAGCACCACCGCCCCCCTGTTCCAGGTGGCCTTCACCGCCAACGTTCCCGTCACTGCTGCGCGGGTGGACTGGTCGGTCAAGGTGAGCCCACTGGATACCGGCACAGACCTGTTCGACCTCGCGGTCCAGGTTGAAGAACACCCCGATTCCGTAGACCTGTTCTTTCAATACCGCCAGGACATCTTCGAGGCCAAAACCGTACAGCGGATGCAGTCCGATACGTGAGGCTACTTAAGGCTGTCGCCGACGATCCGTCGCTGCCAGTTGAAGACTTGCACCTGTGCGACGCACACGAGGGGGACTTGCTCCTCCGCCGGGACAACGGTGATCGCGTAGAGGACGGCATGCCACTCCTAGAACGGATCTGCCGGCACACCCTCACCACACCAGATGCCCCAGCGATGATCCTCAACGACGACGTGCTCAGCTATCTCGAGTTGGACCGGCGCTCCGACGCGATCGCCGAACATCTCGCCCAACGGGGTGCTGGACCAGAGACCGTCGTGGGCCTGTGCGACCAGCCCCACCCGGACTGGCTGGCCGCCCTGCTGGGAATCCTCAAGGCTGGTGCGGCCCTCCTGCCCCTGTACACGACCTACCCCGCAGGTCGTGTACAGACCATGCTGGCGGACGCGTCTGTAGAGACAGTGTGTGTGACAGGACCGCCCGCGCGGAACCTGGCTGACTTCACGGGACGTCTGCTCGACTGCACCCAGCCGCTGCCGCCCGAGCACATTCGTGCCTCCTGACCAATCCCGTCAGAATGCCGCCCGGATCTCGCCCACCTCCGCGCTGCCGCCCAGCAGCGGCGCCCGTCCGATCCGGCCCACCACCGGTGCGTCGACGCCGAGCAGCTCCAGCGCCCTGGCGAGCACCGGGCCGAGTGCCCGGCCCCCGCCGTCGGTGATCTTGAATGCCAGCGCCCGGCCGTCCGGCAGCGCCACCGCCTGGACCGCCTCGGCGCCCATCTTGGAGAGCGTGCCCGGCACCTCGCGCATCAGCCAGGTGTCGGGGCGCCGGGTACCCGCGACGTACTCGGGGTGGGCGCGCATCGCGTCCGCCACCCGGCGCTCGGCGGTGCCCTCCTCCGCCCGCACGAACGAGCGGAACGCCCGCGCCAGACCCACCAGGCTGATCGCCATCAGCGGCGCCCCGCAGCCGTCCGTACCGACCGCCGCGACGGGTTCGCCCGCCGCCTCCTCGACCACCTGGTGGACCAGCTGCTGGAGCGGGTGCGCCGGGTCCAGATAGGTCGCCCGGTCCCAGCCGTTGAGGGCGCACACCGCGAGCATGGCGGCGTGCTTGCCGGAGCAGTTCATGGTGATCCGCTCACGGACCTGGCCTGCGGCGAGATACGTCTCCGCCTCGGTCGGGTCCAGCGGCAGATCGGGCGGGGTCTGCAGATCCTCGGGCGTCAGTCCGTGGTCGGCGAGCATCTTGCGTACGAGGTCGAGGTGGAACACCTCGCCCGAGTGGCTCGCGGCGGCCAGCGCCAGCCGTTCCCCGGAGAGGTCGAGCCCGGCCCGCAGCACGGCGGCGGCCTGCATCGGCTTGTTGGAGGAGCGGGGGAAGACCGGCGCGTCCGGGTCTCCGAAGGTCCGCTCCACACTGCCGTCCGCCGCCAGCACGACCAGGGAGCCCCGGTGGTGGCCCTCCACGAAGCCTGACCGTACGACCTCGGCCAGAACGGGTAGAGCGGGGCCGGCGGGCATCGCGGAGGACGCCGGGGATATGAGAGGTGTGGAGGTCATGGGGGCGGCCTTCCGGGCGGGGCGAATGACCCGCCCCGCCCGGAAGGATCGCTTCAGGCGAGCAGGTCGTCTACTTGTGCTTCCCCATCACGGTACCCACGGCGATCTCGGCACTGCAATCGTCAGTGGCCTGAACCGCCATCTCGGTGAGCCGGTCGGCACCGGCGACCCTGCGGTTACGCAACCAGATCTCCAGCCGTGCGGCACCGATCCGGCACAGGGCCGATGGCATCAGGCAGCTCGTCAACACAACGATCGGGCCAGTCTTGTTAAGGCCGATCATGGCCCAAACTCGGGAAGATCCCGGTGAGTTGAGCCGAGAGTCAGCCGATGGCGAAACTCCGGTCCTCTGGAGTGAACCTGCGTGTCCGCACCGCCGTTGAGTAGATGCCGGAACAGTCTTTCCCCGGACACCGGCACCCATCAGCCCGGCGGCTCGACACAATCGGCCGCCGGGCTGACCCGCATCCGGCTCGCCGTGGCGGACTCCCCTGGAGCTCAAACGTTCGCCGCATGTGTAGCGTTCCTGTGCAGTGAGCAGGAGTGAGTCCTGGCTCACCGGCACTCCCCGAACGGTCCTGTGCCGCCGCGGGCCCGGACGGCTGCGGCCAAGGCGTCGGTGACCAGCTCGTGCACACGTGGCCGACGGTGGGCCAATCCAGCAGAGGCCGCGAGTTAACGTCAATCACCATCGCCGAGCCCCAGAACGTCAGCCCGGAAGCCGACAGCGACTGGACGATCAGCACCGATTGCATCCCGGAACCGGCAGGAACGGAAACAGCGCATGCCGTGAAAAATCTGGTCGAACGGCAGCTCTTGCCCGTACAAACTCCGCACGGATCCGAGCGGACACGGGCCAGGAACAAGATCGCACCTCAAGCAGGGGAGTGTGCCGTGGATACCGATGAACGGCGACGGAGAAACCTCGAGATGGCCTGACGGAACGGGACCGTCGACGTCAACCAGCTGGCCGACCCGTTTGAGTTGGCCAAGGGGACCATGACCGCGCAAGAATGGCTGGCCCTGCGCACGTGCGAAGTACCGCAGGGCCAAACCGAGCGCCACGTCCTGTCAGGAAGCACCCACACCGACCGTACAGGCACTGCGACCTGACCGCTCGTCGGCGGAGGCCCAGATGGCCTACGGCCCTGTGCACGCTGGTCCGCGAAGAAGGTGTGGCTGGGCACTACTCGACGCCGAACAGCAACGACGACTGGATCAACTCGGCGGGAAACCCGGTGCACGGCCCCAGAGGACTTCGGCGCGAGCCAGTGTGAGGACAGGGACACAACGGGGCGGAGTGCGCGGTACAGATGCCTTCCATCGGGGCGCAGCAGCCCTTGCGTCGCGCATAGCGCAAAGAAGTACATGGTCGGAAGGCAGCATGTTGCAGAGCTCCCGGACGGCAATGCCGTGAGGTTGGACGCCTTTTTGAGCAGCCAGAAGAGCTGGTGCGACCGGTTGGGTGAGGAGCGGCTTGCCGCACTCTCCAAACGACTGTGCCGCGCAGCGCTCCGGATAGGCCGTCGTCCGGCTTCGACAGTAACCCGCGCGCAGGGCACCATGATCACGATGAACGTCTTGTATGAGCGCTACATGGCCGCCGCCCGCGAGCACGCTGTCCACAGCACCACGTGCACGGCCTGCCAGGCCGACGCCACCTGCGCGTCCGCCACGCGTCTCCTTGAAAGGTTCAGCCGACTTCAAGACGCGTATAACACTCAGTTAGCGCAGAACGGCGAGAACCCCACAGTATGTCAGCAGCAGCCCATCAGCGACCACATCACGAGCGAATGAGCACGCAGTAACCTGCCGCCCTTGTCATCTCGGCGTACGATTCGGCGGCATGAGCCGACAAGGGAAGCGATGCATGCTCCCACACGCTCCAGGCGCATTGAGCAGCGCGTGCCCCGGAACACACCACGCGCCACGCGGGCCCTGCCCTTCCACCCCCTAAAGCGTGTTGCAGAAGGCTTTTGAGCCGGGCATTTCCCTCGCATGGGTGCGGTGTTGAGTGCTGAGCTGTTATGGGTCGAGACGTTCACCGGTCTGCGGATGCGGCAGTTCGACGGGCTGCTGAAAGCTGTCCGGGAACGAGGTGGTGATGGTCCGCGGATCGGTCGTCCGTGGTGCCTGCTGCTGGCGGACCGGGTGCTGCTGGTGGCTGTCTTCTACCGCACGAGCCTCACCATGCGGCAGCTCGTGCCGCTGTTCGGGATCTCGCCGGCGACCGTGTGCCGGGTGATCCGGCGACTCGGTCCTGTGCAGGCCCGAACTGGTCCGACTCCCGGCCGATGCTACGGACCGGTTTTGGATTCGTGGACGGGACACTAATCCCGGTGCGTGACCGGCAGGTCGGTGCCTCCAGCCGCGACCGACGGTTCTCGGTGAATGTGCAGGTCATCATCGACGCGGTCACGAAACTGGTCATCGCCACCGCTCGTCCCGCGCCCGGCAACCGGGCAGACGCTCGGGTATGGAGAGAATCCGGCCTGGCCGAACACTGCCAGGACGTGACCGTGCTGGGCGACGGCGCCTACATCAATACCGGGCTTGTCGTCCCGCACCGCAAACGCCCAGGACGTCCCCTCCTCGCGGGGGAGGAAGCGGACAACGCCGAGCAGCGCACGGTCCGCGCCCGAGTCGAGCACGCCTTCGCCCGCATGAAGAACAACAAGATCCTCCGCGACTGCCGGCAGCGCGGAGACTCACCATGCTGTCCAGGCCGTCGCCCGCATGCACAACCTCGCCCTCGCAGCACGACCGGCAGGGCCCCGAACCCCAGCTCAACCTGCCTACCCACACCCTTATGAAACACGCTTTAGGAGCAGGGCCCGCACTACACATTCTCCTTCAGCGCCTGGAGACGGTTCCGCTCCTGCTCGCGGGCATGTGACCTTCGAAAGCAAGGTGAACCGCGCGCAGACAGTAGCCGTTGTAGGCGGTGAAGGCTCCTGTCTACCGTGGGGGTGACAGGAAAAGGTGGCTGATTCTCCCTGGCCACTGCCTGAACCAGTTCGCCCACTCCCCGCTTTTGAGGGCGAACTGTAAGTGGCCTCGCCCGTCCCGTCGAGGCCACGGGCCGTGAGCGAGCGGCGGCCCGAGGCGACTCTGCCCCTGAAATTGCCCTTCAGAGGCGGAGTCGCCTACTGCGCAGGAGGCAGCCTCCCCTCAGCCACGCTGAGACCATGACCACCCGGCTCCTCGTCGACGCGTGGGCGGCCCAGGCCGCCACCGGCATCAAGGTCGGCGCCTATCGCGTCTCGCTCCACCACGACAAACTCACCCACCATGCCCAGGACAATGCCGGTCGCGCCCTGATCGGCTTCAACGAAGTAGCGCCGCACCTGTGGAGGATTTTGGGTTGTCGTCGGGTGGTGACGGCTTGTGATGCTTGCGGTATGCCGTTGGCATGCGCTATTCGGAGGGTAGGGAACTTCAGCCGGAAGATCACCCGACCAGGAACCCTGTTCGATCTTCATGTTCCAAGATCGGCTGAGGCGAGGCTTCTCGCTCCACTCACTAAATCGACACCAGCTCACAACCCCTCCGCGGAAGCTGCTGAAGCCGGTGAGTAAGGGCGGATATGCGGTGTTCGATCTGTGCTCTGTAGCGACGGCGCATGAGTCCAGGGGCCCGGGTGGGCGAGGGCGTCCGATCCCACGCTGCAAGTAGGACATAGCCAAGCTGCCTGGTGTCTTCGGAGTCCGGCATGTGGAGCCAGGCCGACGCAGCACGGACTAGATCGTCGGTGGCCTGCGTGTAGTCGCCTTTGAGCGCCCAGGCACGGGCAACTTCGAGGCTGTCACGCGCCGCGCACCCGTAGTGGCCGTCCAGGAAGCGAGCGTAGGCACCTAGTTGTCGTAGGCACAGTACGTACTCGGGATTGATGTCATGCTCAGCTGTGATGCGCCAGACGAGCCGATCGGCCTGTCTTGCCGCGAGCATGTACTGGCGCGTATCGATCGCTGTATTGATCAATTGCACGCGCTTATGCAGGGCTTTCGGTGGGGACTGCGACCAAGTGAGGGGTGCGCTTAGCAGCGACACGAGGCCCTCCTCTAGGGGCGGTACCAAGGCGATGGGGCGGCGACTTGGTGCGCCTGCCCTGGTGCGGAGAGTTCGGCAGCGGATGGCTGTGCGCCTGCTGGTCCGGTAACTGCACCTACGTGTTTAGACTTGCAATGGTTCACTGAGCATCCGTCAAGCTGATGGTGCCGACCGTGAGTTGGACTGACCATCGCGGCGACGAAGCGCGCGTGGGGGGAGTCGGTGCGCTGCTGACCGCCTGCACGCAGCAGCCTGAGTTCGGAGCACCTGGCCAGAACCAGGTCCAGGACGTGCTCTTCGGCCCGTGCTCGATCAGCCGGGCGTGGAAGTCACTCAGGACGGAGAAGTCGAACCCTGATTCGCCAGTTCCAAGCCGAGGAGGAACTTCCAGTCGATTCGCGCGCACCTGGTCAGTGGGCTGCCGGCCGGTGAGCCCCTCGGCGTATTGCAGCACCGACACCAGGGCCAACGCCCCGGGCGAGACCGCAGTCCGTCCCGCCTGCAGAACGCCACAGCGAAGGACCCGTCCTCGAACAACAGCCCCAGCGCCTCACGAATACGGACCGCCAGCGTCCCTTCGGGAATGAGCCCGAACCACCAGCGCGGTCAGCGCCGGCACCCCACGATCGGCCCGCGACTCCGGCGATACCCCCGGCCCTCCCTCGACCGACGAACGACCCGATCGCTCCCAACGGAGCCTGAAGGGGTGGATTCCTCGCCCTCCAGGGATGATCGGGGGTCTCCCTGGACCGCAGCCTGCCCCATCGCCCGACGCGGACTGAACCCGCACCCGCCTTCTTTCGTTGAAGTTAACGACGATGTCAAGCCATCTTCAGTTCATGTACACCCCTCCATTCACCTCACCAAGCCTCTCGTCGAACGCATAGAAATAATCGGCCGGGGCTGCGCCCAGCCGACCGCGCTGCCTGACCCTTCGCTCTGCCTGGCCCTCGGCCGCCTCTGCTGCCAAGGACCAGCCAGGCCGACCGGGCACCGCGCACGCTGACCACCCACCACCACCGCGCCGGGTGCCTGATGCCCGCTACGTCGCGGAGGCCATGGGTCACACCTACATGGCCCGCCAGCGCCCGTAGCCGACGCTAGTCCTGTGTTGCGCATTACGGACGATCCGTGCCGCTCCGGCCTCGCACCCCTGGGGGCCGCGACGGTCGTGATGGCCCCTCACCACCGTTAACACCGAAAGAAGGTGGACGTCATGACTCAACTCTCCTACTACGAGGTCGACGTCCCGATGTACCACTGCACCAACCAGTCCCGGCATGGCCTGCACGCCTTCACCGGACCGGCTACTGGGACCAGAGATGCCCTGACCGCCGCGCGCGCCGCCTACGACCGAGCCGCGCAGCACATGGCCGCCAGCTCAACGGTACCGGATGCTCCGGGCGACGGATGGGCCGTACGCGGCCTGCGTCCCGACTGGGTCCTTGACTGGCAAAACGCCACCGCGAAGGAGTGGGACAACCCCAACAGCCTGATCTGAATCCCCCGAGCGGTCGTCAGAGGCCGGAGAACCACTCGGCCGTCCCCGGGGCCACCCATCCCAACCGCGACGAGAGGAGATCCCAGCATGGACTCCGCCCTGCACCTGCGCGCCCGAACCAGACACCCTGCTCTGCTCATTGCCACACTCGCGGTCCCTTTGACCGGCTGGACCGTGCACGCCGTTACACTGCACCGCCGTCTGGCCGCCGCTCGCCGTGATCCCTTGACGGGACTGCTCGGACGCGACGGCTACACCGCCAAGGCCCGGCAAATCCTCACCCGCTACAGCGACAGCGACAGCGCCCTGGTGGTCATCTGCGACCTGGACCACTTCAAGGAGATCAACGACAGTCGCGGCCACGCCACCGGGGACGCCGTACTGGCCGCCACCGCGCAGCGGCTCACCGCCTGGGCGGGCAACCGCGCTGCCGTGGGCAGGCTCGGAGGCGACGAGTTCGCCGTGACGCTGCGGATCGGTCCCGGTCGTCGAGAGCTCCGCCTGGCGCATCTCGTTCGGATGCTCAGCAAGCCAGTCATTCTCGACAACGGCCAGGCCGTTGACGTCGCCGCGTCGGTCGGCGCCGCCTCCGCCGACGTGCTCGGCACCACCGACCTGTCGCAGCTCCAGCGGGCGGCCGACGCCTCTCTGTACGAGGGCAAGCATTCCGGCCGCGCGGTCCTCGCCACGGTCCGGCACATCACCGTGCCTTCCATCAACGGGCGTCGAGCCGGCCGCGACGGCACCGCCGGCCGGGGAGCGAGCAACAAGTCCGGGGAGCATCAGAAGGCGGTCGACGTCTACCGACGAAACTTAGCCGACTACGGCCAGGTTGTAGGCTCTGTCCATCCGCTGTCTTGCGTGGGTATCCCCGGCTTCAGCCGGGGAGGGAAACGCATCCTTGGTGCGGAGGAGCGAAGCGCCGTGGATCTCTGCGTCTCGGCCTGATGCCAGACAGGCTGCATCTGGCCCTCGATGTACTGACGGATCACGCTTGGATCCGTACCTCGACTACCTGCAGCAACGCTGGGACAAGGGCGAATGTATCGCCAAAATCCTCCGTGAGGAACTCCTCGGCAAGGGCTACCTGCCACTACCAGTGCGTGAATATGTCCCTTGCGCCACTTCGACGCTGCCTGCCGCTGGACGAGCCCCGCGAGCAGCCGCGCTCTCCACGCGAAGCTGCACGCTGGATCATCAGCAACCCGGTACGGCACGGCCCGTAGACGGCGGAACATCTGCGGTGCCTGCACGGACACTGCCCGAAACTTCACCGCACCCACGAACTGGTCTGCGAGTTCGGCGCCATACTCGATTCCCGCGATGCCTCACCGCTGCAAGAGTGGCTCGACCATCTCACCAACTTGCCTGAGCCGCGCGTTCACGTGTGTACGCCGACATCGCCACGCAGGGAGAAGCCCAGGCAGCGTGTAGCCCCGCTCAGCCGGGGGAGCGAGCGAGAGGC
The DNA here is from genome assembly GCF_036248255.1 of Streptomyces sp. NBC_01717. Taxonomy (NCBI): domain Bacteria; kingdom Bacillati; phylum Actinomycetota; class Actinomycetes; order Kitasatosporales; family Streptomycetaceae; genus Streptomyces; species Streptomyces sp. NBC_01717. The sequence continues at coordinate 147,896 of NZ_CP109179.1, read as the reverse complement.
GCTCACCCGCCCCTCCGAACTCAGGCCGATGCCCAGGGGACTGCACAGCAGCGGGCGGCCCGACCGCCCGGTCTGGTGACTCAGGCCGCCGGCCTGCGCGGAACCTGAAGGAGCCCTGCCTCGCGCGCGACGTCCACTAGGCCAGCCATGTCGGTTCCCAGCTTCCGCTGCAATCCGGCGACGGCCCGCATCACGGCCATCCGGCTGCGCGCCAACTCTGCCTGAAGATCGTCGGCATCGATGCCCTTGTACAAAGCGAGCAATACCGATCGCTCCGTCGGGTTGAGACGTGGCGGCCACAGCGGGGCTGGGGCAGTGGCCGGAGCGGAATCCGGCCGCTGCCGCTTCGCGTGCTGGTCCGTCCGCGCAGTCTTGTTCGCTGGCGCGGCCGATCGGTTCCCCACTTGACTGCCGTGGACCTTCGACGGATGCTCTGCGGCGTCCCGCTGCGCGTCCGTCTCGGCTCCCCATATACCGAACTCGCCTTGATCCCTGGCCCATTGGCGACAAGCAGACATCGCCTCGCATCTGTGGCACAAGGCGATCGCCTCGTCGTTCCGTTGCCGTCCACGAGGGCCCAGGTCGCTGTAACCGTCGTCGGGCGGATGGAAGAGGTATGGCTGTTCGGCACAGGGAACCCGTGAGTTCAGCCCGGCTAGGAACGAAGGGACAAGCATCCGGTTTCCGCTGGACATGGGTCAGCCTTCTGGAAGCGGAGCGATCGGCCTGACGAGTGCGGGGGCATGAATACCTGCTCTGTCGGCGCGCACGCCATGAAACATCGCTCTCTGCGCGTAACCCATCTGCGCACCCCTCAAGGTCGTGACTGCTAGCCGGCTTTGTCGAGAGAAACGAGAAAGCAACGTTTCCGGTTCAGTCGTGTCCGCACCGCACCCGGATGGGAGTGTCCGATCAACGGCGGATCTGTAGATCACGGAGACCAAGTGAGTGAGATGACGACCGAGTATGAGTCTCTGGCTGATCGGTGGGTGCGGCCACGTCGGGCGAGCAGTTGCTCGCGATGCTGGTGGACCGGGCTCGGAGCGAGGGCCTGCAGCTGGGATCAAAGAAGCGGGAGTGGCCGCCTGGCGAACTCGGCGAACCGGTCCAGTGCGGCCGCTTCGGTCGGCGCCGTGTACATGGGCTTGAGGACTTTCGCGATTTGGTCCCAGCCCTGGCCGGCGGCATAGCGGAAGGAGTTCCGCAGGAGATGCACGACGCAGGTCTGGACGATCGTGGCGGGCCAGACGGTCCCAACGGCGTCGGGAAGGTCCTTCAGTCCGTCGCAGACGAGCATGAGGACGTCACCGATGCCCAATGCCGCGTCGTTAAGCCAGCCCGACGGCCGTCAAGGTGGTTGTTTTCCAGGCTTCCGCGAGGGTGTAGGTCCCGTATCCGACCTTGTGGAGGAGTCCTTCGGCTGCCCACTGGCTCATCTGTGTCGCGAAGCTCCGAGCGTTTTCGATCTTCAGGATGGTGGCGACCTCCAGGGGGCGCCAGGTCCGCTCGGGGTCGGTGGACAGGAGATGGAAGACGCGGTTTCGATGGCCCGCTCCGGTCGGCCTGAACCCGCGGACGGCCTTGCGCCTGTCCAGTGGATCGTCGGGTGAGGGCGGCGGTGGGGTGTTTGGTGCGGGACGGAGTAGAACGGTCAGTCCGGTGATGTTGCGGCTCCTGCGGGGGCGGGGCTCGGTCGGCTGGGTGGGGTAGCGGGAACGGGCGGCCTTGACCGCTCGGGCGCTTGTGCGGGGGCGGCGTGAGGGACGGAGGCCACCCAGAACAGCAGTGCCGATGGCGCCGATCAGCACGGGGAGAGATGCTCTGCGGAGGTCTCCCGCTCGCGCGCCGGTGAGGATGATCTGCTCGCGGGCGGTCTCCAACGCGATGGTGAAGCTGGCGCGGTCCGGATCGGTCCCGGGCTGTGACTCCACGGCGTCGACCATAGCGATCCGTAGGACTTGGTAGACGGTCAGCTGGGCCCACATCTCCTGGTGCAGGCCGGATGGGTCCGAGGACCTCAGCACGGTCCCGTCCAGCATGGTGTGGCGCAGGGAGTAGAAGGCGGACTCGACTTCCCAGCGCTCGTGATAGAGGCGGACCAGTGTCTTCGCGGGGTCGCGGTGGTGGTCCAGGAGAGTGGTGGCGATCCGGTATCGGTCATGGACCCGTTCGCCGCTGCTGGTGGTCATTGTGATCTCCGCGTCGATGATGCGGATCTTCAGGTTGCCGAGCCGGGTCAGGTAGGAGCCGTCGGGGAGAACGGCGAGGACGGCCGGACGACGGCGGGCCGTCACGCGGATGACGAACTGGGCGCCGGTTTCGGCGGTTTCCGTAAGGAAGCCGTCGGCGTCAAATCCTCGGTCGGCCAGCAGGAGCATGGTCTTGTTCAGCAGAGGCAGCAGTTGCCGGGCGTAGGTGGTCTCGTACTGGCTGATTGGGCCGAACACCGCACCGATCAGGCCACGCGTCCCGGTCTCGCACAGTGCCATCAGCCGAAGCGTGGGGTAACCAGCCCACCCCAGGCGCGTCCGGACCTTCCCGAGCCAGGCCCGGTTCCGCTCGTGATCGGGGACCTTGACCGCGCTGCACCCGTCGAAGGCGACGGTCCGCCAGGAGCGGTAGCGGACCCCCGCGGTCGTGGGCTGCGCGATCGGGCCAGCAACCATCTCGAACAGGGTTTTGAGCGGCGCCGGCCCCAGTCGGCGGCGCAGATCACGAAGGGCCTTCTCGCTGGGCCGATGCGGACCACCCTTCCGGAACCCGGCCGTCAGCTTGCCCCAGACCCGTAGATAGCCCAGCGACGGGAAGAGTGCCAGGGCGAGCACGAAGTACACCCCGACCCGGGAGGGAAGCCGTCGCAAGCGCCTCTGGAGCGTACGGGTTTCCTCCAGGACCTCGTCGACGAGCTCGACGGGAAGGTATCGGGTCAGCTCACCCAAGTGCCCCGGATCGAAGACGGACTCGCGCCCGAGGCCAGGGGATTTGGGCGTGGCGATGGCACACTGGTCGGGCAACGGGACCTCTTCACAGCAGGTAGATCTTGGTCGATCCCCTGCTCTACCCGAGGTCCCGTTCCCATGTCCGCGCAACACGCGGGGACATCCGTCTTGACGGCCGTCGGGCTGGCTTAACGACGCGGCATTGCACCGATGCCGCGGTTCTTGAGCTCGGTGAGGATGTGGAGCCAGTGCTTGGCACCCTCGCCGCCTTCGCCGGCCCCCAGGCCGAGGATTTCCCGGCGACCCTCTGTGGTGACGGCCAGAGCGACATAGATCGGTCGGTTGGCGACGGCACCATCCGTGATTTCACGCGGATGGCATCGATGAAGACGACCGGGTCGAGGGGGCGGTATTGCCATTCGGCCATGCCCTCCAGGGCCTTGTCGGTGATGGTCGAGATGGTCTGGCGGGAGACGTCGGTGCCAGACACTTCGGCCAGGTGGGCCTGGACCTCACCTATGGTCAGGCCCTTCGCGCGAGCGAGATGGCCATCTCGTCGATACCGGTCAGACGCCGCTGCCGCTTCGTGACGATCTTCGGATCGAAGGATCCGTCCCGGTCGCGAGGCACGGAAATCTCCACCGGCCCCACCTCGGTCAGCACCGTCTTGGAGCGGGATCCGTTACGCGAGTTGCCGCCGTTCTTGCCCGCCGGATCGTGCCGGTCATAGCCGAGGTGATTGGTAACCTCGCCCTCCAGAGCCGATCCGAGCAGCCGTTTCGTCAGCTGCAGCAGGAGACATCCCTCACCGGCCAGCTAGTCCTTCGGCTTGGACGCGGCTGACCAACTCCTCGCTCAGAGGGTCATCCACCACCCTCGCCGACTGCCGGGCAACCACCTTCGAACTCTCCACGTCAGGCGCGTTCTTGCTGGTCATCAGTGCATCCTCCATGATCAGGAGTTACACCGTTCTTCTGGGTCTGGCCCGTAGTCGGTGGTGACGTCGAGTAGCTATCCGCGATCGTGATCTCGTGATGGATGTCAACTCCCTTGTCGGAACGGTGCTTTCCGGGCTGTCGGTGCTCGTCGTCGAGGACGTGGTGGACGGTGGTGACGCAGTGGTGGTCACGGCCCGCACGCGGGATGTGGTGGTGCCGTGTCCGGCAAGCCGTACGCCGACGGCGAGGGTGCACGGGTATCACCGTCGGACGGTGACGGACGTGCCGGTCGACGGCCGCCCAGTCCCGCCTGCGGGTACGGCGGCTGGTCTGTCCAGCCCTGGACTGCCGGAAACAGACCTTCCGCGAGCAGATTTCCGGACTGCTGGAGCGCCATCAGCGCCGCACGGTGCGGCTTGCCCGGCAGATATCCCAGGAGGCACGGGAGTCATGCGGCCGGGCGGCCGCACGCCTCGCTGGTCTCATGGCGTGCCCGTTCCCCGCAGCACCGCTCTGCGCCATCTGCGGCGCCTGCCGCTGCCGCAGCAGGCGGTCCCACGGGTGATCGGCGTGGACGATTTCGCCCCGCGCCGCCGCTACGCCACGATCATCACGGATGCCGAAACCAGCAGACGCGTCGAAGTCCTGCCCGACCGCGAGACGGCCACCCTCGAGTCCTGGCTGCGCGAACATCCTGGCGTCGAGGTCGTGTGCCGGGACGGTTCGGCCACCTACGCCGAGGCCGTCCGCCGCCCCCTGCCCGACGCGGTGCAGGTCAGCGACCGATGGCACCTATGGCGAAATCTCTGCGACAAAACCCTGCTCGAGATCCGCGCGCACGCCACCTGCTGGGCCACCATCAACCCGCCCCGCCCCGGCGAAGTACGCGAACAGAGCACCCGCGAAGCTGGAACAAGATCCACGAGCTCCTCGGTCAAGGCATCGGCCTCCTCGACTGCTCCCGCCGCCTCAACCTGGCCCTGAACACGCCTGGGGTCCGGGCATGCGGGCGTAGCGAGGGCAACGACGTGAAAACTCACCGCGTGGATCGCAGCCGCCCGCGCCGCCGATCTGCCCTACCTGCGCAGCTTCACCAATGGCCTCGAAATCGACCGGCTTGCCGTGGACGCCGGCCTCACGTTGCCCTACGCCGCACCGAGGGCGTCAACACCCGCACCAAAAGGATCATGCGGCAGATGCACGGACGCGCCGGATTCGATCTCCTCCGCCACCGCATCCTCCTGCCCTGACGGACACCCGGCGTTACCACCGACTACGGGCCAGACCCGTTCTTCCTGCAGCCCCGGGACCCATCTACCCCAGTATCAACCTGTCCGGATCAGAGAGGGAACTTCAAGTTCCCAGGAGTGTTTTCAGGCGGCTGCGAGTGTGCTGATCCCTGGGGCCTGAGTGTGCGTAGTTACGTGCATAGGGTCCGGGCGTGTTGCCGCCCGCCCGGCTGAGTCGGATCTGGGACAGGACAGGGAATGGTGAATTTCGACAGACGGCCGACGAACGGGGTACTGGTGGTGCCTGCGCGTGTGGTGCGTCCGCATGGGGGCTGGTGTGATCACGGGACGTGTGCGACGGCGGATTTTCTCGCGGTGGGGCGGCTGGATGATCCACGCTGCTGTGTGGGGCATCACCCCGAAGTGGTTGCTGCGCGGGCATTGCGGGCGGGAGATCCCTGGGTGCGAGGCGCGTATGCAGAGGGCCCGCGCCGGGCCGGTCGTTCGCTCGGTGCCGGCGAGTGAACTTTCCGGCCCCTTTGGGCGGGCTATGTGTGACAACGGGCAAGGGGCCCGGCTTCTTCTCTGGGGGTTGGTGTGGTTACTGGTCGTGTGGTGCGGTTCAACGGAGCACGGGGATACGGTTTTATTTCACCCGATCATGGCGGTGAGGATGCTTTCGTTCATGCGAACGATCTACTGATCCCTGAGTCCTGTGTGCGCAGAGGCACGGCGGTGGCGTTCGAGATCGAGGAAGGTGACCGCGGGCTGAAGGCATCGTCTGTCCGGCTCGCCGAGGGTTCCGGCGGGAAGCTGCTGATTCCTTCGAGACCCGCGGTCGGCATCGTTTCCGGATCGGCGGACGATGACACCCTGTGCGATGTGCTCGGTACAGTCGAGTACACGAAGGAGGTGACCGACGTCCTGCTGGAGTCCGAACCGTCACTGACCGGATCCCAGATCCTGCAGATCCGCAGCGGGTTGCTGCAGTTCGCCAAAGTTCACGGCTGGACCGAGGACTGACCGGGCACGAAGCGGGGCTGACCTGCCCGGGTACCGGCAGACCGGCGCTGTCCGGGCGTACAGGTTCTCGGCAGGTAGCGATCACCCAAACGGGCGCAGGAGCTGCTGATCTCCCGTGACTCCTCCCCCTCGTGGACGAGGGGGCTGCTCGCTATGCCGGTACGGCTTCGCGACGGGCCAGCCCGGCCCGTAGAACGTTTAGGGCGCCCACCGTGTCCGCGTGCGCGCTGTGGTCGCACGAGACGCAGTGGAACTTCTCCTGTGTGGGCCGGTTCTCCGCTGCGACGTGCCCGCATTCGGGGCAGGTCCGGGAGGTGTTGCGGGGGTCCACAGCGATCACGTCTCGTCCGGCACTTTCAGCCTTGGCGTGCAGGATCGTCAGGAACACCCCCCATCCGGCATCCGAGATCGAGTGGTTGAGTCCGGCCTTTGCGGCGGCCCTGTTGGGCAGGGAGCGGCCCGGCTGGTCGGGGTCGGGCCTCGGTGCGGGGGCCTTGACCATGTTGCGGATCTTAAGGTCTTCGTGCGCGATGAAGTCGTGTTCGCGGACCAGGCCCAACGCGGTCTTGTGTGCGTGATCAAGGCGCTGACGGCGGACCTTGCGGTGCAGGTCAGCAACCTTCTGGACGGCCTTCTTACGCCGACACGCCGGTTGCTGCGGCGCTTGCACCGAGCGAGCCCCTGCTGTGCTGCTTCGAGCTTCGCGGCGGCCTTCCGCCCGTGCCGGGGATTCTCGATGAACTCGCCGCCCGAGTCGGCAAGAAAGTTCGCTATGCCCATGTCGATGCCGACCACTGAGCCGGTCGCGGGAAGCGGCTTGGGCGCGGTCTGCTCGGCGGTCAGGATCACGTACCAGCGCTTGCCCTCACGCTTGAGGGACACGGTCTTAACCTTGCCGACCACCGGCCGGTGCTGGTTGACCTTGACGTGCCCGACACCTTGGAAGCGGACGCGGGTGGCCGGGTCGTGCGGGGTGGAGTCCCAGCGGCAGCCGTCCCCGTCCTTGGGGAAGTCGACCGTGTCGAACCAGTTCACGCCACGAAAGCGCGGGTAGCCCGGCGTTTCCCCGGCCTTGACGCGGCGGAAGAACGCGGCGAATGCCTTGTCGAGACGGCGCAACGTCGCCTGCTGGGAGGAGAAGGACCACCGGCCCTGCCGCTCCGGGTCGTGCGCCCGGATCTCCTTGAGCTGCGCGGACTGCGATCCGTACTTGATGCTCGTCTTCGACACGTGCCGGTAGGCGTCACGGCGCTCCTGCAAGGCACCGTTGTAGAGGGAGCAGTGATCCCGCAGCATCTCGCCCAGCACGATCGTCTGGCCCACGGTGGGCCGCATAAGGAACTTATACGCACGAATCATCCGACCCACCCCCTTCCACGTCGGCTCGCTTGATCATACTACCCTTGGCGTATGTCACCACGCTGGAAGTCAAACCCCGATATCCGCACCGGACGCCACGTCACCTACGACCTCCACGCACACTTGGTGTTTGTCACCAAGTATCGGCGTGACGTTTTCGATGACGCCATGCTCAAACGGTGCGAGGAGATCATGCGAGAGGTCTGCGCCAGCTTCGAGACAGAGCTACGCGAGTTCAACGGCGAGGCGGATCACGTGCACCTGTTGGTGCACTACCCGCCAAAAGTCGCCCTGTCCAAACTGATCAACTCCCTCAAGGGCGTCAGCTCCCGGTACCTGCGGGCCGAGTACACCGGCCGCATCAACCGGATCGGCATGGGGTCAGTGTTCTGGTCCCGCTCCTACTTCGCAGGATCATGCGGCGGTGCACCGCTGACCGTGATCCGCCAGTACATCGAAGGCCAGAAGCGGCCTATCTGACCGTAACGACAGAGGCGGAGCGAACTCCGGCGCTTCGCGCCTCCGGGCTTAGGATGCGTTTCCCTCCCCGGCTGAAGCCGGGGATACCCACGCAAGAACAGAGATGGGAATGCTCTTCCACTGCCTCCAGGTCGTAGCCACCTACGACGAGACCAAGGCCTTCCCCAACCAGCCACCGGCAGAGTTCTCCACCGAAGCAGCTTGACTCGTTGTCCGCGTGGGATGTCTCCTTCTTCCACAGCTCGACGGCGTGATCGTCGCGCTCGAGTGCTCTGCGGGCGGGTGCCTGCCAGGACCAGCCGTGCCGTTTCAGCAGCCGCCATACCGTCGCCACCGACAGACTCAGCCGGAGCTGGCGGCGGATCACCGTCTGGACCCTGGCCAGGGTCCACCGCTCATCTTCGAAGCCGTGCTCGGCCGGCCCCTTGCCCAATTCCTCTTCCAGCACGGCGAACTGGGCATCGGTGACGGCCGGGGAGTTCGCCGGTCCGGCCGAGCGCAAGGCCTCCAACCCGCCCTCGCGCCAGGCACGGCGCCAGCGTTCCACCGACCGCACACTCACCCGCAGATCCTTTGCGATCACCGCGGTCTTCTCACCCGCTGCGAACCGCCCGCCGGCCTGGAACCGGATCCCCTCACGAAACGCCCGACGCTCAGCAGTCAGGCCCCCACCCTCCGGATAACGCATACCAACGGCATACCGCAGGGATCACGAACCGTCACTACCCGACGACAACCCGAAATCCTCAGTAGTTGGCCCGCTTCTGCCGCGTCCAGGCCTGCGTGCGGGCAGCAAGCGCCACGTTGTACACCTTCCGCACACATCCGAACGTGCGCGACAGCTCGGCTGCCTGCGTATTCGTCGGCTGGAAGCAGTACTTGAACGCCCGCTTCACACGGTTCGCGCTCATGCTCACAAACTATTGCGACCGCATGTGAAGATCAAACCTGGAGGCCAGTGCACTGTGATCCGCCCTAGCGGCGAATCGCAGCCCTTGCCCTGCTCCGCAGGAGTCCGTTTCCTCTCCGCCCTGAACGGCAGAGTATCCATGGACCAATCAGGATGACCATCACCGAGCAGACTCACCAGGCCGTCCTCAAGGTTTCGCCCGCCGCGTGTACAGCAGCGTTCGAGCCGGACGGCGAGATCCGCGGCGGCGCTTGGGGCGGCGAACTTACCGGTGATGTTCTCAAGTCGCGGTGCTCGCTGGTGCCGTTTGTCGACGCAGCCTGGGTCGACTGGAGCATCCGTGGAGCTCTGGTGCGTGTGGCCGCCGTCCCGGTGAGCAGCGGGACCGTACGCACCACTGACCTCATCGGTTGAGGTCGGCGTGCGCGTCTGCGCGTGTCAGGATCTGTGCCATGGAACGTAGGGCGTAGAACAGACGTGACTTGACGGTGCCCTGTGGTATGCCGAGTGCGCTGGCGACTTCTTCCATTGAGTGACCCATCAGATAGACCCGTCGGACGATGTCGCTCTGTTGCGGTGTGAGCTTGGGCAGGATCTGCTGGACGGTCAGGGCGCTCACGATGCGTGCGGCGATATCCGTGCTGATGGGCACGTGACTGGGCCAGGAGGGGTTGTAGGCGATCTCCTGCGGTCGGCACTGACGGCGCCGGTGGAGGTCAGTGAGCACGTTCTTGGCGACGGTGATCAGCCATGGCCGCGCGCCCTCGGGCTCGGCGGACAGTTTCTCGGCATGGGACCAGGCCCGCAGCATCGTCTCCTGCACGATGTCCTCCGCCATCTGCCTGTCGCCGTCGACGCGCGACAGCAGCAGGGACGTGAGATAGCGGGCGTTCTCTGTGTACAGCTGCTCGATGAGGGCTGCTCGCCGCTGTGGGGTGAGGGGCGGAGCCTGTCCTTCGGCCTCGTCCGGTGTCCCCGGGTTTGCCGCGGAGGAGTGGCTACTTCGGGTCGTGGCCGCAGTTGGAGGGTGCGGCGGGGAGACCGGATCGTCATAGCCGCGCTGAGGGCGTAGCAGCGTCCGGCGTCCGGGAGCTGATGAGGAGGGTGCGTGCCGAGGACGTTCGATGGTGCACGTGGTCGACACTAGGGGTACGGCAGGCGCTGACGTGGTGGGTGCTGACATGGGTTTCTCGCATTCCTAGGTGGCGGGCGCCGGATATCCCGCTGCAGATGCACGGGCGGGGGAGGCGATGCAATACGGACAGGGAGGCGCTGCGACCGGATCTGGTTCCGCGGATGCTAGATGGCTCATGACACATCGCTGTTGTCGCTGCAATTTGCGGCGAGGTGATGCTGAAAGTGATCCGAGGGGAGCCCGCCAGCCCTGGTGTTGGGGCGTTTACTTTGCGAAGCCGGCTTCTTTGAGTGCGTGCTTGAGTGTTTTGATGGCGTAGTGGGTGCGGGATTTGACGGTTCCGAGGGGCAGGCCTAGTTCTTTTGCGGTTTCGAGCCCGGTCAGTGATCTGAAGTACAGGCAGTGGATGACGGCTTGTTGCTCCGCCGTCAGCGATGCGAGGGCTTTGTGGATCAGTTCTGCGACCAGTAGTCGGTCGTAGCCGTGTTCGGGTTCGGGGATCAGGGTGAGCACGGCGTCGTTGCACTCGGGGGGCCGTACTCGGCGTGCTCGGTCCGCGTCGATCGCGATGCGTCGGGCGACGGTGAACAGCCAGGGCCGGAACGATTCGAACTCGCGGCTGGCGTCGAGTGCGTTGGGGTGTTTCCAGGCCCGGATCAGGGTTTCCTGTGTGATCTCCTCCGCACGCCAGCGGTCGCCACGTGTCAGCGACAGGCAGAATCGGTGCAGTGCGGATCCGTGCAGCTCAACGATGCTTTCCATCTGGGCCGCGGTGGCGGTCCGCTGAGCCGGAGCTGTATGTGCGCGGTGCGTCGTGGGGGTTGCCGTGGGCGGGTGGGTCGTGTCACGGAGGGGGGTGTCGTGGCGGCCGGCGTTGCGGCGGGTGAGGAGCGCGGTTGTCATAGTGATCCCCCTCTTTTGACGGGGCGGTCCGCCGCCCCGTCTGCTGACAGGAAACACTCTGCTCAGGTACGTCCTCGGAAACATCGGCCACCTGACGTACGACCGCCCTCGAAGCGACACCAGGCACGTACGTCACGCCGATGGAACCGTTCTCAACCAGCGTGCGTAAGTGAGTCTTGGGCCCACTGTTGCGTACTGGGCGCATCCCGAATGGACTGGATGTAGTTCCACCTTTTGCATCCCGCTCGGTGACGGCCCTCCAGGGGGCCGGTCCGTTGCGGGCGATCGGGTTCCCGCTTGGTCCGGCCCGGGCGGTCCGATGCCCCGCACGATCGCTCTGGTTGTGTGGGGGCCGTCCGTCCTTCTCCAAGCTCTCAACTCCGTTTGAGCAGGGCATACCCCATCCCGGATCGGGTGTCCGAGGGTGCGTCGTCCGATCGCGATCCCTGCGGCATCGTGACGAGACATCTTCGCCGTGGGTGGCCAGCGGTTTCTGCCAGGCTGGGCACCCGACATGCTGGTTTAGACGGTGTCCTATGTAGTGAGTTTGAGGAAGCGTTTGTAGCAGCAGAGGGCGGCGGCGAGGCCGAGAAGGGCGAGGTAGTTGCGGGGGTAGCGTTCGTAGCGGTGGTTGAGTCTGTGGTAGCCGGTCAGCCAGGACATGGTCCGCTCGATCACCCCTCGTCGGCGTCCTAATCGTTCGCTGGACTCGATGCCTTTGCGGGCGATGCGCACGCCGATGCGTTTGCCCCGTAACCATTTTCGCAGGTGGGGGATGTCGTAGGCCTTGTCGGCGTGCGGGCGCTGGGGCTTGAAGTACCTGCCGCGGTGGGGGTCGTGTCTCCTTACGTTGTTGCTGGGTTGATTCCGGTCACTCGTAGGATCGGAAGGCCCAGGGATGCTGGGTGTGGCTGCGTGTCTCCAGCCCAGTGGTGGCTTCAAACGATTGGCCGCCTGGCCGCCCGCGACGACTCGACCACTCATTGGGATGCGCGCGACAGGGTCGCTCGGTAAGGACATGCTGGCGAAGTCGTCTGCTGGGACAAATACAGGCAACGATTTCGGGGGTGACCGTGCCTGAGCTGTGGGCCGGTACGGACGCGGGCAAGGCCGAGCATCACTGCGTGGTGATCGACACCGACGCCAAGCGGGAGCTGTCGCGGCGGGTGGCCAACGACGAGGCCACACTGCTCGAACTGATCGCGGACGTTCTCGCGTTGAGCGATGGCGCGCCGGTGACCTGGGCGATCGATCTCAACGCCGGCGGGGCCGCTCTGATGATCGCTGCTGACCGACAACGGACAGCGGGTCCTGTACATCCCCGGCCGCACCGTCCACCACGCAGCAGCCTCCTACCGAGGCGAGGGGAGGACCGACGCGAAGGACGCATTCGTCATCGCGGACCAAGCCCGCATGCGCCGTGACCTGAAGATGATGCGCCGCGGTGACGAAATCGCCGTGGACCTGCGCACTCTTACCTCTCGCCGCCTGGATCTGGCTGCTGACCGCACGAGGGCGATCAACCGGATGCGGGCCCAGATGCTGGAGTACTTCCCCGCCCTGGAACGCGCCTTCGACTACAAGACCTCCAAGGCCGCACTGGTACTCCTCACCACTTATCAGACCCCGGCTGCCTTGCGCAGGATCGGCAACAACCGGCTCACGACGTGGCTGAAGAACCGAAAAGTCCGCAACTACAAGGCCGTCGCGGCCACCGCACTCGGGGCCGCCGAAGCCCAGCACACCGCCGTGGCCGGGGAGAAGCTGGCCGCCGTTGTCGTGGCCAAGCTGGCGACGGAGGTGATGGCCCTCGATGCGGAGATCGCCGGGACCGACGCCATGATCGAGGGCCGGCTTCGCGACCATCCGTCCGGCGAGGTCATCCTGAGCATGCCCGGCCTCGGCCCTGTCCTGGGCGCCGAGTTCATTGCCCACACCGGCGGTGACATGAGCGTCTTCGGCAGCTCCGACCGCCTCGCCGGCGTCGCCGGCCTGGCCCCTGTCCCCAAAGACTCGGGACGCATCAGCGGCAACATGCGCCGACCACGGCGCTACCGCCGACGTCCTCTGCGGGTCTTCTACATGTCTGCCATGGTCGCCGCCCGATGCTGCCCCGTCTCGAAGGCGTTCTACGAGCGCAAACGAGCCGAAGGTAAGAGTCACAAGCAGGCCGTCATCGCCCTTGCACGCCGCCGCTTGAATGTCTTGTGGGCCCTCATACGCGACGGCCGTACCTTCGAGATCACCGCACCGCCGAACCCTATCGCGCTGGGCTGATCCACTTACGGCGAGTCACCAGCCGGGATTGACAACTCCATCTCTGTTCTTGCGTGGGTATCCCCGGCTTCAGCCGGGGAGGGAAACGCATCCTAAGCCCGGAGGCGCGAAGCGCCGGAGTTCGCTCCGCCTCTGTCGTTAAGGTCAGATAGGCCGCTTCTGGCCTTCGATGTACTGGCGGATCACGGTCAGCGGTGCACCGCCGCATGATCCTGCGAAGTAGGAGCGGGACCAGAACACTGACCCCATGCCGATCCGGTTGATGCGGCCGGTGTACTCGGCCCGCAGGTACCGGGAGCTGACGCCCTTGAGGGAGTTGATCAGTTTGGACAGGGCGACTTTTGGCGGGTAGTGCACCAACAGGTGCACGTGATCCGCCTCGCCGTTGAACTCGCGTAGCTCTGTCTCGAAGCTGGCGCAGACCTCTCGCATGATCTCCTCGCACCGTTTGAGCATGGCGTCATCGAAAACGTCACGCCGATACTTGGTGACAAACACCAAGTGTGCGTGGAGGTCGTAGGTGACGTGGCGTCCGGTGCGGATATCGGGGTTTGACTTCCAGCGTGGTGACATACGCCAAGGGTAGTATGATCAAGCGAGCCGACGTGGAAGGGGGTGGGTCGGATGATTCGTGCGTATAAGTTCCTTATGCGGCCCACCGTGGGCCAGACGATCGTGCTGGGCGAGATGCTGCGGGATCACTGCTCCCTCTACAACGGTGCCTTGCAGGAGCGCCGTGACGCCTACCGGCACGTGTCGAAGACGAGCATCAAGTACGGATCGCAGTCCGCGCAGCTCAAGGAGATCCGGGCGCACGACCCGGAGCGGCAGGGCCGGTGGTCCTTCTCCTCCCAGCAGGCGACGTTGCGCCGTCTCGACAAGGCATTCGCCGCGTTCTTCCGCCGCGTCAAGGCCGGGGAAACGCCGGGCTACCCGCGCTTTCGTGGCGTGAACTGGTTCGACACGGTCGACTTCCCCAAGGACGGGGACGGCTGCCGCTGGGACTCCACCCCGCACGACCCGGCCACCCGCGTCCGCTTCCAAGGTGTCGGGCACGTCAAGGTCAACCAGCACCGGCCGGTGGTCGGCAAGGTTAAGACCGTGTCCCTCAAGCGTGAGGGCAAGCGCTGGTACGTGATCCTGACCGCCGAGCAGACCGCGCCCAAGCCGCTTCCCGCGACCGGCTCAGTGGTCGGCATCGACATGGGCATAGCGAACTTTCTTGCCGACTCGGGCGGCGAGTTCATCGAGAATCCCCGGCACGGGCGGAAGGCCGCCGCGAAGCTCGAAGCAGCACAGCAGGGGCTCGCTCGGTGCAAGCGCCGCGGCAACCGGCGTGTCGGCGTAAGAAGGCGGTCCAGAAGGTTGCTGACCTGCACCGCAAGGTCCGCCGTCAGCGCCTTGATCACGCACACAAGACCGCGTTGGGCCTGGTCCGCGAACACGACTTCATCGCGCACGAAGACCTTAAGATCCGCAACATGGTCAAGGCCCCCGCACCGAGGCCCGACCCCGACCAGCCGGGCCGCTCCCTGCCCAACAGGGCCGCCGCAAAGGCCGGACTCAACCACTCGATCTCGGATGCCGGATGGGGGGTGTTCCTGACGATCCTGCACGCCAAGGCTGAAAGTGCCGGACGAGACGTGATCGCTGTGGACCCCCGCAACACCTCCCGGACCTGCCCCGAATGCGGGCACGTCGCAGCGGAGAACCGGCCCACACAGGAGAAGTTCCACTGCGTCTCGTGCGACCACAGCGCGCACGCGGACACGGTGGGCGCCCTGAACGTTCTACGGGCCGGGCTGGCCCGTCGCGAAGCCGTACCGGCATAGCGAGCAGCCCCCTCGTCCACGAGGGGGAGGAGTCACTGGGAATCGTTTGGTGACCGGCCACCATGGGCTTCAGCCCTTCGCTGTCGTGGGTGTTGGCGGCGGAGAGGCCGACGATCAAGGGAAGTCCGTTCGCGTCCGACAGGATGCGCATCTTGGAACCCGGCTCGCCTCGGTCCACGCGGCTCGGACCTGAAAGTTCGCCCCTTTATAGCGCGCACGTGGGCGGAGTCGAGGACGGGAGACGTCGATCAGGCCGGCGTCGTCGAGCTGGTGCAGGACGGCCTCGTGCAGCCGGCCCCAGTTAAGGTCCACGCGCTGGGTGAGCCGAAGTCGCTGAACTGGCTGCGCAAGCGGGTCGAAAAGATGCTCCCGAAGATCGACCTGCCGGACCTGCCGGACCTGCCGGTGACGAACGGCGTCGGCAGCGGCACCTCCAGAAGCGGCAGGCTATGCTCCGCGGCGGCCTCGGTGAGGGCGGGCGGCACCCGTTGGTGGGTAAGCCCGGTCCCGAAGCCGAGGGCCGCGACGTCGGCCCCGACCAGCCGCCGGACGCACAGGCCACTGTTGATGACCGACCCGGACGGCCGCAGGCCGGTGGTCAGCAGCAGCTCGCCGCTGCTCGGCTAGGAGGTGGGGTCTGCGAACTCGATGCTGTGCGCCCACTGCACCTGCCGCTCGAGGTTGTCATGGCCGGTCAGCACGGTGAGACCGAGGTCATGGCAGTCGACAAGCCAGCGGAAGGGGACACGAGCGGAGTTCATGGCTCCTCTTATGGCGAATACGGGGGGTAGCACAGTTTGGGGGCGTGGCAGTACGATTCCGGCCAGCCGCGCGGGAAACGGAACACCGCGAGAGCCACGCAACGTACGACTGGATCGGTCCGCCGCAGCATGCCCGAGAATTAATACCCGCCGGGCGGCTCGTGCACGTACCACCAGTTCGGGGCGGGCTGTTCAATTTCGGTACCTCTGTTTCGGGTAAAACTGTCTGCCGCTGCGCACGACGCAAGGAGGCCGAATCTAGTGGTGTACACCAGAACCAGCGAAGCAGTGAGCGGTGGCCGGAAATGCCCGGAAATGGACAATCGGAGCCCGAGCCCGAGCCCCGACCGTGCGACGGGGCAACTCGACCACCCGCGACCGGCGATGACGAGCCGTGCCCGCGCCATGATCGAGCCGACCCTCCGTGCCGCGGTCGACCGCCTGCCCGAACCGGTCCGCCGCATAGCCAGGTACCACTTCGCCTGGACGGACGAACACGGCATGCCGCAGTCTCGCGCCGGCGGCAAGGCCGTTCGCCCGGCGCTGGCGCTGCTCTGGGCGGAGGCTGTCGGCGGCAGCGCAGATCTCGCAGTGCCAGCCGCCGCGGCCGTCGAGTTGGTCCACAACTTCTCACTCGTCCACGACGACATCATGGACAGGGACACCCTGCGCCGACACCGCCCCGCCGCCTGGGCCGCCTTCGGCGTCCCCCGCGCGCTCCTCACGGGCGACGCCATGCTGGTCCTGGCATTCGACCTTCTCGCCCAGACTTCGCCTGCCGTCGTCCTGACCGCCATGCGGCACTTCTCCGACACGCTCCTGAAGCTCGTCGACGGCCAGAGCGCGGACCTCAGCCTCGCGGACCGCCCGGACACCGCCGTCACCCTCGACGAGACCCTGGCCATGGCGGCCGGGAAAACCAGCTCCCTCATCGGCTGCGCCTGCGCCCTCGGCGCGCTCACCGGCGGAGCGTCGCCCGAACACGTCCAGCGGGCCCACGACTTCGGTTACCAACTCGGCCTCGCCTTCCAGCTCACCGACGACCTGCTGGGCATCTGGGGCGACCCCGCCGTCACCGGCAAACCAGCCCTCGCCGACCTCCAAGCACGCAAAAAATCGCTCCCCGTCGTGGCCGCCCTGACCACCGGAACCCCACAGGCCGACCACCTGGCCGAGCTCTATCTGAGCCCCGAGCCGCTCACCTCCGCCGACCTCGAAACCGCCGCCGAGCTGATCGAGCAGGCCGGCGGCCGCAAGTGGTGCGAAGCCGAGGTGGACCGCCGGCTCGCCGCGGCTCTCGAATCCCTGGACGAGATTGACCCGGCCCCAGGGCCGCGCGACGAACTCCACGCAATCGCACGGCTGATTAACCACCGGAACCACTGAGTGCCAAGCGCCGACTCCACGACCCGCTCTCCCGACAACGCCGATGGTGAGGCCTCAACCATGACCAACAGCCCCTCCTCCAGTGCCCACGCCGTGCCGACGGCCCCCGGCCGGGTCCCGCTCCTTGGCCACATCCCCTCCGTTCTCAGGCACAGTCCGGTGGCGACCCTGCGATCGCTCCAGGCCTACGGCGACATAGTCGCTCTCCACCTGGGCCCGGCGACGGTCTACGTGGTGAACTCGCCCGACCTGATCCACCGCATGCTGGTGACGGAAGCCGACAACTACCGAAAAGGGCGCCTTTTCACAAGGAGCGCCGACATGGTCGGCAATGGCATCGCCAACTCTGATGGCGAATTCCACCACCGGCAGCGGCGCTTGAT
Source organism: Streptomyces sp. NBC_01717 (assembly GCF_036248255.1). NCBI lineage: Bacteria > Bacillati > Actinomycetota > Actinomycetes > Kitasatosporales > Streptomycetaceae > Streptomyces > Streptomyces sp. NBC_01717. The sequence continues at coordinate 130,341 of NZ_CP109179.1, read as the reverse complement.
TTTGCCGGCCTTCCACCGGACGCGGATGCGCGCCTACGGAGATGTGATGCGCGGTCAGACCGAAGCGATCTCCGACGCCTGGCAACCGGGCACAGTGCTCCCCCTCGAGAAGGAGATGAACCGTCTGACCGCCCGGGTGACGGCCAAGACGTTGTTCACCTCCGAGCTCGGCGATCGCGCGGTGGCTGAGGTCCAGGAGACGGTTCCCATCATGACCAAGGAGGCCATGCGGCGGGTCATGGTCCCGGATGTGATCAACCGTCTGCCGACGCCCGGCAACCGCCGGTTCTTCGCGGCCATTGCCCGCATACGCAAGGTCCTCGACGAGGTGATCTCGGCGTATGAGGAGCAAGGCGTCGACCACGGCGACCTGTTGTCCGTGCTCCTCCGGGCCCGGGACGAGGAGACCGGCGAGGGCATGACCCACGTACAAGTCCGCGATGAGCTCGTCACGCTGCTCGCCGCCGGCACCGAAGCCACAGGCACCGCCCTGTCCTGGCTCTTCTACGAGATCACCCGGCATCCGGAGGTCGAGGAGCGGCTGCTCGCGGAGCTCGAGGCCGTGCTTGCAGACCGACCCGTCACTTTCGACGACCTTCCGAAGCTGGAGTACGCGGCACGCGTCGTCGACGAGACGCTGCGGCTCCGCACGCCGGGCTGGATGTCCATGCGGCGAACCAGGGCGGACGTGGAGTTGGGCGGCGTCCACATCCCGGCGGGGACAGAGCTCATCTACAGCCCGCATGCGGTACACCACAACCCCCAGCACTACCCAGACGCCGAACGCTTCGACCCGGACCGCTGGCTCTCCGCGCCGGCGGATCGACGTACGTTCATCTCCTTCGGCGCCGGCAAGCACAAATGCGTCGGGGACCACTTCGCCCGCACCATGATGCTGATAGTGCTAGCCACCATCGTCAGGAAGCGGCGGCTGACCACGGTCCCCGGCTACAAGCTGCGAGAGGTCGCAGCCATCAACCTCCGCCCGAAGACCCTGCCGATGACCGTGGAGGCGCGGGCGGAGTGACGTACGGCCCGTCCCGAACCCGGTCTGATGCGAACGCCCAGCATCACGCTAAAACACTTGTCCCCTTGCCGTAGCTGCACGAGCGCAGGGCCGTTGAAAGGGCCATCGCCGACCAGATCCGCGTCCGCCGCGACTGCAATCAAGGACATTCGATGAAATACGTTCAGCCATTGCACATTCCTGCACTGTACTGCCCGATCCCGTTGAGACAGCCGCACTCGCAAACCGACTGCATCCAGCAGCGGTCTTTGGAATGGATCTCCGGATTCGAAGTCGCGGATGCGGCAACCCTCACCAGCCCGCAATGGGCGACAGTACCTCGAGTCGCATGCTGGATGCTCCCCTGGGCGGATCAAGACCGCCTACAGGTGTATGCGGACTGGGTGTGCTTCACCATGATCGACGACTCATTCGACGGTGACCAGTCCGGCCCGTCTGACCCCGGCGCGCTAGCCGTCCTGGGCTCGCACCTGATCCGGGTCGCCCAGTGCCCCGACTCAGATCTGTTGCCTGGCTACGGCTGGGCCAACGTCCTGCGGGACATCATGGCCCGGCTGGCCCGGCTGGGAGCCACCTCTGCACAGCTGACCTGCTTGGTCGAGGCGACGCGCGCGTTCGTGCTCGGTGTGACATGGGAGGCGGCCTGCCACCGCAAGACGGAGATGCCTACCATCGACGACTATGCGTTGATGCGGCTGAATTCTGGAGGCATGCTCACCTACGCGGCCCTTTACCCCATGCTCGAAGGATACGAACTCACCCAGCAGGAGATACACGCCTCATCCGTGCGGGCACTAACGGAGATGGCGGCCACCCTGAGCAGCTGGGACAACGACTTCTTCTCCCACTTCAGAGAACGCTCCGAAAATCCGCGCCCCATCAACCTCATCGAAGTTTTCGCATCCGCGCACGGCTGCTCCTCGCAGCAGGCGGTAGGGCTGGCGCTGAACCTGCGCGACAAAGTGATGTCACGATATTTGCGCCTGGGCGAACAAGTCCGCGCCGACGCCAGTGAGAATCTACGCCGCTACCTGACCGGTTTGGATCAGATGATCCGCGGCAACATCGATTTCAGTATGGGCACAGAGCGCTACGCCAACCCCTACAACGGCGATCCCGCCGAGGTCCCCTGGGCCACTTTCCCCCGCTACACCACCGATACCCCCTCCAACGATGACCCCGAACCGCCCCCGCTGCCTTCCATCACCTGGTGGTGGAAGGACCGGCTTTGACTTCTGCTCCCTGCCCTAAAGGAATCCGTTGGGAAATGCGTAAACCGGCCGGTGTGATCTTGTGGCCAGGCAGCGAGTTGGAGTCGGGCGAGGTATGAGGTGCGGGTTTGGCCGAGGGGTGTTTCGCTGGGCCAGGCGTCGAGTCTGATGATGTTGATGGCGGTGGCGGCGAAGATGTGTCCGAGGTGGGTTTTGGGCAGGCCCGTGTAGCGGGTCCCGGCTGATGCGGGTGCGCCTGGGGCAGCGGAGAATTCCGGGTCGACGGACGCGGGCACTTCCCAGTGTCCCAATGCCACCGCCTCGCCGCGATGCCCTTCCCACACCCGTCCGCCTTGTGCGAATGCGGCGGACAGTCCGGTGCCCAGGGAGACGTACAGGAACGAGCCGAGCCCGCGGCCGCGGCCGAACCGGGCCTCGGTCAGTGCCCCACAGCGCATGTCCGACTCCACGGCTACCGGCCGTGCGGGTACCAGCGGGTCGAGCAGGTCTGCGGGCTGGACGGACCGGTCGAGGACCTCGCAACTGGTCAACTTCCCTGTCGCATCGAGGTATTCGGGAAAACCGGCACCGATGCCGACGACTTCCGCGCGGATGGCTGCGGCCGCCTCGGTCATCTCCCGCGCCACGGTGACGGTGCCGACGAGATCCGGATCCCGCCTTCCGTCCCGCACGGCAGGGCGTGCGGCGGAGTGCAGCACGGTGCCGTCGGCGGTCACCAGACCGGAGACGAGCGTGGTGCCCTCGATGTCGAGGGCCACCACCACGCGCGCGCCTTCGGCCTCGGAGCCGGTCAGCAGCGTGCTCACGGCTGCCATCCCTCCGGTACGCGCCCGGCGCCCGCCCAGTAGCGGGGCCCCGTCGCCGTCGACGTCCATCAGTTCGCGCCGTCGGTCTTCCAGTGCTGCCTGCTGGTCTGCGCTCTATGTGAAGTGCTCACCCTCGTAGTTCTCGTGGCACGTATCCAGCCCGACCCGCCCCAGCAACTCGATCCCATGTGCGTCGCGCGCGGCCACGATGTGGGCGGCGGTGACGTAGACAGCGTCGACGTCGTGCTCATCGGGTAGCAGTTCACGTGTGGCCAGGCCCTGGTGGACGGCTGCGGCGACCTCGGTGTCGGCGACGGTGGCGTCCGTGGTGACGACATGGGTGATCAGGTGCGGGGCGTGGGGTTCGCAGGTCTCGCTGAGGTGAGTCTTGTAGCCGCACCAGCCCGAGCCGCGCTTGGTCGCGTAGCGGGCGTCGGGGTCGTAGGGCGAGGCGAGCCGGCGTCTGCCCGGCGGGAGGTCTTTGCCCTCACGCCAGCACACCTCCTTGCCGGCGCGGTGGTACTGCTCCACCCCGGCCCGGCGCAGGACCTGGACAGCGGGGACTTCCCGTAACCACGATGGAACCCGGGGTGCGTAGACGGCCTCCAGGATGGTGAGGCCGTCCCTACCGACCTGCCCGGCCCACTCGGCGCGGACGTTGTCGCCCTTGGGAAAGCGGTAGGAGTCGTCGTAGCGTTTGGCCCAGTCGGCGGCGAGCAGCAGCGACAGCCATGCCGGGGCGGCGACCAAGGCTTCCAGCGCTGCACGCAGGTTCTCGCCGACGAACTCCATCCGGTTCAACGTCCGAACGGCCGCAAGAACATGGGTGGAGTCGGTGCGCTGACGCCCCCGGAACGCAGCAGGCCGAGGCCAGAGATCCGCTCCAGGATGAGGTCCAGGACCCTTTCCTCCAGGCCGTGCTCGATCAGCCGGGCGTGGAAGTCGCTCGGCACAGAGAAGCAGAACCCCGAACCGTCCAGCACCAGACCAAGGAGGAACTTCCAGTCCATGCGGGCCCGCACCTGGTCAGCGGCCTGCCTGTCGGTCAGCCCCTCTGCGTATTGCAGCACGCGAGAACGCCCAGCAAGGAGCGTTCGGGCATCAGGGCCGTGATCTGCTGCTCCAACGGCCGACGGAGGCGCGCTGGCTGGCGGCCCATAGCTAGCGCCGCTCACGGCTCAGCCCTTGACTGCACCCCGCATGATCCCACCGACGATCTGCTTGCCGAACAACGTGAAGGCGAGCAGCAGGGGAAGGGTGCCGAGTAGTGCGCCGGCCATGATGACCGACTGGTCCGGGATATAGCCGCGACCCAGGCCGGTCAGAGCGACCTGTACGGTCGGGTTGTCCTGGGTCAGCGCGATGATCGGCCAGAAGAAGTCGTTCCACGCCTGGACGAAGGTGAGCATGGCCAGCACCGCCATCGCTGGCCGCGCGGCCGGGAAGACCACATGCCACAGCATGCGAAGGCTGCTCACACCGTCCACCCGAGCCGCCTCGATCAGCTCGGTCGGCAGCGCCTCGGTGAGGTACTGCCGCATGAAGAACACGCCGAATGCACTGACCAAGGTCGGCAGGATCACCGCCTGCAACTGGTTCGTCCACTCCAGTTGAGCGACCAGCATGAACAGCGGCACCACGGCGAGCTGCGGCGGCACCATCATGGTGGCAATAGTCAGCATCAACAGGACGTTCTTAAGGCGGAAGCGCAGCTTGGCGAAGGCGAAGCCGGCGATGGTGGAGAACAGCACGGTGCCGACCGAGATCGTGGCCGCTACCGTGGTCGTGTTGAGCAGGGCCAGGCCCATGTTGCCGTCGGACCAGGCCGTCTCCAAGTTGGCGAAGATCCTTCCGCCGAACCAGAAAGGCGGGGGTGTCTCTGCCAGCCGGGTGTTGGTACGGGAGGCGGCGATGGCCGTCCACACCAGGGGGAAGAGGGAACCAGTGGTGAAGAGGATCAATACGGCGTAGGTGATCCTGCCACCGCTCAGCTGCCCGTCCAGGCGCTGTGCGTTGCCCACGCGCCGCGGTGTCACGCGCTGCTGCGCAGCGGTGGCCTTCCCTGTCATGTCGCTTTCTCCCCAGGGTTCTTGCGCAGCGCCCATATCACGGCGAGATAAAGTGGAAAGATCACCAGTAGGATCAGAAACATCGTCCAGGCGATGGCCGCTGCTCGGCCGAGGTGGAAGTTGATCCAGCCCTGCTCGTACATGTAGAGGCCGAGGGTCTGGAACTGGTGCGAGGCGCCGCCCTTCTGGCCGCCAGCTCCGCCGAACAACAGCGGCTCGCCGAACAACTGGGTCGCGCCGATTGTGGACACGACCACGGTGAATTGGATCGTCGGCCGCAGGGAGGGGATCGTCACGTGGATGAACTGCTGCCAGCGGGAGGCCCCGTCCAGGGCCGCCGACTCGTACAGGTCGTTCGGCACGGCCTGCATAGCGGCCAGATAGATCAACGCGTTGTATCCGGTCCACCGCCAGATCACGATTGACGAAACTGCGATCTGCGAACTCCATTTGCCGTTTTGCCAGTCGATGGAGTCGATCCCGACCTGGCCGAGAGCCCAGTTGACCATCCCATAGTCGCGTCCGAAGAGCAGCACGAAGACGAGTGTCGCGGCCGCCACCGAGGTGGCGTATGGGGTGAGCATCACGACCCGGAAGAACGTTGAACCGCGTAGGCGGTAGTTGAGCAGTTGTGCGACCCCGAGCGCCATCAGTAGCTGCGGGACTGTCGAGATCACCCCGATGGTGAAGGTGTTACGCAGCGCGTTCCAGAAGAACTCGTCCTCCAGCAGGCGCGTGTAGTTGTGCAGCCCGTCCCACTCCATCGCTGTTGGGTCGTTCAGCGAGACGTGGTGCAGCGACGTCCATCCCGTATAGAGCAGCGGGAAGAGGCCAAAGGCGGTGAAGCAGAGGAAGAAGGGCGCGATGAAGGCGTACGGGCTCCAGCGCAGACCTCGCCGGTAGCGGCGGTTGCGCCGTTCGGCTTTGCGCTCTGCTTTGAGCCGCTCGCGGTGGGCTGCGCCCCCCTGCTTGGCGGGGGGCACAGCCATTCCGGACTCGACAGCCATCGGTGTCGCCGTCACTGGTCCAGGGCGTTGTCGATGTCTTTCACTGCCGCGGCCCAGCCCTGGTCGGGCGTCTTGCCCTGCTGCTCGACCTGGAGGATGCCGACGTCGGTGATGGTGTTCTGGATGATCTGGTCCTTCTCGCCGATCACCAGCGTCGGGATGTCTTTGGCGGCGTCGGTGAAGATCTCGCCGATGGGGGCATCGTCGAAGAAATCATGCTTAGCACTGGCGACTTCGGGTAGCTCGTAGGCCGCCTGCGAGCTTGGGAAGCTGCCTTGCTTCTGGAAAAGCTTGGCCTGCTGCTCGGGTGCGGTCAGCCAGGTGGCGAGCTTGATTGCCTCGTCCTTGTTCTTGACTGCCTCGGGGACGCTGAGGAAGGAGCCGCCCCAGTTGGCGGGCTTGGGGGCCGAGGCGATGCCCCACTGGTCCTCGGCCTTCGTCCCGGCCTTCTCCTTAATGTAGCCAAGCATCCAGGGTGGGCAGGAGACGGTGGCGAAGCGGCCGTTGGCGTATGCCTGATCCCAAGTCTGGTCGAACTGCTTGAGCTTAGCTGTCATCTTCCCTTCGATGACGTCCATGGCCAGGTTCCAGGCCTCTTTGACGGCCGGGCTGTCCTTGTAGATGAGCTTGCCATCCTTGTCGTAGTAGCGTTCTACGCTGCCCGAGATGACGGCGTTGTAGACCCCTCCTGCGGCGTCCACGAAGGTTGTGCCCTGAGGGGCGTTGGCCATGTAGGCCTTACCGGCGTTGACGTATTTCTGCCAGTCGCCCGTCCACAACTTCCCGACCTTCTCCGGGTCGGTGGGCAGCCCGGCCTTTTTGAACAAGTCCTTGCGGTAACAGATCGCTATCGGCCCGATGTCGGTGCCGAGGCCGACCGTTCTTCCGCTCGCTGTCGTGGCCTGCGCCCACTTCCACGGAACAAAGCTGTTCTTGTCGACGCCCTGAGCCTTGCCGAGGTCGACGAATTGGTCGGAGTGCCGGTTCACGATCTCGGAGATGTTGCCGACCTCGAGGGCCTGGATGTCCTGCATGCCGCTGCCAGTTCCGAGATGGGTAAGCAACTGCGGGTAGTACTGGTCGAGCCGCTCGATCGAGGTCTCCTTGATGGTGACGCCGGGGTTGAGTCTCTCGTACTCGTCGTACAGCCCGGCCTGCTTGTAGCCGAAGACACCGAAGACCCCGATGGTGACTGTGATCTTCCCCTTGCCGTTCGTGCCGCCCGAACTCCTGGACCCCGGTGTGTCACTGTCGTCGGCGCAGCCCGCCAGCAGGACGGCGCCCAGAGCGACGACGGCCGTGAGAGCAACCGCCCGGTGAGAGGTGTGGGACTTCATTCGCATTTCGTCCTCCTGTGCAACTAACGGTCAGCTCCGGCTCCCCGTGATCGGCCCGCGACTCCAGCGACATCCAGCCACTCGATCGACGAACGACACGATCGTGGCAGCTCGGACAGCCCCTCATCACCGGTTTGCGGATTTCCCAGCAGAGTCCTTCAGGACGGGGAGGGGCCACGGGCCGCTTGACGATTCCTGCTCACGTTGCTGGGGGCATGGGTTCTGCCAGGCGGGGCACTGCAACTGACCTTTCGCGGCGTGCACCGACCGAATCAAGTCATTCCCGGGGCTGCGTGAACCTTGTCGGGCGGAACTCGTAGTCACGGGTGCCCGATCCGGGGTCTTGGATGTTCGGGGGCTTTGCATAGTGCAGGAAATGGCGGACAGACTGAAGTGTGCGGTCGAGCTCACGGAGGCAGCGGTGGCACAGATAGCCGACCTGTCGCGCCACCAGGAGCCCGGGCTGGCACCGGCACCTATGCGAACCTCCCGACCAAAACGCAGAAAGAGCATGATGAGGGCTCACGTACGAGGACGACACCGAGACGAGGTCCCAGCCCGCTGTACTGGACGAGGATGAGGATGCCCGTGCCCTGGTACAGGCGGTTCGTCGTGTTGATCGATCCGAGGAGTGCCCCCTTGGGGGCGTTCGCTTACGTGGACACACTGGAGAAGCCAGGATGCACGAGCGCCAACCCGAACGCGCAGCGCACCTGCATCTGCGGACGACACCTTGCGGCACGCCTGCGCAGTGACACGGCCGAGGTGCCGTTGGCCTGCCCCCGCGCGCGTGATGTGCGAGATGGCTCCTCGCGCAGAACGGTAGATGCCGTGCACATGCGTCGATCAAGGACCGTGCTGTGCGTGATGCCTCGCCCTGCCATGGCTGTTCGCATGCCGAGACAATCCCTCGCTCGAGGTGAGCCGAGCCGAGCCCGGCATGCCAGGGGCATTGGTGACCCACGATGTGGAGTGGCTAGCCGGCCGCGCCACGGCTCTCTCGTCGAGGCAGTGGGTGCGCGCGGTCACGGTGACGTCTCCCGGGGCTGGTGTGACCGTCGGTGCGGCACTACAGGGAGTGCTCGACGCACGGGTGGCTTAATGCCACACCGGCAGTGGCCAGAAACCTCGAGACAGGTTCGGCCCACTTGGCCGGGCTCCTGAAAGAAGCGGTGGATGCTCACACGTGTGGGCCACACCCGATGACAATGACATTTCAGGCTCAAACCAGCTTCCTACGTTGGGATTCCTCTCCATGTCCACCTTCCCGCCCGGTTTCCGGTGGGGCGTCGCCACGTCCGCATACCAGATCGAAGGAGCGGCACGCGAGGACGGCCGCGGCCCCTCCATCTGGGATACCTTCAGTCACACGCCAGGGAAGATCGCCGGCGACGAGAACGGCGACGTCGCCATCGACCATTACCATCGCTACCGCGACGACGTTGCGCTCATGGCCGAGCTCGGACTGAACTCGTACCGCTTCTCAGTGTCTTGGCCGAGGGTGCAGCCGACCGGGAGCGGCCAAGCAGCCCCGCGCGGTCTGGACTTCTACCGTCGGCTCGTCGACGAACTGCTCGGTTATGGCATCAAGCCTGCCCTCACCCTCTACCACTGGGACCTGCCGCAGGATCTGGAGGACGCGGGCGGCTGGCCGGAGCGCGACACGGCGTACCGGTTCGCCGAGTACGCTGCGCTGGTCGGTGAGGCCCTGGGCGACCGGGTCGAGCAGTGGATCACGATCAACGAGCCGTGGTGCGGGGCATTCCTCGGCTACGGCTCGGGCGTACACGCGCCGGGCCGCACCGACCCGGTGGCGGCCCTGCGCGCCGCCCACCATTTCAACCTCGCCCATGGCCTGGCCACATCAGCCCTACGCGGCGTCTTGCCGTCCAGTAACAGCATCGCGGTGAGCCTGAACTCGGTGAGCGTTCGGTCGGTCACGGACTCGCCAGAGGACCAGGTGGCCCGGCGGCGCATCGACGACCTGGCGAACGGGATCTTCCACGGTCCGATGCTGCACGGCGCCTACCCCGAGCACTTGTTCGCGGACACTGCCCAGGTTACGGACTGGTCGTTCGTACGCGACCAAGACCTAGCGGTCAGCCACCAGCGGCTGGACTGGCTGGGCCTGAACTACTACACGCCCGCACTGGTGTCCGCGGCCGCCGACCCCGCCTCTGCGTCCTGCATGGAGGGGCTCGGCACGAGCGCGCACTCCCCTTGGCCGGGCGTGGACGACATCTCTTTCCACCAGCCGCCGGGCGAGCGCACCGCGATGGGCTGGACCGTCGACCCCTCCGGTCTGTACGACCTGCTGCTGCGCTACAGCGGAGAGGTGCCGGGACTGCCCCTATACGTCACCGAGAATGGCGCCGCGTACGACGACAAGCCCGAGCCGGACGGCCGGGTACACGACGCGGAGCGGATCGCCTATCTAAATGGGCACCTGGCTGCCGTTCGCCGCGCTATCCGGGACGGGGCGGACGTGCGTGGTTACTACCTGTGGTCCCTGCTGGACAACTTCGAGTGGTCGTACGGCTACGAGAAGCGGTTCGGCTCCGTTTACGTCGACTACGCAACCTTGGCCCGCACCCCCAAGTCGAGTGCCATTTGGTACGGGCGAGCGGCGCGGAACGGATCCCTGCCCCCGGTCGACGACTGCATATAGACCCGACTAACGGTCAGCACCGAACCGATCCTGAGCAGTGAGCAGAGTGAGACCTGGCCCCCGGCGCGCCCCGAACGGTTTTGGGCGCACTGGTCCTCCGCTTCGCCGCCGGCCGGCGACGCATAACCCGTATGCGGTCCGTCCCAGGTGGGCGGCGGGACCCACTCGGACATGCCGCTCATGACGCTGCCTGCACAGGTGCCGCTATCCGGCCCGGCAGGGCTGGGACGCCTGAGAGGACGGCGCAACCCACGAGGGCACAGCACCAGGTCGAGGTCACCGGCGCTACGGCCTCGGCCTGGCCCGCTATCCGCACGAACAAGACGCGACCTTGGCCGGGATCGGCCGCCCGGACCTCAAGACCCGCCACTGGCAGGGCAAGTCCGACCTCCTGGACGCGGAGGCCGCGGCCAGGGCGGCGCTTGCCGAACGTCGCACCAGGAGCCCGCCTCACCCAGGAGATCAACCCGGTCCTGACCGAGCGAGACACTGTCGGACCAAGAAGCGAATCACGCGTACAGCGCAATAGACCCCAGAGAGCCAGCCTCTCACTGATGCCGGCGCCTGCTGGGTGTCTCCAGGCAGCGGTCCGGTATTACTGATCGGTGGAAATAACTGTGGGGTTGCGGTTGAAGGCTTCCCGGGCGATTTCCACGCGGCTGCTCATCCCAAGTTTGGCCAGGATATGGGAGATGTGCGTCTGCACCGTGCGCCGGGTGAGGTACATGCTCTGTGCGATGTCGGACGTGGAACAGCCGGTTGCGACCAGAAGGGCGACCTTGTTCTCGGCCGGGGTCAGGGCGTCCCAGCCGTGCGTGGGCCGCTTGGGCCGGGAGCCGCGCACGCCGCAACGGATCCCGTACTGGCGCAGCCGCCCCTCGGCACGGCGGATGTCCCAGGCCGCGCCGAACCGGCTGTAGAGGTCGATCGCCTCGCCGATCACATGCTTGGACTCGGCCGTGTTCCCTTGCTCAGCGAGAACGACGGCCAGGTCCTCCAACGCACCCGCCTGCTCCACCCGTACGCCGACGGCTCGGTAGTGCTCTATCGCCGACCGCAACGGCGCCGTATCGCGCTCATACAGTCCTGTGCACCAGTCGGCAGCCGCCGCGGCCCGGGCGGGCACCTGTTCCGCGGCGGCCTCGGCTCGGCAGGCTTCCAGCGCGGCCACGGCGGCAGAGCGGTCATCCACGGCCAATGCCAGGCGGAGCACCCCCGGCAGCCATTGATGGATCAGCGTCATCTCGCTGGGCTGCCGGGCGAGGAGACCACCCAGGTGCGATAGAGCACGGTGCTGGTCACCGTCCTGCTCGGCGGCGAGCGCTTGCGCGAACAGCATGAAGTCAGTGTTCTCGCGATCGGCGATCGTGACCGGTGGCTGACGCAGCCCGGCCCTCAGGTGTGCATCGGCCGTGGCGCGATCGTCCCGGCGGACAGCGACGAGGGCGGCTACTCCGTGCCACAGCCACACGGGGCCGCTCTCGCGCAAGCCCCGGTAGGTCATCGCGGAGATGCTGTGGTCGACGGAGTCAAGCTCCGCCAGCGCGTCGTCCCATTGGCCCAGCCAGTACATGAGGACCGCGGCGGTGACGCTTGACATGGTGTCCTCGCCACGGTCGGAGTTGAACAGGAACTGCCGCGCCTCCCGCAGGGCTTTCTCGGCGTCTGACCAACGGCTCAAGTTCTGCAGGGTGAAGATCCTGGCGTGCAACGCATAAGCCCGCAGGTCCGCGTGGTTGTCGTTGTTGCTCAGCGTCTGTAGCGCCTGGTCCACGCATTCCAGCGCCGACAGGTGCCGCCGCTGCACAGAATGGTTGGCCCACAGATTGGTGAGCGCGTATGCGACGGCGACAGTGTCCCCAGCTTTCTCGCCGATCTCCAGGGCGCGGCGCGCGGTGGAGCCGGCGGCGTCGAGCGCGCCCGTGCCCGCTCGTTGGAACATCGCCAGTGAGCCGAGCAACCGAGCTCGCCAGGCGTCTGGCACGTCGGTTTGCTTCAACGCCTGCCCCAGGGCTGCGACGGCTGCGTGGTTGTCACCGCCACTGAACAGTGCCCGGGCCAACACCCAGTACATCCGTCCCCGGTCGGCCGGATCCTTCGACACCGCCAGGGCCTGCCGGGCGCGGATCGCGGCTTTCTCGTGATCACCAGTGCCGATCAGAATCTGGGCAAGGGCCACGCTGAACACGGCACGGTCACTGTCGTCTGCGACCCCATGCTCCAGTTCCCGATGCAGCAGCTCAGTAGCGATGTGGGGCGCCCTGACCGCCAGCACCGGTGCGCTGTCGGCGAGCCAGCGCCGCGCCCAGCGGTTGCCGACGCGGCCCGACTCCAGCAGTTGCTGCGCCACACGTTGAGGCTCGACACTGCCGATGTCGTGGAGCGCCCGGGCCGCGTCCTGGTGCAGCGCGACGCGCAATGCCGTCGGCATGCCGTCGTAAAGTGCCTGGCGGATCAGTGGATGCCGGAATGCCATCTGCTGACCGGCGTCGACGAGGATCCCGGCTGCGGCAGCCTCTTGCAGATAATTAGCGATGCCGATGGTGGACCGGCCCAGGAGGGCTGCCACCTCCGTCACCGCGAACTCCCGGCCGAGCAGCGCGGCCACCCGCAGCATGTCCAGCGCCTCGGCGCCGACGAAGCTCAACCGGCTGTCCAGCGCCGCAGCCAACGACCGCCGGACTGTGCTCAACGAGGTCTCCCGCAGCTCGGCGTGCTCGCCGACCGTCACCCCCCCTTCACGTACCAGGGACTCGACCAGCTCCCGCGCGTACAGGGGATTGCCGCTGGTCTGAGCGGCAAGATCGACCAACGCAGGGCCCGGGGGAGCGCCGACGACATCGGCCAGCAGATCATAGATAGCGTCCGGACCAAGTGGCCCCAGCGAGATCGTTGCCGTGGTGTGGCCGCGTAGAGCGGCGCGCAGTTGTCGCATCCCCCATCCACGGGGAACCGGTCGGCAGGACAGGACCAACAACAGCGGTAGGTGCGCGGCGGTTGATGCCAGGCGCCGGCACACATCCAGTGACATGTCGTCGGCCCACTGCACATCGTCGAGCACCATCATGGTCGGCGCGCTGGTGCAGTCCTCCTCGATGAGGGTGACGAGCATGTCGGGCACTGCGGCGTGTACGGCGTTGCTCAGGAGGGCGTCAGGCCACTCGGCGCGCGCGACGCGCAGGAACTCCGCGTTGCGTGGGTCGGTCGCGTGCTGCGTGATCCCGAGGCAGTCGTACAGCAAGCGCAGCGGCAAAGGGTGAGTGGCCTGATCGGCGACGCCGAACAGCACTGTGCAGCCCGCGTCCTGGCCGGCCGCGGTCGCTGCGGCGACCAGCGACGACTTGCCGATACCGGGCTCACCTTCGACCAGAACCACCCCGCCGGTGCCCGCCTGCAGCTGTGCGATGGCATCTCGCAATACCGTCAGCTCGGCCTCGCGTCCCACAAGACGATCCGGGAGACCCAACGCCATCGTCGATTCTCCTCGCCTCGGAGGAGATATCCGGGGTTTAGGAGTGGTATGTCCTGCACTCGCCGTCATGTGGCCTCCACCCCGCCTCACCAGCCAATTTCCCGCTCGGCACAAAGCGTACTGCCGCAGTCGCAGCCTGCCACGCTCTGCACAAGAATCGCCGATCCCACGTCGACGGTGACGATGTGCCGCTTCGGCACCACTGCGTTGGCGAAGTCCTGCCGTCATGCGGCGATGCATGAGCACCCAGGCGCGTCCGAGTATGTGAGGTTGCCAGCACCGGCGACGGCGTCCGCGCCACAGCTGCCATGGGCGAGCTGGGAGCCGCCATCGGCGCCCTGGCCATTCTGAACCGGGAACCGGACGAACTTCTCGCGGTCAACGTCTTTACCGGTCGAACGGTGGCCACCCGAGGATGGCGGCCGCGGCGGGTAAGGGCAGCAGACACACCAGCAGGACCGCTGCCCGGTGGTGCCACATTGACTCGAGCCGTCGGCGCCAGAACCGGATTGGCGTAGCGCTTCCGTGTTGCTCGTCGATCACCATGGCACCCCTCAGTACGTACGAAAAGACTCTCTGTAAACGGACACGTGCGGTTTGCGGTTTTGGGTCGTGGTTTTTCGATGCGCTTGCGGTGAAGATGTAGGAAGCGCTGAGGGTGGGAATGTCGCGACACTATGTTTCTGGCTGGGCTGGCCGGGCCGACGAGTTCTGTGCGGTGCGTGGCCTGCGGGGTCATTGCTACGGAACTTGAGCATTCGCTCCATCCGGTCACCCGTGTGTACATCCGCTCTCGAGAACCGGTCGGGTTCCAGCCTATGTAGTGGTGCACCGTGTCCCGAGGAATCATGCTGGTCCGCGCACCGAACTCCAGCAGCGGCGCCTCCAGCTCGGGAACCGCATCGACCGGCTCGACCCCGTGGCGTTTGACCGAGCCGACGAGCAGAGGGAGCGGGTTCACGTTGGATCGTGAGGTTCCTGGTCATCGGTTGAGGTCGGCGTGGGCTTCTGCGCGGGCGAGGATGTTTCCCAGGGACCGTAGGGCGTAGAAGAGGCGTGATTTGACGGTGCCTTGGGGTATGTCGAGTGCGGTGGCGACTTCCTCCAGGGAGTGGTCCATCAGGTAGACGCGTCGGATGATGTCGCTCTGTTGTGGTGTGAGCTTGTGCAGGATCTGCTGGACGGTCAGCTCGCTCACGATGCGTCCGGAGATGTCTATGCTGGTGAGCATGTGGCTGGGCCGGGAGGGGTTGTAGGGGATTTCTTGGGGGCGGCACTGGCTGCGGCGGTGGAGGTCGATGAGGAGGTTCTTGGCGACGGTGATCAGCCATGGGCGTGCGCCTTCGGGTTCGGCGGAGAGTTTCTCGGCGTTGGACCAGGCCCGCAGCATTGTCTCCTGCACGATGTCCTCCGCGATCTGGCGGTCGCCGTTGACGCGTGAGAGCAGCAGGGATGTGAGGTAGAGGGCGTTTTCCGTGTACAGCTGCTCGATGAGGGCTGTCCGCCGCTGCGGGGTGAGTGGCAGAGCCTCCCCTTGGGCCTCGTCCGACGTGGTTGGATCCGTTGCGGAGGGGTGCGTACTGCGCGTCGCGGCCGCAGCCGTTCGGTACGGCGGCGAGACCGGATCATCACAGTCGCGCTTGGGCGATAGCAGGCCCAGGCGTCTGGGAGCCGATGGGGAGGGAGCGTGCCGAGGAGGGTCGATGGTGCACGCGGTCGGCAGAAGCGGCGCGGCGGGTGCTGACAGGGTGGGTGCTGACATGGGCTTCTCGCTTTCCTGAGCGGTAGGGGCGCCGGAATTCCGCTGCGGCTGTACGGGCAGGGAGGCGCTGCGACCGGATCTCGTTCTGCTGAACGGCTCCTGACACACCGGTGATGTCGCTGCATTGCGCCGAGGTGATGCTGAACGTGATCTGAGGGATGTCCGTCAGCTCATCGAGGGGCCAGCTGCTGAAGAAGTTGACCGGCGAACTTCCTCATCGCGGGCCAATATCGGAGTCCGCTTTCGGTATGGCCGTTGGGCCTGGCTCACTGACCACCGGCCGTATCCGGTTGCTCGCGGGTTCCCTGGGCGGGGGCACTGTCCGTGCCTGCCAGTTTGTGCCCGCCAGCCAGGGACGCCCCGGCCCGCTCGGTCGCGCGTTCATCCAGATCGGCCGCATGATCCGTTCCAGTGCGAGCACTACCCGGGCGCCGGGCTCTACAGCGAACGAGAAGAGGGAAGCCACCGTATGAGCTCCCTGATCACGGACGAGATCAGCACAAAACCGCACTCGTCTTTCGTCCCTGACGATCGCTCACCCACCCATGGACGCCGAGTCTCCTCAGGAAGAAGAGGGAACGGCGGCGGCGGAGGTGTGCGCAATTGGTGCCGATCGGCTTGTCGGCGGATAACTCGTCCACGGGCAGGGACTCCGGGTTCGGGTCGTCGCCGCCAGCGACGATGATGCTCTTCAGTAACTTGCCAAAGCTGCTCTTGGCGGTCTTCGGGATGACGCCGGCGTAGGCGGTAAGCCCTTCGCACAGCGTGATCTCCGGGCTTAGCGCCTGCTCCGCGGGGCCCGCCTCGGTCCCGTCCGAGCCGAAGGTCACGGTTGGTAGCTCGCCGGGCAGGACACAGGTGATGCCGGGCTTGGCCTTCGGCGTGAGCAGGATGTAGCCGGCCTGGGCCTTGGTTGTCGTGCTCCAGATGATGTCGTTGGCGGCGCAGCCCTGGCCGTAGCCCGGCTTGTCAGCGACGCTGTCGACGTTCGCGCCGGAAGAGCCGGTCGTGGTCTCGTCGCCGGAGGACACCTTGGTGCTGCTGTAGGCCTTGTCGCCGCGATCGGTGTCCTTGCCGGTATCCGAGGTCCGTACGACGGCCACCTGGTATCCGTCGGCGGTCAGGTGGTCAAAGACCCCCTGCCAGCCTGATCCGTCCGCGGAGCCACCGCGTACGAGCGCGATGTTCCTGATGATTGCCATGATCGTCTCTGATCTGGATGGACAGGCCCGGTGCCTGTCCGGCGTGCTCCATAAAAGTCGCGTTAAAGGAGAGAGAACACGCAGAGCCGCACGCAGAGTTGCGTGGATATCGGCCCCTGTGCGTCAGTCAGCGGCGGTTGCCAGGGCGTGGCAGCGGCTACTCGCCTCGGCGTCACCGATCGATTCGAACACCTGCGCAGCCCGCGCGTAGGTACGGCGACTCTCGGCGGTCCGGCCTTCCTCGACCAGCAGGGCGGCAAGTGCTTCCAGGGCCTCGGCATACCGGTAGTCGGACACCTGGAGCGTGTCCAGGAGATCCCTTCCCTCGCTGAGCCTGATGATCGCTTCGGAACGGCGGCCGAGGTGTCCCAGACACTGGCCGATGCGGATCAGCGCGAAGGGCCGGGTGATCGTCGCGACACTCGGTGTCACCCCCGAGCCTTCGTCGTCGATCAGCGCGAAACAGGTGAGGTACTGCTCCAGCGCCTCAGTGTAGCGTCCGTCGGCACGAAGGCAGTTGGCGATGTCGCCAAGGCACTGGAGGTAGCTGTCGATGTCGCCGACGATCTTGCACGTCTCCGCTGCCCGGAACGAGATCGCCAGCGCCTCGTCGAGCCGTCCGCGCAGGCGCAGTGCTGCCGCGGTGTACTTGTGCGACCAGACGATCTGTGCCGTGGCGCCGCCTCGGGTGGCCAACTCCAGGGCCTCGGCCGCGCACCGCAGCATGGCATCGGGGTCGTGCGGCGGAACCGAGTGGGCCCAGGCCAGATAGTTCAGCTGTGTCGCCTGCTGTGTCAGGTCGCCGAGGCTGGCGGCGGCCTGTGCTCCGAGGGTGAAGACTTCGCTCCAATGCGGGCCGTGCGCCCACCGTTCGGAGAACCAGTGCATCGACTCGGCGCAGTCGAGGACGAGGGTAGGCCGGTCGCTGACCGCGGCCCGCATCGCACCCAGCCAGTTGTCCGCATTGACCCTCAGCCACCAGTCGGCCTCTTCCTCGGAGGACGGGGCGGTGAGATCGGGGTCGGGCCGGTCGGGACGGCCATAGCCGGGTTCGAACCATCGTCCGGACATTGTGGCCATCCGTAGCAGCCATGACGTCACCCGCTCCGTCAGTGCCCGACGCCCGGCCGGGGTTTCCTCCTGAAGCCGGTCGCGGGCGAACAAGCGGACCAGGTCGTGGAAGCGGTAGCGGCCTGCGGTGCTGTCCTGGAGCAGGCCGAGGTCGACGAGGTCGTCGAGAGCGTCCCAGGCATCCTCGATCGGCATTCCGCCGGCGACCGCCGTTAGAGCGGCGTCGAAGTCCGGGCCAGGAATCACGGAAAGGCGCCGGAACAGCCGGCGTGCGGAGTCCGCGAGCTGCTCGTACGACATGCCGATCGCGTTGGCGATCTTGAGGTCGCCGGCCCTGAACTGCTCCAGCCGACGCTCCTCGTCCGCCAGTCGGGCGACGAGCTGGGCGGCGTCCCATTCGGGTCGGCTGACCAGCCGGTTTCCGATGATCCGCAGTGCCAGGGGCAGTCCCCCGCACAACTCGGCGAGCCTGGCGAGAGTCGCATCCTCGTCGCGTGCGGAACGGTCGCCCAGAATTCCGGTCAGGAGTTCCGTGGACTCAGGCAACGGCAGGGGCCCCAGGACGAGTCTGCGGACGCCCTCCAGACCTGCCAGCGATCGCCGGGTGGTGATCAGCGCCCTGCTCGCACCCCCTCCCGGCAGCAGCGGGCGCACCTGCTCCTCCGACGCGACATTGTCGAGGACGACCAGGACACGCTTGTCCCGCAACAGCGACCGATACAAGGAGGCGCGCTCACGGGTATCACCCGGAACATGCTGGTCGGCGAGACCGAGCTCGTGCAGCAGCAACCGTAGGGCGTCATCGGCAGACAGAGGCCGGTGGGACATGCCGAACAGGTCCAGGAACAACACCCCGTCGGGAAAGCTCGGCCGCACCGAATGAGCGGCACGGACGGCGAACGTGGTCTTCCCCAGTCCTGCGGGGCCGGTGATGAGCCCGGTAACACCGACACCCGGCGAACCCTCGGCATGCACCAGCTCGCTCGTCCAGAGCAGTTCCGCGGCACGACCGGTGAAGTCCTCAACCGACCTGGGCAGCTCACACAGACCACTCGGCCGCATCCAGTGATTTCGCAGCCGTCCGTCGCGCGCCAACTCGATCAGCTGAGTGCGGGCATTCCCGTCAAGCCTCAGCGCATCCGCCAGAGCGGTAACGGTCCGGGCATAGGGTGCCTTGCTCCGCCCACGTTCCATGTCCGACAGTGTCCGGGCGCTGACTCCCGACACCTCGGCCAACTGCTCCAACGTCAGACGTGCCGCACGTCGGTGACCGCGCAGTAGCTCCCCGAAACTCAGATGCCCAGTGATGGAGTCACACTCCCTTCCCGCAGTGAAGGCACCCGTCGTCGGCCGAGCCGCGAACCGACACAGAGCGCCGTTGGCCGCCCGTTCTATCACGTCTGCCCTATAGCGGGGAACATGTCGGCTATGCCCATCAACAAAGGCAGCGTCAGATTCAACCGGTAGACGGCCAGCGGACGTTGACGCGGCGGCGTGCTGGTAGGCCTCTGAATCCTCACCTCTGTGAGAACCCTACTTCGCCCGCGAGATTTCCAGACCATCATCACTCCCAGGAAGAACGTGCTGACGTCAGCATCAATAGCTGGACATTCATAGGGGCATGAAGACCGCCACCTCCTACGAAGCAGCAGTCAGTCTGGCGTCGTTCCTGCTCTGGGCAAGATCGGTTTGAAGACGGGCCCTAGCAGGGCTTGGTCAGCTCACTCGTGGGTGATGTGTCTGCATGTTGGTGAGTGTCGTTGAGGCGGTGTGACACCTCAAGAGATGGCCGGGGTCTGGGAGGACCTGAAGGCATTCACGAAGGAGATGTTCGACGGGTTCTTCCGTGCGGATCAGCGGCGGTGGGGGCAGGTGTATGTGCGTGAGGTGCTGCTGGAGGGGTGGCGCAAGTCGGTGGAGCCGATGGCGGCGCGTCTGGGCGAGGACGGTAACCGGCAGGCACTGGCCCACTTCGTGACTACCAGCCCGTGGGATACAGCCCATGTGCTGGCCCGAGGCAGGATGTGATCGGCGCGGAGGCGCTGATCGTCGACGACACGGGCTTCCTCAAGGACGGAGACGCCTCGGCATGTATGTCCCGGCAGTGCACCGGACCGCGGGCAAGGTCACCAACTGTCAGGTCGGGGTGGTCCGGGAACGGCGAGCGCGCATGCTCATAGAATCCGACCCGGTCATTCAGCTGCCCTTGTCGTGGTGGATGGACGTGCACTGCGAATATCGCGCACGCTGTCGCAGCGCCAGGATAGGAACGACTCGCAGGGCGATCGACGCCTGATACGTGACGTGACTAGTGCGAGTTCTCCCACACCAGCACGATGGGCCCGTCGCGACTGACGACAGGGATCCAGGCGTCAGCAGCCTCCGTAAGCCAGGTCTCGTCGAGGCCACTGCCGTCGGATATGGCTCGTCACGGCGGCCGGTGCCGTACACCGCGAAGGAGCTGACGGCTGCCCGCAGCCGGTCGAGCAGGTCCACCGGCCACTGCTGGCCGCGCATGCCCCACCCGCGCAGCTCGCCGACGATGATCGCCTTCAACTGCTTGTCCAGGCCCGACTTGAAGTGCGGAACGAGGTAGCCCTCCTGCTCGTACTGGGCGCAGGAGTAGCCGCCACTCTGATTCTGGTAGACGACACTCGTGGGCGCCGCCACGATGACGCATACCCAGCGTTGCCGAGCGGCCGCCGTCCGGGTCTAGGTAAACGTGCCGCTTCTCGACGGCCTCACAGGCGTGATCCATGGTCCCGGCAGCCCGTACACATCGTCGTAGCAGCTTCCCGCAACTGTGCTGGTGGTAAAGGCCGCCGTGGCGGTTGGGCACAGATAGGTTCGGTTCCTGCGGTGCGCTGATGAGGGCCACTGGGCGTCCAACCGGGGCGGCGCTCGCGGGACCTCCCGTTTTCAATGCGAGGCACAGCCGTGTCCGCGTACTGGGCTCAGTCGCAGAGGGGAATGCGAGCTCACGTGCAGGGCAGCTGGTGTCCTGGCTCGTGCTCAGCACTTGGTTGGCAGGCCGCGGGGTGGTCGGGGCCTGCCAACAGGCGTCTTGAGGCGCTGTTGTCGAACGCTGCATAGCAGGGAGAGGCACGCGGCGCGGCTGGCGTCGGGAACGCCGTCATCATCAGGCCGGTGACGAGGGCCCCGCTCGAAGTGGTCCGCCCGGTCGACGTGCGAAGGACTTCCGGGCGGACTCCATTCCCCACGATGCCCTGACTGTCAGTTCCGCCACCGTCGACCGGGCCGACACGTGAGCCGAACGTGTGGTCACAAGGCCGCTGAGGTGTCGGCGTTCAGGTGAATGCGCACAGCCGTGTCCGGATCAACTGAGTGGGGCCGCGGTGTGTGTTGCGGCGGCGTTTTGGGGCACGTGGTGCGGTGAGGGTTCCTGTCGCGTATTCCCCCGTCGCGACAGGAACCCTTGCTTCCTGTACGGTTGTGCGATTCAGGCCTGTGTGTGCGAGAAATTGGGTAGGGCGCCCGTTACTGAGATCGTGCCCGTTTGCGGGGGCGTGGCGTGGCGCGGGGCGGTGTGGCGGGTTGTGCGCCGGAGCTGAGTTCGGATACCAATCGCGGACATTCCGCACCTGTCGCCTGCAACGGGCATACCTATGCGACGGGCGTGCCCCTGACGTCCGCTGACCGCTACACCCACCCGTTCAACGATCAACAGCAAGCCCTTCGGTCTGCCGCGGGCCCGACGAGGGCGCAGAATTCAGGCCCTCGGCCCGGGATGGGTCGGGAACGCGCACCTTTACCGCCAACTTGTATTGACCGTTAGAGGAACTGTTCTTGAGGGGACATATGTCTGCTTCTTCGACCGCCCGCCGCTTCGCCGCAACTGTGCTCACAGCCAGCGCGCTCGTCTAGGCCGTCGCCCTGCCGGCCTCCGCGCACGAAGCGACCCGACCTGAATCCCGGGAAGGTCGTGATCACCGAAGACAGCGCGGCCAGGCTGGTGGATTGGGGTGGGCGACGCCCGGCGCTCCGTGGCTCGGCGCAGCAGCCTGGGCCGTCTGGCTCGTCTTCGGCCGGTGCAGCGTGACCAGCTACCGCGGGCGGGCCTTGCCACCTCCCCGGATCATCAACAACAAGGGGGGAATTCATGCCGCACCCTATGCCGCTCTTCACAATTGTCGTCGGTCTTTGGCGGGCAAGCTCCACAGAAGCTCGCACAGTTCGCGGTCCGACTCCCTCATGGCGTGCTCCGCCAGGTCGGTCGCCTTCGTCAGCGACACGTAGCTGTCCACGCTCCATGGCTCCCTCTTCTTAGCGGCGCGTGAGGACGCAGATCTTGCAACAACCGTGACGACCCAGAGCAGAGCGAGCGCCGTCGCAACCCAGGGCATCTCAGGCATGTGGCATGCACACAAGGACGACGCTCGACGTGGCACGGGACAACTCGGTGACAGAGCTTCCACGGGTCACTGCATTGACGGTGAGCTGTTCCTCACTGATCACGACTGAACCTCCCCATCCGGGATCGGGAATGACTTCGCCGACCTGGCGCCCTTGGGCGTGCCCGCCTGAGCGCTGCAAACCTCTGCTCGTTGATACGCATGCCAGGTCCGAGCGGATCGACTTCCAGCGTGTCGTCTCCGCTTATCCGCTTTGACCTTCTAACGAAATGATCTTTGGCGTGGTTCACCTTGGGATTGCTGTGCTCGGCCAAAGCCCACCCACGCCCGCCACCATCTGCGCGAAGCAGCGCCCGCATTCGAACGCGCCTTCTGTCGAGGATGGCCGTGATTGCGGCTTGACGGATGACGGGCCCGATCGTCCTGCTGGTAGGGATGGATGTGCTGGCCCAAACGGCCCGTCCTTGGCGGTATCCGGTCGCCGGCTTTGGTCATATTGGTCCCGTAGGCCTCGGTCACTCCAGGGCAGTGAGCGGGAAAGGCCTGGACGGAGTCGACCATGAATGCGCGAAGGGACGCTGCTGAGCGCCGAGGTGGGCTGCATCCGCCTCGCGGTGCTTCGTTGGTCCTGGACGAGCAGGGCTTGGTGGCCGAGTGGAGTCAGGAGGCACAGGAGCTGCTCGGGTATCGGTCGCAGGAGATCGTGGGCCGGCCGGTGGCAACGCTGCTGGCCCGCGATCAGCTGGCCTACGGAGGCGGAATGTCGGGAGCGACTGTGGTCGCGCGGCACCGGGACGGGCACCAGCTCGATGTCCGCGCCAGGGTGTCTGCGCTGCTGGGCGAGGACGCTGCGGTGCGTTGGTGTGTGTTGCTCGACCCCGCGGACAGGACCGAGGAGGAGATGATCGACGCGGCGTTGCTCAGAGCGTTGCTTACCGAGTCCCCCCTCGGTGTGCAGGTCCTGGACCGGGAGCTGCGGATCGTCCGGCTGAACCTTGCGGGGCCAGGAATCCGGGGGGGGGCGGTGGGCCAGGAGGCCGTCGGACGCCGGGCTCGCGAGGTAGCTCCGGGCATGATCGACGACGAGGCGGAGCAGAAGTTCCGGTCAGTGGTGGAGACCGGCCGGCCAATGGCCTTCGACCAAGTCGGCCGCCCACCGGCCGACCCCGACCACGATCACACCTACGACATGACCCTCCTGCCCCTGAAGAACCCGGCCGGCGCCGTCCACGGGGTGGTCGTCGCCACACAGGACGTGACCGAGCGGCGACGGGCCCAGACCCGTCTGAATCTGCTGGTGACGGCGGGCGCCCGGATCGGCACGACACTGGATGTGATGACCACGGCCGAGGAACTGGCCGAGGTCGCGGTGCCCGCCCTTGCCGACATCGCGGCGGTGGAGGTCCTCGATGACGCACTCGCGGGAGAGGCCCCGCCGCCCGGTCCGGTGAGCTCCGAGGTGTTGCTGCGGCGGGCCGGCTTCCGCGCAGCCGAGGGGCTCCTCGCGCAGCCCGCCTACAGTCTGGGCGAGGTGATCCCCGACTACCCGTCGTCCTTCACCGCGTGCCTTGCCGACCTGCTCCCCCGTCTGGTGGCCGAACTGCAGGTCGACCATGAGTGGCTGGACCATGACCTCCGCCGCGCAGAGCTGGTGCGTCGGGCCGGAGCACACTCGATGATGGTTGTACCGCTCACCGCGCGGGGGGTGGTGCTCGGCCTGGCCAGCTTCTACCGGGTGCAGGGAGCCGCTCCGTTCGATGAGGACGACCTCGCCCTCGCCGCCGAACTCGGCGCCCGGGCAGCCGTATGCCTGGACAACGCGCGCCAGTACACACGCGAGCGCAACGCCGCCCTCACCCTGCAGCGCAGCCTGCTGCCCCAGACCTTTCCCGCCCAGAACGCCGTCGAGGTGGCCTGGCGCCACGAGTCCAGCCGGGGCGGCGGGGACTGGTTCGACGTCATCCCGCTGTCCGGCGCACGCGTTGCCCTGGTGGTGGGACATCTGGTCGGGGTCGGCGTGCAGGCAGCAGCGGACATGGGCCGGCTGCGCACCGCCGTCAACACACTGGCCGCCCAGGACCTGGCCCCCGACGAACTCCTCGCCCAACTCCACGACCTGGTGTCCGGCCCCACCAGCGAACACACCCACCCGGCCGACGACGACTCCGCCGGCGCACACCTGGCAAGAGCCACCTGCGTGTACGCGGTCTACGACCCCATCTCGCGCCGCTGCACCTTCGCCCGGGCCGGCCATCCCGCACCCGTGATCGTCCACCCAAACGGCTCGCTCGAGGTCCCCGACGTCCCAGCCGGTCCGCCCCTGGGAAGCGACCACCCTCCGTACGAGACCACCGAGGTGGAACTACCGACCGGAAGCACCATCGCCCTGTCCACCCTCAGCCTCGCCGAGGCCGGTAAGCCACCCGAGGAGCCGACCAGCCCCTGGCGGATCCTTGGTAACCCCCACAAGGCCCTCAAGGACACCTGCGACGCAGTGGTCCGAGCACACCAGGGCAGCGGCGAGGAGAGCATGGTGCTGCTGCTGGCACGCACCAAAAGCCTCGACGCCGACCAGGTGGCGACCTGGACCCTGCCCAACGACCCTGCACTCGTCGCCACCGCCCGCACCCTCACCGGCCGACAGCTGGCCTACTGGGGCCTGGAGGAACTGGAGTTCACCACCGAACTGATCGTCAGCGAACTGCTCACCAACGCCATCCGATACGCCACCGGCCCCATCCAGCTGCGTCTGATCCGCGACCTCACCCTCATCTGCGAGGTCACCGACGACAGCAGTACCGCACCGCGCCTGCGCCACGCGTACGACACTGACGAAGGCGGGCGCGGCCTGTTCCTCATCGCCCAACTCACCCGACGCTGGGGAACCCGCTACGCCGCCCGAGGCAAGACCATCTGGGCCGAGCAAACCCTGCCCACGGCAGTGCCCCACGCCGAGGAACCGGTACCCACGCCGCCAGCGACTACCTGAGACACCGACGCTTCTGCCGGACCGCGCAATCCCACCACACACGGCCGACCCGGAACTCGGCACCGCCAACTACGCCAGCGCCGTGCAGCTCGCCAGAACTGACCGCCCCCATTGGGAGCTTCCGAACAACTGCGGAAGGTCCCACTGGATGGCGACTGATGGCCGCTGCGGTGGCGTAGGACGCTGCCCAGAGCTCGGAAGCGACAACTGCTACGCAGGCAATATGTCTGTCGGCTGCGATGGCACCGGCACAACACCACGGGCACTGGCAGCAGTTGCCCGGCGGGCAAGTGCCGGGGCGGTGGCATCGGCTTTGGGGCAATACCGTCCGACACCAACCACCATCACCGACTACACATGGACGCGGAGGGCGGAAGTCGGCATCCCGGCGCATATCCGGCCGTGGAGGGTTGCTCGGGGAGCCGCCACGACCGGTCGGCGGTGCGGCTGGCGAAGGTCGTCCGCCTGCCGGTCGTGGGTGCCCTGGCTCCCGGGAGAGCGATGTCACGATGCCGTTCCGGAAGCTTCAGGAGGCTGGCGCCATACAGGGTCGGCCTGGGCGCTGCCGACTCACTCTCCGTGCCGGGTGGGGTGGCCGGGCGGTGACGCGCGAGCGGGCGGCGTGTTCGTCACCTGGTTGGCCCGCAGCCGACTCGCCTGCTGGTGCACAGCGGGCCCTGAGATCACCGGACGCCAGCGCACCCTGATGCGCACCGACCGGCACGCAGCACCCCCTCGTCCTCGGGGGTGAGGTGTTTGAGGCGGTCCCGGACCGCCACCCCGCACGGTACAGGCGCCACGAAGGAGGCCGTCAACTTCCGTAAACCACCTACCACATCACCCCACTCAGGGCCGCACCCCTGCCACCCAGCCCAACGAGCCGGAACCACCAAGGTCACCCATGCGACCCCAGAACCCCCGTTCCCACCCCCACCAAGCCACCGCCAGGACTCACTCCCGCTCGCTACAACTCACTCCAACTCAGCTAACCGACATCAGCTCACAACCCCTGCTGGGACAGCACACGGACCGCGCCGCGCAGACGGCGATCGTCGCTCCTGAGGCCATCGCCGACACACGCTGTTGCGCCCTCTGCCGTTATGCGCCGTATCGCAGCGGCACCGGGGGCCCACGACCCCCCGACCTCCGTTGAATCACACGCTGCTTCGCCCGTTTCCAGCGGCTTGTCTTGACACGGTGTGGCAAGAGTGGGCAGCTCACCGGAGGAAATACGTCCCAGGGCGGACCGAGATAGACTCTTTTCAACTTGAAGGGGCACTCGCCACATCATGGCGACTGCCCCTCTCTTCTTGCCCGCGTACCGCTGCAACGTGCTTCCAGCCTCGGGCGTGCACGGTATGCGCGACGAGCGCAGGAGATGCGCGCTCCTGCGGATGGTCAGCCGGCCACTGTCTCCTGCTGAGGCTCGGCCGCAGCAGTCTCCGAAGTGGCCGTCGCGGTGTAGAAGACGGACGAGCCCTGCTTGGTGCGCTGAGCCTGGCTCTTGGCAACCAGCCCTTCGAGGGTGGTGCGCACAACGGTGGTCTTGACGCCGCGGTCAGGGTGGGCCTGTGTGAGCGCGGCGGAGATCTCGGTCGCGGACCGCGGCTCGCTCTGCTGCTCCAGGTGGCCGCGGATCAGGTTGACGAGGGTCGGCTTGGTGTCGGTCTTGGGTACCTTCGCGGAAGAGGCCTTCGCGGACGGGGTCTTGGCGGCGCTCTTCTTGGATGCCGTCGTCTTCGCACTCGCGGCGGCCGCCTTCTTCGGCGTGCTCTGCCGGGGTTCGGCGGTGGCCTGTCGCGGTACGGTCGGCGCGGCCGTGGTGTCTGCCTCGGCGACTGCGTTCGCGCCGCCGAGTGCCTCCTGCATGCTCACCAGCACGGAGTGGTCGTGCTGCAGGGCGCCCAACTGCTCCTGCAGCGCCTCGATTTCCGCACTGATACGTTCCTGCTCCTTGACGTTGCGCTCAAGGTCGCCCGTCACCTGGGCGATGTACTGCGACGTCAGTCCTGTGGCGTGGGCCTGAATTTCAGACATGTCATGGGCCTTTCTGCAGCTCGCGGATATGACGGTTGAAAGCACAGACCCGGTCCGCGAGCGGGCGGAGACGGGTGCCCCGTCTGCGCTGGGGCACCCGCAGGGCACAACTGCTGCAATGTGCGGCAGTATCAAGAGATACTACCCATGAGTAGCGCCGGATGTGCCAGTCGAGTGAAGTCTCACTCTTCCCTTCAGGGTGAGGAACCAGCAGATGCGGGGCATGTAACGATGAGACTGACCGAGGCGCTGCCGGTCGGGTCAGGCGACCGTGATGTTCTCGGCCTGCGGGTCCTTCTGGCCCTGGATGATGTCGAAGGTGACGGATGGCCTTCCTGGAGCTCCCGGAAGCCGATTGCGTAGATGTTGGAGTAGTGCGCAAGCTCCCAGAGCGCAGGCAGCGCGGGGAGCTTTGTGTATGACTGCGCAAGGCTCCTCACGAACCCGCGGCGCTTTCTCAATGTTCCGGCCGATCCCCGAACCGGCAGCCTGCTAACCCGTGCAGGCTACGCGTTCTGTGTATCGGTGAGCTTGTCCAGCTCTCGCATCGCCTCGGCGTGGGCGCTCATACGGCTACTCACGCTGCCAATTGCGAAGAACGCCACACCGGCGGCCGATACCGGCACGGACAGCCCGAGCACTGCAATGGCTTCCGGCCAGTCGCGTTCGTCCTGACACCAATCGCCCCTTTGCAGGCCTTCGTTGGCCGTTCCACGTTCGGTCAACAACCGTGACTCGCACTCCGCGGGGTAACGGTCGCCGGGCTTCTCATCGACCTCGTATGGCGTGAGCAGCAACAGGGCACACCATGTCCACTGGAGCGCCGCCAAAGCCAACAGACCGATCCCCCAGGCGCGTGTCCTCCGGGCCCTGTCGCGGAAGTCGAGGTCGTACTCACGTGATCGCATGGCGAGCGAATCTAGCACCGTGTTGTTGCAGCTCGGCGGTCCTGCCAGGCTCATCCTAGAGCCCGTCTTGTGAGTCGGCCGCCGGTGACGGAAGCGACGAGTTCGGCCGCGTCGTCGGTGGTGACATTGACCGGCTTCTGCAGCGCCTGTACGAAGCGGCTTGCCGGTTCGGAACCGAGGTCCAGGTCCAAGCGGTCGAGGCCGGCGGCGTGGCAGGGACCGCGGGTTTCGACCCCGACGGCCTGGCCGCGCTCGTAGTGCCCAGAGCCGAACAGGTGAGGGTGCTAGACCCGTTGTCGGGACAGAAGCGCCTTCACTGCTGGCGCCGTTCCGTGCCCATGAGCTACGCGTCAGCGGCAAAAACGCCCGACTGCTGGAGCCCCGAGAGCGCGGTCAGTGGAACCAGACCAGAACCGGAACCCGGATCTCCTTCGCGTCTCTCATGATCATGTACTCGATGATGACGGGCTCGCCGGCCACTTCAAGGGAGTACCGGACTCCTAGGTCGTCCATCGGGTCACCCGGCGGGCGCCGCCCGAAGTCGAGCGCACCTCCGACTTCGATCGCCAGAGCCCTCAAGAAGTTCGCGGTCTTCCTCTGTAGATCCACAGGCATGTCCAGGACAGTCCGTGCGGGGATCTCCTCGGTCCAGACGCTCCAGCTCATGCGACGTTGATGCGGGCGATGAGTTCATCCACCGACAGTAGGGAGCTTCCGCTCTCGGCGTTCGCGCGACTGCGGGCAGCCTCGGGAACGCGGCTGATCATGGCTGTTTTCCACCAGCGGCGCATCACTCCAGGCACGTCCGATTCTTCCGCCGCGAGAACTTCGGCCTTGAAGCGCGCACCGTCGGCACCGCCAAGCGCGTCAGCAATGGCATTGATGGTGTGCGGAATGGCAGGGATCCGGCGGTCCCGCGAGCTCTCGGGCTGGGCGCTCACACTCGTCCTCCAGGTCGGGAGTTCAAGTGTCCTACACGACCGTGGGCGAGGGCAGGCCACATCGCAAAAACGGGTCAACCGGGATCGTAAGACTCCTCGGTTGGCTGCTCGACCTCTTCCGGAAAGCGCGGCGGCGAGGCCTGCAGCGTCACATCAGGCCTGTGCCGTGGCGGCGAGGCGGTCGCGACTGGCCGGACGATGCCGCGCGTGCCCGCCCTGATAGGGCTGTGCGATCGCGGCTGCTCGGCAGCCCTGCCGGGGTGCCGTTCCCGGCCTTGGCGGCACCGGGAAGGCAGAACCGCAATCATGGGCCGCTGCCTACCGTTTCCAGCGGGTTCCCTGCCGTCGTCACTCGACGAAGCCGATCAGACACACCCTTTACGGAGATATCCCAATAAAATGCACGAATACCATTGAGAGGCTGTTTTGGTACGTGCCGGGGAGCCGCAGATGGACGCCTCGGACGAACTCCTTCGAAGGGCTGCCCCTTCGGCTCTCTTGCCCCTGGACAGCTGTCCGCAGCCTCAACGCGGCGATGGGCAGGACACTGGGCAGGTCAGTGGAGCAGTGCGTGGGTCGTGGCTTCGGTGATCTGTTGCCCGCCAGCCAGCTGACTGCGGTCGACAGTCTCGTGGCCCACGCCGCCACGACGAAGACGGTTGCGATGCGGGTGCTGGAGTCCCCCGGGCCAGACAGCCGTCCAGGGAGGCGTTCCGGTACACGCTCGCGCGGATGCCCGCCGGCAGGGAACCGCGGCTGCGGGCGATCTGCGACCGAGGATGCTGACCCGTCCGAGGTAGTGCGCACCCAGACGCTGGTTCGACGTAGACGGCGTAGTCATGGACCGAGTCGCAGCTGGGACCAGGACACCCCCTGCTCACACATGGCTGACCGACATCACACATTCAACTTCAGTACCCAGCAGGAGAGGCGGGACAACCGCCACTCCGGCTCGGCTGTGGACTCGGTGTGACCTGACTGCGCTGGGGCGGCTCACTCCCCAACCCGGCCTGACGACCGTCGGCCCTGGAGAGGCTTGCCCCGCCCGACGCCGCACGGGGTGCAACGTCAGCTCTTGGACCTGAAACGCGGCCGGTGAAATCACCGCCGACGGCATTCCCGCCTCGGCCAGATCAGCCCCATGCCGACCGGCAGGCTCAAGGCCCGGGTGGTCTCGATGGCCGCCGAGCACGGCCTGGGCGTTGTCGCGGACGACCCGCTTGGTGCGACCCAAGCGCGCACGCGGACACGGTGGGCGCCCTGAACGTTCTACGGGCCGGGCTGGCCCGTCGCGAAGCCCCACCGGCATAGCGAGAAGCCCCCCGTACACGAGGGGGAGGAGTCACAAAAGGAATCCTCGGCCCGGCCGGCCGTGGAAGCTGAGCACGCTGCTGTCGAGGGTGCTCGTCGAGCTGGAAGCCGTGTCCGTGGCCGACAGCGCACGGCCAGGTGCTGGGGGCACCGGCTCGTTGGCGACCTGGTCCGTTCGTACGCCCGTCAGGGCTATCAGGGCGATGCTGGGCGAAATTCATGCCCGCAAGCCGTATCTGGCCCCCTACTACGAGGACGACGGCTTCAGCGTCCTGGCCGCCGCTGCTCCGCTCGACCTGTGCCTGCCCGTCGGCCGGCTGCGCTGCCCGGCGGAGCCTTCGCGTCCTGAGCCGGTCCCGGCGTAGCGTGGGGAATTGAGGGGCGACGCTGATCGATGCCGCTCTGGAACAAGATATTTCCTTGGTTGCCCCGTCGTCCGGCTCCGCTCCACCTCAGGTGAACATGCGCCCGATGTGGGTGACGAGGATGCGGATAACTTCGTCGTCGATGACGTACAGCGCCCGGTAGGAGCCGACCCTCAGGCGTCGGTACACACTGCCGTATGGCGTTGAGTGGGCAGGCCGAGGATCCCCGGCGAGGGCGTCGACGGCTTCGTACAGGGCGGCAAGGCCCTGCGGATCGTCTTTGAGGAACCGCACTGCGGCGCTGGTGGCCTCGGGCTCCCAGATAATGCTGTAGGTCACGTACGCAGCCCCAGCATGCGGCCGACCTCTTCGTGACTGACACCCTCGCCGAGCGTGCCCTGCGCCCTGCGCCGCTCGCGTTCAGCGATCGCCAGGGAATCCTCGAGATCCTCTATCACCTGAGGTGATACGAGGAGTGCCGCGACGTGGCCGTGGTCGGTGAGTGCGATGGTCTCGCGACCGTGTGCAGCGCGCCGCACGAGGTCGCCGAGTTCGGAGCGCGCCTTGCTGATCGCAATCTCAGTCATGCTCTCATGATGCCACAAGATTAATCTAGTGGCATCATGTTGAGCCTGGCTAGACCGGGGGCTACGAACCGTCGGGCTGCCCCGCCACTCGGCGTGCCGCCAAGCTGCGCACGAGGCGGAGGAGGGCAAGCCCGGAGGCCGACTTCGGGGCCGAGGCCCCGCTACGACAATCTTAGAGCCGCAGTCGCACAGGTCCTGGGCTTCTCCCGGCCCGGAAGCTCTCTACTGCCAGCCCGGAATCCGCGGGGCACACGAGAAGGGCGGGGGCGAGGGCCAGATTGGCTGGTCCGCCGAACGTACATCGTTCCCGTCCCGGAAGTCGCCACGCTCGCCGAGTTCAACGCCGTGATCGAGCAGTGGGACGAAGCGGACGACGTACGGCGGATCCGGTCTCGTCACCCCTGCGGGCGGCACCGCGGCCATCGCTGTCTCCCGCCCCGACCCTGGCACCCGGCGGGCGAAGTCAATGAGCCGACCAGGGGCCACAAGCCGATGATTGCCCCCGGAATCGGTCACGGCGGATTGCCGGACCGGTCATCGGTCACGCCGCCCTGGTTGTCCTTGGGCAAGCCTTCGCCTGCCGCGGGCAAGCCTGCAAGTACGGGCTTGCCCGGTGCCTGTGATCCTCAGGTGAACCTTCCTGTTCGTCACGGAAGGTAGCGGACAAAGGGGTGGTGTCGTACGGCTCCTCCGCGCGCCGTCAGACGGCCGACACGGCGTAGGCCCAGCACGGGTTGGGTTCCATCGGAAACTCCGGTACCGGCTGGTTCGGTCGTCGACGCCGGTCAAGGGCATCGGCGACCTTCAGCAACTCCTGTGCCTCCGCCTGCGCTGCGGGCCCGTCCTCCCACGACGCGACGGAGCGGGCCCAGCGGGACCAGTGGAGGCACTCAGGGGAGCAGTACGGCCGGAGACGGTGGGTCGTCCCGGTCGTCCGCCCGCGGGGGAACCGGCAGCCGGAACGCCTGCACCTTCGATCGATCACAAGCCCTCCATGGTCAGGGATGGATAGCCGCGAAGGGACCCCTTCGCGGCCGGTCCGCTTATAAGGCTGTAGTTCACGAGCCGGCCTTGCGGCTACGGTTCGATCGGCCGTCGAACGCACACCGTGTCGGTTCGGTCAGCCTCGAAGCACCACCTGCCGGGATAACGGACCCCAGTCAGCTCCGGTTCACCGCCGTGGTTCTCCGGGCCCTCACCGATCTGGCCTCGTCACTGACGGCCGACACCGCTTAGGTGCCGAGACCGCCCGCAACGTGAGGGTGCCGGGCAGCAGCCGGGCACCGACGGCCACTGCGCTTGCGTAGGGCCGACAACGCCCGTGTCCTCGCCGGGTTTTGTCGGAGGTATGCTGCTGTTCGTTCACAGCGCGGCGGGTCGTGATTGCCGGTGTGTGGCCTGCGCTGCGCACTGGCATTGGACAGTGTTGAGGCCCTGGGAGTGTGGCGGAACAGGCAGACGCGCCGGATTCAAGTCCCGGTGTCCCCGGACGTGAGGGTTCGACTCCCTCCACTCCTACCGATACGGTGTCAATCGCTATAAAGGGAAGCGGAAGAGCAGTTTGTAAATTCTCGGCTTCTGGAACGCCCCGCGCGGAGATTCGCTTGGGGCGTTCCGTGTTTTTCACTGTGACGATCTGCGGGGTTTTTGTCGTTGGTGGTGCTTGCCGCTGTACAGCGGGTCAGGGTTCGCCTCCGTGGCCAGGCCGACGCAGCGCCAGGTGGGAATGAGTGTGCCGTCGAGCAGCAGGCAGCGGTCCTCGCCCGGGCCCGCGATCGCCTCCTCCAGGGTGGGCGCGAGCGGAGCGAGGGCCGTGATGCCCACGTTGACGTACCGTCAGGTCCGCACGCTCAGGGAACGGTTCGAGACGGTTCGGTCCCGACACGCCGTCGAATCGGTAGGGTACGGAGCTGGCGTGGCAGGTGTCGCGAAGGGGGAAGCATGACGTACCTGGTCGAGTTGCCCGTGTCCGGGGCGCGCGGCGCGAGAACAGGTGGCGAGGGGGCGGGATCAGCACCGTCGGACGCGACCGGCATCGTCAAGGTCCAGATCGACGAGGCCGCGGACGGGCTGGTGCAGGTCGCGCGTCCCGGGCAGGTCGTGGCACGGGCGACCCGGTCGCTGAACGACATGCTCGCCGGGATCCGGCCGGTCGCGGAGAACTTCGTCGACGGATTCCGTGACATGGCACGGCAACCCGACGAGATCGGCGTCGAGTTCGGCCTGTCCCTGTCGGCTGAAGCGGACGTGGTGATCTCCCGAACGACCGGTCAGGCCAACTTCAAGGTCACCCTGACCTGGCGCAATCCATCGTCCGGCGAACCGGCTGCGGACGCGGCGGGATGACGGTGCCCGCGTTACCGCCCGAGCCTACGTTGGGCCCGGGCCCGCAGTCCCTGGACGCGTCCGTCCTGCGTGTCCGCGACGGTCGCGGGCAGCCCGTCGGCGTTGCCTTCCTGGTCTCCGACACGCTCGCCCTGACCTGCGCGCACGTGGTCCACGCGGCCCTGGGCACGACGGGGGAAGCGGCGCCTCCCGCTTCCGCCCGGATCCAGGTCGACCTTCCCCTCGTGCCCGACCCGCAGCGCGACGGCGGCGCTCCTGCGACGACGGCCGGTGTCGAGCACTGGGTGCCGCCGCGGGCGCCCGACGGCGGGTCCTCGGTGCCCTTTGCGCGTGACGATGTCGTCGAGCCCGCCGACGTTGCCGTGCTTCGGCTGGAGGCGCCGCTTCCAGGAGCGGGACCGGTGCAGTTGGTGGACGCGGACGAATTGTGGGGGCACCCGGTGCGAGCGTTCGGGCTACCCGCAGGCCGTCCCGGCGGGGTCTGGCACGCGGGGGTGCTGCGGGGTCGGCAGGCCGACGGCTGGGTGCAGGCCGATCTCGCCGGCAACGGCTATCCGGTGTCGCGGGGCTTCAGCGGCGGCCCCGTGTGGGACGACCGGCTGTCGGGCGTGGTCGGCATGGTCACGGTGGCCGAGACCGGACAGCCGCCCGTCAGCTACCTGATCCCCACCGGCGGACTGCTGGCGGCCCGGCCAGAGCTGCGCGCCGTCACGCTGCCGCCGTCGCCGTTCCGGGCCCTCTCAGCGTTCCAGGAAACGGACGCGGCGATCTTCCACGGCAGGCAGACCGAAAGCGACGAGGTGGCGCGGGCACTGGCCGCGGAGCGCCGAGTCACCGTCGTAGGACCGTCGGGATCCGGCAAGTCGTCGCTGGCCCTGGCCGGTGTGACGCCCCGGCTGCGCGCGGAAGGCGCCCAGGTGGTGGTGGTGCGGCCGACGCCCGGCAGCAGACCGCTCACTGCCTTCGCGGCGGCGCTGCTGCCGCTGCTGGAACCCGACCTGCCCGAGGCCGAGCGCCCCGAGCGGATCGTAGAACTCGTCGAAGTGCTGCGCCGCCACGGCCCGGCGGACGTCGTGGCCCGGCTGCTCCAACTGCGGCGCGGCAGCCGACTGCTCGTCGTGGTCGACCAGTTCGAGGAGGTCCTCGGCCTGGAACCGGACACCGTCGACGAGCTGGCCGACCTGCTCACGGGCGACATGCTGCCCGGCACCGTCCGCGTACTGATCACGCTGCGCGCCGACTTCCTGGAGCCAGTCCTGGCCCATCCGCGGTTCGGCCCGGAGATCGGCGGACACCTGCACGCACTCGCCCCGCCGTCCCCGGAATGCCTGCGCGAGATCGTGACCGCACCCGTGGAGGCCGTCCCTGGCGTGTCCTACGAACCCAATCTCGCTGAGCGCATCCTCGCCGACACCGGCCCAGGACCGGGCGCCCTGCCGCTCCTCGGCCTCACCCTCGACCTGCTGTGGCAGCGTCAGCAGGGCGGCCTGCTGACGCACCGGGCGTACGAGGACCTCGGCGGTGTCACTGGCGCGTTGGGCGAGCACGCCGACCGGGTCTGGGAAGCGTGCGTGCCGCCCGGGGACGAAGAAGCAGCCAGGCGGCTGTTCACCCGGCTCGTCCGAGTCCCGGTAGGCATGCCCGCGCCCATCCGGCGGATAGTACTACGCACCGAACTGCGCGCCGAGGAGTGGCGGGTCGCACAACGGCTCGCCGGGACGAGGCTGCTGGCGACCGGCCGCAACGCCGAGGGCACCGAGACCGTGGAACTCGCGCACGAGGCGCTGATCAGAGACTGGGACAAACTGGCCGACTGGACCACCGGGGACCGTGCCTTCCTGGAGTGGCGGGCCACTCTGCAACAGGACATGGACCGCTGGGAGCACGCCGAGCGTCCCTCACAGTTACTTCCAACAACCCTGCAGCTCGCCCATTCCGAACGGTGGCTGAGCGAACGCAGCGACGAACTGACCAATGCCGAACGGCACTACCTGGACGCCGGCCGCGCCCACCGCCGCGCGAGGGTCCGTCGGCGACGGACGGCGCTCTCGGCCGTCACCCTCGTCGTGTCACTCGTCCTGGTGGCACTGTCGCTGTTCTATGCCACGCGGGAGGAGAGCCGGGAACGCGCGGCAGAGGCCGCGTCCCGCGCCCTCGCGGTGGCCGCGGAGGACGACGCGCGCACCGAACCCGCCCTCGGCGTGCTGAAGGCGCTGGCCGCCCACCGAACGGCGCCGACGCCGGAGGCCCGCAACGAACTCCTGCGACAGTACCTGCGCTACCACGACTACGACCGGGTGCTGTCCGGTGTACTGGGCACAGTCAGGGAGTTCACTACCAGTGGAAACGGTGACGTCGTGCTGGCCACCTCGCAACTGGGCCGGGCCGTCCTGTACGTCGGCGCCACCTCCGGACAGGTGCGCAGCGCCCAGGTGCCCTCGACCGGGCAGGTCCTGGAAGTCGCGGTGTCTGCGGACGGCAAGCGCGGCGCCTACGTCCAGGCGGACGGCAAGGCCATGTGGTTCGAGGTGGACACCGACGCCGCAGGCCTGCTCGGCCCCGTGCACCGGCTGCCCGACGCGCCGGGCAACGGCGTCAGCTGGGATCCTTCGGTGCACCCCGCGATGTCGGCGGACGGCCGTATCCTCGCCGCACGCGTCCGGGGCCGCCTGGTGTGGTGGAACCTGGACCGTGGCACCCTCGCCGGTGACGTGCCCGCGCCCCAGGACATGAACACCGCCCTGTGGTTCGGCCCGGACGGGCGGACGCTGCTGACGAAGGTCTACACGGCGTCGGGCGCACAGGCTCTGAAGTCCGTAGACATGGGCACCGGCCGCGCCACGCAACTCATCTCCGAGGCCCAGGAGATCCACCTGTCCGGGGACCGACGCACCGCAATCGTGTGCCGCGAGGAAGGCAAGCAGTCCGTCGTCAGCCGCCACCGGACCTCCGACGGCGCCAGCATCGGCCGCCCCTACATCGAGCGGGAGGAAGCGTACCGCACGGACCTGTGCACGGTGGCGGCCGTCGACGCGACCGGGCGGCGCGTCGCGCTCCGCTGGAGCGAGGAAGTGCGCGTCGTGGACCTGGACAGGGATGAGGTGATCTCCGGCGTCTCGCTGCCGGAACCCGCCGCCACACAGTTCACGCCCGCCCCCTTCCTCTCCGAATCGCACGGCAGGCTCTACTACGCGGGCTGGCAGGACTCGATGATCGCTCTCGTGAACCTGACTCCCCGCGAGCGGCTGCCTAAGGCCGCCCAGCAACGACTCACCGCCGACGGCAAGCGCACGATCACCGTCCTTCAGGACGGCTCCCGCACGGAACTGCGCCCGGCCGACCCGAAGCGGAGCGGGCACATCCTCGCACGGGCGTCGCGCGCCAAGCCGTACTGGGTGCCCGGCGAGACGGACCTGCCCGTCTTCGACGGCACCGGCGGGCTCGTCGCTGACCGCGAGGCCCGCGACACGGTGGTCGTCCGTGACACGTCGACGCTGCAGAAGGTGGCCACCGTGACCGCCGTCCGACCGCCGAAGACCCGGCCCGGCACCCGACGGGTCCGGGACCTGGACGTCAGCGGGGCACTCACCTGGCACGACCAGGAGGACGAGTTCCGCTACTTCTTCGACCACACCGGCCACCTCCTGACCGTCTCCGGCACCGTCCTCCAGCAGTGGGACCCACGCACGGGCCGGCAGACCGCCCGCTTCGATGCCGGCGCGCTGCGCCCCGATGGCGCCCCAGACGCGCTCATGACGATCGCCCCGTACCCGGACCGGAACAAGGTCTCCGTGATCGTGCGGGGCCGGCCCGGCATCCGGATCGTCGACATCACCGACGGACGCGTCACGGACCGCGTGCGCACCGAGGACGACGTCCTCTCCGCCCAATTCGACTCCGGCGGCCGGTACTTCGCGGTCATGCGCCAGGACACGGGACTGGAGGTATGGCGGCGCGGAGACCCCGCGCGCAAGGTGATCGGCCCGCTGAGCAGCGTCGGCGAGAACAGCATCACCCCATACCGCGCCGTCTTCCTCGACGACGGCCGCTTCCTGATCGCCGCCGACAACGCCGTACGCACCTACCGATTCGGCGAGCGCGGCTACGACGACACGTATCAGTTCGCCGATTCGGCCGTCGCGACGGGGGACTACTCGTTCCTGGACGTGTCCGGGGACGGGAGGACCGTGCTCCAGGGCGCTTTCGAGGAACCCGGCAGTGCCCTCCTCCTGGATCCGGAGCTGTGGAGACAGGAGTTGTGCCGTGTCGTCGGCGACCGCGCGTTCACGGCGGACGAACGCGGCGATCTCCCGGCGGAGGCGGAGACACGGCAGCTGTGCGCGTAGCGGCGGATGTTGACCGGCGCGTGTTGACGACGAGGGTCCAAGCGAAGGGGGACGCATGGCGTATCTGGTCGAACTACCCGTGTCCGCGCCCGGTGGCGCTGGTGACGCCGGTGGCGTCGGTGACTTCGGGGGTGCCGCGCCGCGGGGACGGACGGACGTGGTCCAGGTGCAGATCGAGGAGGTGCCCGACGGGCTGGTCGAGGTCGCGCGGCCGGGGCAGGTCGTGGCGCGGGCGACCCGGTCGCTGAACGACATGCTCGCCGGGATCCGGCCCATCGCGGAGAACTTCGTCGCCGCCTTCCGCGACATGCCCGATGGTCCCGACGAGATCGGCGTCCAGTTCAGCTTGGCCTTCACAGCCGACGCGGACCTGGTGATCTCCCGGACCACCGGGCAAGCCGGCATCACGGTGACCCTGACCTGGCGTCGGCCGTCGGACCGGGTGGCGCGATGACGTCGGCGCGGGGACCGGAACGGCAGCCGGCGGCCGTCGGTCCGAAGGCCCTGGACAGAGCGCTGCTGCGCATCCTGGACGCGCGGCGGCAACCCGTCGGCGTTGGCTTCCTGGTGTCCGACACGGTCGCCCTGACCTGCGCGCACGTGGTCTCCGCAGCCCTCGGCACGCCGGCCGGCACCCCACCGCAACCCGGCGCGCGCGTCTCGGCTGACCTGCTTCTCGTGCCCACCGCGCCCCATGCGCACGCGACCGTTGAAGTCTGGGTGCCACCGAGGGAGGTGGGCGGTGCGGCAGCCGGCGTGGCCGATGTCGCCGTGTTGCGGCTCGCGGCTCCGTTGCCCGGAGCCGGCCCGGTGCGGTTGGTCGACGCGGACGAGTCGGCGGTGGCCGGCGAGCCGGCCGACGCGTCCGCCGACGATGCTGCGGGCGGGCTGTGGGGGCACCGGGTACGGGCGTTCGGGCTGCCGTCCGGCCGTCCCGGTGGGGTGTGGCACGCGGGGGTGCTGCGGGGTCGGCAGGCCGACGGCTGGGTGCAGGCCGATCTCGCCGGTGCCGGTTATCCGGTGTCGCGGGGTTTCAGCGGTGGGCCGGTGTGGGACGACCGGCTGGCGGGTGTGGTCGGCATGGTCACGGTCGCCGAGTCCGGGCAGCCGCCCGTCAGCTACCTGATCCCCACCAGCACCCTCGTGGCCGCCCGGCCCGAACTGGGCCCACTCGTGCTGCCTTCCTCGCCGTTCCGCGGACTCGCCGCCTTCGAGGAGGCCGACGCGGCGGTCTTCCACGGCAGGCGGCACGAGAGTGACAGGGTCGCCCGCGCACTCGACGAGCAGCAGTGGGTCACCGTCGTGGGCCCCTCGGGTTCCGGCAAGTCATCGCTGGCACTCGCCGGTGTGGCGCCGCGGCTGCGGGCACGCGGCGCCTGCGTCGTTGTCATGCGGCCCGCGTCAGGGAGCAGCCCCCTCGCGGCCCTCGCCTCCGCGGTGCTGCCGCAGCTGGAACCCGACCTGGCCGAGACCCGCCGGCTGGCCCGCATACCCCAACTGACCGACGAACTGCGCCGCCATGGCCTCGCCGCCCCGGCGGGCCGCCTTCTCCAACTCCAGGGCGGCAGACAACTTCTCATCGTAGTGGACCAGTTGGAAGAACTTCTCCCACAGCACCCGGACGCAGTGCGCGACCTGACCGACGTACTGTTCGCCGCCGACGCCCTGCCGCCCACCGTCCGCGTACTCACCACCATGCGCGCCGACTTCCTCGAACCCGTCCTCGGCCACCAGCACCTCGGACCCGTCACCGGCCGGCACCTCCACGCCCTCGGCCCGCTCGGCAAGGACGGCCTGCGAGCCATCGTCACCACCCACGTCGACACCCTCCCCGGCGTCTCCTACGAGCCCCACCTCGCCGAGCGCATCCTCGCCGACACCGGCACCGAACCGGGCGCCCTGCCGCTCCTCGCCCTCACCCTCGATCTCCTGTGGCAGCGGCAGACGGACGGCGTGCTTACCCACCGCGCGTACGACGAACTCGGCGGTGTCACCGGAGCGCTCGGCAACCACGCCGACCGGGTCTGGGCCGAACACGTGCCACCGAACGACGAGGCGACCGCCCGCCGGCTGTTCACCCAGCTCGTCAGGCTGCCGCTCGGCGCCGCCGCGGCCACCCGGCGGCTCGCCCGGCGCAGCGACCTCAGCGAGGACCAGTGGGGCATCGCCCAACGCCTCGCCGCGCACACCCGGCTCCTCGTCACCGATCGCGGCGCCGAGGGCACCGAGACCGTGGAGCTCACGCACGAGGCGCTGATCGCCGAGTGGCCGAAACTCGCCGCGTGGGTGGCCGAGGACCGGTCCTTCCTCGGCTGGCGGGATACCGTACAGCACGAAATGGACCGCTGGCAGGAGGCGGACCGGGCCCCCGAACACCTGCCGACCACCGCAGCGATGGCCGGCGCCGACCAGTGGCTCCCGGAGCGTGCCGCGGCCTTGAGCGTGGCCGAGCGGGACTACCTGACGGACGGCCGCACCCACCGCCGCGCCCGAGCCCGTCGGCGGCGCGCCCTGTTCTCCGCTCTGGCCACGGCCCTGACGCTCGCCCTGGTCCTCGGCATGCTCTACGTCGTCGAACGCCGCAGCAGCCAGGAAAGCGCCGCCCTCGGCGCCTCCCGCGCCCTCGCCCAGGCCGCGCAGGAGACGACGAGCACCGACCCGGCCCGCGCCGCGCTGCTCTCCCTCGCCGCCTACGACACGTCCCCCACGCAGGAGGCCAAGAACGAACTGCTGCGCCAGTACCTCCAGCACAAGGACTACGACCGGGTGCTCTCCGGCGAACTCGGCGAGACCGTCTTCGACAAGAGCCGCGACGGCGACGTGGTCCTCGCGGCGTCCAAGCGCTCCGGGGCCACCCTGTTCGTGGCCGCCCTGACCGGACCGGTACGCACCGTGAGGGTGCCCTCCACCGACAAGGTCCAGTACGTGATGGTGTCCGCCGACGGGAAACGCGCCGCCTACGTCCAGTACGACGGCAAGGCCGCGTGGTTCGAGGTGCGCCCCGACGCGAAACGCCCCGCCGGCCCCGTGCACCGTCTGCCCAACGCCCCTGGCATCGGCACGAACTGGAGCGACACAGTCACCCCCGCGATGTCCCTCGACGGCACGATGATCGTCGCGCACGTCCGCAAACGCATCGTCCGGTGGAACCTGGACAACGGCCCGCACGGCACCCTCGCCGGGAACCTCCCCGCGCCGAAGGGCCTTGAGTTCAAGATCTGGCCGGCCC
The DNA here is from genome assembly GCF_036248255.1 of Streptomyces sp. NBC_01717. NCBI lineage: Bacteria > Bacillati > Actinomycetota > Actinomycetes > Kitasatosporales > Streptomycetaceae > Streptomyces > Streptomyces sp. NBC_01717. Next base: position 89,256 of record NZ_CP109179.1, on the reverse strand, counting down.
CCGACAACCGGACGCTGCTAGTCCCCGTCTACAAGCGGTTCCGCGACTTCGGGCAGGGCGAGAAGGGCAGCCTGCTCGCCCTCGACCTAGTGACGGGCAGGAGCCGGCTCGTGGTCCGCGCCGACGCTGACCAGATCCGCATCTCCGGAGACCGGACCCGCGCCGTCCTGTGCCATGTGCGGGGCAACACCACCGAGGTCACCGTGCACCGGGTCAGCGACGGCTCCCGGGAGGGCACCGCCTACCGAGAGAAGAACGCGGACTTCGCATCCAGCGCCTGCATGGTGCAGTCCGTCGACCAATCCGGCCTCCGCGTCGCCCTCAACTCCCTCCAGGGCCTCAGCGTCGTCGACATGCGCGACGGCAAGGTCCTCTCCCGCAACGGCCTGCCCGCCTCAACCTCCTCGCTGGCCACGAGCAGCCCCTGGCTCGTGGAGGCCGACGGCCGGCTCTACTACGTCCGCCACGACGAGTCGATGATCGGGTTCGTCCAACTGCGCCCCGGCTACTGGTTCCTCGACGTCGCCCAGCAACTCCTCACACGCGACGGCAAGTACACGATCACCGTCCTGGCGGACGGCTCCCGCATACAGCGACACCACGCGCGCAAGGCCAGCGCCCGCGTCCTCGCCGACGCGCCGCGCCGCAAGCCCCACTGGGTGCCCGAACGCAGCGAACCCCTTGCCCTCGACCGCACCGGACGGCTCGTCGCCGACCGCGAGGGCGCGAACATCGTCACCGTCCGCGACGCCACCACCCTGCGCCGCACCACCGCCGTCACCGCCGTCCAGCCCCCGCGACTGCCCGACTCCGCGCCAATCGCGGACATCGAAATCGGCGACGACGACAACGGCAGCGCCGAACGACCGAAGTACGACTTCACCTACTTCTTCGACCGCGGCGACAAACTCGTCACCGTCTCGGGAACCGTCGTCGAACAGTGGGACCCGCGCACCGGCAGGCGTCTCGCGCGCTTCGACGCCGCGGCCGTCCGCTCCCGGGCCAAAGGCGCCATGGACGCGGACCTGATGATCGGCCCCTACCCGGCGACGAACAGGGTCGCCGTCGTCGTCCTGGACCGGCCCGGCATCCACATCGTCGACATCACCACCGGACGCACCACCGAGACCGTGAAGACCGGCGACGACATCCTCGCCGCCCAATTCGACGCCACGGGAACGTACTTCGCGATCCTGCGCCGGGGATCGGTGCTCGAACTGTGGCGGCGCGGCAAGACGCCGCACAAAGAGATCGGCCCTCTACGCAGCATCGCCGAGTCGGAGTCCACGCCGTACGCCGCCGGGTTCCTGGAGGGCGGGGGCCGCTATCTGGTCGCGGCGAACAACTCTGTACGCGTCTACCGGATCGGCGAGCCCGGCTACGAGACCTTCTACTCCTTCACCGGCCCGCGCGACAGCGCACTCGACGGGCAGCACTCCTTCATGGGCGCCTCCGCGGACGGCAGCACCGTGCTCCACATCGGCCCCGACGGCACCGGCGGAGCACTCCACTTGGCGCCGGGACAGTGGTACCGCGAGCTGTGCACCATCATCGGCGACCGGGAACTCACCCCCGGCGAGGCTGACCTGCTCCCTGCCGATCCGAGGACCCGGAAACCCTGTGGCGAGGACGACTGAGACACGGCCGGCCGGACCGCCGAGGAGGTCCGTGACTAGCGCGCCGTCACCCTCGCCGAGGCATACGCTCGCAACCCCAACACTTCAGCCGCCGCCCCCGACCGCCCGAGATACCCCTGGATCAACGACCCAGCCAGCTTCAGATACGGGCTGTACGCGGGAAGGCCAGTGACGGGGACGGCGTACGCGCCTATCGCCGCGGTGACCGTCGCGCTCCGCCGGGCGCTGCTGCGCCGCCGCCCTGAGGTCACCTCGTGGCGGCAGGTGCTGGAGGCGGCCCGCATCGTCCACGGGCAGCCACGGGCCGGCTGAGCGGGGTATTCGCCGCGCCGCTGCCTCTCACCTTGCGGCCGGGGTGATTTGTGGGGTGGAGATTGCCCACATGAACGCCGGTCTGGCCGCGGTGACGATTTCGCTGCGGTGGCGGGTGGGCTGGAGGGGTATGGTCCGAGGATGGACGTGCGGCCTGCCGGCGGCCCCGTGGTTCCGGGGCTGGGCCGGAACGCGGCGCACCGGTTGGCGGAGTCGGCCCGTGAGACAGGCGCCCAACGGCGGGGCGGGGGACATCGCGGCAGCGAGAACCTCCAGGAGGGGCGGGTGGTGCGGTTCCTGCGCCATACGGGGCCGGTCGGCGGTGCGGCTGGCGGAAGGTTGCCCGCCTGCCGGTCGTGGATGCCGTGGTTCCCGGGAGGGCGGTATCGAGGCGCCGTTCCGGGAGCTTCAGGGGCGACTGTTTGTTGTCGGTGACGATCTCATCACGACAGTCGAGGGGAACCGGGACTCACTTTCACCCACGTGAACTTTGTTCTGCGGTCCAGTGAAGCTGACCCCGTCAGCGCCGGTGTGAAGAGGCGCTGTCGTTGTCTGTTCGTGCTTGACCCGTCGTCGGGTCGGGCTTGATACTGAGCCGTTTCCTTGACAACTCCCCGTTCGCATCCAGAAGTTGGACCTACCATGCACACTTTCACCCGCGCCGGTGTGCTTGCCGCCGGCGTTTCGGCCGTGCTGCTCCTCGCACCGGCCGCGCACTCCTCCGCTCCTGGTGACAACGGGACGGTGAAGATCCACGACGTCAGGACAGGCGAGGAGCTGCACCGTAACGAACCGCACGTGTGCACGTTCTACCTCGACGCCTTCGGCTTCGACGCGGTCCAGCAGGTCGACTGGCACATCGAAGCCTGGGCGCCGACCGCCGCCACCAAGGGCGAGACCGTCAAGTCCGGGGCCATCAGCCTGGATGCCGAGGGCCACGGGCGCACCGCGGACCTGTCGCTGCCCGACGGGCACTACAAGCTGTTCTGGAACTTTGACGGGGAGAAGGGGGCTGCCAAGCACAAGGTGTTCTGGACGGACTGCAAGGGCTCCGAAGGCGGTGATGGCGATACGACACCGTCCGCCCCCGCGTCGCCCTCCTCGCCGGCAACGTCCTCGCCCTCGGGCTCGGCCAGCGCGACCGCCGCGCCGAGTGCGGGCGAGGACGGGGCGGCCCCGTCGGCAGTCGCCTCCCCGTCCCCGCAGGGCGGTGGCGATCTGGCCGAGACCGGTAGCAGCGCTCCGGTGGGCCTGCTGTCGGGCGCCGCGGCGGCCATGGTGGCCGCGGGCGGCTACCTGATGCTGCGCCGTCGTAAGCCCTCCCGCAGCTGACGTCTGCGGGGTTTGACGGGTGCCCTCGTGTTCGTCCGGGTGACGGATACGGGGGCACCGCCGTGTGTGGGCAAGGGCTGGCCGGTGCTGCGCAGGCCGGCTGTCAGCCATTCACCGTCAGCAGCAGTGCGCGAGACACCAGCGGGCCGGGCTCGGCACCGCGGTCGCGCGTCGCGCCGGCCTTACCGTGCCTCCTGCGACCAGTTGTGAAGGGGCCGTAGCTCTCTGCACATCCGGCGGTCGTCAGGCTCTGGGGAACGCCTGGGAGGAGTTCACGCCGTTCCTTCGGTTCGACACCGAGATCCGCCGGGTGGTCAAGGCCCGAGGCCACTTCCCCAACGAGCAGGCCGCACTGAAATGCGTCTATATGGCGATCATGTCGCTGGACCCCACAGGCAAGGGACGAGCCCGCTGGACCAGCCGTTGGAAGACCGCTCTGAATGCCTTCGATATCGCCTTCGACGGTCGGTATCCAGTGGCCCGCCAGTAACCTCAACAACCCCAGTCACACCCTTGATTGGGGTCTGGCGCGTAGTCGGTCAGGATTTCGGGGTCGGTGAGCAGGAGGCGGGATGCGTGGCGCGCGGTGGTGACGGGGCGGTCACCTTCGGCGCGGCTCTGGTTGAGGTAGCGGACCAGGAGGTTCGCGCTGCCGGTGTTGCCCAACTCCCGGATCTCTTCGAGGAGATGGGTGACCGGGACATCCGTTTCCTCGGCACGGCGTCGGCGCAGGTGCTCGCGGTAGGGGTCGACGAGGGTGGGCCGGTAGGCCGGAGCGATCGGCAGGGCCTGGGGTTCGGGCATGCGGGCGTAGCGTTTGACGGTGTTCAGGGCCAGGTTGAGGCGGCGGGAGCAGTCGAGGAGGCCGATGCCTTGACCGAGGAGCTCGTAGATCTTGTTCCAGCTTCGCGGGTGCTCTGTTCGCGTACTTCGCCGGGGCGGCGCGGGTTGATGGTGGCCCAGCAGGTGGCGTGCGCGCGGATCTCGAGCAGGGTTTTGTCGCAGAGATTTCGCCATAGGTGCCATCGGTCGCTGACCTGCACCGCGTCGGGCAGGGGGCGGCGGACGGCCTCGGCGTAGGTGGCCGAACCGTCCCGGCACACGACCTCGACGCCAGGATGTTCGCGCAGCCAGGACTCGAGGGTGGCCGTCTCGCGGTCGGGCAGGACTTCGACGCGTCTGCTGGTTTCGGCATCCGTGATGATCGTGGCGTAGCGGCGGCGCGGGGCGAAATCGTCCACGCCGATCACCCGTGGGACCGCCTGCTGCGGCAGCGGCAGGCGCCGCAGATGGCGCAGAGCGGTGCTGCGGGGAACGGGCACGCCATGAGACCAGCGAGGCGTGCGGCCGCCCGGCCGCATGACTCCCGTGCCTCCTGGGATATCTGCCGGGCAAGCCGCACCGTGCGGCGCTGATGGCGCTCCAGCAGTCCGGAAATCTGCTCGCGGAAGGTCTGTCTCCGGCAGTCCAGGGCTGGACAGACCAGCCGCCGTACCCGCAGGCGGTCGACGACCGGGCGGCCGTCGACCGGCACGTCCGTCACCGTCCGGCGGTGATACCCGTGCACCCTCGCCGTCGGCGTACGGCATGCCGGACACGGCACCGCCACATCCCGCGTGCGGGCCGTGACGACCACGGCGTCACCACCGTCCACCACGTCCTCGACGACGAGCACCGACAGCCCGGAAAGCACCGTTCCGACAAGGGAGTTGACATCCATCACGAGATCACGATCGCGGATGGCTACTCGGCGTCACCACCGACTACGGGCCAGACCCGTTGATTGGACAGCCCCCAACTCGCAACACCGGTTCGGGCTACACCAGAGGGTCGAGGGTGGAGCTTGCCTGTGACTGGAGGACTGGCCGGGTGCTGACGATGAACGTGGCGGTACTGCTCGCTGTCATTATCGTTCTGCGGCTGCGCTGTCGGGTACAGACCAGAAGCCGACTGGACGAGAAGTTCACCGGGGTCATCATGCTGGCCTTCGGGGTGCTGATTGCCCGACAGACTTCGGTCAGGGAATTCTGGGCGTCCTGACCCAGCTCGTGCAGGGCATCTCGCAGGCCGGCTGAGAAACCCACGGCCGGTCGGCGGTGCAGCTGGCGAAGGTTGCCCTCCTGCCGGTCGTGGGTGCCGTGGCTCCCGGGAGGGCGGTGTCGAGGCGCCGTTCCGGGACCTTCAGGGGTTGGCGCCAGGGTCGGCCTGGGCGCTGCTGCTTCACTCTCTGTGCCGGGTAGGGTGCCCGGGCGGTGACGCGCGAGGGCGGCGTGTTCGTCACCTGATTGGTCTGCAGCCGGCTCTTGTGCCGGTGTCAGGTCGGTCATGGGCGTGGTCAGTGGTGTGCGGTGCGGCGCCGGGGTTCTGCTGGTCTGGAACTCACCACGATCGGTCACCAGAGACGGTCGATCAGGTTGGCCGGTGACTGGCCGTGCGTTCCGGCCGGGGGCGCGTTTTTGCGGCCAATGATCGGTATCCGGGTTACCCGGTTGCTTGGCTCGCGCTACACAAGGGGACGGATAGCGCTCTTGTGCGATAAAGGGGGGTTGGGTGCTGGCGATCAATGTGGCGATGCTGCTCGCTGTTGTCGTGTTCCTGTGGTTGCGCCGTCGGGCGGGGGCTCGAAGCCGGTTCGATGAGAAGCTGACCGTTGTCATCATGCTGGCGTTGGTAGAGCTGCTCGTCCCGTTCGGCCGGGAGCTCCTGGGTGTCATGGGTCAGCTCGTGGGCGGAGTCTCTGCGTCCGGGTGGTAAGCGTTCGGTGGGCGCACCAGGTTGCATCCCTGTGCCGGCTCGTCTGCTGGTGGCTGGTCGTTCATGGGCTGTGGTGAGCGGTGTCCGGTAAAGCGCCGGAGTTCCGCCGGTCATTGGTTCGCGCTGCGGTCTTCTGGGGCCGGACAGCCGGTTTCACGCGCCCAGTCCCGTACCTGCCGTGCGAGCCCGCGTCCGATGCCGTCCCCGTGCCGCGTCACCCCGGGCGCGACGTCGTCGAGGCGCGCACCGACCGCCAGGGCCTGCTTCAGGTAGCGGTTGTGGCGTTGCCGGTCGACAGTCGGTGCGGTGCTCCGTAACGTCGGGGAGGACCTCGATGTGGCGCCGGCCGGGCATCGAGTCCTCCTCTCGGTGTACTGCGCCAGGGCCTTCGAGCCCTTCTTGAAGGCCGCAGAGTCCTTTGCCCGGCCCGGGGGGCCGTCGGGCCGGCCGTCGCGGGCTCCTTGCGGGGCCGTACGGCCGTTTCGCGCCCAGCTCGACCAGCCGCTGCGCGTCGTTGTGCTGGCCCCGGTCCCGCTGCTGGGTGGCGAGCCAGCGCCCGATGTCGTCCCCAGGGACGTCGTCTTCGGCGAGGCCGACTGCACCATCTGTTCCCGCAACACCCCCGCCGTTATGGCTGGCCTCGGCGACATCGTCCCCAGAGACGCTCAGCGGGCTACGCACCGCATGTGGAGCCCCCGACCTGATCGAGGACCGTGTGATCGTCCGCTGCACGAGAGACGAGACGCAGCCGGCTTACGGACTGATCGACGACGGGACGGGCTGAATACCAAGAACGTTGGATCAGGTCCTGTCCCGCGAAGCCCGGACAGGACCTTAAACCGGTGTCACGCCCACTCCACCCCCAGCTCCGCGAGGGCGGCGCGCTGGGGTTCGGTGAGCTCGTCCCGCCTCACCGTGGTGTTGCTCATAAATGCGCCAAGCCGGACCGACACCGATTCGGCCTCGCCGTCGACCGTGATCTCTTCGCTGTGACCTCGGGGTACCGGCTTCCCTGCGCCCTCCCGTGCGATGTACTGCGCGAGGGCCTGCACGCCTAGTGTCCTGCGCCAGTAGTTGATCGTTAGTTGCTATGTGACTTCTACTGCTGGTGCGTCAGTTCCTCGTCGAGGCCCGAAGCTGGAACCGCTGTTGCTGTCCGTGGAGGAGCGGGCGGAGTTGGAGCGGTGGACGCGTCGGGCGACGTCGGCTCAGGCGCTGGCGTTGCGGGCGCGGATTGTGCTGGCGTGTGCGGGGCCGGAGGTGCCGCCGATTGTCGCGGTCGCCCGGGATCTGCGGGTGGCCGCGGACACGGTCCGCAAATGGCGGCGACGCTTTCTCGCTGAGCGGCTGGACGGGCTGGTGGACGAGCCGCGGCCGGGCCGGCCGCCCACCATCAGCGTCGATCAGGTGGAAGCGGTGGTGGTCACCACGCTGGAACAACTGCCGAAGAACGCCACCCACTGGTCGCGGACGTCAATGGCCCGGCACAGCGGCCTGTCGAAGTCGACCGTGGGCAGGATCTGGCGGCAGTTCCAGCTCAAGCCGCATCTGGCGGACACCTTCAAGCTGTCGACGGACCCGTTGTTCGTGGAGAAGGTCTACGACGTCGTGGGTCTTTACTTCAACCCGCCCGAGGGCGCGGTGGTGCTGTCGGTGGACGAGAAGTCGCAGATCCAGGCTCTGGACCGGTCTCAGCCGGTGCTGCCGATGATGCCGGGTATGCCCGAGCGGCGTACCCACGACTATGTGCGCAACGGCCTGACCACACTGTTTGCCGCGTTCGATGTCGCCACGGGGGAAGTCATCACGGCCCTGCACCGCCGGCACCGGGCTGTGGAGTTCAAGAAGTTCCTGGTCCGGATCGACAAGGAGGTGCCCGCGCACCTGCAGGTCCACCTGATCGTGGACAATTACGGCACTCACAAGACTCCCGCGATCAGAGCCTGGCTGGCCAAACACCCGCGGTTCGAGCTGCACTTCACCCCGACCGGCTCCTCGTGGATCAACCAGGTCGAGCGGTGGTTCGGCTACCTGGCCCACCAGATGATCCGTCGTGGCGCACACAAGAACATCCAGGCCCTGGAAGCCGATATCCGAGCCTGGGTCAAGGACTGGAACGAAGACCCCAAGCCCTTCATCTGGACCAAGACCGCCGAAGAGATCCTCGACTCCCTCGCCCGCTTCTGCCGACGGATCTCCGGCGCAGGACACTAGTGTGATGCGCCAGAAAAGCCGGTCTTAAGTCTGTAGGCTGTTTTTATGTCGCATCGAGGCCCTCGTGCTGTCGAAGTCGTGCTGTCCGCTGAGGAGCGTGCGGAGCTGCTGCGCTGGGCGGGTGGCGGGGTGCCGGCCCGTGTGGCGGAGCGCGCGCGGATCATCCTGGCCTGTGCGGACGGGGCGTCAAATACCGGTGCGGCGGCGGACTGTGGGGTGTCCGTGGAGACGGTGCGCAAGTGGCGTTCGCGGTTCGTGGCCCGGGGGCTGGCGGGTCTGGCGGATGAGACGCGGCCGGGTCGGCGCAAGCCGGACCTGGTGCTCAGCGAAGCCGAGCGGGCGGAGCTGACGCGCTGGGCGCGGCGGGCGAAGACCGCGCAGTTCCTGGCACTGCGCGCGAAGATCGTGCTGCGGTGTGCGGAGGGCGGGACGAACAAGGAGGTCGCGGCCGAACTCGGCATCGCCCATGCGACGGTGAACCGCTGGCGCTCCAGGTTCATCACCCTGCGTCTGGACGGACTGACGGACGAGCCCCGCCCCGGCAGGCCGCCCTCGGTCCTGCTCGACCAGGTCGAGGACGTACTTGTGGCGACTCTGGAGTCCGTCCCGGGCAAGGACACGCACTGGTCGCGTGCCTCGATGGCGAAGCACAGTGGGCTGTCGAAATCGACCGTCGGGCGGATCTGGAAGAAGTTCGACCTCAAGCCCCACCTGCAGGACTCCTTCAAACTGTCCACCGACCCGCAGTTCGTCGCCAAGGTCGTCGACGTCGTCGGCCTCTACCACCATCCGCCGGAGAAGGCGGTGGTTCTCTGCGTCGATGAAAAGAGCCAGATTCAGGCACTGGACCGCTCGCAGCCGGTACTGCCGATGATGCCGGGCATGCCCGAACGCCGCACCCACGACTACTACCGGCACGGGATCACCAGCCTGTTCGCCGCCTTCAACATCGCCGACGGCACCGTCATATCGGAACTGCACCGCCGCCACCGCGCCATCGAGTTCAAGAAGTTCCTGATCCGGATCGACAAGGCCGTGCCCACCGGACTCGACGTCCACCTGGTCTGTGACAATTACGCCACCCACAACACCGCCGAGATCAAGACGTGGCTGGGTAAACACCCCCGCTTCCACGTCCACTTCACCCCGACCGGCTCTTCCTGGATGAACCAGGTCGAGCGGTGGTTCGGCCTGCTGACCGACAAACTCATCCGCCGCGGCGTCCACACCTCCGTGAAAGCCCTGGAGAAGGACATCACCGCCTGGATCGACACCTGGAACGAGAACCCGAAGCCGTTCACCTGGACCAAGACCGCCGACGAGATCCTCAAGTCCCTCGCCGACTACCTCACCAAAATCAGCCCACCCAGCACCGAAAACCAGCAGCAGACTTAAGACCGGCTTTTCTGGCGCATCACACTAGCTGGAAGGCTGCTGATGCCTTGCCCGCCTTCGTCGGGGCATCGGCACGTCGCTCGAACTGCGCGAGATGTAGGCGCGCAGGGTGGAGGCGGTGATGTCGCCCAGCGCGGCCTCTCGGTGACGCTGAGCAGCCGGTGCTCGACACATCTGGGTGCGCCGTATCGCTGGGACGCTCCACCTCGTTGCTCTTACTGTCGCAGCGCGGCGCGACACGGCCGGCGTGTTGGACGACCTGTACGAGCTGGACCGGGAGGCGTTGCCTGCTCTGCCTGACGGCGACGTCGTGGAACTGGGGGACTTCGGGGAGCAGGGCAGATGGCCCCGACGGGGAGGAGGCACCGGCCGGGCGTTTCCGGTCAGGGTTGCAGTGGCCACCGACAGACCGGGGGGACACGGCTGTGCCCCGGGCCAGAGCGCTGATCCGGGGCACATGAGGCGGGGCAAAGCCCTGCCGTTGATCACCGTACCGGGATGATCCGCGGAGGTCAGCCGGTGTCTGGGAGGTTCCAGTCCTCGGGCAGGTTGAACAGGCGTTGCGCCTTTCGTTCGTTTTCGTTGCGGAGCGCGGTGGCCCACAACGGGGGGTCTTCGGGTTCGAGGTAGGGGCAGACCATGCGGTGTGCGATCCGGCACTGGGTTCCGGGCAAGGGCTCGGCGTCCCACAGGTTCATAGCGGTCCCGTCCAGGGTGAGGACCCATCGCCGGCGCGGGGGAACGGTGTGGGCGGGGACGAAGATCCTCGGCTCGAGGAGTACCCAGTGCCCGTCATAGAGGGTGGGGTAGCGGTTCTGGGGCAGTGCGCAGTGCGGGCATTCTGGTGGTGCGGGTGGTGGTGGGGCGGTCGCGCCCTCGAGGGCGGCCTGCAGCGCGTTGTCGGGGCGGTCCGGGCGGTCGGCGGTGTTCTCGGTGTCCCCCATGCTCACCAGGGTCCGGACGGTCCGTCAGTACGGGTAGGGCGCGATCCGGCCGTGCCGGGGGAGGGAGAATCTGCACGGTGCGTCGAAAGGCGTCACACGGGGCTTGTGGCGGCGCGACAGTTCCGCAGGGGCAGGCCGAACCGGCACCATCACCTGAGCTGCCCCGTGCGCTCCGTTAGGAGCGTTGATCACGGAGGAGCGGCTACCGCAGCGGGACGTGCCCTGGCGGCACGACATGAGTCGCCAACCAACGACCGTCAACCGTTGCCGCCGCTTGCCCGGTGTTCGGGGCGTCGGGGGCTTCCAGCTCGTCCAGCAGCCGTTCCAGCTCCCGCCAGGAGCGAGCCCGCTGCGGGGCGTACAGGGGGCTGTCGAAGAACAGCGCATGGCAGTGCTGGGTGATGTCCCGAAGGGCGTTCAGCTTGCGGTCCTCGCTCCGGTCCGAGATCCAGACCATGCGAGCGTTGCCCGAGTACCGCACGGCCAGTTCAGGGATCTGCGACCCGGCGTAGGCAAAGGCGATCTGCTCGAAGTGGTCGGTGAGGTACCGGGTCGCCTCGTCGATCTGGGCACGCCAGCGGGCGCGATCCTCCCGTAGCGCGGCGCGGACCGTGTCGGTCGACTCGGCCGGGATGGGTGCGGCGAGCAGTCGGGTAGCCGCGGACAGGACGGTCAGCATGTGGGCCTGGAACTTCTCGCGAGCCTGCATCTTCGTCTGGAAGCGCCGGTTGCGGACTTCGAGCAGGGGCGAGATGTAACGCCCGCTGACTATGAGGGTGAGCAGGGACGTCACGATCGAGATCAGCGCGGTCGTGCCCCACGAGGGCATCCAGTCAGGCATGGGCGTGATTGTGGTGGGCGTCAGCCGAGATCAGCGAATCGGATCGCGTATGCAACAACCGACCGGTTCCCGAACGCCGCCCGCGCGACTCTCGCGATGCTGCTGCGGGCGTCCAGGAAGGGTGCCCAGTGGTGAGGGCCCACCGCCGGGCCGGAGCGGCAGGTACCTGATCGGCCCCGGGTCCGTCGTGAACGACGTGACCGCTGCGGACGACAAGCGTCGACCTGCCGCCCGCCATCGAACCCGCTGTTCAGAAGTTCCGGATGCCCAACCGGTCGGAGATCCAGTGGGGGAGCGGTCCCAAGGTGACCCAGGACATCGAGATCCAGGATGCCTTGGACGAAGCCGTACGCTCCTGGCTGGACGGGCAAACTGGCCGGACCGGCCGGCGCCGTCCGGCCTTTGGATGACCCGATCACCTTCGACTCGTCGCACCCTCTGATCATGCTGACCAACGAGTGCGCCTCGCGAAGGGGTGAGTGCAGATCCTCACCTCCTGGGAATGCAGGGCCTGCGGACGTCCAAGGCGACTACACGCTCGCGCAATGGCCAGGAGCCCATCTGCGAGGACGTGCAGTTGACCTGCAAGTTCCTTCGTGGTCGTGCCACTGCGGGAGATCGAGGAGCTGAACAAGGAGGACGACAAGATGACGGCCGACGTGGACTACATAGCCGAGCTCTCAATGTGCCATCGCTCACACCCATTTCCAGGCGTGGTCGATGCCGATGCATCAGCTCGATGACCGCGACGCGCGCCCTGACCTGCGCCGACCTGATCGGGCGTCGTGTTTGTCGGTGTCGTTTCGCATAATGCGTTCGCTTGACGGTAGACACCTGTCCAACTGGCCCTGGAACGCGTGACGGTACTCGGGAGTTCCCCTCGGCTGTCAGTCCGGTGCCGTAAATTCAAGGCGTCGACCGACGCCCTTCGAAACGACGAAGGGAGACCCGAAATGCGGCATCGCTGTCGAGGCCGCCGCAGCCCGAGGTCTCCCTCTCATCGCCGTCGGGCTCCACCGCCATGAAGAGATGGGAGAACCGTTGACTGACTCTCAAAGTACCTCAGGGGTACGACAGCGTCCGCAGGACTTAAGGGTTCGATCACGTGCTCGACAGAGTCCACCCGACTACGATCCGCTGATCAACGCTCATGCGGCCTTGGTCTTCGTATCGGCCGCGCTCATCGGCCTCGTCGTCGGAGCGCTCACCTTCCTCGGCACGGCCAACGCTTCTCTCTCCGTCATCGCCGGCCTGTCAGCCAGCGGCGCAGGGGTGGGAGTGCTGCACAAGATGATCGGCCGATAACCCGCCGGAGATTCTGCCGGTAAGACTTGAAAGAAGGCTCCCGCACCGATAGATCGGGGCCCTTCCCGTTTCGTTGGTCAGGTGAGGCCGTGGAGGCGTTGTCGTCCCAGCCGCCCTCGCGCTGCATGTAGGCGAGCATGGAGCGGGAGTGGCGGGCCCAGCCGCCCTGGTCGGCGATGACGATGCCGTCGCGCCCGCGCTTGAGGGCGGCGGAAGCGAGTCCGATGCGCAGCGAGTGGCCGGTCCGGTGGATCGGGACCTCGGCGCGCTTCGAGATCCGTTTGACGGGGCGGGTGACGCTGTCGGGGACCATTCCGCCGGTGATGTGGCCGTGCCGGTCGATGCCGACGAACGCCGGGGTCGACGGGTCGGCCCACTGCTCGCCGTGCCCGGTGACCAGCCGGGTGCGGTAGGCGGTCCAGGCCCGCACCGGGCAGACCTCCGGGTCCTGGGCGTAGGCGAGTTTCGCGTTGCGCACCGAGTGCTTGGTCTTGCCGGTGAGCACCGCGATGACCAGGCCGCGCGGGTGCAGGGTGACGTCGCCGGTCAGTAGTCCGGCGGGGTCCTGGGAGCGCGAGGCGTAGTGGAAGCCGGTGAGGACCAGGGCCTTGTCCCGGGCGCCGGTGAGGGTGTCGGGGCAGGAGCGGGCGATCGCGTACAGGCCGTCGATGTCGGCGCTGACCGCCTGGCCGCGGCCGCGCCGTTCCCCGGCCTGGAGCAGCTTCACCGCCAGGCCCTCCAGCGCCTTGCGGGCCTCGCTCTCGTCGTCGCTGCTGACCGTGGCCACGCGCTCGTGCAGGCCGACGACCGTGGCCGCCAGGTGGGTGCCGGCGGAACTGGGGGCGTAGCCGCGCCCGTTGTGCTGGCCCTCGCGCAGCATCCAGGTCACGAACGCGACCAGGGAGCCGCGGTCGCCCTCGGAGGGGGGCAGGCCGGTGGCGGCGCAGAACCGTTCCCACACCCGCCAGGACTTCGCGTAGGTGTCGAGGGTGTTGTCCGGGGTGAGCTCGGCGGCGACCGCGTCGGCGAGGTCCTCTGACTCGGCGAGGCGCTGGGCAGCGTCGATGCCGTGCCGCTGGGCCCACCGCTCCACGAGCACCTGGCGCTCGTCGGCGGCCGCCGGAGCGGGCACCACCGCGGTGTCCGCCTCGAGGGCGCTCACGCATGGCCCGGGTGCGCCGCGGCGCGGTAGCCGTGGGCGGCTAGCCAGCGGGCCACGGCCCTCTGGTCGGCCTTGGCCCGCTCGAAGTCGGCGTGGGCGGCTCGTCCGGCGACGGCGTCCTGTCCGGTCCTGACCGCGTTCTGCAGGGCCCAGCGGTTGATGAGCATCGGGGTCCTTCCCTCCAGGCGGCCGTGCTCCTCCCACGCGGTGCGTTCGGCGGCCGCGGCCTTGATGAGGGCGGGGTGGCCGTCCTCGGCGGCGCTCGCGGTGACGTCGTGGAGGTAGTACGCGATGAACGCGCGCGCGGTCGCGTCGTCGTCCTCGGTGATGCCGTGCGCCATACCGGTGGATCCCCTCCTGCCGGGCCGCTCTGACCCGCTGTCATGTCCGGGTTTGTCGCGTCGGACAGGGAGAGGTTATCCGACACGACCACCCCCGTCCGCGCTTCGCGGACGGGGGACCGGCCAGATGCGCACTGCCGAGCGCCGGACACGCATCGTCATAGTCTTCTCACTTTCGGTAGCGAATCGGGGAGGGTACGTGTTCAAGACGTGGCGCGAGGAGTACCGGGCCAACCAGTCCGCGAAGCGGCAGATCGAGCAGGAGCAGTGGGAGCAGGAGAAGCGCTGGCGCGAGCCGGGCGGCGCGGCAGAAGGCGATCGCGACGAACACCGCCGACCTGGCCGTGCACAACCAGAACATGAGGGCGGTCACCGGCGTCTCGTACTTGACCCTGACCTGTCACGAGGACACATGGACCTTCATGGCCGTCCGCGCATTCGGCCAGTGGAAGCCGGCCTGGACCCAGAGCACCGAAGCGCTTCTCGGGGTGCCTTACTGCCCGGACATCATTGAGGCGCGGCGGTTCACCGTTGACCCGAACCTGCCGGAGGGACGGATCAAGAAGGTCTCCGAAGGCCTCACCCGCAGCGGGATGCAGGAGGTGCTCCTCTCCGGCCACAACCTCACCCAGCTCCTGAGCACGCTGCACGAGGGGGCGAAGGAGGACGACGTCGCGGCCTCCGCACGCTGCGGCAGGCTCTACAACAAGCTCGCCGAGTTCGTGGCCCTGCTCGATCCGGACGCCGAGGCCGGCCAGACCACCGGCATCCGGCTCCGCATCGACGACAGCGTGGACGCCGCGCACGTCAAGAGGTAGCCCGGGCGCCGGATCGAAGGACAAAGGGCCGCCCTGGCCGGAGACGCCGGGGCGGCCCTGCCACTCGCTCCGCGGGCCTGACGAGCGAGCCAGCTGACAAGCTTGCTTGCTAGCAAACGGAAGCACCGAATCTCCCGCGCGGGCCCGCGTGGAGCGGTCCAGAAAGTCCAGAAACCCCAGCGGCCATTATCTGGGGTTGTCAAGAGAACGTGCAGGTCAGCGCGAGTTCGGCCGTTCAGGCAAGTGAGTCACGTAGCGCGGTCTGATCGGTGGTCCGGTCGGGTGCGGAGGGTCGGCGGAGGCTTTGGGCGGCGGGCCGTGGTGTGGGGTTGCGTGGTCACGGGATGCCCTGGCGTCGGTGGTCCGAGGGTGGGCGGCCGGCGCCGGGGCGTTCGTCATGCCGGTGTTCGGTTACCGGGGGCCAGGGCGGTGGCGGTGGCCGTGGTTGGGCCGGTCGTGGCCTGGCTTTCCGTGACCCGGCTTGCCGTGGCCTGGGCAGGGCACGACTCCGATCGCCACCCCGAACGGGAGGTCGTCGACGGGGACGGTGGCCACGACGGTGTTGGTGGCGGTGTTGATCACGGACACCGTGTCGTCGTTGGCGTCGGTGACGTAGGCGCGGGTGCCGTCCGGCGACACCGCCACCTCTCGAGGCGCATCGCCGACGAGGATGGTGGCGACGACCGTGTTCGTGTTCGTCTTGATCACCGACACCGTGTCGTCGTCGGCGTTGATGACGTAGGCGCGGGCGCCGTCCCGCGACACCGCCACCCCCTGGGGCACATCGCCGACGGGGATGGTGACGACGACCGTGTTCGTGTTCGTTTTGATCACGGACACCGTGTTGGCGTCGGAATTGGTGATGTAGGCGCGGGTGCCGTTCGGCGACACCGCCACCCCGAACGGGAAGTCGCCGACGGGGATGGTGGCGACGACCGTGTTCGTGTTCGTCTTGATCACGGACACCGTGTCGTCGTCGGAATTGGTGACGTAGGCGCGGGTGCCGTTCGGCGACACCGCCACCCCGATGGGAGCATCGCCGACGGGGATGGTGGCGACGACCGTGTTCGTGTTCGTTTTGATCACGGACACCGTGTTGGCGCTGAAGTTGGTGACGTAGGCGCGGGTGCCGTCCGGCGACACCGCCACCCCCAGGGGCTCAAGGCCGACGGGGACGGTGGCGACGACCGTGTCGGTCGCGGTGTTAATCACGGACACCGTGCCATCGGCGCGGTTAGTGACGTAGGCGCGGGTGCCGTCCGGCGACACCGCCACTCCCCACGGCGCATCGCCGACGGGAACCGTGACCACCACCGTGTTCGTCGCTGTGTTGATCACCGACACCGTGCCATCGAGGAAGTTGGCGACGTAGGCGTAGGTGCCGGGCGGCACGGCCTGGGCGGGCTGCGGGGCCACCATGGGCAGGGCCAGGCCGGCCACTAGCACGAGACCTGCCACCAGCGCCCGCAGCAACCCACCCCACCACGAGCGACGCACTCGAAGACCAGGCGGCGCCGACGACGGGAGGGCCCCCTGCGCGCCCACCCCGCTCACGGTTTGACAGATAGTCACAGCAATCCTCCCGACCGAGCTGACAGAATGGGACACATTATGACGGTTCGCCATATTCAGTATGGCGGGGACGCGCGACCGCCCCGACCATGGGCCGGGGCGGTCGCCTGGACGTTCGTGCGCCCCACCGAGACCGCACCCGGTCCGGTGCCGCGACTGAACCGGGGGATCCGGGGCGCGGAGGCGGGCGACTGGACCCAGGCACGGTGAGCACGACGGGCCGGGAGGGGCATCCGCCGACAATCGCTCGGCAGGGGGGATCGCTCAAGAATTCGTTGATCCGGCGCAAGGTGGCGCACCCACAACGCTTACGCACATGCCGTACGTGCCTGACGATCCCTCGGATACCCGTAAGGCATGTGCGAAAACGGCCACTTGCCCTACATGCCTTCTCCGAACTAAGAAGTTGATGTTCCGGTTGTCGGCGACGCGACTCGGACGCTGTGCCCCGATTGACCGAGTGGGGTCCGATACTCACCGCACGTACACCAGGGCAGCCCTGCCACGTCTGCTTAGATCACCCGCATGACCCCAACTCTCGCCGCCGCGACAGACGTTGTGGCCGCCTCCGGTCCCTTCTGGTCCTCCGAGACGTTCTGGGCAGCTGCTGGCGTCGTCGTCGGTGCCGGCGTCGGAGCCGCCGGGGTGTATGCCACGCGCCGCGCCGCCTTCCCCAAGCGCCGCCTGGTGTACTCCTTCAGCTCCTCCTCCCTGGTCCAGCGTCATCAGCGCAACGTCTCGGCCAACGTGCTGCACATCCGCCTTGGAGAGCGTGAGCTGCACAATCCGCGCCTGGTGAGCCTGCGCCTGGAGAACACCGGCCGCCGCGACATCTCCAGCGCCCAGTTCGACCAGGGCGATCCCTTGCGCATCGTCCTTGGCCTTCCGGTCGTGGAGCTGGTCTCGATGGCGGCAGAGCCGCCCGGCGCCTTGGGCCTGAGACCTGGCGGCTTGGACGACCACGGAATGAGTATCAGCCCCGGCCGCCTGGGGGCAGGAGAGGCAATCACGTACACGCTCCTGGTCGACGGAGACCCCAGCTTCTACCGGCTTACGCACGCGCTGATCGACGTGAAAGTGAGAGAAAAGTTCCCCCCCAAGACCGACGGCTGAGCCCCCAGGACGCCATTGGGCGACTCCCGTAGGTGCCTGACGACCCTCACACGCCTTCTCTGAACTACCAGGCCCACAGTCCTAGCTCAGACATCAGCCGCCAAGGGGCTGTGAATGACGCTCAGGTGTTGGGCTCGCTGGACTCGTGCGGGCGCTGCCGCTTCAATCCCTTACTTCCGCAACCATCCGATGCACGTGGAGGCGCAGGCGCGTCCAGCGCGTTGGAGGAGGCGAGAGCACACCCCGAACGGCTTCGGTCAGGTCTCTTAGCGCCGGTTTTCGTTCCGATGTTCCTCAACCCCGAGTACGAGAACCATGTCAGCACACTCGCGCTGACCGGAACATGATCGTTCTCATCGATAACCTCTGTACTGATGTTCCCCGAGGCCGGTGTCCCCAGCCGACTCCGATTCGCGGTAGCGGGCGTGGGTCTTCTTGACCTCGTGGCCGTGGATGCGGGAGCTAATCGTGAATCCCGCGTTGTCCATCACTGACAGCAGCGGCCCGCTCGTCTGCTTGTACACGACGATGTCGCTGCCCGCGCCGATGAAGGTGTTGGGAAACGTCAGGTACCGAGCTGCTTTCACCGCCCCTTCGAGCACCGGCGCGCCGTCCTCAGCGGTGCCGCAGATGAGCAGGAGGAAGGGGCTGTGCGGGTTGTCGGCGTACATTTGCTGGAACTCCGGCAGCTGTACCAGCAGGCCGACGAGGGTGTCGCCGCTGATGCTGAGGTGCCTCTCGTTGGCGCCACGCTCGATCGTGATCCGGACGGCACGCGAGTGGCCATGCGCGATGATCGCGTTGGGGCCGACGCGGACGTTCCTGGGCCGCCCGGACCTCGGGTCGGTGGTGGCGAGCTCTACTGGTTGCCACGGTACTTCCACGAGCCGGCGGTTCGGGTCGTGATTGCGCAGCTTGTCCAATTCGGTGCGGCGGATGGCGCGGGCTTTTTCGCCGGGGAAGGTCCGGACGACGTGGGTCATCTGGTCGAGGTTGCCCGCCATGTCCGGGACCAGTTCCTCGTGGTCAGCGGTGAGGTCGAGGCCGTTGATGCGTTCGCGCCCGGTGCTCGTACTCGTCAGGCCGATGCGTGCGACCTCGTGCGGGAAGAAGTCGATTACGTCGCCACGTTTGTTCCTGCCTCGCAGCGGGACTTCGGCGTCGGGATCGGCGTCGGGGATGTACGGGGCCGTCGGCAGGTGCCTCTCGAAGAAGGTGATGTTGTTGATGTTGCCGTCGGAGTAGACGCCGAGCCGGTGGTGCTGCGGCTTCCACCAGTCCCAGAGCCGGGCGCTGGGCTTGTAGGTGCTCCAGCCTCGGTTGTCGGCGACGCCGAAGCGGCCATCGGGGAGCTGGGAGACCGTGCCGTTGTTGCTGAGCATGGACACGTTGATCCCCTCCTTGAACAGTCCGCGCGCGGTGTCCTTCGCGTCGTGGTCGCCGGAGGAGAGCAGCACGACGTTGAGGTCAGGTTTCGCGTGAACCAGTGTCCGCAGCCGTTCGATGCGGGAGAGCACGGTCGCGAATTCGGGCGGTTCGAGGGTGGCCCAGGTGCCGTTGCGCAGCGGCACCGCAAACCCGCCGCGAGTTCCCTCGGCGTGCACGTGGAAGTCCCCGCCGAGCCGAAGTTGCGGTTTGGGGCGGCGGGTGCGCCCGCGGGCGTCGTGCACGGTCTCGCCGGGCAGCGTCTTGATCGCGATGTGGTAGCGGCCGGTGAGCCGGAAGCTGTTGTCTGGGGTGAACGCGACGCCGTGCCCGGTGCCGGGCAAGACCTGGCAGACGATATCGCGCAGTGCCACGGTGATCGGCCGTCCGTCCGGCCCCTTGGCGCGGACAGCCTGCCCTGGGGAGGAGAAGATTGAGCCGAGCGGCGCAGGCGCCGCGGACGGCTCGGACGGCGCGGGCGCCGCGGAGCGCGCGCGGCCACCGTTCCCGAACGCACGCGTGAAATGCCACCCGTAGCTGGAGCCGGTGTTGGGGTGCAGAATGCCGTCCACGGACCCGGACGGTCCTGCGGTCGGCGCTACAGCCCGGCCTGTCGGGGCGACCACGAGCACCCGGGCGTCGACCAGTGGTGGCGGTACGGTCCGCACCCGGGAGCCCGGAGGAGCTTGGGTTTCCAACCACAGCGGGATTCCGCCGTGGTTGCGCAGCGCGATCCCGTGGGGTTCGCCGCCGGGGGGTTTGGTCAGCACGAACGCCATCGCGCCAGGGCCGAGCTCGCGCACTTGCCGGACGACACTGGAGATCGAGCCGCGCACCGGGCGCCACACGCCACCGACGGCCATGGCGGGTTCGAGTTCAGGCCGGGGCGATCCGACAGCGATGTCGTCGCGGGTCGCGAGCGCACTGCCGTGGAAGTGCCGGCGCAGGGCGTCGAGCCGGATTACGCAGTCCCGCGCCGTCCCGTCGTGCGGCGGTAGCACCGCACGCAGTTCTCGTTCCAGCGCGATGGACGCCACCGCTGGGCCTGCAGGCGGTTCCGGCGCTCCGGCGCGCGCCGCGTTTCCTGCGGTGGCGTCGAGGAGCGGGGCCAGCTCCGCACTGGAGGCCGGGGACAACGCGGCCCGGTGGTCGGCGGCCGGTTCCGCGCCCGCCGGAGCACTGGGGATCGCTAGCTCCGTCTCCTGTCCCATCGCGGACGTCTCCGGAGCCCAGCTGGTCAAGGTGTTCCCGCCGCGCGCACCGCTGCCGCTTGGGCCGACCGCGCCCAACCAGCTGTCCGGCACGGCGTTGTGGAGGTCATCGATCGCGCTCATTGAGCTTCCGACCAGTAGAGCGGACGGCCAGACCAGCAACGGCATCGGCGGCGGCACCACCGATCACCATGTTCCGCACCGCGCTGTCCCGGTGCCGGTGAACCTTCCGCCGGAAGCGGGAACGCTTTGGGGTATACATCGCCGTCCTCTGCCGTTGCCGTCGGGGAGAGAATTCATGTAAGCCGATCGACCAGGCCGGGCAGGCGCCGTTGATGCGATGTTGATGAGCGGCTGTGGAGTCCGAACGGGTTGTTGACGACCCGGTGCGCACCCGCCGTGTCGGTCGAGCTGGGACAGCGACTGCTCCCGTCACGCCACGCGTACCGTCGGACCGGGAGCGACGACGTGTCCCGCAACCAACGACGGGCAACAATGTCGCCCCACGCGGTATGGTCCTCCTCCGGCGAATCAAGGCCCGCCAGCAACAGCGGCCCCGTGCCGCTGGCCACGCCGTCGTGCCCCCATTGCTACGAGCAGAGCACTCGTGCCAGCCAGGTGACCGAGGCGTGCCAACGTCGTAGCCGCGTCGAGGACCGCCAGTAGAGGTCGGTTCCGATCAGCGTTGTCCTGGCCCATCGACGCAGGCCGTCAGCTCCGCCGCTGATCCGGTAGCCGGAGTCGGTGCGCTCGGCCGGCAGCAGCCCGGCTGTCTCTGGCCTCGGGGATCAATGGAACCGTGGTTGCCGCTGAGATTGATCTTGGTGCTTAGCGCCGGTTTTCGTTCTGATGTTCCTCGCGGCCGCCGAGGCGGCTGGTGTAGCGGGTGCGTGACGCGCTGCTGACGGTAGGTCACTCGCAGAAATGACTTTCTGTGAGAGTTCTGCGAAAGCCCCCGGAGTGATCACGTTTCCGCAGGTCGCCGTTCGCACGCGGCGGCTGCGAGGGGAGAAGGTCGCTGAGGAGGCGGGGCCGGTGGGGAAGCCTGACGGTGTCAAGAGGCGATCGGGGCGCGGATCAGCTTGTGGGCTCCTGCCGCTGAGCCAGACGCGGTTCTAAGGCAGATGAGCGGCCGGATCCGGGCTGCGCGTTCCATGCTCCGGCAAGGTCGGAGGGCCGCTCATGAGATCGAGGCGGCCGTTTTGTTCGCTGTGCATCCTGAACTGCTGGTGCTGGACTATTGTCCTGCGCCAGAGATCCGTCGGCAGAAGCGGGCGAGGGAGTCGAGGATCTCTTCGGCGGTCTTGGTCCAGATGAAGGGCTTGGGGTCTTCGTTCCAGTCCTTGACCCATGCCCGGATGTCGGCTTCCAGGGCCTGGATGTTCTTGTGTGCGCCGCGGCGGATCATCTGGTGGGCCAGGTAGCCGAACCACCGCTCGACCTGGTTGATCCAGGAGGAGCCGGTCGGGGTGAAGTGCAGCTCGAACCGCGGGTGTTTGGCCAGCCAGGCTCTGATCGCGGGAGTCTTGTGGGTGCCGTAATTGTCCACGATCAGGTGGACCTGCAGGTGAGCGGGCACCTCCTTGTCGATCCGGACCAGGAACTTCTTGAACTCCACGGCCCGGTGCCGGCGGTGCAGGGCCGTGATGACTTCACCTGTGGCGACGTCGAACGCAGCGAACAGTGTGGTCAGGCCGTTGCGCACGTAGTCGTGGGTGCGCCGCTCGGGCATGCCCGGCATTATCGGCAGCACCGGCTGGGACCGGTCCAGTGCCTGGATCTGCGACTTCTCGTCCACCGACAGCACCACCGCGCCCTCGGGCGGGTTGAAGTAAAGACCCACGACGTCGTAGACCTTCTCCACGAACAGCGGGTCCGTCGACAGCTTGAAGGTGTCCGCCAGATGCGGCTTGAGCTGGAACTGCCGCCAGATCCTGCCCACGGTCGACTTCGACAGGCCGCTGTGCTGGGCCATCGACGTCCGCGACCAGTGGGTGGCGTTCTTCGGCAGTTGTTCCAGCGTGGTGACCACCACCGCTTCCACCTGATCGACGCTGATGGTGGGCGGCCGGCCCGGCCGCGGCTCGTCCACCAGCCCGTCCAGCCGCTCAGCGAGAAAGCGTCGCCGCCATTTGCGGACCGTGTCCGCGGCCACCCGCAGATCCCGGGCGACCGCGACAATCGGCGGCACCTCCGGCCCCGCACACGCCAGCACAATCCGCGCCCGCAGGGCCAGTGCCTGGGCCGATGTCGCCCGACGCGTCCACCGCTCCAACTCCGCCCGCTCCTCCACGGACAGCAACAGCGGTTCCAGCTTCGGTCCTCGACGAGGAACTGACGCACCAGCAGTAGAAGTCACATAGCAACTAACGATCAACTACTGGCGCAGGACACTATGAGGTGGATGTCCTGTACGGCGGCCAGCTGTGGCTGCCCTGGCTTCGTTCGTCGCGTGATCCCGGCCCGCCGGCCTGGTGGGCCAGAGTGCAGTCCTCGGCCCTACCGCTGGTGCGTGGGGCCGGGGATGCTCGTGTGCTTGTTCACTGGCCGGTGAAGCAGTTCCGTGGTTGCCACATGGGCGGGGCGGCGGACGGCGCTGGTGAGCGGCTATATCTGGATGCTGGCGAACATGTCCGCCACGTTATTGAGGGCGTGGTCGATGGCAGGGGCGCTGCTTGTTTTGGCGAGGTAGAAGCCGGCGAGAAGGCAGAGGATCGCGTAATGGGTCTTGATGTTGTTCCGGCGGATCAGGAACACGACGATCAGGAGAAGTATGAGCGCGGCGGAGCCGGACAAGATCACTTACGAGGTCCTCTCGACGGACGGAGTGTTCAGTTCCGCACGCTAGCGAGACGTGCACCGGCCTGGCCCAGATTTGTCTTGAATTGAGCCGTAGGGTCCTGGAATTGGCTGCTTTCTGCACCGGGACATGTCCAGGGGCAAGCGGCCCATGCCGCCGACTGCGCGAAGTCCCGGAGCCGTGACGGCGTCCGGGACTTCTCCGCACTTCGTTTCTGCCGGTGCAGCGGCCGACGAGTGCCCCGGCAGCCCGCCCCCTAGACCGTCGCGCCCAGTCGTATCCGAGGTTGGCGAGCTGGTCGTCGCTGAGCCGGTCGCGCCGGCTCTTCTGATTACTCAGAAATACGCCCAGACTTACGGAGGTGCCGTCTGGGAGCTCTTCGACGCGCTGCCTGCGATCTCTCGGTTTCGTGTCAGTGAATGGTGTGACGGTGGAGGGTGGAAGGGTCCGCAAGAGCCGGCCCCGGCACCGGAGAGCCTCTCGTCCTCGTCGGTGCCAGCCGTTCTGGGCACCGGCCGCCGGGCCGGCCGTCGACGTCTGCAGAGAGTGTCGTCTTGCGGACGACGAAAGGAGTCGTCTTGAAGACGACACGCAACCAGCGCCCCGAAGCGGAGTTCGACCGCGAACGCGCCTGGTCGCACATGCTGGAGAACCTCGGTGGCATCCGTCGCGTCACCTCCTACGGCTCTTACGGCAACAAGCGCTTAGGGGAAATCGCGCGACGCTACGAAGATCGGCGACGTGCCCAAGGCCTCCTGGAGCCAGCCGTGTCCGAGACCGATGTACTCGCCGCCCGCCTGGTGATCCGCTCGCTGCGCGACAAGCTGGATACCGACGAACTGATGCTCATCACCCTGGCCCGCTCGCACCGGATCACGTGGGCCCGCATCGCCGACGCCCTTGAGATGAGTAACCGGCAGTCGGCTGAACGACGTCACCTCCAGCTCAGCCGCGCCCACCCGCGCGCGGATGGCAGCCTGCCCGCACCCAGAGCGAAAGAGTTGAGGACGTCCGCGAGCGCCGGGGCCGGCGCACCAAACGGAGGTGGGCCTGGCAACACGCCCGCACGATCCGTGCGACAGCCGAGGCACTCACTGCCATCCCGGACCTCCAGCAGCGCGCCGACACATCGCAGGAAGCCACGCTCATGGCCGCACCGGTGAACACCGACAACACCCGGCCCAACCCCATGCACATGGCCTGGCCCGGCGCCTTGAAGGAATGCCTCGCCGAACACCTACGCCTCTGCGCTGCGCCGGATGAGCACCTCAGCGCCGATCGACATGGACTCGGAAACGAGAAATGGCAGCTTGAGCAACAACAGACCGACATCCTGCATCGCATGCTCGGACTCCTCAGCTACGCCGCCAACCCCCGCCACGTAGACCTGACCGATCACGGTGAACTCCTCAAGAGGATTATCCGCGTCTATGACGAGTTCCAGCAGCACAGTCGCCGCTGACGTCATCGGGGCAGCATCGCCAGGCGGCGTATCGACCGCCTGGCGATGAGTCACCGACGGACAACCAGTCGGAGAGCCTGGTCCGCATGAGCACACACGAACATCACGGCTCCCGAACCGGAGGGCCGGGGTCTGCACCGGCCCGGGACGTGACCATCGCGTTCCAGCGCGCCCACCTCAGTCAGGGATTCAGCGGGATCGTAGTAAGCGGGTGCGGTATGCGATGGTGGTTGGTGCCTGGCGGTGTTGTCCCCTCGAAGCCGATGCCACCGCCAGGCACTCCACCCCGGTCATCTGCGGATGGGCGTGGTGAATGGAATTCGCTCGGGCTGTTGTCCCGAGCCGTGGTGGGGTTTCTTGGGGAGCCACCACGGCCGGTCGGCGGTGCGGCCGGCAAGGGTCGCCCGCCTGCCGGTCGTGGGTGCCGTGGCTCCCGGGAGGGCGGTGTCGAGGCGCCGTTCCGGGAACTCAGGGGCTGGCGCCATACAGGGTAGGCCTGGGCGCTGCTGACCCAGTTTCTGTGCCGGGTGGGGTGCCCGGGCTGTGACGCGCGAGCGGGCGGTGTGTTCGTCACCTGACTGGTCCGCAGCCGGCTCTTCTGATGGTGTCTGGTCGCTCAGGGGGCGTGGTCAGTGGTGTCCGGTGGACCACCGGGGCTCTCTGCCGGTCTCTGTCCTCACCATCGAGAGGAGGGCCCGCTACTGACCATGGCGGCTTGCGATCCGGGCGGGGGCTGGTGGGTGGTCGATGCGTCGTCGCGCCCCGGTCGCGCCTTGTGCCCTTCCCTGCATTCTGCCCCGCAGTGATCACTGACGAGTTGACCGGTTGCTGTGTAGGCCAGCGCCTGGTTCGTGGCTTGCCCGCCGCTCCCGGCCGCCCCGGTGTCAGCGTAGGTGACCGGCCGGCCCCGGTGAGCCGGAGTCCTGCGCTTCGAGCGTGACGCTTCGCGTCCGACCGCCTCTGGAACGGCGATGTCGGCGGCATTGAGCCGGAATCTGATCCTGCCCTGGCCCGCAGACCGCGGATGGGGGCGATCAGTGTATGGCGTTCGGGCGTGAGGTTGTTCTCCCATTGGGTGTTCCGGTCTTACGACTTGAGGTGGACTATGACTCTGCCGTCGTTGGTCGGGTCTGTCTCGAAGCGTTCGTACAGCTTCTTGATGTGCGGCTGGTTGAGGAACGCGAGCACGCGTTTCTTCAGTTTTCCCGAGCCCTTGCCCGGAATGATCTCCATCGTGGTCTCGCCGCTGAGCGCTGCCTTGAATATGGCCTGACGCAGGGCCAGTTCGATGTCCCGGTTGTTACGGAAGATCGGGTGCAGATCCACGGTGAGCAACGTGCAGCCTCCTGTGTGTTCCGGCCGCGCGAAAGGCCGCAGCTTGTCGGGCAAGGATACGCAGCGCCGTCCGGGCGCCGACCTCAGTTCCGATAGCCCCGGCCCCTGCCCGGGGGTGGGTGGTTGTGTGGGGTGTCGGGGCGGCAGGATGGGACGTATGTCGAGTGATGCGGGTGTTCTGGAGGGGGCTGCGGCGGCGGTGCGGGAGGCGCAGGAGGGGTTGTATGCGGCTCGGCGTCGTCTGACCGCGGCGGTGGTTGCCGCGTATGAGGAAAAGGAGCCGGTTGCCCGGATTGCTGAGCGTACGGGGCGGACCGTGATCGATGTGCAGAACATGCTTACCGCTGCCGGGGCTTTCCGCGGCCTGTGACCCGTTCCTGCTGGGGGGGGGGGCTGAGAATGTGGGGCGGGCCCTGTTCCTCGGGGGATGGACGGCCAGGGCCCGTGTGGTGCATCCCGGGGCGCGCGCTGCTCAGCGCGCCTGGAGCGTGTGGGGGCATTACCGCTTTGTTTATGCGCTCATGCCGCCGAGGCGTAGGCGGAGGTGGCAAGTGCGGTGGGTTGCTCCGCCACAGCGACTGGCAGCCGATCACCGACGCCCTCACCAACACCGGCACCAGATGGCGGGTACCACGCCCGCGATGACCAGCGCAGCCTGGAGCGCGAAGCCCATGAAGAATGCCGCCGCCAGGAGCGCGAGGAGGAGCTGCGCCGCCGGGAGGCAGGGATATGGCCATGCCGGTCCTGCGGTGGCCCGGGCAGCAACACTGTTGCGGTCGGTCTGGTGCCTGGTGACCGTATTGTCGAGGTCGCCGGAATCCTCACGCCTACCGTCAACGACCTCGACAACGTCCTGAGCGGCAAGCGGTCCGGCGTCACCTATCCCGTGACCGTCGGTCGCGGCGGCGCGCTCGTCACCCTGCAGATCCCCCTGGACCGGGAACCGTAACCTCGCGGGCGGCACACTCTCATGGTGTGGCCGGTTCCCGTCCACGATGCTGTTGACGAGTTTCGGGCCAGGCTACCTTCGCCCCGTTGGGACTGTCCGGCGGGGCGAAGCACTGCGAAGCGGCTGCTGCGGGCCGTTGTAGATCGACAGGCGGATTCGTGAAGCGTTGACACTTCGGCAGCTTCATCTTTTGTGGCAGCGACGCGCAGACCAGGCACCGCAACAGAACTCGACGTTCCTGCCGGCCCGACCTGCCCGGCCAGGAACACAGTGCCGCGACGTTCCCGCCCTTGTCGCTTCCTGCTCCTTCACCGCAGTCACACGGAAAACCGATCGAGCTGAACCTGCATACCGTGCGTATCCCTTTGCAAAGAGTCTTTTCTGTGTGTGCTGAGGGGTGACATGGCGATCGACGGGCAGCACGGTAGCGCTGCCAAGCCGGTCCTGGTGCCTGTGGCTCGAGTCGCTGTGCGCCACCGGGCAGCAGCGTTCCTGGGTCAACGGCTGGCGTCCCGGCACGGGACTGCCACCGCTCTGCGTCGACGAGCGGCTGCGCACCTGTCGCGGGCGCGCAGTGGCGACATGACGGCGTGTTCGTCTGGCCGCGCACGAGGCTCCCGGCAGTGCGCTGGCGGCGGACCGGATGCGCGCCGCGGGTATCCGGAGCCCGCTGCCGAGAACATCGCGCGCGGCCAGGCGAACGCGCCCTTCGTGGTCCGGGCCTGGATGAACAGCCCGGGGCACCGCGCCAACATTGTGGGCGCCGGTCTCGCGGCGATCGGCGTCGGAGTCCATCTCGCGCTCAATGGCCCTTGGTGGATGCAGAACGTCGGCTACGAGTCCGAGCGGAGGTGACGGGGCGTGCTTCCCGAGAGTGTCGACGAGTTCAGCGGTGGCGAACTGACGGTCCCGATGCGGTGGATGTGCGCCGACGACCTCGCCGACCGCCTGATGGTCGTCGCGGATGTGCTGCCGCGCGGGTCGCAGGAGTACCGGTGCGGACGCGCCGCCCTCGCGGTGACGGTGTTCGTGTCGCCTCGCATCGCCGAGTTCGTGACGTACTTCGACGAGGACCAGCGGGACTACTGGACGAGAGTGACGTCCGATCCCGACACCTGGCACGCGTGGGCGTCGGCGAAGCTGGAACGGCTGACCGCCAGGAGCCGCGCCACGGGCCGTCCGGACCCGGATCTGACGTTTGCCGAGGCGGCCTGGCGCAGGCTGACCGGGACGGAACTGCTGCTGCCGGGCCGCGTAGTGGGGCCTGCGCCGACAGGAGACGGGGGCAGCGCCGCCGGGCCGGGCCGTCTCTGGCTGCCCGCATGGGACCTGGGAGTGACGATCGGGCATCTGGTGCTGCACCGGCTCTGAAGCCAGCGGCAGAGAACCTGCACATCGTCGCGCCACGGCACCCCTAGCGGTGGTTGGTTTGTTGACGGCAGCCGCCGGGGACGCCCCGGCGGCTGAATGGGGGGAGAAACAGCCGTCAGCTACTTGGCGCGTTCCTCGGCCTGTGACGGAGCAGTGATCTCGGGCCCTCCCGGGGGCCCGCCGAGCTCCACGCGGGATCCGAGCGGGACCTCTGCCAGGGGAGGGCTTCAGGGGATCCCGCGCGATTAACGATGCACCCGGAGGAACGGGAAGAAGGGGGTGTCGGAGTGGACGGGGAGGTCTGTGAGGCTGTCGTCGTGGCTCTCCTGCGGTCAGCGCTACGGCCTACAACATCGGCATCACGGACCCCACCCAGCTGGTGATCGCCCCCGGCCGCGGCACCAGCGCGTAGCCACCCTATAAGGGCAGCGAGCCCTCCACCCCGGTATCGACGGGGTGGAGGGCTCGCTGCAAGTCCGGACCTACCGGGCCATCGCGACCTCCCAACGGGCCAGCGTTGATCGCCGTCATCTGTCACTGGTGCGGGGTTACCGCCCGGCCCTCGCTTCGGCGAGCCAGGACGAACCCGAGTCCGCCTGGGTACGGTTACGGCAGCACCACCCGGCGGTTCGACTACGAACTCCCTTCGGAAAGCTCGAACCCACGGTTTACCCATTTCACGTAGGAACTCGGTCTCACACGCGGACTCCCACAGGGACCGACGTCGTCTGGACGCTATGCCCGGAAGGCGTAGAGCTTGCCGCCGTGGACGGCGAGGGAGGGGGAGCCGTATCCATCGGACTGGATCTCGATGGGTCGCGATGAGGAGCCGAACGGGGGGATCACGAAGAGGTTGTGGTTGTGGCCGCGGTAGGCGACGTGCAACTGGCCGTCGAAGGAGGCGAGGGCCGGAGTCTCGTTCGTTTTGACGGTGCTGGGACTGATCTCGGTGGGATCGGCCCAGGTGGTGCCGTTGAGGGAAGCGACCCAGATGGTGTCCGTGGCGCCGCGGTGGGCGCATTGGAGCTTGGCCGGGCTTCCGTGGGTGGCGAGTGCCGGGCCGCTGGTTGTGCGCCAGCTTCCGAGCTGGGTGGGGGTGCCCCAGGAGCTGCCGGTGAAGGTGGCGAGCCAGAGGTCTCCGCCCACGCCGGTGTGGGCGCAGTACAGCTTGTTGTCGTGTACGGCCAGCGCAGGTGAGTGGCGGCTGCCCCAGGTGGTGCCCGCAGGCGCGCTCCAGGTGGTGCCGGTGCGGACGGTCCAGTACACCCGGCCGTCGCGGCCGGTGAACACGCAATGCACCTTGCCGTTGAACTCGACGCCTGCGGCCGGGACGATGGTGTGCGCGCCGTGGATGGGGCCGCCCATGTCGTTGGTGTTATCGGCCCAGAACAGTTGGTCGGCTGCCGCGTCGGTGTAGAGAATGCCGGGCCTTGTGAAGTTGTTGGCCCAGGAGACGCCGACGGCAGGCAGGCTCATGCCGCGGCGGTCAGCGAGATACCCCGGCGTGCCCCATTGGCTGCCGGCACTGGACAGCTCGCGGTAGCGCGGTTTGACCTCGTAGGGCGTGAGGGTGCCGTGCAGCCACAGGCGGTGCGAGCCGCCCCCTCCGCCGTTGAAGAGCCAGTTTGCCGCGTAGCCACTGGCGGTGAAGTAGCGGTCCAGCGCGGCGCGGTCGAGACCGATGGTGCGTTCACACACCAGGTCGTCGTCGTTGGTCAGCCAGCCCAGCAGGGCGTTGACGAGCTGCGCGACGACCGACAGCAATGCGGCCCAGCCCTCGGGGTTGGCCCCGCCGTGCTCGGGCGGTTCGTAGGTCTGGCTCTTCGCCCCGTCTGCGAGGCGCTCGGCCAGGGTGTTCAGGACCTCGCGCATCTTGTTGTAGAAGCCGCCCGAGCTGTCGTCGGCCTCCCAGCACTCGATGTTCAGCGACACATGGCCGCGTACCCACCCGTCGATGAGGATGCCGGCGTGGCCGCCGGTGAAAGCACGGTCGCTGCCCGTCTGTACGCTGCCGAACTCGGGCGTCTTGAAGGACTTCTTCTCGCCGGAGTCGGCGCCCGCCGACATCGCCCAGTAGATCTCGTCATGGCCAACCTCGCCTGACCGGCGCTCGCACACGAACCTCTGCGGCTTCAGCAGCAGCTTCACCGGCGGACCGGTCACCGCCCCGGGCCTTCTGCTCCGCACCCGTGGGTGCGGCGAGCACCGTGACGCCGCTGCCGTACTCGTCGAGCGCTTGGAGGAACTCCTCACTGTCCGTCGACTCCTCCGGATCAGTCCCGGTGATGTCGATGACCTGCACGTTCGGCTGCGCCACGATCTCCGGGGTGAGCTCCGCAAGGTCGGCGAGCAGGTCCTGCATGCCGTAACCGCTCTGCACATCCAGGCTGTTGACCGTGGAGGGGAACACCTTCACCCCGCCGCGCGCGGTTCGCTGTTCGGCGAACAGGCGCCCCCAGGAAGCGACTTCCGTGTCGTCGTCCGCGCCGGCCCGCAGCATCTGCAACAGCTGTTCTTCCAGCATGGTGGGCTCCAGGCCCTGTTCCAGACGGGCCGCAGCGTGCAGGGCCGCCCCCAGCAGCAGGTTCTGTCCTCGGCTCAGGTCCTGCCGCCGTGCGGCCCGGCAAGCGGCCCGGGCCCCCTGGAAGCCCTCCAGTGTTTCGCGTACCCGCTCCAGTCGTTCTGCTGAGGTCCGGATCTCCGGCATGGGCGCACCCTTCTGTCACAGCCCCGCCAACGGGGCGGCTCCCTTGATCATCCAAGGGTCATCACCCAAGAGGCACAATCCCCCATAAGAACCTAAATAGCTAGCAATTGCTCTATTTTATATCAATCAGACAAACGGTGACCGAGTCAGTGTGTCCAGCTTGGCGAACCGCGTCTGGCTCAGCGGCAGGGGCCAACAAGCTGATCGGTGCCCCGGTCGCCTCCTGACACTGTCAGCCTTCCGCGCAGCCCTCATCGTCATCGAGCCCGGCCGCATCCGGGGCCCGCAGGGGGCGCAGGATGCCACCCGCCGGATGGGTGGCGGTGAAGCTGCAGCGGCCCACCACGTTCAGATTCTTGTGCTTGAGCGGGGACAGGCGGGTCACGTCCGCATCGCGGATCTCGTGTCCATCGGCGCGGAGCTGGGGGACGGTGGCGTCGATGCGTCCGGGTTGGTCCCGGCTCAGCCTTGGGTGCCCGGCCACCCGGCACGGGACCTCATGCGTGCGTGATCGGGCGGCCGCTCAGACACCGGGGAGCGCGGCTCATGGGACAACTCGTGCTCGATGATGCCTCATGGAGAAACAGCAGGTTCGGATCTACGCCGTATGTTCCGTCAAGCTCGACGTGGACCACACAGAGGCCTCCTCGACGGGCAGTCAGTGCTGGTTGCCCGTACGGTCGGTATGGGTATCCTGACGGGACGGTACTCGTGGGCCCCGTGGGTCCGTCGCACGTTCCGCGGGGCCCCTTCGCGTGGTTCCAGGGTGTATCGAGCAGACGGCCCGCCTGCCCAGGCGGGCTGACTAGCGCGAGTCAAGGTGACCCTTACCGTGACCGCTTGCGGCTCAGGGTGCGGTGCGACGGGCCACCACGGTCGTTCCGTGGGTTGCGAGCTCGGCGACTTTTGCCGAAGTGGACCTCGGGCACCACCGCCGAGCTGACCGATTCGCAGCGTCGACGTCGCCAGGCACGCAGTGTTCTTCGAAGCGCAGCTCGGCCGGTTCGAGGGGGTGAGCGTAAGAAACGGCACCGGCACAGCGGCGGCCGGCCACCCGGCTTCGACCGCAAGGTTTACCGCCGACGCAACACCGTCGATGCCCCGGCCAAGGCCCCCCCGCCTCGATCAGCGAGTACGCGAGGCTCCAGAAAATGGTCAGGGCGCGCCATGCCGAGGTGGTGAAGCTTTCGGCTGGTGACGATCAGTTCGCGGTCGAGTACGCGCGGCTGGTGAGCAACACCGAGAGGCTGCTGCAGTTCGAGAGGACGATCCCGGAGCGGTTAGCCGAGCCCCAGCTTCGGCTCAGTCAGCGAACCGTCACCTGGTCGTGGTGTGGGCAGGCTGTGGTCGGCGCTGCGCTGATCGCCTTCGTCTTCATCCTCGGTCACACGCTTTGGCGGCTGATGCCTCTCGTACCGCACTTCTTGGGGGCCTTGGCCGGTTCTGCCCAGAAGGCCGGTGCCGGCGACCACGTGCACCGCCGCAGGACCGCTGTCGGTCTGCACATCGTCGGGGTGCTGGTAGCCCTCGTCAGCCTGAGCGTGATCTCGTCCTGGTTCCTGTCGCCATTTTCGCCGGCTGGATCGCCGTCGCCATCGCAACATCCCAAGCTCCCGCCGAGGCGGGCAAGAAGGGCGGCCACGCATGAGCGACGAATACAGCAGCCAGATCCGGCGACTCGACCAGCGAGGCAATTCTCTGGAAAGCGAGGTCAGCGACCTCGAGAGCGAGGTGAGCTCGCTCAAGTCGAAGGTCGGCTACGTGGAGGACCTCGACTACGAGATGCGCGGCATCCGCGGTGACATCAGTAGCGTCGAGAGCGACCTGAGCTCCGTCACGGACGATCTGGGCAACCTCGACGGCGACGTCCGCTGTCATATCAAGGAGACCAGCCGGGACCTCAAGCGGCTCGTCGCCCGCGTGCAGGCACTGGAAGCCCCCTCCCGCATCGCCGACGGCGCCCCTGAGGCCGACTTCGACACCGTCGAACCGCTGTGGAGGAACCTGGCCCGTATTGCCGCCCTCGGCCGGGAGATCCGCTCGGAGCTGCTCAGCGTGCAGCAGCGCCTCGCCCATACCTCGAGCATCCGGGCCCTGAAGGGCGCCGTGAAGGAGCGCGACGAACTCCGCAGCGAGGTCGTGGCAGCGGCCGCCGTCCTGGCCGCCACACCGCCGCAGGCAGCCGAACACCAGAAGGCAGCCCTCACCTTCGAGTCGGCCCGCGCCCACGCGGACAACCAGCACCAGCGCGTCGTGAAGCTGAACGGTCCCGCGTAGCAGGCACGCGCCGCCCTGGACCAGGACGACGCGCTGCGCGAGACGAAGGCCTCGCTGCTCGAGGAGAGCGACAAGGCGGAGAAGGAGCTGACCGCGCTGCTGCGCGGGTGCCTGGCCGACGCGATCCGCGACCGTTCATTGATGCCCATGTGGTTTGTGACGGTCCTCGGCCCCGTACCGCCAGCGGAGAAGACCCAGTGGATGGACCTGGCTACCGAGGTCCTGGCCTACCGCGTCACCTATCAGGTGACCGACACCGTGGTCGCGCTTGGGCCGGAGACCGGCGAGATCCCCGGGCGCTGGGATTGGCACGACGACCTGGCAGAAAGACCAAGCGCTGGTAGCCGGGCCATCTGACATCAAGCCAGTAAACGCTCCCATGTCTCGGCCTTTCGGCCGGTCTCCTGGCTGTGGGGTGTTCCGGGGCGGTTACGGTGCTGCGGGCGGGTCAGGTGGTGGTCCAGTCGCGCAGCTGGCGGGCGATGCGGGGGACGCCCAGTGTTCCGGCGGCGGCGTCGCGTACGAGGGCGACGGCTGCTTTGGGCGGGTAGTCGAGCCGGTGTCCGTTCAGGGCGAGGTATGCCTCGCTCGAGTGCCAGGCGAAGGCTTCGCCCGAGTGCTCGAGGCAGGGGAGTTTTACCAGGGTCTGCAGCAGTGCGGCGGCCTTGAGGTGCACGGAGCCGTAGATGTCGCGTTCCATGGCGCTGGCGTTGACCCGCGCGACGGCCGCGTACAGCGGTCCGAGGTCGTCGACCTGCGGGTCGCCGGCGAGGAGCTCGGCGGCGTGCAGCAGGAAGGTGATGCCGAGCGGGTGGAGCGGTTCGGGCTGGGTCACGCGGCCTGGCCCCGCTCCTGCTGCTGAAGTTCGGCACGGGCCTGCTGCTCGGCGGCCCGCTGCTCCGGGGAGGGGTCGGTGCTGCTGGGTTCGGCGGCGAACGCGTCGCCGCTGCGCGTCATCGACTCTTTGAAGCCATCGAGGAACCGCTGCTCCACGGCGGTCGCGCGGGCGTAGGCAGCGGAGAGGATGTACTCCTGCAGGCTCACTCCTTCCTGCGCGGCTGCGGCGGCGATCGCGGCCCGCTGCTCGGGGTCGGGGAAGCGTAGGTTCATGGCCTTCGGTTCTGGCATGGTACCGACGGTACCAGTGGTATCGCCTTTGGCCCAGAGCAATGGCTCCGCCGGGGTGAGGTGGCAGGTGAGGACAGCTCCGACGCCAGCGGAAGCCACCCACCGGGCGGCGGATCTCACGCAGACTGCAGCGACCCGCCGTGTGGAGACCGTCTGGGCCGGGCAGGACCAGTGGTGCCGCGCCTTGCGGCGGGACCTCGCCGCCTTCCTTGCCGCAGCGGAGCTCTTCCGCGGCCCTCCGGAATCTCCTGCGCGCTGTCAGCCTTGGCCGCGCGCGTGCGTGCCCGTGCAGGCACGCACACGGCATCTACGTGGCGGTGGCCTGCTGCGGTTCAGTGTGGGGCTGCGCCTGCGCGGGCGAGGGCGGATGCACTGTCGTAGGGGAGCAGCGATTCGTTCTCGACGAGCGGCACGATGACGTGCAGCAGGTCGTCGGCTGCCTGCGCTGCGGCCCGGACCGGGCGCTCCGCGCTCTCACGCACCTCCGGGCGCGCCTTGCCGTCCTGGGCCGAGCGAACTCAACAGGGCCCCGCATGGGAGCCGGGCCGGACGCAGTGCGTCGCCTCTTCCAGCGCTGTGACGTCTACGGCAGCCGGCTGATCCACCAAGGACTCTAGGGATCCCACAGTGGCGCCTCTGCCAGTAGAAGCCCTCCCGGCAAAGACGCTCCGTGGACACACGCCACGGCTGCCAGGGCCCGGGCCTGTTGGTCGGGATCGGTGATGGTGCGGGCGCGGTCGATGGCTTGCCGTGCGAGGTCAGCGGCGCCCTCGCGTTGCCCGGCCTGGGTCAGTGCACCGGCCACCGTTGACATGGCCAACGGCTGTTGGTTTGGATCGACGCTTTGTCGGTCGAGGCTGGCGACGCCCTCGTATGGCCTGACCTGGGTTCATTGCTTCGACGATCGCGATCTGCCTGATGCCGCCCGAGAGGGCTACATGATCGGCATCAACTGGAGCGGACCGCGCTTCGTCGGCTGGAGCTTCACCCCGGTGGAAGTTCTCAACCGACTTGCAGCGGGTGATTAGTCCACGGCACCGCTAAACACAGAGCGCAATCGCCGCCAACAGATTCGAGCGCATCCGAGGGTGAGGAAATCTTCGTGGATGTCGTCGCGTATCTCCCAGCGGATCCGCAGGCGGCGGAACCAGTGCAGGTGGGCGAACGCGCCCTCCATGACCCAGCGTTGGGTGCCCAGACCGGAGCCGTGCTCGACAACCATGCCAGCCACAGGTCGTGGAGCGCGAACTGGTGTTCAGGATGACCGCGCAAGGTCTGTTACGGACCGTCAGGTTCCGCCTGAGGTAGTACGGGGTGTGCGCACGTTGGTAGGCGGTGCACCTGTCACGGTGGACTGCGGTGAGTTGCGGGTGGGTGTAGCATGCAACGATTGTCAGGGATTCGGCGCAAGTGGGTCGCTCCTGTTACAGGTGCATGTGACAGAAATATCCCCTTTGTGTAACGCCCCTCGGGGCACGCTCTGACCTGGGGCGGCAGCGGTCAGAGTTGCGGTCCCGGCACACGCTGGGACAACACAACCGCTGAGCCTTCCCCACGGTCTCAGCCCGCACCTGAGGGGTTTCATGTCCCGTACCACCCGTCGTCTGACCGCCACCGTCCTCGCGGCCGGAGCGTTGCTCGCCGTCGCTGCTCTGCCCGCGAGTGCCGACGACCACGGCCGTGCCCTGTCCCGGTACTCGTCCGTCGTTGTGGGCCACGTCCAGTACGACAGTCCTGGGCGCGATGACCGCTCCAACCGGAGCCTGAACGGTGAATGGGTCACTATCACCAATACCGGTCGGAACAGTGTCAACCTTCGGAACTGGATCCTGACCGACGAAAGCCGGCACACCTACCGGTTCGACCTGCGTCTGCCCGGACGTTCCTCCGTCCGCGTCCACACCGGTACCGGCCGCGACACGAGTCGCGACGTCTACCAGGACCGCCGCACCTACGTGTGGAACAACGACCAAGACACCGCAACCCTGCGCGACGCCCACGGGCGCACGATCGACTCCACATCGTGGGGTCACCACCACGGCGGCCGGGATCGCAACGGACGCCACTGACCAACGCCGGCTTTCTCCTTCGCACCGAAGGCTGACCCAACTGCAGTTCCTTGGCGGCGCACCACGGCTCGGGGCCGTGGTGCGCCGCTTCGCGCTGGGTGAGGTGAGTGGGTTTCGGCCGCTGATAGTGACCGCACCGCTGCCGATGTCCTGCCGCGTGTGTCCGGGGTGGGCGCCCCAGGGGGTGAAGCCGAGGAGGAATCCGATCGCGGACCAGCAGTTGACGCCGAGGGTTCCGTAGCGCAGGTCAGCGATGGCCTGGTGGACGGTGGCGCGGTGAGTCTTCTCGGTCTTGGGGTGGACGATCAGGGTGGCGCCGAGAGTGCCGGGCAGGGTGTCGTTGGCGAAGTCGACGGCGTGGCGCATTCGTCCACAACGCCTTCATGCTCGAGGACATCGTGAAGACCGTGCTGCGCGCGCCGTTTGCCCCCGCCCCGCGCGGCTTGTTCGCCGGTTCGCCCTCCCTATCGCCCAAGCCACCGTATTTCGTCACCAACCGCACCTCCCTGACGACCGTCCAACGCGTCACCCACTTCACCGCAGCACCCGGTATCACGAAACTGCCCGGCATCTTCAACTCCGCACTGCGCGGCTGACATCACGCCCCTCAAGGACGAGGAGACCCGTAACGCATGAACCTCAGCGATCTTCTTACCCAGTCCGCACAACGGCATGGCGGACGGACCGCGGTGAGCATCGGCGACCAGTCGCTGACGTTCGCGCAACTGGACGAGCTGTCCGGCCGGGCTGCCGCGATGCTGGCCGACGCCGGAGTCGCCCCTGGCGACCGGGTCGGCGTCATGCTGCCCAACCTGCCGGAATTCCCAGTCCTGTACTACGGCGTGCTGCGAACCGGCGCGATCGTGGTACCGATGAACCCGCTGCTCAAGGCACGCGAGGTGGCCCATTACCTGGGCGACTCCCAAGCACGTCTGGCCTTCGCGTTCGGCCCGGTCGCCCAGGAGGCCGCCACTGGGGCCGAGGGAACCGGGGCCCGCGTGGTGCCCATCGAGGACGGCTCGCTCGACGAACTGCTCGCCGAGCACCCCGAGCCCGCCCCGTCGGTCCCGCGCGAGGCCGAGGACACCGCCGTCATCCTCTACACCTCCGGCACCACCGGGGCACCCAAGGGCGCCGAACTCACCCACACCAACCTGATACGCAACGCCGAGATCACCGCCGGCCCGCTCTTCGGACTCACCCCCGACGACACGGTGATGGGCTGCCTCCCGCTCTTCCACGCCTTCGGCCAGACCTGCGCCATGAACACCGCCATGACCGCCGGCGCCGGCCTGGTCATGCTCCCCCGCTTCGAGCCCGCCGCCGCGCTGGAGACCGTCGCCCGCGAGCACATCACCGTGTTCGAAGGCGTGCCCACCATGTACGCAGCCATGCTCGGCACTGACCGCGACGGCATCGATGTGTCCTCGCTGCGGCTGTGCGTCTCCGGCGGCGCCTCCCTGCCAATCGAGGTCCTGCACGGCTTCGAGAATGCTTTCGGCTGTCCGGTCCTCGAGGGCTTCGGCATGTCCGAGACCTCACCGGTCGCCTCCTTCAATCACCCGGACCGTCCGCGCAAGGCGGGCTCCATCGGCACTCCGATCGAGGGCGTCGAGCTGTGCCTGATCGACGAGAAGAACGGCGTCGGCGAACTCTGCGTCCGCGGCCACAACGTCATGAAGGGCTACTGGGGCCGTCCCGAGGCCACCGCCGAAACCGTCCTCGACGGCTGGCTGCGCACCGGTGACCTCGCCACCGTCGACGAGGACGGCTACTACTTCATCGTCGACCGCAAGAAGGACATGATCATCCGCGGCGGCTTCAACGTCTACCCCCGCGAGATCGAAGAGGTCCTCTACGAGCACCCAGCCATCGCCGAAGCCGCCGTGATCGGTATCCCGCGCCCCACCCTCGGCGAAGAGGTCACCGCCGCCGTCGCGCTGCGCCCCGATGTCAGGACCACCGCCCAGGAGATCCAGGAGTTCGTCAAGGAGCGCGTGGCCGCCTACAAGTACCCGCGCGAGGTCTGGCTCCTCGACGCCTTCCCTAAGGGCGCCACCGGAAAGATCCTCAAGCGCCGGATCGTCCGCCCGCAGACCACGCAGGGCTGACCCGCCGCCCCGGAATCGGCCGCGGAGCAGCTGACCACGAAGCGGCGCCCGGCTTCCCGCGCAGCTGCTCGATAGAGGCCAGTCAGGGATTCCGCGCGATCGTAGTAAGCGTGTGTGGTCTGCGATGGTGGTTGGTGCCTGGCGGTGTTGTCCCCTCGAAGCCGATGCCACCGCCAGGCACTCCACGCCGGTCATCTGCGGATGGGCGTGGTGAATGGAACTCGGGTTGCTGTCCCGAGCCGTGGCGAGGTTTCTTGGGGAGTCACCACAGCCGGTTGCCGGTGCGGCTGGCGAGGGTCGCCTCGCCTGCCGGTCGTGGGTGCCGTGGCTCCCGGGAGGGCGGTGTCGAGGCGCCGTTCCGGGAGCTCAGGGGCTGGCGCCAGGATGGGCCTGGGCGCTGCTGACCCAGTTTCTGTGCCGGGTAGGGGTGCCCGGGTGGTGACGCGCGAGCCAGTGGCGTGTTCGTCACCTGGTTGGCCCGCGGCCTGCTTGTCTGCTGGTGTCTGGTCGGTCATGGGGCGTGGTGAGTGGTGTCCGGTGGAGCACCGGAGCTCTGCCAGTCTCTGTCCACACCGTCGAGCACGTGCATGTACGGGGCGCCCATGAAAGTGCCCAGCTCGACCCGGTTCGTCGCGAGGCGGAACCTGCTACGGGTGGCGTCCCGTTCCCGTACGAAGCGTTCCGCCTCTGCCACGCCGCTGGATGTGAGGTAGCAGGCCGTTCCGGATGCGAGGGTGTTGATGTTGTTCACCACGCCCGCGCTCTTGGTAGTCGATGAGGGTGATCAGGCGATCGTCACGGCCCGATGGTAGGGAGCCGCGCGCTGCAGCGACACGCCGCTCTCGGTCCCGATCAGGTGATCAGCACTCATACCCATCAGGTGACTCCTTCGTGGAGGTACACACCGTGATTCATGACGCTCCCTCGGTGGATGCAGGTGGGCCTACTGAGGGGTTGCTGAGCTGTTCCAGGATGATCCCCAGCTCGGCGTGGCGGATTTCGGGGTGGGCCGGTTCCGGGCCGGGCGGATGCTGTGTGGTGGCGGCGGAAATGTGCGGCGGCCGGACCGTCAATGGGGCATTGGGAAGCCGGAGGTGGATGGGCCAGGGCATGGACGGAAGCCGGTAGACGGCGTCCTGGCACCAGGCTGCCGCCCCGGCGTTGGCTTTTGCAGCGATCTTCCGAGTCAGGCCCTCAGACGGTCGGTAGTGAGTGCGTGGAGTCGAGGGCCTGCTCGGGCGGCCTTTCGCCGAGGCGTATGCCGGCCTGTGCGCGCCCGATGAGGTGGAGGCGATGCTCCGTGGTGTGCTGGAGAGCGGTGCGCCGGTGCGTGAGTATCTGCTCCGGATGCGGCTGGCAGCCGAACAGGGGCGGGAAAGAATCCGGTCGGTGTCGGTGTTCCGTCTGCAGGACCCGCAGGGGGCGGTCCTGGGAGTGGTTGTCACGGTGGTCGACGTCACGGAACAGGAGCAGGCGCGTGCGCGGTTGGGTTTCCTGAACACTGTGCGCGAGCGTGTGGGACGGACCCTGGACGTGATCGCCACCTGCCAGGAGCTGGTGGAGGCCTTGGTGCCCGGCTTCGCCGATGCCGCCGTGGTGGACGTCGTGGACGCGGTGGTTCGCGGCGAGGAGTCCCCGACAGGGGCACTGGCTCAGGACGTTGCTCTGCGCCGTGCCGCCATCCGCGCCCGCGACGGCCTGCAGGTACAGGCCCATCCGGTGCACGACGTGCGGACCCTCAACTTGCTGCCTCCCTATGCGCAGGCCCTGAGCGATTTCCGTCCTCGTCTCGTGGCCCTGAGCCCCGACACCTCGTGGCTCGATGCCCGCAGGGCCAGGGCGGTCCGCGCAACTGGAGCGCACACACTCATCGTGGCTCCGCTGGCTCTGCGCGGAACGGCTCTGGGAGTGCTGAGCTTCTTCCGCACCGGCGGGTCCGATCCCTACAACGAGGACGATGTCGGCCTTGCTGCCGATCTGGCCTCCCACACCGCCCTGTGTATCGACAACGCCTGCCGCTTCACCCGCGAGTACACCATCGCCGCGACGGTCCAGCGTCACCAGCTCCCCCGTCATCCCGCCTCACACAGCACCGTGGAGACCGCCCATCTGTACGTGCCCGGCTTCGGTGGTGGGGGAGGCTGGTTCGACACGATCCCCTTGTCCGGCGCCCGCACGGCTCTGGTCGTCGGCGAGGTCGCCGGCCGCGGCATCCAAGCCGCCACCACCATGGGACAACTCCGCACCGTCATCCACTCCCTG
The DNA here is from genome assembly GCF_036248255.1 of Streptomyces sp. NBC_01717. Lineage (NCBI taxonomy): Bacteria > Bacillati > Actinomycetota > Actinomycetes > Kitasatosporales > Streptomycetaceae > Streptomyces > Streptomyces sp. NBC_01717. The sequence continues at coordinate 48,409 of NZ_CP109179.1, read as the reverse complement.
GCCGCACTGGACCTACAACCCGACGAGCTCCTCGCGCGCCTCAACGACACCGCCGTCTTCCTGGCAGCAGAGCGCGCGGCTCTGCCCCCCGGCGACCCCCTGCACCGGCAACCGTTCTCGGCGAGCTGCGTCTACGCGGTCTACGACCCGGTCACCCGCACGTGCACCTTCGCACGGGCCGGACACACCGCCCCCGTGATCATCCGCCCCGACAGCAGCACCGAGGTCCCGGACGGCAACCCAGGGCCACTTTTGGGCAGCCCGGAAGGTCCGCCCTTCGCCGCCACCACAACCGACCTCCCCCACGGCAGCACCCTCGCCCTCTACACCCCCGCGACCCTGCCCACACCCCCCGCCGAATCCGACAGTGCCCCCGCACTCCTGCGCGATGTCCTTGTTCCACCCGGCCGGCCTCTTAAGGACCTGTGCGACGACATCCTCGACACCTTCCGCGGTACGGACTGTCCGGGCGATGCCGTGCTCCTCCTCGCACGCACCCGGCCCTTCCCCGCCCACTCTCTTGCCACCTGGCTCCTCGACCATGACCCCACAGCAGCCGCCACCGCCCGCGGACACACCCGCCGGACACTCGCAGACTGGAACGTGGACGAAGACACCGCGTACGCAGCCGAACTGATCGTCAGCGAACTCGTCACCAACGCGATCCGCTACGGCGCCCCGCCCATGCAACTACGCCTCATCAAGAACCGCACCCTCACCTGCGAAGTCCACGACGACAGTGCTACCTCCCCCCAACTGCGCCACGCCCGCACAGTCGACGAAGGGGGACGCGGCCTGTTCATCGTCGCTCAACTCGCCCAACGATGGGGCACCCGCTACACCACCGAAGGCAAGACCGTCTGGAGCGAACAGACTCTCCCTCAATCCGGCACGTGACCTGCACGGATCACCCGTCACCGGACCCCGGCGTGCGCCACGGCCTCCAGCAGTGAGACCAACTCGTCCACCGCAGCCGACGACACCGCCGTCCCGGCCAGCACCCGCAGAGCGCACGGTCACCTCTGGCTGATGCAGGACAGTCCTTCCCCCGCACGCATCGTGCTGCTCGGTGCTCATGTGCTCCTCCCTTGTCGTCTGGGAGTCGACAGGTGCCCCAGTTCGGACCGTGCCTGGTGGGATGTGCTGGGCTTTTCACAGCGATCGCCTACGACACGGCCCACTCCACTCCCAACTCGGCGAGTGCGCAGAGCTGCTTGGCGTCGAGCTTGTCGCGGCGCGCTCGTACGGCGGGAGATCCACCACACGCCGGCCGCCAGCACGAACAGGCCCAGCGCCCACGGCAGCATTTCGTCGCCCAGCTCGGCGTGACGCTGCACCAGCGGGTCGCTGTCTACGTGTCGCTCCAGCCACTCCCCAGCCTGGGTGGCCAGCGGTACGGTCGCCAGCGTGACCAGGGCGAGTAGCGGCAGTGCCAGTCCGAGCCGCCGGGCGGCGTGTGGCGAGGATGGTGTCCACGTCCCAGCCGATGTCGTCGGCGTACCGGGCGAGGACGGTGTCGGCGGCTTCCTGGTCGGAGAGGACCCCACGTCTCCCGCTGTTGCTGAGGACGCTTTCCATGCGCAGGAACGCTGCTGTCTCTTCAGCTGAGCGAGCCGTACCCCAGGGCCTGCGGCAGCGGCTAGGCACTGTTTCTCGGATCTCCGGACGTGAGTGGGGTGTTGGGGTCAGGCTGGCTGCATGGGCCGTGGGGATCTGACGAATGCGGAGTGGGATCGGCTGGAGTCGTTCTTACCTCCTGGTGGTGCGCGTGGGGGTCGGTGGAGCGATCATCGGCGGGTGATCAACGGGGTTCTCTACAGGGTGCGGACGGGTGTGCAGTGGCGGGATCTGCCGGAGCGGTTCGGGCCGTGGGAAACGGTCTATAAGCGGCATCGTCGCTGGTCAGCTGATGGAACCTGGAAGATGCTGCTGTCTCGCATCCAGGCTGCCGAGGACGCCGCGGGCGGGATCGACTGGGATGTGTCGGTGGACTCGACGGCGGTGCGGGCCCACCAGCACGCCGCCGGCGCGAGGAAAGCGTCGGCGGCCGCGGTGCGGGGCCGTCCGACTCCGGTGCGGGGCACGGAGACCTGCTCCAACCGTAGTGTCCGGGCGTCAGGACGAAAGCGAGGGGGCGGCATCGTCCCTCGGCGACGAGGTGGATCTTGGTGGTGAAGCCGCCGCGGCTGAAAAGGGGGCCGGCCGGGGGACGAACCAGGTCGATCCGGTGCTGCGGAGACTGGCCGTCCGGCTGGAGGAGGTGGTCAGATCGGCGAGTGTCTGGGACGTTCGTGTGCCGGATTCCGCGTCGTCGTAGGTAACGGCGGTTCTTCCGGGACGTGTAGGCCTTGTCCGCCAAGACATGGTCGGGTCGCGCCCCGAACGTCTCGACCAGCAAAGACACCGGCAGAACCGAGGTTCTCGAGGCGGCCGGCCCACCGGGTTCGACAGCGAGCGCTACAAGAAACGCAACACCGTCGAACGCGCCATCAACCGACTCAAAGGCTTCCGCGCCGTCGCCACCCGCTACGAGAAACGCGCCTACATCTACCTCGGAACCGTCACCCTCGCAGCCATCATGATCTGGCTCCGAACATGATCCGAGAAACAGTGCCTAGTGCACCTTGCTGGCCCAGATGCGAGTGGCCTGGTCCAGCGTGACGATTGTGGTGTGGGTGGTGGTCCAGTCAAATGTCCTCCGCTGCGGCGTGGACCGCTGCCCGACAGGGGGCTCACAACCCCGATGGTGTCCGGCCGGTCGCCCCCTCGTCTGGCCGGACACTGCTGGGCAGGGGGCGGACGGTGCTTGGCCGCTCGGATCCCAACAGCGACTCGTAGCGCGAAGGAAGTCCTTGCGTTGTCGGCTCAGTCGAGGGTGGCGAGGTGATCGGCGTCGCCGCCCCGCCACTCGATGAGGAAGATGGTCGCGTCGTCGCTGGTGACGTCGCCTCGTTCGTGTTTGAGGGCGTGGGAGAGCCCACGCACCACCGACCTGACCGCGGTGCGGTCACGGAGGATCCGGTTGGTGCACTCGATGAGTTGTTCCTCACCGAACTGTTCTCCGCCGGTTTCGTGTTCCTCGATCAGGCCGTCGGTGAAGCACAGCAACCGGTCCCCGGGTTCCAGGATCCGCTCGCTGACTGTCGGCTGCTCACCGCCGAAGCCGACCGGTAGTGTGGTGGGGCTTTCCAGCCGGTCCACCACGGTGCGGTCACGGATCAGCAGCGGTGCCGGGTGGCCGGCGTTGACCCATTGCATGCGGCCCGTGGCGATGTTCAGACACATCATCTGTGCGGTGACGAAGTGGTCGGGGCCGAACTGCTCATTGATGGCCTTGTCCATGAACGCGTACACCTGGGACAGACTCGTGTTGGCCCGTCGCGTGTGGCGATAGGCGCCGATGGCCACCGTCGCCATGGTCGCCGCGTCCAGGCCGTGGCCCATCGCGTCGATCATGGCCACATGAAGGATGTCGCCGTTGAGGGCGTAGTCGAAACTGTCGCCGGCCACGTCGTACGCGGGCTCGAGGATTCCGGCCACCTCGACCTGCGGAACAGTCATCGACAGCGGGGGCAGCAACGACCACTGGATCTCCGCGGCCACGCTCATCGGGGCGCTGCGTCGGGTCTGGAAAAACAGGTCGGTGTAGGCGTCCTTGGTGACGATCATGTCGGCGATCAGACCGGCGAGTCTGCGTAGCAGCCGCCGGTCGTCGTCATCGACGCTGTCCAGGGTGACGGCCATCGCGCCGATCTGGTCGCTGCCGTCCAGCAGCGGCAGATACATCCGCACGCTGCCGTCCTGTGGTACCTCTACCGCTTTGCGGCTCAGGAACGCGTCGCCGGCGGGGGAGTCCTCGACCGGTTCGGGGTCACCTACCTTCAGCCGCCGGCCCGGCAGCGGTACCAGGCGCATTTGTTCGTAGTCCTGCAAGAGGATCGAGAGGTCCCGGCCACCGACCCTGGCCACCTCTTCCGCAACGAGCGGGGCGATCAGTTGCGGCGGCATCTCGTGAGTCCGGTCCAGCAGCACACCCAGCAACCGCTCACCAAACCCCTCCGACCGGTCCACCCCAGACTTGCTCAGGTTCCGCCCGCCTTCGGCCATCGCTGCGTGCACATCCCTCTCGTCCCGCTGCCGCGGGGAACTCACTGGGCGGCTGTCTCCCTGAGGTGTTCGCCAGGCGGCCTGATGCTTGCCTTCGGTGGCCAGGTGCTGGTACCAGGCGGTGCCAGCCAGGATGGGGATCGCCTTCTCCCGCCCTTCGACGGTGGCGCCTTCAACTCCCTGGCCACGCATTCCGGCTGGCAGTGCCCTGACCCGACGCGCCCGGATCCATCGGGCGCACAAGGGCGATCCGCTCCAAGAGCGCTCACACGCCCCGTACACACGGGGCTCCGCGCACGACAGTGATCACCCCGTACAGCCTGACACCGCCAACCGCCCCAATGAGCGATTACGCCAGAGACGGCATGTCGCACCCCGTCAGAACTATTGACATGCATGGTCTCCTGAGCAATCGGGTGCTGCTTCCCGTGACCGGCCAACCCAGCGTGACCGACCTCAGACGTCGTGCCAGATCCCTCAAGCGCAGCTGCTCGATAAAGCCAATCAGGGATTCCGCGCGATCGAAGTAAGCGGGTGGTCTGCGATGGTGGTCGGTCCTGGCGGTGTTGTCCCCTCGAAGCCGATGCCACCGCCAGGCACGTCAAGATCATCTCGCTTCTGACGGGGGCTCCGCGGCAACCCTTTAGCCGTCGCGCTCCTGCCTCCATGGGTAGCAGTAGTGGTCCAAACGCTTCCGTTCGCCGATGGCGAGCAGGCCCGAGAACACACCCATCGCCAAGCTGTAAAGGGTGACCTGCGGGTCCACCCTCCCAAGAGCCAAAGCGCAGACGCCGCTGAAAAAGAGAGCGCCGACGAGCCCGCAGAGCACCGGATGGCGAAGGAACCGCCCGCGTGGCCGCAGGGGTGGCCGATCGCCCCCCAGCCTGCGATCGACCGCCCAAATTCCCTGCTGCGGCTTGAGTGATCGTAGAGGTCTGAGACCAGCGCAGTCACGAGGCCAGCGGCGAGTGAGCGAAGCCTCCCATGGGCGCTGCTCCTCTGCCTCCCGCCCAACGCGGATCTGGGACGAAGGGGTGTCCCATGGCCTCTGACCAGGGGTTACGGGGCAATCCTCAGCGAATCGAGCTGCTAATGCGACTGGCGGAACAGTCCGTCGGTCAGCATCTCGATCATGGTGTTCACGAGCTCTTCGAGTTGGGGTTCGTCGGCCCGGCCTCGATCGCGGCGCCAATGGAGGGCCAGGATGCCGTTCATGGCCGCCCACAGCGTGGTGGCCACGACCTGCGGATCCAGGCCAGGGTTGATGCTCCCGTCGGCCATTCCCTCGCGGATTGCCGCGGCGAGTTTGCCGTTCTCCTCGTCGAGGATGTCAGAAATCCTACCCAGGGCCGTCGGCTCGTTCGGCGGGTCGGCCAGGAGCCGGAACTGGTGCGGGCGCTCGGCCGCGAAGCGGGAGTACGCCTGCGCCGCCTTGAGGATTCGCTCCACGGGTGTCCCGGTGGATGCATAGGCGACGTCTACGTAGTGACGGACCTCTTCGAGAGCGCGCTCCGCGACTGCGATCAGCAGCGCGGACCGGCCTCCGACGCGGTTGTAGATCGTCTGAACGGCGACGTCGGCTCGCTCGGCGACTGCCTCGAGCGTGAGCGCTTCCGCACCGCCCTCGAGCAGGAAATGTTCGGCTGCGTCGACGATGGCGCGGTGGGTCGCAGCTGCGCGGACGGCAGTGCGGGAAACCTTGGCCTGACTCACACCGGAGACCCTACCGCCATCCCATAGCTGGAACAACTTCCAATGTTGTTACCTCTTCCAATGTTGGATGCCCTTCCGCTATGTTGTGCCGCAATCCCGGTAGCCGCATCCGTCATTTCGGCACGAGTGACGGTCAGCCGAGCCGGAGGCGATCGACAGCACAGCCTCCCGGCCGGCCGGGGCGCCGCTCTCCAACCGAACCCGTAGAACTCTCCCTGCACGACCCACACAGAGGAACTCCCATGTCCCAAATCGACCGTGTCACCGTGCTCGGGGCCGGTGTCCTCGGCAGCCAGATCGCCTGGCACAGCGCGTTCAAGGGCAAGACTGTGGTGGTGTACGACCTTGATGCGGAACCGCTGGACCGCTGCCGGGCCGCACACGAGCAGTACGCCTCCATCTACCTCGGCCAGCTGGGCGCCCGGCCCGAGGACATCGCCGCCACTCGAGGGCGCCTGACCTACACCAACGACCTTGGATCCGCTGTCGCCGCGGCGGATCTGGTCATCGAGGCCGTTCCGGAGATCCCGGAGGTCAAGACCGACGTCTACGAGAAGATCTCCGGGCTGCTTGCGGACCACACCCTGGTCGTCACGAACTCCTCCACCCTGCTGCCCAGCGACTTCGCGGCGGCGACCGGGCGCCCCGAGAAGTTCTGCGCCCTGCACTTCGCCAACCTGATCTGGTCGATGAACGTGGTCGAGGTCATGGCCCACCCGGGTACGGCGGCCGACACGCTGACGCAGGTGACGGAGTACGCGATCGAGATCGGCATGGTCCCGGTCCCTGTGCAGAAGGAGCAGAACGGATATGTGCTCAACACCTGGCTCGTGCCGCTGCTCAATGCAGCGCAGACGCTGGTGACCAACGGTGTGTCGATACCCGAGGACGTCGACCGGACGTTCCTCATCGCCAACCGCGGCTGCGCCATCGGTCCGATGGGAATGGTCGACGTCATCGGGATGAAGACGGTCTTCGACGTGCTGGCTTCCTGGGGCACCCGGAGCGGCGACCAGCAGATGCTGGACAACGCCGCCTATATCAAGAAGGTCTTCCTCGACGAGGGGAAGCTGGGCATGCACAGCGGCCAGGGCTACTACGCCTACCCCGACCCGGTGTATGCCAGGCCGGACTTCCTCGCGGCGCCCGACAAGTCCGCCGTACCGGGAATCGTCGAGCGCGCCACGCTGTCCTGATCGGCCACCGCTCGCTCTGACCGGCCGAAATCCAGTCGACAGACCGCCACGATTGGGAGCGTGCGGCCGTCCTGCGCCGCCCCCACCCCACCCCGCCGCGTGCGCTGCACGCTCTCAGCCGTACCCCGAATCGACACCCTGCGGTCGTCCTGCGCCGCCTCCCGCCCCACCCCGCCGCGTGCGCTGCACGCTCTCAGCCGTACCCCGAATCGACACCCCCAGGGAATCCCATGCCGCACCCAAGCGTTCAAAGCCGACCGTCCGTTGAAGCCGACACCGAGCACCTGGATGTCCTGATCGTCGGCGCCGGCCTCTCCGGCATCGGGGCCGCCTGCCACCTTCGGCGCGATCACCCGAACCGCAGCTTCGCGGTGCTGGAGGCACGCGAAGCGATAGGCGGTACCTGGGACCTGTTCCGCTACCCGGGTGTGCGGTCGGACTCCGACATGTTCTGCCTCGGGTACTCCTTCGCCCCGTGGACCGAGACCAAGTCCCTCGCCGACGGTACGGCCATCCGCGACTACGTGCGGCGAACCGCACGGGAGTTCGACATAGAGGACCGCGTCCGCTACCGCCACCGGGTGGTGCAGGCCGAGTGGTCCTCCGCCGATGGCCGGTGGACTGTGACCGCCGAACGCGGCGACACCGGCGAGCGGACCTCGCTGACCTGCTCGTTCCTCTTCGTGTGCAGCGGCTACTACCGCTACGACCAGGGATACACCCCCGACTTCGAGGGCGTCGAGGATTACGCGGGCCGGCTCGTGCACCCCCAGCACTGGCCCCAGGACCTCGACTACGACGGCAAGCGCGTCGTGATCATAGGCAGCGGCGCGACCGCGGTCACCCTGGTCCCGGCCATGGCCGACCGGGCCGCGAAGGTGACGATGCTGCAGCGGTCCCCCTCCTACATCCTCTCGCTGCCGTCCCGTGACCCCATCGCAAAGGGGCTCTTCCGCCTCCTGCCCACGCACACCGCCTACGCCGCCGCGCGCTGGAAGAACGTGCGCGTCAACGTCGCCGTCTACCAACTCAGCCGCAAGGCACCGAAACTGATGCGCTCGCTGCTCCAGCGAGGAGTCCGACGGCGGCTGCCCGCAGGCTACGACATAGGCACCCACTTCAGCCCCCGCTACAACCCCTGGGACCAGCGCATGTGCCTGGTCCCGGACGGCGACCTGTTCCAGGCGATCAGCTCCGGACAGGCCGAGGTCGTCACCGACCGGATCGACCGCTTCACCCGCGACGGCATCCGGCTGGAGTCGGGCACCGAGCTGCCGGCCGACGTTGTAGTCACCGCCACCGGCCTGAACCTGCTGCTCTTCGGCGGGATGCGGCTGCTGGTCGACGGCTCGGAGGTGCAGGCCAACGAGACCGTTGCCTACAAGGGCATGATGCTCTCCGGCGTGCCCAACTTCGCCTTCACCCTCGGCTACAGCAACGCCCCGTGGACGCTGAAGACCGACCTCATCGCCCACTACGTGAGCCGCCTGCTCTCCCACTGCGACCAGCACGGCTACCAGGTGTGCACGCCGCTCGCCCCTGTCTCCCCGGAGCGCGAGCCCATCGTCGGGCTCACCTCCGGCTACCTGCAGCGCAGCCTTTCCTCCTTCCCCGCTCAGGGCACCGGCGAACCGTGGCGGGCCCACCAGCACTACCTCCGCGACGTCCAACTGATGCGGGACGCACCGGTCGAGGACGCGGGCATGCACTTCCGCCGCGCCCACGAACCCTTGGCCGACACGCTCCCCGCTCCCCGGACGATCACCGTCCAAGGACGCCGCGTGCGTTACCGCGAGACCGGCCAGGGCAGCCCGGTACTGCTGCTGCACGGCATCGGCCGCAGCCTCGAGGACTGGGACGAGCAGCACGACCTGCTCGCGCACCGGCACCGGGTCATCAGCGTCGACCTGGCCGGCTTCGGCGGCTCCGAGCGCCTGCCGCAGCCCATCACCCTGGAGGCCCTGGCGGGCTCCGCCGAAGACTTCCTCGATGCCCTCGGCATCGAGGAGCCCGTACGCGTCTGCGGCAACTCCCTGGGCGGGGCCGTGGCCATGCAACTGGCCGTCCAGGCGCCGAGCCGCGTGCACAGCCTGGTCCTGGCCAACAGCGCCGGCTTCGGCCGCGAGGTCATCGCGGCACTGCGCGCGCTCACCGTCCGCCCCCTCGGCCGGCTGCTGCTCCGCCGCCCCAGCCGAAGCGCCGCGAGGCGCCTGGAACGGGCCGTCTTCCACGATCCTGCCTTCGCGACACCGGGCCGCGTGGAGCGCGCGCTGGAGCTGGCCGCCCGCAAGGACGGCGCGGCGGTCATGATCGAGACCGCTGGCAGCCTCGGGAACCTACGTGGCGTACGCCCCCAGTGGCGCCGCCGGCTCCTGTCAGCCGTGGCCGACCTGCGCCTGCCCACCCTCGTGGTGTGGGGCGACCGCGACGCTGTCCTCCCGGCCACCCACCTCGAAGCGGCACGCGGCGCGCTCCCTCACGCCCGCACCCACCTCTTCCCGGCCACCGGCCACATGCCGCAGATCGAGCGCGCGAAGGAGTTCGCCGCGCTGGCGCTGAACTTCTGGGCGTAGCCGCATCCCGACATGTCGCCGCGTCCGCGGCCCCTCCCGCCCGCCGGGTGCCGCCGGGCCCGAGCCCGAGTCATCCTGCTCCACGAAGGAAACCCCCGTGATCAATGGCCTCAGCACGGACGACTATCCGCTCACCGTGACCTCGCTGGTCGAGCGTGCCGAGCGGTTCCACCCCCACCGTCCCGTCGTGTCGCGACGGCCGGACGCGAGCATCCACCGCACCACGCTCGGCGAGTGCAGCCGGCGCGCGCGGCAGTTGGCATCCGCACTGCGCTCGCTCGGCATCGGCGACGGCGACCGGGTCGCCACCCTGCTGTGGAACCAGAGCGAGCACCTGGAGCTCTACTTCGCCGTTCCCCCGATGGGTGCGGTGATCCACACACTCAACCCGCGGCTCCACGCCGAGGAGCTCGGCTTCATCGTCGCCGACGCCGACGACCGAGTGATCGTGGTCGACGAGTCCCTCCTCGAGGTGTTCTCGACCTTCCGTGACGCCCACGCCTTCGAGCACGTCATCGTGGTCACACACGACCGCTCCGCCCCCGAGGGCATGCTCGCCTACGAAAACCTGGTCGCCGGCGCCCAGCCGATGACCTGGCCGGTGCTCGACGAGCGCCGGGCCGCGGCGATGTGCTACACCTCCGGCACCACCGGGCGCCCCAAGGGAGTCGTCTACTCACACCGGGCCGTCGTGCTGCACTCGCTGGTCATCGCGCTCCCCGACACCCTCGCGGTGTCCGCCCGGGACGTGCTCCTCCCGGTGGTCCCGCTGTTCCACGCCAACGCGTGGGGCCTGCCGTACGCAGCCGCGCTCGCCGGGGCCGGCCTGGTTCTGCCCGGCCCCCGCCTGGACGCGGTGAGCGTGCTGGACCTGCTGGCCGACGAGCGGGTCACCGTGACCGCGGGCGTGCCCACGGTATGGATGGCCATGCTCAACGCTCTGGACGCCGAGCCGCACCGCTGGGACCTGTCCGCCCTCAGAGGCCTTGCGGTGGGCGGGGCGGCCGTTCCCCGCAGCATGCTGGAGGGGTACGACCGGCACGGCCTGACCGTCCTGCAGATGTGGGGCATGACCGAGCTCGCACCGCTCGGCACCGCATGCCGGCTGCCCCAGGCCCTCGAGCACAGCACCGCCGACGAGCAGTACGACTTCCGCAGCCGCCAGGGTGTGGCCGTTCCCCTCATGGAGATCCGGGCCCGGAACGACGACGGCGCGCTCATCCCGTGGGACGACACCGCCCTGGGCGAACTGGAGGTGCGCGGCCCCTGGGTCGCGGCGGGCTACCACCGCGGACGCGGCGCCGACAACTTCACGTCCGACGGCTGGTTCCGCACCGGCGACATCGTGCGGATCGATGAGCGCGGCTGCATCCGGATCTGCGACCGGGCCAAGGACCTGGTCAAGTCCGGCGGCGAATGGATCTCCTCGGTAGACCTGGAGAACCATCTGATGGCCCATCCGTCCGTCGCCCAGGCGGCTGTGATCGCCGTATCCGATGAGCGCTGGGGCGAACGCCCGCTCGCGGTGGTCGCCCTCCGCGACGGCGCCACGGCCGAGCCGCAGGACCTGCGCCGGCACCTGGAGCGGGACTTCGCCCGCTGGCAGGTCCCCGATCGCTTCGAATTCGTGCCCGCCATCCCCTGTACGGCCACCGGCAAGTTCAAGAAGACCCAACTCCGCGAGACCTTCGGCGACGCCGGCCGCTGAGCGGCCTCCCCGCGATCGCCACTACCACTGTGCTACCGGAAAGGAAGAGCGTGTGAGCACGTTCTCGAACGACCTGCGGCTTCTGAGCCGCGAGGCCTACCACTATCTGTATCCGCTGGTGACGATGGACGTCACCCGGCTGCAGATGATCAATGCCGAGCCGGGCACCCGCCTGGGCTTCGGCCCCCCGAACACCTTCCACCACCTGCGGGCTTTCCCGGCCGCAGAGATGCGGGCGGTGGTCCGCCCGAACTTCGACACGCTCTACTCCATCGCCTGGCTGGACCTGACCGCAGGACCGGTGGTCCTGCACACGCCCGACACCGCGGACCGCTACTACCTGCTGCAAATGCTGGACATGTGGACCGACGTCTTCGCCACACCCGGCAAGCGCACCACCGGGACCGAAGCCCGCGACTTCGTCGTCGTCGGTCCCGGGTACGCGGGCGAGCTGCCCGCGGGGCTGCCGGTCATCGCGGCCCCGACCCCGTGGGTCTGGATAGTCGGCCGTACCCAGACCAACGGGCCGGCAGACTACCCGGCCGTCCACGCCGTCCAGGCCGGGTACCGGATCACACCCCCGGTGCACTCCGCCGAGCATCGGATCGACCCGGCGCACGACACCACCACCGAGCCCCTGCACCTGGTCAACGGCATGGACGCGGTCGAGTTCTTCACCCGCGCCGCCGAAGCGCTGCGGATCAGCCCGCCCCATGCCAGCGACTTCTCGGTCCTCGCCCGGATCGCCCGCCTCGGCATCGCCCCCGGCGAGGACTTCGACCCGGGACGGTTCGACGCCGCGCAGCTCGCCGAGATCCAGGCGGGTGCGGACGACGCCCGCCGCGCGATTCTCGGTGCCCTGCCCACCCTGGGCCAGCAGGTCAACGGCTGGACGACGTTCACCGACTCCATGGGGGTCTACGGCAACAACTACTTCTTCCGCGCCGTCATCGCCGCGATCGGACTCGCCGCCAACGAGGCCGAGGACTCCGTCTACCCCGTACTGGTCGCCGACGCCGACGGCGAACCGCTGGACGGCAAGCACGACTACGTACTCCACTTCGACGCCGACCAACTGCCGCCCGTGCACGCGTTCTGGTCGGTCACGTTGTACGACGAGGAGGGCTTCCAGGCCGCCAACGAGCTCGACCGCTTCGCGCTCGGCGACCGCGATCCGCTGGTGTTCAACGCCGACGGCTCCCTCGACATCCACGTCCAGCACACCGAACCGGGCCTGGAACATCGGCCGAACTGGCTGCCGGCGCCGCGCGGCCCCCTCGGGATCACCATGCGCCTGTTCGTCCCGAAACCCGAGGTGCTGGACGGCCGCTGGAGCCCGCCAGCGGTCCGCAGGATCTGAGCCGCGCGACGCACCGGAGCTCGAGGGCTGCACGACGCAGCCGCCGTGCAGCCCTCCTGCCCACGCGGTCTCAGGTCTCGCGCAACGGGAAGATCCCGGCCCTCACCGACCGTCCACTCAGGGGAACCAACCATGCCCGACCCCGGTATCACAGACAGATCCGCCCCGGCCCTCCGCACGAACGCCCCATCGGCCGCCCGCGCCTGGGCCGTGGTGGCCATGATCACGCTGCTGATGGCCATCAACTTCGCCGAGAAGTCAGTCCTCGGACTCGCCGCTGATCCGATCATGAAGGAACTCCATCTCGACGCCTCCGAGTTCGGTCTGCTGGCCAGCAGTTTCTATCTGCTCTTCAGCCTCTCCGCGGTCCTGGTGGGCTTCCTGGCCAACCGGGTGCGCGCCAAGTGGATCCTCGGAATCCTCGCGGTGGCCTGGTCCCTGACCGCGCTTCCGGTGTTCCTCGCGGGCAGCCTGGCGATGCTGTTCGCGAGCCGGATCACGCTCGGCGCCGCCGAGGGTCCGACCGCCCCTGTCGCGGTCCATGCCGTGCACAAGTGGTTCCCCGACCGACGCCGGGCGATGCCCACCGCCGTCACCCAGGCCGGTGCAGTGCTGGGCACCGTGATCGCGGTCCCCGTGCTCAGCTGGTTCATCCTCCACCACGGCTGGCGCTCGGCGTGGCTGGTGTTGGCCGCGTCCTGCCTGGTGTGGGCGGCGGGCTGGCTCGTCGTCGGACAAGAAGGGCCGCTCACCGACCAGGCAGGCCCAGCAGCCGACGCGGCACCGGACGCTCCCCGCTATCGGCCGGTGCTGCTGAGCGGCTCCTGGCTCGGCATGCTGGTGTGCGCATTCGGCGTCTACTGGGCCGTCGCCGCCAACCTCGCGTGGGTGCCCACCTACCTGACCAAGGCCGGCGGGTACGACCCCGCCACGGCAGGCAGACTGGCCGCCCTGCCGTCCGCGCTCGGTACGCTCGCGATGCTCGTCCTGCCGTGGCTCTCCGGTCGCTGGATGCGCCGGGGCGCCACAAGCCGGTGCGCCCGGGGCATCCCGGCCGGCCTGCTCGCGATCGTCAGCGGTTGCTGCCTCCTGGCCGTTTCAGCCGTTCCGGCCGGCCCGCTCCGGCTGGTGCTGCTGAGCCTGGCCTTCGGGCTGCCCGTCGCCGGGGTCCCTCTCATGTACCTGGTGAACGCCGAGATCTCGCCGGTCCGACTGCGCGGCGCCACCTCCGGACTGTGCGTCGGCATCGTCACCTTCGGCGGCATGTTCGCCCCGGTGGCCCTGGGCCGGCAGCTCGACGCCGCCGCCACCCCCGCCGCCGGCTATCAGGCAGGCTTCGCGCTGACCGCCGCCCTACTCATCGTCGGCGGCATCGTCGCCGTCATCGCCGTCAACCCGGAGCGCGACGCCCGCCGGACCGGCACGCGCACATAGAAAGCGCGAGTCCGCAGCGGTGGGGGCCGGGAGCGGGGACGACTCCCGCCCGGCCGCAGCCTTCCCACGGTCTGGCGGGGCAGCTCGTCCCGGACATCCCAGGACTGGGACGTCATCGAAGTGCAGACCCTCGTCGGAGCGTGGTGGTCAACGCTGATGCCTGGTCGACGGTGTAGAGAAGAACCGGTGCTGCCCTGCGAGCGCCTGCCATGCCGGGCCATACAGCGGTGCGTTACCGGCGAGGGACTGGGCGGAGACGACCATGGCGCCCAGGCCATCGCCGGTGCTACGCCGCGGGGCCTGAGGGATCTGCGATGACGTGCCCGGGCCGTTCCGCCGGCTGTCTTCCCGGCGCTGCTATGCGGCCCGGTTGCGATCTCTCGGGTTCGGGACAGTGGTTGTGAGAGACCGTTGCTTGTGAGGATTTGTTGCTGTTCAGCGGCCCTTTTTGCGGTGCGGATTCACTGTCACGGGGGTGAGAGATCGGGGTAGGCGCGCTGTCCTGGGGTGTTATCGCATGACGGGTGACGTTGTCTCAGTTTCGTGAGTTCCTATCCGTCGGCCGGTGGATGGTTGGCGTGCTCGATGCGTGGTTCAGGAGCAGGAGGAGTGGCACGGGGTTTCGGACGAACCGGGCGGTGGGTTGCCCGCTGTGTCTGTCCGGGCGTTACGTGCTCCGGTGGTGCGGCGGCTGCTTGCCCTGCGCCGGGAGGGGACCGATCACCCAGCAGGTGAGGTCGGCGGCGGACGTGCTGGGGGTGCGGGAGCGTGCGGTGTGGCGGTGGCTAGCGGCCGCTGCTGAGAGCGATGAGGCCGCGGCCGCCGGCTCTGGCGCCCGTCCCCGGGATACGGGGTTCACGATCACGCCTGAAGTCCGTGGGCTGTTGGCGCTGTGGAAGGGGAACGTTGCCGCGGTCCATCGCGAGCTGACCGCTCGCGCGGCCAGGGGAGAGGGAGCGCCGCCTCCGTCGCTGACGACGCTGCACCGGGCGATCCGTCGTGATCTGTCGCCGGGGAGCGGGCCGGGCTCGCCGGTGGTGAGCGTGAGGCCCGGAAAGCACGATGTGTTTCTGGCCCGGCCGCGGGGCTGGCGGAATCAGGTGTGGGAGACCGACCATGTCCAGGCGCTGGTGCTGGTCGATGTCGAGGGAGGCGTGGACATCACCGGCGAGCGTGGGGTGGAGGCCATCTGCTTCGCCGGTCCTGGTGGCAGCGGCTGCTTGCGGGCGTGGGTGCCGTTGCTGTGAGCGCCTACGTTTTTCTGGTTCTGTTCGGCGCCTGGCAGCGGAGCCGTAACCGGGAGCCTTAGAAGTCATCTCAATTGGTGAGCCTGCGGTAGCAGATGAGGGTGCAGGCGATGCTCGTGAAGGCGAGGAAGTGGTCGGCTTTGCGCTCGTAGCGTCGGTGCAGACGGCGGCAGCCTGCGAGCCAGGCCATGGTGCGTTCGACGGTCCAGCGGTGGCGGCCCAGTCGCTGTGAGGACTCGACTCCTTTCCTCGCGATGCGGTGCTGGATGCCGCGCTGGCGTAACCATCGTCTTAGGTGGGAGTAGTCGTAGCCCTTGTCGGCGTGGAGCTTTGCGGGCTTGCGGCGTCGGCGTCCACGGCGGGAACGGATCGGCGGTATCCCTTGCACGAGGGGAATCAGGGCCTGGCTGTCGTGCAGGTTCGCCCCCGAGATTCCAACGGACAGGGGCAGACCGGTCCGCTCGGTGATCAAATGGATCTTCGACCCGAACTTGCCCCGGTCGACAGGATTCGGACCAGTCAGATCCCCCTTTTCAGGGCCCGCATGTTCACCGAGTCGATCGCGCAGCGCGACCAGTCCAACTCGCCGCGGGCGCCGAGTTCGTCGAGGACCAGGCGGTGGAGCTTGGCCCACACCCTGGCCTTCGTCCACTCGGAGAAACGCCGATGAGCCGTTGCCCCCGACGGCCCGAACGAAGCAGTGGGCAACTGCTGCCACGTGCAGCCTGACGTGGCCACGAACACGATCGCGGCCAGCACCTCACGATCACCATGCCGGCGCCGTCCACCACCCTGCGGCCGTGACGGCGCCTCCGGCACCACCCGCTGAAACAACTCCCACAACTCATCCGGCACCAGCCGCTCAATGATCCCCACCATGACCGACAGCCTACCGACCAAACCAAATGAGATGACTTCTTAGCACGGAGGGCAGTAGTACGTGCAGCGCATCCGCTTCGAGGACCGGCCCGGCGGTGGCCGCGTCATGCGGCTGGGCACAGAACACCCGGGGGTGGGCACCATCTGGGACGGCCTGGAGGACGTCAAGCTGACGTCACGGGGCCTGAACACCTCGGCCAGGCCCGACGCCGTCCGCGCGCCCATGGTCACGGGGCTGCGGCGCAGTGAGTCCGGGGGTCGCTCGATTGTCAGTGTCGCGCCTTCCCGGTCGCGGGCGGCGAGCACGGTGCGTCAGGACGACCCGGTCAAACGCGCGCTGATGCATCTCGACCGCGCCATGCGTGATCAGCCGGACCGTTTGTACAGCGCGGTGCGAACCATCCAGCGGCTCCTGGAGGCAGAGAAGGTCCCGGAGAACATCGGCCGGCTGCGCCTGGCTCTCGGCCGCAGTCAGACGCAGCTCGAAGAACGAGCCCGACAACGCCAGGTCGTCCTGGCCCGGCTGCAGGAACAGCCCACATTTTTCCTCCTCACTGAGGCCACTCAGCTGATGAGGGATCTCGACGTGACGGCCGAGGAGCGGGAGGTGGTGCGTGTCGCGCGGGTCCGGCACGACCAGGAGCAGGCCGCGCTTCGGCGTGAGCAGGAGGAGCGGCGCGCGGCTCAGCGGGAGAAGGAGTGGCGCGAGCAGACGGAGCAGCAGCTGGCGGAGGAGCGTGAGCGGAACGAGGCCGCCCGACGGGAGCGGGTGGAGCGGGCGTTGGCCGTGCAGCTTGAACAAGAGGAGACAGCGGAGCGCCAGGCGCAGCGGGAACGCGCCGAGAAACTCGGCTACCTGGCGCCGTTCGTTATGGGGGCGCTGAAGAAGGCAGCCCGTGAGGAGAGGGTCACCACCTGGCGCGAAGACCGGGCAGCGTGAGCTGAGCCGCCTCACCCACCAGGACAAACTGACGCTGCTGGAGACAGTGGAGAACAAGACCCTCCCTGGCAGCCCCCTGTGGTCAGCGGTCCTGGCCGCCACCGGCAGCGATGAAGCGCTGCGCCTGCACCGGGACCTGCTGCACCGCTTGCAGCGCCCCGCGCCCGCCGACGACGCCGACCTCCTCGCCCAGATCACTGCGGAGCGCGTCCAGCTGCGCCGTCAGTGGTAATAGCCTGAACAGGGCAGGCAGTCAGAGGGGGCGCTGCCCCACATCCGGCCACCGACGATGTCGACCCGATGCGCTTGTTCACCATCCACCGGGATTGCGGGATGGTCGTTACGGTCGAGTTATGGCGCTACGCATGCGGTGGTCGTTTGAAGGTCCCTTTTTTGGGGCGGCAGAGCAGTCCGTGCGTGACGTGCAGGAAGCTGTGCGATGGCTTGATGGGGGAGTGACGATGGTCCGGGAGCGCGCGAACCTGGCCCCAGGTGCGTCCGAGGAGCTGGCGGACTGTGTGCGGGTCATGTTCGCCCGAATGCTCGACGAAGCAGACAGCGCGACGTCGCGCGGTAAGCGGTGGTCGGCCACTGTCGGCCCTATCAGCGTGACGCTCACCCCGACCCGCTGAAAGCCGCAGGCAGTGCGCCGAACTGGTGCGTCTGGACAGTTCACGGGAACGAGACCAAATCGGTCCGACATCACCGCCTGAGTCCCGGATTACCTCACGGCCCCGGTCGCACACGCCGAGCGATTGACTCGCGACAACGGCGGATCGCCAGGGCGCACCGATCCACCAGGGATTACGGGACGGCCGTTACGGTCGAGTTATGGCGCTGCGTATGGAGTGGTCGATTGAAGGCCCCCTCTTTGGGGCGGCAGGGCAGACTGTGCGCGACGTGCAAGAAGCTGTGCAGTGGCTGGACACGTCAGTGACGCGGGTCCAGGACGCGATCCTGCCCTCATTTGAGTCCGATCGGCTCAGTCAGTGCGCGCGGCTCATGCGCGCCCGGATGCTCGACGAAGCAGACAGTGCGACGTCGCGCGGGGAGCGGTGGTCGGCCACTATCGGCCCTCTCAGAATGACGCTCACCCCGACCGGCTGAAAGCCGGTGGCACAGAAGACGCGAAGAGCTCGCGGCCGACGGCAACTGCCGGCCCCTGGCCTTCCATCTCACTGCTGGACAGGCAGGGGATACACCCGCATTCGCTGATGTGATGGCCCGCCTGCGCGTTCCCCGACGGCGAGGGCGACCCCGCGCCCGGCCGGACCTGGTCCCGGCCGACAAGCCGACAAGGGGTATTCCTCCCGCGCCATCCGTGAGGTCAGAGTCCTCGCAGGTCAGAGGCCATCCGCGTAAATCTTCCAAACTGGGGCTGGCCATCCACGTGACCGCCAGCGGGGGTAGCCTTCCCGTCCGTTCGAAGGTCCCTGGAGGCTTCCTGTGCACACCACCGTTTTCCTGCTGCAGAGCGCGCTGGGCCTTGGCGGCGGTCTGGTGAGCATCTGGGAGCTGACCCGCCAGGCTTCGGGACCAGGCTGGAGGAAGGTGCGGGTCTTCTCTGCGGTGGCGGCTTTGACGCTCGCCGGGTTGCTCGCCGTCTAGCCTCGGTCTTTCATCACGCCTGGAGTAGTCGCATTGCGGTGCGTCCCACCTGCGGTGACGCAAAGATGCCCCCTTTGCCGTGCAATTTGCGGTGCATGACCACGACGAACCCGAGCGCGGTCACCCCGAGCAAGAGGAACGGAAGATCGAAGGAAAGGGGCGGCGCCCCCACGAATTCGCAGTGTCCGTTCTGCCGCACCGTGCCGTCTGCACACCCAGACAAGTTCCCGCCCCTCCCGCCGACCGTCTGGGATCGAGGCAGGAGTCGCCAGCACATAGTCTCGGTGAGGACTTCGGGCAGTCCAGCCCGGTCACCCAACCGAGGCCAGGACGGGGACGACGGGAACCGACGGGGTCGGCTGCTCGGCCCAGACGATCTTCCCGGTGGGGGTGAAGCGGATTCCCCACCGC
Source organism: Streptomyces sp. NBC_01717 (assembly GCF_036248255.1). Taxonomy (NCBI): domain Bacteria; kingdom Bacillati; phylum Actinomycetota; class Actinomycetes; order Kitasatosporales; family Streptomycetaceae; genus Streptomyces; species Streptomyces sp. NBC_01717. The sequence continues at coordinate 29,233 of NZ_CP109179.1, read as the reverse complement.
TCGGCGAACTGGGCGACGAGGAAGATTCCGCGACCGCCTTCGTCCATGTCCGTCGCGTAGCGCAGGTGCGGGGAGGTGCTACTGCCGTCGCTGACCTCCACCACCAGGGTGGTATTGAGCAGAAGGCGCAGGTGGATGGGGGGTGCCCCGTAACGGATGGCGTTGGTGACCAGCTCGCTGAGGATCAGTTCGGTATCGAATGCCGTCTCCTCCAGGTTCCACTCGGCCAGCTTCGCGGACACCTCGGTGCGTAGGGCGGGCACTGCGGCGGGAATGGCCGGGATGTCCCATTCGGCGATACGGTCACGGGGAAAGGTGCGGGTTCGGGCGACCAGGAGAGCGGCGTCATCGACTGAACGGGCGGGTAGCACCGCCTTCAGGATCATCTCGCACGTCTTTTCCGGGTCGATTCCCGCGCCGGAAAGCGTGTCGCACAGCAGCTTCAGGCCGGTCCCGATGTCGCGGTACCGGTTGTAGATGAGCCCGTCGGTGTAGAGCACGAGCTGCGTGTCCTCCGGCAGCTGCCACTCGGCGGCCTGAAAGCGCAGGCCGCCCAGACCGAGCGGGGGTCCTTCGGGCAGGTCGACAATCTCCACGCGGCCGTCCGGATGGACGATGGCGGGCGGATAGTGACCGGCTCTTGCCATCGTGCAGCTACGGGAGACCGGGTCGTAGATCGCATACAGGCACGTAGCCGCGACGTTCACATCCTGACCGGCACCCGCTTCCGCGTCCATCTGGTTGACCACATCGTCAAGGCGGGCCAGCAGTTCGTCGGGCGGCAGATCGAGGGTGGAGAAACTGAGGACTGCGGTGCGTAGCCGCCCCATGATGACCGCGGAGCGCAGGCCGTGGCCGACCACGTCCCCGATTACCAGCGCGGTGCGGAATCCGGGGAGAGGGATCACGTCGAACCAGTCCCCGCCGACCTCGGCCTCGGCGGGCACGTACCGGAACGCCGGCCGCACGGCGCTGGTGTCCGGCAGCACACGAGGCAGCAGGCTGCGCTGCAGCGTGGTGGCGATGGCTTGCTCACGGGAATAGCGGCGGGCCAGCTGAGAGACCACCAGGCCGACGACGAGCAGCAGCCCGGCGGTAACGATGTCGTCCGTGTTGTTGAAGCGGGTGAAGCTTTCGTACGGGGTGGTGAAGAAGAAGACGAACCACACGGCGGCGGAGAGGGCTGTGAGTGCCGCGGCCCAGCGGTAGCTGAGGGCGGCCACCGCCGCGACGACCAACATCAAGATCAGAGCCACGTTGGTCTGGGACAGGGTGTCTCGGACGGGTATCAGGAGCGCGCATACGACAAGCGGGACTGCCACTGCCGCAAGGAACGCGGTCAGCCCCTTAACCGGATCACGAGGCATACACACCTCCCTTCCCTCCGGTGTAGCAGGGCTCACGTTGCGTGGCCAGTCGATACGGGTCTGGTCGAACCTGGTACCGAGGCCCTCGATGGCGTCCGCGACCATGCGTAGGTCCCCTGCAGCGCGGAGTCACCAGCCTTACATGGGAGCCTGGCGAGACCTAGCTACCTGAGGAGGCCGCTGTCGTAACCCGTATAGGGCCGTCGTTCCGGTCCCGGGCCTCCTTGCTTGTACGGAATTCCTTGTCAGCCACCCCTCGACCTGAACGGACCACTGAATCGTGACCACCTCGATCATCGTCGGAGGAAGCAGCGGCATGCAGGCAGTGAACTGGGATGAGGTACGGGATCGGACCGTCGCTCTCTACGCGCGGCATGGCACGGGCCTCGGCAGACACCTCCCGGCAGTCCTGAGCGAGACGCAGGTGCGCCAGGCTGAGGAACAGTTCGGCGTGGAGTTCCCCGAGGACTACCGCCAGTATCTGCTGCGTGTCAGCGCGGGCGGCCGGGTGCGGAGGCTGCAGTTCAACGGGTCGCGCTGGGATTGGGACGACGCTCGGTATGGGGACCACGAGAAGCTGCATGTCCCCTTCCCCGACCATGACACCGCACTGGCGGCGAGCGAGGACGCCTGGGACAACCAGCCGAAGCGGGAGAACTACACCTCCGACGCGGTCTACCAAGCCGACCACGACGCTTGGCAGGAGGCCGCGTATGCGATTGAAGCCGCTCGGGCCACCGGGGCTGTCTTTCTCTGCGACGACGGCTGCGGCTTCTACACGCTTCTGGTGGTCAGCGGGCCCATGCGAGGGACCATGTGGTTCGACGGGCGCGCGACGTGCGATCGCCTGAACCCGCTGCTCAACGATGACCGCCAAGCCGCGACATTCGCGGAGTGGTACCTCGACTGGCTGGCCCACGAGGAGACGCCGACCACGCCCGAACAGTGCCGTACCACCCACCAGAACCGGCACGCAGGCGTAGGCACGCCCATCTGGTACCGCTGGTTCGACTCGTAGAGTCCAAGACTCATGGTGGCAGGCACCGCGATCTCGCTGGCGGAGGCTGGCGAGGGCATCGGAACGGCCACCGCCGATCATCGGCGCGACGAACGCCGCGCTGCTGGCTGAGGGCAGCACCCGATCAGACGCCGTCCTCCGGCTCGGGAGCTCCGGACGCCCAGCCTACGAGCGGTATGGGGGATCCAGGGCCGGCCGGATGTACTTCCAGGCCGCCGTCGGCGTTCAGTGCCGTCCGGCGTCCTGGATAGGTACGGCGTGCTGTCTCCAGGTCACGCTCGTCGAAATCGCCGGTGAAGATGAGCACGCCATGGAGGAGTTCCACCTTCTGCGTGGCGGTGGGCCAGCGGGTGAGTAGGGCTTCCGCGGTCATGGGGACTGCCGGCGCCGGCAGGTCCGGTCCAGGCATGCGCAACCCCTCGGTCGGTGGGCAGACGTTCCATTACCGCAGTCATTCCGCCTGATAGTGCTGGTCGTAGTGCTGAACCGCTTGCTGGGGAAGGCACGGGCCATCCAGACTTCTGGTGCGCCGACCTGGCGCAGTTTCTTGATCTGCCGAACGTAGTCGTGTCCTTCGGGGCTGGCGTGGACGCGCAGATAGATGCGGTCGTCCTTGCCGGTGGTGAGGCCGTTGAAGTAGAAGGCGCAGGTGTGGTTCCACTGATAGGGGGCGTCCAGTTCGGCGCAGTGGCAGAACCGGTGGGCCACGTGCACCGGCAGGCCCCATCGTGGGTGGCACAGCCGCTGCAGGAGCTGGTCGTGCCAGATGGCCCGAGGATGGGCGGTGCGGGCGTCGATCTTCCAGCTGTCGCCGTCGTCCCAGCATTGGACACGGTAGAAGGCGGTGACGGTGTGGAAGAGAGCAATACGTCGGAGCAGAACGCTGCCCACCGCGGCCCGCCTGGCTCGTGAGATTTCGAGACTGGGATAGGCGTTGAGGTAGGCGGATTCCACGGGATTGAGCTGCGGGGTCGTCCACAGCGGTCGCAGACCGCTGTCTTCGCACCAGTTCCGGTGCCGGCGCTCGACATCGGCCCAGCCCTCCGCCAGCCCACGGGGCAGAACGAGCACCAGCGTTGCTGCTTGCCCAGGGTCTCTCACCATGTGCAGGTGCATCTGCCGGCCGCGGGTAGGGAGTCGAAGCTGCGTGATGGTCCTCTACGTTGACGTCTCCTGGCTCCTGGATGTCCAGGAGCAGGCTGTTCCCGAAGATGTCGCGGTCGCCGATTACTCCGCTCTCGTCGCGGCTGTGGCCCGCCACAGGACCCGCGTCCCGCGTCCCGCCACCGCCGAACCCGATGCGGCGTGGCGTGCCGCTGCTCTCCTGCACAGCCTGGTCCGGCTCCAGCCGCTGCCGTACCGCAACTCCCTCTACGCCTGTCAGGTCGCTGCGGCTTACATGCACGCCTCGGGTGAGGGTATCGACGCCCCGTACGGTGCGCTGGTGGAACTGGTCCGCGGCATCCAGTCCGGCAAGGCAGGCGTCTACCAGGCAGGCGACCGCATCCGCTCCTGGCGCATCTGACGGCGTTGCCGGGGGTCTTCGCGCTGCGCGAGATCGCCCGCCGCAAGTTCGCGTACCTGGAGTGCCGGGCCGCGCGGGCAGGACCGCGTCACGGGGAGCGGGTCGGTGCGTGTTCGGGTGCCTTCCACGCGATGTGCTCGTACTGCCGACGGCGCCTGCGGCTGCGGCGCGCGGGGCGGCACCCGCCGGCCCGCTGGTGGCCTCGTCGCCCGTCGCGCTCAACTCGCCCGGCCAACTCCAACTCGCCGACCGAAGCGCTCGGTGAGGGCTTCGGTGCTGTGTCAGAGGCTGAGTTCTATGTAGTCGATGTCGGTGAATTCGACCAGGAGTCCGTCGGCACGGCGGCCGCGGTCCTTGAAGTACTCCTGTTGGAGTCCTTCGGCGAGGACGGCCTGGAGCTGCTGCTCCGGGGCGCCGGCGGCCTGTGCGTCGAAGAGGCGGGCTGCGTAGGTGGCGGGAAGGTGCTGGGTGATGCGCCGGATGCGTGCGTCGTCCGTGCTGCCCGGCGCGGCGGTGAACCCGAACCGCGCTCTGGTTTCCACGACGATGCCGGTGGAGACGGCCGCGTTCTTCTTCGCGTCCTCCTTCACCCGCGGCTGCCACCGTGTGCGGACCTCGTCGGCGAGCCGGGCGCCGAGCTGTGCCCGCGGCGTCTTGATCTGGTTCCTGGCGTACCGCTCGACGGTGCGCTGGGAGACCCCCAGCAAGTCGGCCACCGGCCTGGTGCCCTTGAGCCGTTTCACCAGGAACCGCACCTGCGCGCCCGCCGATCTCGGGATCGGCCGGGTGGCCGCGGCCGCTACTGCATGACCGAGGCTTTCGCTCACGACGCCCATCGGATGTTCCCGCTCCCCGCAGTTCTCAAGTCTGCTGTCGCCCGCACCCGTCGCCCGCCCCTGCGCCGATGCCCGCCGCGTTCCTTGATGCCCGAGGGCACGTGAACCTGCGACTGGGCGCGCAGCCCCCGTAGTGCATCGATTTCACCTGTGGTCTCATCGGCTGTCCACCGGGCAAGAGAGCCTGGTCGCGGCCCTCTTCGGCGGGGATCGGACGGACGGGACCGCTGCTTCCGCCGTTGCCTGGACAGGCTGGTAACAGATGTTACCATGTGGGGTATGGCCAAGACACAGCTGGGCGCACGCGTGGATCAGGATGTCGCGGAACTCGCGAAGAAGCGCGCCGCCGACCTCGGACTGAGCATCGGGGACTACCTCGCCCGTCTCGTGCAGGACGACGCCAGCGGCCTGCGCGCCCGCGCGGTGGACGCCGCCGCCCGCTTCCTGTCCGAGCACCAGGCGGTCTTCGACGAGGCCGAAGACGCCCAGCAGGCGCCTGCGGGAGCGCGCGCCGCGTGATGGAACTGCACATCGACGTTCCCTGGATCCTGCAGGTCGCCGAAGCGGCCGGCGCGGACGATCCCGCCCCCGACGACTACGGCGTCCCCATCGCCGCTGTCGCCCGCCACCGGGCCGAACTCTTCGAGCAGCCCGTCTACGACGGCCCCTACGCCAAAGCCGCAGCACTCGTGGACAACCTCGGCCGCTGCCGCTGGCTCGAGCGCTCCAACATGGCCGTGGCCGCCGCCACCGGCGTCATGTATCTCGAAGCCGCCGGTATCCCCGTGAAGCCCACCCGCGACGACGCCATCGCTCTCAAAGACCTCCTCCTCGATTCCGCCTGCACCGCCGCGAGGATCGCCGCGCTGCTGCGGACCTGGCCCACCACCACCTGACGCTCGCAGAACACGACGCCGCCCCGGGGCACCGGGAGCGGTACCGGTCATGCAAGGGCCGTTGAACGCCTCCTGTACTCGAGGCGTGCTCCGGAGGGACCGTGCAGTTCACCGTCTGGCGGGCGGCCACGCCGCTTTGGGCCGGCAGCGCATGGACCTCCCGTTCCCGATGAACAACCGCGCCCGCTACAGGCTGGGTCCGCCCCCGGGCACCGGGAGCGGTACCGGTCATGCAAGGGCCGTTGAACGCCTCCTGTACTCGAGGCGTGCTCCGGAGGGACCGTGCAGTTCACCGTCTGGCGGGCGGCCACGCCGCTTTGGGCCGGCAGCGCATGGACCTCCCGTTCCCGATGAACAACCGCGCCCGCTACAGGCTGGGTCCGATCGCGGCGGGTAGGACCCAGTTGCCCGAGGAGCTTGGGCGCCCGCTGACCGAGCTGCGCGGTTGTTTGTGGGGCCGAAGCACGTGCTGGACCGGGAAGCACGTGCTGGACCGGAGAGCGATGACACTCGGCTCGGGCTCCTGGAGCGGCTTCCCGCCTGGCGGGCCGCCGGGAAAATGGTTCGGCTGTCTGTCCCGCCTGGCGGGAGGCGCGGGATCTCGCTCTTTCCTTGCAGGTCAGGGGGTGTGGTGTGGTCTTCATGATGGATATCGCGAGGATCACTGCTGGGCAGATGTACCGGTACTACCTGCGTCAGGTCGTCGTCGGTGACGGCCGGCGCCCGCCCCGCGCACCGCTGAGGAAGGCTCAGGAAGAGGCTGGTGTCCCGGCCGGGCGATGGATGGGCCGGGGCCTTGTGGTGCTGGGTCTGGTGGCGGGGGAGGAGGTCACCGAGCGGCAGTTGCGGAACTTGTTCGGCGAGGGAGGCCGGCACCCGCACGCCGACCGGATCGAAGCCGACCGGTTGGCCGCGGGGGAGTCCCCGGCGGCGGCGTGGCGGTCCGGGGCGGTCGGGCGCCGGGTGAAGGTCACCGGACTGGATTTGGTGTTCCGGCCGCAGCCGACGATCTACCTGTTGTGGGCGCTGGGTGATGACGAGACCCGGCGGGCGATCGAGGCCGCGCACGAGCGCGCGATCGAGATGGTGCTGGAGTGGATCGAGGACCAGGTGGCGGTGATTCGGTTCGGCAGCGGTGGCATTCACTGCGTCCGGCCGCCCGGCGGTCTGGTTGCCGCGCGCTTTCGCCACTACGAGGCACGGTCCCAGATGCCGTTGCTGCATGACCATCTGCTGTTGTCGGTGAAGGGGCAGCGCCCGGACGGCACGTGGGGTTCTGTACACACAGAGGCCCTGTACGAGAACACCGTCGCCGCGTCCGCGCTCTACAACGAGCTCGTCATGGCTGAGGCCTGCGAGGCGTTGGGGTTGGCCTCTGAGCCGCGCACGGTCACGCCGGGCCGCCGACCGGTCATGGAGATCGCCGGGGTCCCGCATGAGCTGATCGGCTGGACCGCGCGGCGCGGCGAGCAGATCGCCGCCTGCCTGACGGAGCTGGAGGCCGAGTACGTCACCGCCGTCGACGACGACGGCGAGCTGAAGTTCCTGCCCGTCGTCTCCGAGCGGGCCCGCACCAGGCTGAACCGGATCGCCGCCCGCAAGACCCGGCCGCCCAAGCAGCGCGCCCGGCCGCTTGCTCAGCTGCGCGCCTGGTGGAAGGCGAGCGCCATCCTCAGCTCCGGGGTGGAGCTCAACGTCATCGAGTCCCTGCTCGAGCGCGCCCGCGCCGCGGCCGCCGTGATCCGGGCCCGTGTCGCCGCGGTGGTCGACGTCGCCCTGGCGGCCGTCGACGTCACCGCGCGCGTGTTCGTGATGAACGGCGGCGGCTGGTTCCACCGTCGGCACCTGCTTGCCGAAGCCCGCCGCCACCTCGCCCTCGTCCTGCGAGGCCGCCGCCACGAGCGTGGCCTGGACGAGCAGATCGTGGACGCCGCGCTCGCCGCGCACTGCACCGACATCACCGACGCGAGGACGTCGCGCGGCGCGCGCCCGGAGTACCGCCTCTACACCACCCGCTGGGCCCTCCCGGGCGCCGCTTTCGCCCGGCGCCCGCCGACCGACGTTCCCGAGCCGGACCGCAATCCCCCGGCCGGCCCCGGCGACCCGGCCGCACCCCGGCTTCCCCTGGAAGCGGGGCAGCAGGACATACCCCGGGTGCCGCTGCGCTACGACCGCGCCGTCATCGCCGGCGCGGTGCTGACGGCGCAGCTGCGGCCAGCCCGCCGCACCGGCCGGGATCCGTACGACGTGGCGGTCCACCAGCAGGCCGCGATGCCCGAGCAACTGGACGTCTTCGCCCAGGAGGAGGACCGCCCTGTCCTCAAGGCCCGCCGGGCCGTCGACCTGGACGCACTGCGCACCGACATGGAAACGCTGGAGTTGACTGCCGACCAGCTGCTTCGGTTCGAGCGGGCGGGCACGAAGCTGAACGCGGGGGCTCGCGAGCGGATGCACCAGGCCCCTGGTCTCCCCGACGAAACCGCACCGCGCCCGCACCGCGAGAACGACCAGCGTGCGCACCGCCCGCACCAGCCCGGCCCCGGCCAGAGTCCGGGTGCGCCCCGCTGAGCGCCGGGCAAGCCTCTGGTGGCTCCCTCCGTCAACGCGTGCGAACCCACTGGTCCGGCGGCTGGCGAGCTTTGGCCCCTGACCCGGGCAAGCCTGTGCCGACACGGGCGGGCAAGCCAAAGGTGAACCTGGGCAAGCCCGCACTGTCGGTGGTGGCTGGGAGCCTGGGACGTATGGACAGGGATGAGGAGTTGCTGCGCGGCCGGGTCTACGGCGCCGACCATGACGATCCCCGGCCCGGACCGCAGCCGGGACGCACCTACGCCGAGCTGGTCGGCGGGCCGCTGGACGGCCTGCTGCTCGACATCACCGGCTGGACGAAGGGCGAGATCGATACCGGTGTCGCCCTGATGACGGAGCTCGGGCAGTTCGGTGCTGGGGGGCGGGCGATGTATGACCCGCGCCCCGGCGACCGGCGCCGCTGGGACTGGTCCGGCGACACTCCCTGACCGGTCGCACGGCGACGGGTGACACCTGCGTCGCGTCGTTCGTTGACCTCATATGCCTGAACTGCCCTCCGTGAGGCGGAACGGGAGCGGCAGCGCCAGGAGCAGCGCGCCGAGCTGGACGCCAGGCGAAAGAGGCGCCGGCCCGCTGAACGGCGGCCCCTACCGACTGGACCCTCGCGAGGACTGGGAGAAGGAGAAAGTTCCGCCGGCCGACGGGGAACACTGCCCCAATTGCCGGAGGTGCCGAAGTGGCTGTTCGATGCCTTGGTGCGTCGTGGTCTGAGCCTGGTGGCCGCAAAGCTGAACGCCTTCGCCGGCGTCAACGTCCAGCGGGGGACAGTACGCCGTCCCTGTTCCGCCGGGTCGGGGAGCAGGAGCTTCGCGAGCGGTTGATCGCGGCGTCAGGCAGTCAGGTCCCTCAGCTCGTTCGCCAGGGTGTGCTGGGTTCGCGGGACATTCCGCCGTCCTGCGCCGTCGCCTGCTGGAGCTGTCCGGCAGGATCTGGTGGCACCCCTTCTGGACCACCGTCCCCGGCAGTGCGCCGGCTGCCCGGGTGGAGCTGCGTCGCTTCGCCCGTACACAGAGCTGCGGCGGGGGATCGGCATGAGCGGAGGCGGTGGGCTCTCGCCGAGGCAGGAGTCGATCCTGCGGGTCATCCGGAACTCGATCATCGAGTGTGGTGAGGGGCCGGCCGTGCGGCAGATCGGCGAGCGCGTCGGCCTGTCCAGCACCGGCACCGTCGCTCACCAGCTCGGCCGCCTCGAAGCACTCGGCCTCATCAGCCGCAGCGCTTGGCGCTGGCGCTCCTGCCGGCTCGGCACCTGAGTCGGTGGTGAGCTGTGTTGGCAGATACCTGTGTCGGGGCGCTGCTGTTGGTCAGGGGGTTGCGCGGAGGAGGACGAGTGATCCGTTGTAGGTCGGGCGGTTGCGGAGGTGGCCGAAGGCCTCATCCCAGGTGCCTGAGCCGAGGGCGCGGCGCAGGGAGGTGTCGAAGGCTTGGCGGGCATGGTCGTCGATGAAGCTCCAGGCCGAGCAGGCTTGTCGGGCTGCGGGGTTGAGGAGGAGTTCGGGGCGGCCGTAATAGGCCTCGTTGAAGCCGTCGGTGCAGTCCAGCGGGATGGGGACGGACTGGATGGTGGTGGTGCCGCCGAGAGCGGCGGTGAGTTGGCCGAGGGGCGGGTAGCGGCGGGCTTCGGTGTCGAGGACGTCGGGGGCGTACTCGTAGAGCCAGAAGTCGCGTACGCGGGCCGGGTCGCAGGTCAGTACGACGACGGGGCCGCGGGTGACACGTCGCATCTCGCGTAGTCCGGCGGTGGCATCGGACCACTGGTGGACGCTGAAGAGGGTCATCGATGCGTCGAAGTGTCCGTCGGGGAAGGGGAGGTCTTCGGCGACGGCGTCGACGGCGGTGGCGAGTTCGGCCGGCCGCTGGGCTCGCATGGCCAGTGAGGGTTCGACCGCGGTGATCGTGTGCGCGGCGGTCTCGTACGATCCGGTGCCCGCACCGACGTTGAGGACGGTGCGCGCACCGCCGAGGGCCTGGGCGATGACGTGGGCGATGCGTTCGTCGGGGCGGCGCCAAGCGGCGTAGGCGGCACCGATGGTGCCGTAGTCGACGTCGCCGACGCTGCCGTCGTGGGTGCGCATGACCATGGGGGACCTCGCCTTGTGGGTCTGGCCGGGGCGGCGGCATCCGCGTCCCGGACAACGCTTGGTCGGCGTGCCCCTGGGGTTTGCCCGCGAAGCTAAGGGCCGCCGTCCTCCTGGTAGGAGTGGCGTTGGCCGGCCCAGGGGTCGGCGATGTTGTGGTAGCCGCGTTCCTCCCAGAACCCGCGGCGGTCCTGCGTCATGTACTCGATGCCGCGCAGCCATTTGGGGCCCTTGTAGCCGAAAAGGTGCGGGACCACCAGACGCAGGGGGAAGCCGTGTTCGACGGTGAGCGGCTCGTCGTCGTGGTGGGTGGCCATGACCGTGGTGTCGGCGATGAAGTCGCTCAGGCGCAGGTTCGCGCTGTACCCGTACTCGGCCCAGGCCATGACGTGGGACACGCCTGCGGCGGGCGGGGCAAGGTCCAGCAGGGTGCGGGCCGGAACGCCGAAGAACATGTGGCCGGTGGTGCTGGTGCCTGAGGCGCAGTGCAGGTCCGCATGCACGGTGATCTTTGGCATGATGGCGACTTCATCGAACGTCCAGGAGTGGGTCTGTCCGCTCGCGGTCGCGCCGAACACCTGCAGGTTCCACCGGTCGGGGCGGAAGCGGGGCACCGGCCCGTAGTGCGAGACGGGCCACCCTTTGGCCAGGCGCTGCCCTGGCGGCAGCATGCCTTCCTTCATGACGCAGCCCCATCACTTGCCTTGTCCGCAAATACAAGGGCAAAGCCTATGTCAGACCGACAGAGGCCAGCACTATGGTGAAAAAGGGTCGTATCTTCCGCATGACCGACGCTCTCGGGTAAGCCGCAGGGGAACCTGGGCAAGCCGGCCTCCCCGACGGCTTACCCACCTTCAGTACCTGCGTGCTGCTGCCCATTGCCAAGGGCCCGGCACGTCCCTCAAGGCCCTGGAGCCGTCGGTCCTGTGCGTCGCTCGTCCGGGCCGGGTGTCGCCGAACGTTCCCGCCTGCCTGGTGGGCCTTGATGTACTGGACTGTCGGAGCTGGGCGAGGCAGGGGAGCGGGACGTGGCCGGGTACAGCGGGGGTCACACGGGGCGCGTGAAGGATTTCAAGGACTTCGAGTGGGTGGTGTGGCGCCTCGAGGTTCAAGACCCATCGCAGCTCGCGGGCGAGGATCCGGATCTGGACGAGCGCACCGGGGAGACGATGACGGAGCTGGCCGCCTCGCTGGGCTGCGTGTACGAGCACTGCGTCGACGACGACTCCTACGACGACGAAACGCCGTATTACGCCTGGTGGGTCCGCCTGCCCGCAGCCGAGCATGCCCGACTCGACAAGGACGGCCTGCCGCCGGCCATTGCCCCGCTGCGCCAGTACCTGACCACCCAGCTTCCCGACGGTTTGAAGTGGGAGATCACGCCGGACCGCGAGCTGACGTACGACCACGCCGGCAGCGTGGCGATGCGGGCCGCCTACGACGATCTGATCGCCCCGTTCGAGCGCGCCCTGATGCCGCTGCGCGTGGACGGGGCTGATGCTCTTGATCCGCGGGCGAAGGTCTGGACGTGGGAGGAGAACCTCCTGGTCGGCACGTTCGACCTGTGGCTGTGCAACGACCCGGACCACCCGCACACCTGGATCGTCGTCACTGTCGGCCTGTGGACCGAACCGCAGCTCTTCGGCGAAGCGCCCGCAGCCCGCCTCGGCCACTTCGACTTCACCCCGCACCACCCGCTGCTCTTCCTGCCCCGCCCGCCGGCCCCGGCGACCTTCACCGCCCGCATCACTTCCGGCTCTTTCCCCCGCACGGGCACCTCCAGGACGAAGGCGGCCGACGCCATCGGGACAGCTCACCAGTGGACGGCCAACGACCCCGACGTCCTGGCCGAGCGGGTCGCCCACGACCTCAAGCTGCTGTGGCCGCACCTCACGGGCCCGGAAAGGAGCTGACGATGGCCTCGCACGCGAAGGACCCGCGCTGCACCGCCATGGCCGAAGCCCTCGCTTCGGGCCCCGGGGCCGGCGGGCTACGGCGGAGGAGATCCCCGGTCGCCCATTGATGGGATGGCAGGCTCTGCCTCCACTAGGACGTGTTTGAGATGTGGTCACAGCGCCTGCCGTATGAGGGTGAGTTGGACGGTCGACTCGTAGCGGACGGCGAGCTTGTCGTACCTGGTCGCAACGCCTCTCGCCTGCTTCAGAAGGCCGATCCGGCACTCGACTTTGTGCCTGCGCTTGTACATTTCGCGGTCGAAGCCGGGCGGACGGCCTCCGGCGGAACCGCGGCGGAGTCGGTGTCCGGCCTGGTCTCGCTTCTCCGGGATGGTGTGCGCGATCCCGCGTTTGCGCAGGTAGGAGCGAATCTGACGGGAGGAGTACGCCCGGTCGGCAAGCACATGTCCGGGCCGGGTGCGGGGGCGTCCACCGCTGATCCGGGGGACACGAATTCGGTCCATCACCTGCTCGAAGGCGGGCGCGTCGCCTCGTTGGCCGGCGGTGATGACGGCAGCGAGGACGTGGAAGGAGGCGTCGACGGCGAGGTGAATCTTGGTGGTCAGTCCGCCGCGCGAGCGTCCCAGGCCGTGGTCGTCCGGCTCGGCCGCGAGGCCGTTCGGACGCGTCCGGCCCGGATCGTCAGCCCCTTTTGCGGGCCCCGGCGGCGTGCTGGTGAGCCCGGCAGACGGTGGAGTCGACCGAGACCTCCCACTCGATGATCCCATCCGCATCTGCCTTGACCTGCAACTTCTTCAGGACGCGGGCCCATGTTTCGTCGATCTGCCACCGTCGGAACACCGCATACGCGGTCTCCCAGGGGCCGTATCGCTCGGGCAGATCCCTCCAAGGCGAGCCGGTCCGGGCCCGCCACCAGATCCCGTCGAACACCTGCCGCCGATCCCTCGGAGGTCGACCCATCTTCGGTATCGGCGGCAACACCGCTTCCAGCCGCTCCCACTGCGCATCCGTCAGATCGCCACGAGACATCTGAAGATCATTTCACGACCTTGATCAACATCTCAAACACGTCCTAGAAGGGAGCTCTGCGATGACCGATGCGGAACGCGTCGACTGCACCGACTGCTTCGTCCTGCCGGGCGGATACGTGAAGTCCGGTGGCGGGATCAGCGAGACCTGGCACGCCCGGACTGCCCGGCGCCCGCGATCACGCAGATCAACATGGAGGAGGGAAGCAAGCTGAGCGGCTCGTGCGCGGCGGGGAAGACAGCCCCGGCCCACGCGTCCTGCTCTCGGACCCGCAGGCCCAGCACGACTGGAACACCACCTACCGAGTGCTCACCACATTAGGCAACCGTCACACCACCGCCCTACGAGTCGGGCAGGGGCTGGCGACTACTTCGGCTCTTGGGCCCTCGGCGAGCCGCCCCGCCCACGAACGGGTGAAGCATGCTGGACCCGCCCGACGTGACGGCTACTCTGCAGCCAAGGCGGCCGCGGCAGGGCCGTGCTCCTCGAACGCCATCGGCCCGTAGACGTTCCCGAAGAGGATGCGAAGGAGCTCAGCTTCACTCCGCGATCACGCGCATCCATTACCCGGATACGGCCCTATCGCCGCTACCGGAGGGCCGACCGGTACGGAGACACAGGACCCGACCGCCCATGCGCCACGACCAGCTCAGCCGCCTCGCCACCCGCCGCCAGCTGTACACAAACGAGTCCTATCAACAGGCGAAGAGCCTGCTGCGCCCCGGACGGCCGCCCATCCCGCCCGCGGACTGCGCGGACCAGCGGATCTTCGAGGCCACGCTGTTCCACCAGGTCCTCGACTCTTACACGGACTTCAGCGCATACCCGTTCGGGATTCGGCGCGTGCGCCCCCAGCCAGACACCATCGATCTGGTCATTGAAGGCGAGCAGCGTGCCGCCAGGCTCCTGTCGCGTGTGCTCCCCTCCTACGAGCCGGACGGCGAAGTCCACGGCATCCCCGGACTGCGCGTCCGACAGCGCGACCACAGAGGAGTCGAGGTGCACATCGCCGGTCAGCGCACCTCCGCCTGGCTGACCGGTCAGCCCCTCAAAGTCTTCAAGCGCGCGGAGACAGAGAGCCTCGAGCGCGCGGCCGACACCGGATGGAAGGCACTGTGGCGAGGACCAGAGCAGTGGTCAGCTGAAGAACTCGCCTTCGAGCAGCGGTGGAACACAGGGACGTGGGAGCGGCAGTTCCGAGCCGGTGCTTGGAGTGCCAGCGGAGTGCTGCGACGCATCGGCCTCTTCCACACCCTCACAGCCGCCGACGCCGTCACCGGCTACAAGGGGCTGGGCATCAACGGCTACGACGGCAGCGGGCCGGTGCGGTGGTGCCTGGACATCATCCACCGCTCCGGCGTCCGTTATCAGAAGCAGCCTTTGATCGAAGCGATGACGGATCCGGTGTTCGGTCTGCCCGTCGCCCGAGCCCATCACCTAGACGCGATCTACCCGCCAGAACAGATGGAGAACTGGACCCGTTTCGACGACGAAGCCCGGACAGGGCTCATCGAGCTGCGCTTCACCACGTGTACCTATGAGCAGTTGCAGTTGGTGTCCTGTCCTCCCAGGTACCGAACGATCGCTGAAGCTGTCCAACGCCGGGTCACCGCTGCGACCCAAACGACACGGGGGAGAGGCGGCGTCGTCGGATAGCGGCCCGGGTCAGACCGGGTGGCCTGCTTCCAGTGCGGCGAGCGTTGGCGCACGTGTCCTTGCGCCCCACGGCAGGCCCCGACCGGCCCGGGGCCCAACGTCCAGCAACCGTTTGTTCCAAGTTTCCGTACCGGCGCCCGAGCACACCGCCGAGTAGAGCGACCGAGGCGTCCGACCACGGCCAATCAGCGGTGTTACGCCGCTACCCGCCGTCTGGAGCAGGTAGTTGTATGCCTCTGGCGCGTGATATCCAGTGGATGCGTTGCCGCGACGGCAGCAGGCTGTAGTTCAGGGTGCGCAGCCCCGATCCCTCGGTCAGGTGCCACGGAGCCATCATCCACAGGCCCTCCCGGTCGGGGACTGGCTGGACCGGGCAGCCGGTCAGTACCAGGTCCCAACGATCCGTGCTTCCGTTGTCACGGTCGTCCTCCGCCGTAACCGTGCCGAACACCTTGTGCGGCAGCTCCTGCGCGGCCTGCTTTGCCGTGTAGTTCTCCGAGAGCTCCTTGATGGTGAATTCGCGCTGCAGGTAGACGTCCTGACTTGTTTCGCCGGGCCCCAGGACGATGACGCCGGCGGCAGCGGGCCGCCTGTCCTCATCGGCCACGACCAGGTCGCCGTCGAACCGTGCCTGCACGCGTCGGTCGCTGAGATTCTCCATGATCAGAACCTGCTGCAGCACGAGGCGGTTGGCGCCCTCCTGCTCTGCGGGGAAGTGCCAGGTGTGCCCCTGCGGCCAGGGGTTGCACGGCATCCCCATGGTGGTTGCTGCCAGCGGATCCCATGGCGGGGGACTGAGCCTGAGGGTGACTCCCGGGGCCTGGGAGTCGAGTCGGCTGCGGATGGCGTCGGCGGTCATGAGCTGGTTGGCCTTCAGTGCTCCGCGCGTGAGGTACCCCTGCCACACGACGCCCCCGAAGGCCAGGGTGGTGCCGATCGAGCCGAGGGCCACCCAGAAGGTTTCTGACATGGCGAAGATTCTGGCCCCACCCCGTACGGCCACGCACCAGCGGGTCTCGTCGGAGCTTCCCGACCGCCGACCACCACTGCGAGCACGACGGCTTCACTCTCGTCGCTGCGTACGCGAACGGCTTCATGGCCGGCTTCGGCTACGCCAGCCGGTAGTACCGGCCTTCAACATCGTTGAAGCCGAGATGGCGGTCGCCGTGCGGGTTGATCAGGTGGGTGGTGAAGGGCAGATCGTTCGGGCCCGGCTGCCAGGGCTGTTCCTGCTGGCTCAACGCGTCCTCCGTCGGCGTTCGGCGATCACGACGCACCCGATGGCAGCGCCGGTCCCGGGCCCGCAGAGCTTCGACCGAGCCCGGCGCCCTGCAACACCAGCTCTTGGCACTGAAACGCAGCCAGTGAAACACCGCCGGGCGTTTCACCCCTGACCTGCTGCGGAGCCCCGGATCAGGCTTCTGGGACCGTTGTTGCACCACCGTGTTGCAGTGCGTCGGCCGGGGCCCGGGGCTGCGCTGAGTGTTGCCGGGCTGTCAGAGGCGTGCGGCATCATCGGCAGATGGCCGCCACACAAGCCCCGCCGACGTACCTGGAACGCCTCCGGTCGGACCTGGACCTGATCGAAGCGGATTTCCTGAAGGTCCTCGCGGACTCGCAGATCAGGAACGTTGATCCGAACCGCCGGTCCAGCGGCATCGTGCACCTTGGTGCCGCGAAGTGGGGCTGGGTACCCAGCGGCCCCGAACTCGAGGCGCGAAGGATGGAACTGCTGGGGCGTGTACGGGAATGGGAACCGTTGTTCCGGCTGCTGTTCCCGCACCCGACACCGGAGGTCACCAAGCGCCTCGACGGGACCGTTGCCCTGTTGCAGCGCTGGCTCGTACGCCCCCGGGACACCACCGTGCCGGCCAGCATCGACAAGGCCATCGACAAGGTCAAGACGGCCGTGGCCACGCTCCGGAAGCTGGGCGAGCTCCTGCCAGATGACGCCTGGGCGGTGCGTGTAGCGGTCGACACGAACATCCTGCTCGATGACCCCGACGTGGCGATCTACACGCCAAACCCGCGGATCGTCCGAGGAGCCTGCAGGAGCCGCGAATCCGAATCGCGCACGGGTATGGAAGACGAACCCCTCCGCCTCTGCCTGGGCACGCCGACGGGCCCGTACCCGGGGCTGCCACCGAGCCAGGACCGCTTCCTCGATCGCCCGCACCTGCGTCGGCCCCGGGGGACGACGTGCTCCGGGCTTCTTCGTCACCCACCGCTGCACGGTGCGCTGCGACACCCCCAGCACGGCGGCCACCCTCCGGGTGGAGCCCCGATGCGCTGCCAGCAGGAAACGCAGGCGGGCCTCGGTGCTTGAGGGTACGGGCCGAGTGCGCAACGCGCGCTCCAAACCCTGCTCAATCTGTCCCATGTCCGCCTCTCGAAGCGGCCAACAGGCAGGGCCGGCACCTGTAGTCCGTCGCGTCAGTTCTCCCACGTCGTCTGCCTCTGCCTGCCAGTTTCTGCATTCTCCACACAGCGCTGGCCGACGCAGGCTACGAGCCCTTGGGTGCGCATCAGCGACAAGCCGGCGGCGCGGGTCACGACGGACGTCGCCGGCATCCCAGCCCCAAAGACCTGTCCCTTGCCTCGCCTGCCCGCGTGAGTGGCTGGAGCCCCACCCCGCTCCCCGGCGGCCGGCGATCCGGCAGCGTGACCCGAGCGCCTCATGTCCGGGCCCAAAAGTAGAACCAGCTCACTCGGAGCCGTGAGTCCTGGAGTCTGTGACATCGGGACTCACGGGCTCTGTCCCACCGGCCTTCCCCTCCCACGGCGGCCCAGCGACTCGCCGGGCCGCCGTGGCGCGTCGACCCGCTTGCGTCACCCCTGAGCGTCGCTGACCAGCGGAAACGAGATTTCGTCGCGGAATTATCAAAAAGTGCGTGGGATGAATTGCTGTTCTTTCCATACGGCACCGCCAGTAGAACTTCATGTGCGAGATGGATTGGTGCCACATGCCCGAGCAGACATCGGAAGTAACGGACAAGTCACCCCAGGGGGTTGGTAAGCGGTCGAAGGGTCCGAAGCGGCGCAACTTTGAGCAGCACGCGGCGGACTGCGCGCTGTACGAACGCCTTCGGCTCCGCGATTTCGACCCCGACCACTGGGAGATGAAGTACCTGCGCGACGACCTGTGGGTCTATGGCTGGCGGTGCCTGCGCGCATGGATGCGGGACGGGACGGTCATCGAGAAGTGCGGGGAGCGCGGTGTCCCTCTCGGGGCCCGCTACTTCGAGGTTGAGATCCTCAAGCGGCGCGGGGACATCCGTGACGAGATCGCCCACCAGGCCGTCGAGATCGCCGTGCAGAGGTTCACCGAGGAACTCCTCCCCGCCGGCAAGTGGGACCCGGAGGGGGGCGCGACGATGCGCACCTACTTCGTGAAGACCTGCCTGTACGCCTTCCGCGACGTGTTCAAGAAATGGGCCTACGGCTACCGCCGACGCCTGTTCGAGGCCGCAGATCCCATCGCCGCGGAACCCTACGAGGACATGTGGGGTCCCCGATACATCCGTTCCCCCGAGGACGCGTTCGTCCTCCAGGACACCGTCCAGCGGATCCTGGACGGCGCCGGCCCCGAGGTGCGCGCGATCTGCGGCCTGATCTGGGAGTCCAAGATGACCCAGAAGGCGATCGGCGCCGAGCTCGGGATGACGTCCCGGATGGTCGAGGGGCACATGGCCCGTCTGCGTGCCCGCGCGAAGGTCATGGCGTCACATGGCGAGATCGAAGCCCTGTACGGCCGTGCCGCCGCCCGTAAGGCGGTTGGTCGGTGAACAACGGGAACGGGCTCGACTTGCGTACCGCGCTCCTGCTCTTGGTCGGCGGGGTCACCACATACATCGCCCTGCTTCACCCTGCCGTCGGCGTCGCCCTCCTGGTCGGCGTCGGCATGGTGGGCCTCCTGCACCTGCTGCTCAAGTAGTGCCCGGCCCGGAAACCGTCTGGGAGTCCCGAAGTCACAGACTTCGGGACTCACGCACTCCGGGCGGCGTCCGGCCGGTGTCGGGACCGGAGCGTTCGTCGAGCTCGGATCAGCCTGCGGGGGGCGGCGCTCACCGTGGATGGAGTCGAACACCCACGAGTGTGCTTCGGGCGGTTCGTCGCAGACGGTGCATACGCCGGGCGTAGGCCTCGAAGCAGTTGTGAGCGAAGCCGCCGTGGCCGTCATAGTCGCGTTACGCGTCTCTCATATATGGAGGACGAAGAGGTCGCCGAACTGCGGCTCGCCCTGGAGACGTCCTGGACCTGGTTGTGCGCGCGACCGGCGACCACCCCCGCACCGGCAGCTGCCCGAGCCCGATCAGCTGAAGGACCTCAGGTTCGTCCAGCGGTACCAGCCCATCGCCAAGCGCCTGCGCACGACGCTGGACGCCCGTCCCGCCCGAGGGAACTGACTCAACAGGGCTGGCCCGCACCGCGACCCGTGGACTAGCCCTTCGAGGCTCTTGGTCCTCTTGACTGGCCCACCAGCCATGCCCGCGCCGTCGCCGCATTTTCACTCACGGCCGGACTGTCGGTGCCCACCCGTACCCTGTCGCCCAAGCACGTGCGACAGGAGGGCGATGTGGCCCGCAGCGGGATCAATAAGCGTGAGCTGGACAAGTGGGCGAACAGTGTTGCCAAGGAGACCAAGAAGAGCCTAGAACGCGCCCAACGACGGAACCCTGCTCGTATGTCTGCACAGCTCGATGCCACCGTCAGCGCGCATTCCGGCGGTGAGGTGACCGAGAGCAGCGGCTATCTGGACCGGTTGCTGCTCTTGCTGGACACCCGGACCGGGCGTGGCGCCAGCCTGGAACACATCGAGCAGGAATTTCAGGAGGACCTGGCCCCCCTCGCTCTTCAGTTGGAACAGCGAGGCCTGGTGAGGGCCTTGCGGGCCGCATCCGGCCTCTACGCCATCCACCTCAGCGATGAGGGCCTGGTCGAAGTGCACCGGCTGAAGGAGCTGCAGAAGAACCGTGCTGCCCGCTTGCGGCACACCATGGATGTCTTCCACCGGTGGCTGTTCAACACCACAGGCGACCACGAGCCCATCAACCCGGTGCTGTTCCTTGACACACCTTGGTCGTTCTTCGCCGGGGCCGTGATCACCGAATCCGAGCTGCACGAAGCGCTCGGCTACCTGTCTGAGCACCAGCTGATCAAGTACATCGAGACCGAACCCGTCACCGTCGCCATCACACCTCAGGGCGTCAGCTGTGCCCTGGCAGGAGGAAGCGTGCAGGAGTACACCAACCGCCAGCGTCCCGGCACCACTTACAACAACTTCCTGCCGAACGCGCAGGGCGTCATCATCGGTGAGCAGCAGAACGTCACCCAGAACAACACCGCCGGCATCGACCCGAGCGCGTTCGTCCATCTGGCCGGTTACGTCGGCCAGATCAGCAACACCTTGGGCATGCCCGACCCGGACCGAGTGGAACTGGAGCGCGTCGCCCAGGAGCTCCATGACGAAGCGACGTCGCCGACCCCGGAGCCGGGCCGGATGCGGCAGTTTGCGACCCAGGTCAAGGACATGCTGGTGGGAGCGGGAGCGACGGCGGCCGCCCAGGTCGGCATTCAGATGGCTGAGCAGGCCCTGGGCACGCTCGTGTAGAACGCCTTGCCCCACAGGATGGGAGCCCCGAGAGATCAGTCATGGTGCCCGGGGCTCCGGCTGCGACGGCTGCCTTCCCTAGTTCGGAGGTACGGCCGCCCTGAGCGGCGCTCGTTGAACGGACATGGCGCACCAGAATGTCAGATCGCTAGATCAGGGCTGATCTACACGGCTGCGCTGGCGGTAGGCAGCGGGAGTTGAGGAGTACGAGGGGGATCTGGTGTTCCCCTGGATCCGTACGGTGATCACGGCGTGGGGGCGGCCGCCGGGTTCGGCTGGGGGTACCTCTGTGACGCGAAGGCACTGGTGGAGCAGCGCTTTGCGGGTTTTGGGGGTGAGGTCGAGGACAACGAGAAAACCCACGGGGATATCAGTGGCACCGTACTCGGCGGGCTGAACGCTGTAACGGGTGCACAGGTAGTCCATCGATGCGTTCTTGGGTTCCTGCTTGCATTCGATGACGATGTAGAAAGCGCCGTAGAACAGGACGATGTCGGTGCGGCCGGAGCCGATGTTCTTCACTTCCCACCGTGGGCTGGTGCTGACCGACGTGTACAGGCGTTTGGCGAGGTCTTTGGCCATATCGACCTCCTTTGGCGATTCCTCTCCCTTGGTGAAAGGCCGCAGGAAGGGTTCGCCCAGCGGGCCGCCGGACTCGGCCTCGATGGACCAGCGCGTGTAGCGCAGGAGGAAGACCAGCAGTTCCTCGACGCGAAGTGCAGCTTCTCCGCCGATGCCGGTGATCCGGTCGATGTCCTCCTGCAGCTCGCGCAAGATTGTGTTGGCGTAGTCGCTGAGATCGGGCTCGCGCGCGGCAAGGACGGCCCGACCGGACTTGTTGAGGTCCTCGGCGAGCTCCGGCTCGTTGTGTAGCAGAGCGGTCAGGCGGTCTCGCACCGGTGCAGTCAGCGCCAGAGCCGAGGTGACGGCGCTGACCTCGATCTCACGGCCTTTTGGGTCTTCACTGCCGCCTCCGGTGCGCATCAAGTCACGCAGTTCACGAACTGCGGCCCGGGCTTCCTGGCTGGTGCTGGGGTCGTCGGCGTGGAGGGACAACCACCGATCGAGGAAAGCGGAACTGTCACCCCTGGCCGTCAGTGAGCTCATGAGCCGGGGCTGCAGCAGGTGTGGAAGTGCTGTGGCGTCACCAGACGCGGGCGGCTCCTCGGCGGCGTGGGGGATGTCGGGCGGCACGAGCAGACGGATGGTTCGGTGCGCGCTGTAGGCCTGAGCAATGGAGGAGATGAGCGCCGGCGGGTCCCACCACACCTCGTTGAGGCTGTGCAGGGCGTGCAGTCGGTCGGTGAATTGCACCCAGGCGGCGGTGGCATCCGCTCGGGGCTGGCGCCAGGTGGGTCGCTCGCGGAGGCCGGTCAGCCGGTACTCCACCACCAGTGCGTGCAGGTCTTCGAGGGTGGAGCCGGAGATGGCGTTGCCGGCGGTGAAAGACAGCAGGGCGTCCAGAGCGGTGTGGAAGATGCGGGCGTCCAGGCGGTCTTCGTAGCGACTGCACCGGTCCAGCCACACCAAGGCCTGCCGCAGCGCTGGAACGGCCTCATCCAGGGTGTTCTTGGCCAACCCAGTTCGCATGTGGAGCATGGCCAGTTCGAAGGTGATGTCGTCTTCGCAGGCTTCCAGCGACAGCAGGCTTTCCAGCGCGGAGGGCACTTCAGCGTCATCCCACCACTCGGCGGCAGCACCCAGGGCGCGGATGACCCGCTGGATCAATACGGGGTCGGGATCGGAGCCCACGATGCCTTCGGCCAGATCGGTGGCTTGCTCGACCAGCTGGCTGCGCACCTGCAGCGAGCGGATCCAGCCGCCCAGAGCCAGGCGCGTCAGCCCTTCCAAGGCGATTCCGGCCTCGGCGTCGGCGCCACCGGCCCGGCGCAGCAAGGCTCGGCTGATGGGGGTGGCCAGCAGCGGAAGAGCCTCGGGACAAGAGAGAGCATCGTCAACGATGTCTTCAAGTGCGAAGGCGTCCTGTACCGGGATGCTCTCGACGATTAAGGCTGCGGCTTGCTCCGGTGCTGGCAGCTGCGGCCACTCGTGCAGCAGCACGCTGACCAGAAGCGGCATCTCGGGTGAGGCCAGGAGGTCTTCCTGGTCAGCCAGAATCGCTTCCATACCTCCCAAAGCGTCCAGGGTGAGGTCAGCCTCGGCCTCGCGCAGGGACTCCAAGCGCGCCAGTACGCGGCTCACATCTCCCCCTGAATTCCTCGACGGCGGCCGTCACCAGAGCGTATGCCCCGGCTCTGCCAGGTAGGTCCGATCAGGGCCCAGGGCATCGGTCAGGTAGGCGCCGTGGGCGCTGGTGACGATGACCTGCAGGCCGGGGATCTCACCGGTGAGTTGGATGAGCTCTTCGAGCATGCGGGCAACGTGTGCTGGGTTGGTCTCCTCGCGTCCGACGGAGTCCAAAATGAGCAGGCCGGGGTGCCGGGTGACGCCGGCCTCCTTCCCGACCCGCAGCAGCGCTGCCACCACAGCGATCTTCAGGCGCAGCCGTTCTCCCACGTTGACCTTGCTGAACGGTACGGTCGTGCCGCCCTTGGTGACATCCATCCGGCATCCGCCGTTGAGCTCCGCACGAGTCAGCTGCGCGACCCCCAGGTGCTGTCCGATGGTGGTCAGTTTCTCGTTGACCTTCGCCAGAAGTTCGCTCTGGTCGGCGCCGCGCCTATCCACTGATACTGCCTCAGCAGTAGTGACGATCTTCAACCGCCTGCGCAGGGCGTCGATCTGCTGGCTGAACAGTGTGACTTTGGCGCCGCGGCGCTCGCTGAGCTGTCCGCTGAGCTCGGCGCGGCGCAGCTGCAGGGCCATGCGGCGTTCGGTCACCGAGGTGTCGATGCTCTCCAGTTGCGAGCGGGCCTTCGCCAGCACGGCTGCGGCTTGCTCACGCTGCCGCTTGGCGTCGTCCAGCGCACCTTCTTCCTGCGCAAGTGCTTCCTCCAGCTGCAGGATGGCCAGGCGGGTCTGGGTGAGGTCGTCGAGCGAATCCAAGTCGATGGATTCCCCGGCCGTGAGTAGCTGGTGGAGATCCTGGGGCGAGGCCGCAGCCACTTCCTGCTCCTGGTCCGCTTCCAGGTCCAGGTCCAGATCACTGGCGCACAGAGAACAGCTCCCGGATTTCTCCGCCGCCCACCGCTCGGGGGTGACGTCCGTCTCGCAGCGAGGGCAGCACGTGGGCTTGAGCGCGTGCCAGAAGCGTCGGGTGTGGGCTGCCTCCGTGAGTGCCGCCTGATCGGCTTCGGCGGACTCCAGCAGCTTCGAAGTGTTCCCGTAGGCTTCGCTGCGCTCCAGCCACACCGCATTGGCCTGTGCATATGCCGCCGAAGCCTGCTGCAGTTCGCCTGCGAGCTGACCAAGCTGGACAGGGTCGGGTGCGGGTGACAAGGCTGCGAGAGAGGCGTCGATCTGCTCGATCTCTTGCTGGAGGTCGTCGAGGCTTCCACTGTGTGCGGTGCTGGCCTGTTCGGCCTGCCGAGTCAGCACCGAGATGCGGTTCTCCAACTGCTTGACGTGAGCGTGGGCGGTGGCGGCGACGGGAGCCCAAGGACTGCCGAGATAGACCTGCAGCAGGCGTGCCGCTGCGAATGTCTCCTCGCCCAGCACGACCTTGATGCTGGGGTCGCTGATCAGCAGGGCGCCGCTCCAGGTGGGCCACCCCTGTCTGCCCATGGTCCCGTCGGACTCGTCGATCCGGTCGCTCTCGCGCCGGGCCGCCCAGCTGGGGATGCTTTCAAAGCCCAGACGGGACGTCATGATCCCGTCCATGACGCGCTCCATGTCTCCTCCGGAGGAGAAGGAGGCAAGCTCATGCTGCACGTACGGGCGCAGAATCCTGTTGATCTCCTCAGTGAGCTCCGGGGTAGCTACCGTGGCATCCCCGCTCGCCTCGAAGGCCGTGCGCACGATCTCGTCGCTGGCCTGCCTCAAACCGTCCCACGGAAGTTCGGCATCCGGAGCCAGCAACCACACCGTGCCGCGCGGGCGTCGATTGTGGATCGAAAAGACGCATGCCATGCGCTCACCATCGACAGCGAGCTCCACAAGTACACCGCGGAGCCACTTCTTGACGTCGTCCTGGATATCGGTCCGGCCGCGGATAGCCCACAAGATGATGTGCAAAAAGCTCGACTTGCCCGCGTCGTTCACCTCATGAGTGCCGAACCCGCTGACCCCCGGGCCAACCGCGGTGGCGAAGGAGAATGGAGCAGGAGCTGCATCCCGCAGCTGCTTGATCCCCGCGAAGTGCACCCCGCGCACCTCCAAAGTGTGCCGACCGGTGCTCCAGCCTGTCGGAGGCCGGACCGATTCGGCAGCCAGGACCTGGCGAACCTCCTCCTCACCGCACCGAGAGCGGCGAACGACCTCAGCAATCCACCCATCCGCACCCACGATGGGTTCGGCATCAACACCGCCCTCCCACAGTTCGGTCATGTCTGCGGCCCCCCATCTGCGACGTCCTGTGATGCCGGCGGCCAGACAAGGCCAAACCGCCCCGCCACGTCCTCCGTCCGTTTGGTCACTTCCTCAGTGATCTCAGGGATCAGGCGGCCATTGACCGCAGCTTCATACCCTGGATGCTCGTACTGGCGCCGGCGCATGAGCCCTCCGCTGACGGCTTCCGGTATCAAGCTGATGGCCTCAGCCTGACGCACGTACCACTGCATCGGCGGAACCTGCTCTCGCAGGGCGGTCGCCGCGGCCTGTCCCTTGAGTAAGAGGTAGTAGTCCTTGCGGGCGTTGGCACTGCTCTCATTGACCCGCAGCATCTTGATGTGCTTGCGGGAAGCCAGCAGGGCCAATGCGTTGTCGGGACGCTCATACGCCCCGTAGAGGTACTTGGCCATCGGATAGCGATGCAGTGACGGCGCTGTCCCGCCGATCATGCCTGCGACCAAGAGCAGCGTGTCCTGTGGAGGCTGACGGCCTTCCTCCACTTCGGTCAACAGCTCATGAGCCAGGTAGTCCGGATTGCGCAGCCAGAAATCGATCTTCACCAGCCGAGTGAGGGAGCGCACCGCTTTGACAGCACCGGGCACGGCACCGTCCCGATCTGCGGGAGTTCCCAACACATCCATGATCACGAGTAGGCGAGATGCTGACTGTGAGGTGCTCCCGCCCCCAAGCCGGTGACGGCTCACTAACCTGCTGTTCACGCATCCCCCAACACCCAAACGACGCTGGAACGTCACGCGCACGAACGGATCGTGCGCGGAGAGTACTGAATGACAACACTGGTGTGACCCTTTGATCAAGCCCTACCGCCGAAGAAGACGACCTGGGCCGCGCGACAGCCATTCGAGGCCTCACGGCATCATCGGGTCCCGCAGCACATCCGGTCCGGCGCCGCCATGAGCGGCTTGGACTATCGTCGGAGTTCAGCGGGCCACCGACCGAGTGCTGCTCTACGCCCATTCCACGCCCAGTTCCCGCAGCGCGTCCAGCTGCTCCTGGGCAAGCCGGTCCCGTCTCGCGCGGGTGTTGGAGATCCATACGCCGAGCCGTACGGTCACGGGTTCTGTCTCGCCGTCGACGGTGATCTGTTCGCTGTGGCCGCGGGGGATAGGCCGGTCGGCGCCTTCGCGTTCTACCCATTGTGCGAGGGCCGCAAGGCCGCGCTGGAATGCCAACTGCGCCTTGTTCGGGCCCTTCGCCGAAGGCTTGGCCGACGGGGCGGGGGCCGGAGCCTCGAGCGGCCTCACCCCCAGTGCGGACAGCCGTTCCTGCTGCTCGGTGGACAGTTGCGCCCAGGTGCCCGGGTGCTTTTGCCGCTGGAGCCACTTGCCCAGGTCGTCGCCCTCGAACAGCACCCCCGGATCGATGGCCGGCAGGACGCCGTCGGCGTCGACCAGATCGGCGAGCACGCGGTGGTGGCGTTGCCAGTCGAGTGGCCAGGGGCAGTTCCAGTCGGGGTCGATCGCCTCCAGCTGCGCGGCTCGCTCTTGCGCGCGTGCGGGGTTTTTTCCGAGGCCGTTCTTGCGGCGGAGGTTGGCGATCAGCTGCCCGATGGGCACGAGCTCGTTGTCGGCTTCGCCCCACACGGCGTCCTGGCGGGGTGCGAGGTGCCCGGTGGCGCGCCGGTAGGACCGCAGCGCGGCGAGTTTGTTCTCCCATGCCTCGTCGCCCGGTTCCCAGACCATCCCGGCCTCCGGCGTGTCGAGCAGGGTCTTGCGGCGTGGCTCTAGCTCCCCGGTCCGCAGTGATTTCCGCTGTTGGTGGACCCACCTTCCGAGCGGAAAGGTTTTCGTCGTGCCGACCTCGGTCTCGGCATCGTAGGGAACGGCGTAGAGGCCGGTGGTCTGGTTCTCGGTGCGCCAGCGGAGCAGGGCTTGGTAGCCCTCGAGCCAGACCAGGGATTCGGGCCGGTAGACCCGGGTGCGCAGGAGGGCCGCGATGGTTGCCGCGTCCCTGGGAGAGGAGAAGTGGAGCAGGGCGGACTTGGCTGCGGCGTCGGTGTCGTCCTGGTCCTGGTCCTTGCCTACCTCGCCGCCGGCGCCGATGATCCGCCCGTCCTCGTCGCGCCGGAGGTGCACCTTGCGCTGCCCGCTGGTGAGGGCCCGGTTGGCGAGTTGCTCGACGAGTCGTTCATCGTGCGAGCGGAGGCCTTGGAGGACGGCTACGAGGGGGCGGTAGCTGGCGGAGGCGACCATGTCGGTTGGGTCCTCGCCGGGCTCCAGGAACACCGGCACGATGATCCTGGCGACCTTCGTGGTGCCGTCGCGGTTGAGCCGGAGCGCGCGGCCGATGTTCTGGACGATCTCCACTTGCGAGCCGCGGGTGTCGGCGAAGCAGATGGCTTCCACTCCACGTTCGCCGGTGATGTCGACGCCTTCTCCGAGTACGCGGCAGCTGGCGAGGAATGCTCTGTGTACGCGTCGGCCGGCGGCGTCGATTCCATTGGCGAACTGGTGCAGGATTTCGCGGCGTTCGGTGACGAGGTGGTCGCCGCAGAGCCAGGCAGACCAGACGCGGTCCGGGGGTACGTGGCGGCCGGCCTCGAGTTCGTAGAACTCAGCGTCGATCGAGGACTTCGGCAGCCGGTCCGCGGCCGCCAGGTCGTCGTCGGACGTCTCGGTGACGTACAGCTCGGCTGCCGTCGCCGGCATCTTCTCCGCGAACGCGGCGGCTTCCTCGACTTTCTGGTGGAAGGTCATGACGGTGCGCAGGTTGTCCGCGGCCGCGTGCTCGAGGAGCGCGGTCTGCAGGAGAGCGAGGCGTCGGCCTCGCTGCGCCTCGTCCGATTCCCCGAGGGCGGGCTCGGGGTCGCGGATCTCCAGGACGTCGATCTCGAAGCCCGCGAGGATGCCCCGCTCGATCGCTTCTGAGAGCCCGAGCTCGGCCAGCCATGGCCCGTAGGTCTCGGAGTCCTGGCCCATCGAGGCGAGCTCCAACTCCTGGCCGTCCGTGCCCTTCTGCGGCCGGGGTGAGGCCAGGATGCGAGGGGTGGCGGTGAGGTAGAGCCGGAAGTCGGCGGGGATTCGCTGGTTGTCGTGGATGGCCGCCCACGGCCTACCAAGATCACCGGCGGTGCCGTGGGCCTCATCGACGATCGCGAGGTCGAACGGGGCCATCTGCTGTCCGTAGAGCCGCTCCCCGCCTGCCAGAGCGGCCTCGAGCGGCCCGCGGACCTTCCGCTGGCCCACTGGTGCGTCGATGTCCTCGCGGTCCACCAGGGAGGCGTAGGTGGCGAACACGACGACGGGCCCGCTCCCGGCCCACAGTGCCAGTTGGATCGGGTTGGTAGTGGTGCGCACGCCCAGCTCGTTCAGCACCGGATCGTTCTCCAGCGAGCACACCGCGACCATCGGGGCCCGGTGACCCACCAGACGCCACGCCTGGGCGGTCTGCGCGAGCAGGTCCAGAGTCGGGACGGTGACGAGGATCCGCCCGCCAGGGAAGCACTCCAGCGCGCACGCGGCGGCGGTGATGGTCTTCCCCGATCCGGTCGCGGACACGATCGTGCCCCGTGCCCCCTGAGGGGGCACAGATGATCTTGCAGGGAATCCCACCCACTTACGGAAGGCTGACTTCTGGTCTACCTGGTGTTCTTTGAGCCGGAGCGTGAACACTTTCTACATTCTCCTGAGAAGGTAATCGCGTGCCGTACCGACATACGTTGACGAGAAGGCTTCTTCTTCCAGTGAGAGCTTCAGACCCAGCGACTAGACTCCAGCCACACGGAGGGGTCCACCCCTCAACTGGCCCGAAAGCACTGGTACGTTGACGATGATTAACCTGGCGCTGAAGCAGGCGCTGCGTTCCCAGTGCCGGCACAGAGTCGGCGCGGTCCTCACAGCGGGCACGCGGGTAATTGCGGCATCCCCGAACCGGCGCCGCAACGATCCGGCAATCACCTTCCTCCACGCCACCTTCCATGCCGAAGAAGCCGTCCTCCGCCGCGCTGCGCGAACGGCGGGCTCCACCATCTATGTTGCCCGCGTGGATGCAGCTGGCGCCGCACAACTCGCAAAGCCCTGCCCACGCTGCCAAATAGCATTGATAACAGCCGGGGTGAGCCGCGTCCATTACACCGTAGACCCCCACACCATCGAGACCCTCAACCTTGCAAATATATCCCTACCGACCCCCTGAGGGACGTCTCGCATTTTCACCAACACTACATGCTGCATCATAGTGATGCACCCACTACGCCGAACCTGCCACAAACGAGCAACCCCCTCCCCTCCTGGCCAGCCAGGC